>NZ_JBHYHV010000003.1:0-379312 GCF_042739215.1 Mesorhizobium sp. NPDC059054
CATCATCGCTGTCGCAAGGAAGCTCCTCGTCTCGCTCAACGCCATGATCCGAGACAAAAGCCGCTTCGCTTGAACACAGTTGCCATTCCGGAACGCAGAAAAGGATGGCCGCGGCCGGAGCACGGCCAAATGCGATTGCCCTGCCGCTGCTGGCATGACCAAAACGATCTAGCCGTCTTCGGCTTTGCGGCGGCGTTCGATTTCTTCGGGCTCCTTCTCGTCGATGGTGGTGAGCTCGTCCTGTGCACGGGCGTTCGCGCGCAGCAACTCGTCCAGCTTGGCTTGCAGCGCCTGCGTGTCCCGATGTTCCGCCCGCTGTATGAACAGCGTCATGGCCCAGGTCGCCATTGTGGCAAAGCCGTGCCAGTCGAAGGTCTGCCGTTCGAAGACGAGCCACAGGGCGGCGTAGCCGATCAGGATCAGGAACGCCCACGGCCGCGCGGTAGCCGTGCCGAGATGGGTCAGGACGCTGGCGACGGTCATGCGCTCACTCCTCGGTTCGGCGACCAGTTTCCGGGAACGGCAACGCTGCCTCGACTGTTATCCCGCCATGGGGTCGCAAAGGGCTGTCGCGATGCCAACGGTCATGAAGGTTGCGCTGATCGTCGCCGTCCTGCTGGCGATGTTCTACATCGGGTTCCTGTTCTCCACGGGCGGGCCTGGCGCGTTGATCATCCCCGGCCATACGCCGCAATAGCCAGGCCCTGGAGCTTCGGACTATGCCGGAGGCCATGGCAGCGGATCGTCGCCGTCCTTGTATTCGGGCATCGATTTCAGCTGCTCCTCGGTGAATGCGGTGACGGCGTGAACCTCGCCGTCTTCGTCACGCATGAATTCCAGCTGGTTTGCCTGCAAGGCCACGGGCTTCGTGCCGATACCGAGAAAGCCGCCGACATCGACGATGATCTCGCTGGTCGGACCCGTGCCGTGGACATGCGAAACCGAGCCCACATTGTCATCGTCGAGACCGTAGACCGTCGCACCCTCGATGATGTCGGGGATCAATTCGGCCTCGGTCAGGCGGACATGATTGGTGTGGTCCATGGTTGTCTCCTCTGCGTTTAGACAACCCCAACCACCGAACCGGTGCTCCGTTCCGAAAATCTGCGGCCCGAAAGCCAGCTGCGATGCAGAGGACGGCGGGACCGAGGAAAAAGGAACGATGGCTATCGGGAAGAGTTAGCGCATGAAGGGACTATCCGATCGGAGGAGCTTTCCGATGAAAGGCATCATCCTGAAAACGACCCTGGCGCTTTGCCTGAGCACCGGCTTCACCACGGCGATGGCACAGACCGAACAGCCCGAAATCCTCAAGAAGGACCCAAGCCAGCAACAGCCGACCAAGGAGATACCGCCCGGTGACGCCGAGCAGGGTGGAGGGGCCGGCATGGAGGCGCCCGTCAATCCATCGGAGCAGGCGCCGGCCGAACAGCAGCAGGCTCCCAGCCAAAATCAGCCAGCCGGTGAACAAGGCGGCACGGGCACGATGAAGTCCGGCGAGCAGAAAGGCAGCGAGCAGCCCGCGGGCCAGGGAGCGCAAGGTACGCAGGGTACGACGACCGATCAGAAAGCGGATCGGCCGAAAACGGAAGGAAGCGGTGAGCCGAAATCCGAACCGGGTTCCGACACGACGCAGCAGAGCCAGCCTTCGGGCAAGTCCTCCACGACCGTGAACGTCACCACGGAACAGAAAACCGAGATCACGCAAGTGATAAGAGAGACGAAGGTTGCGCCGGCACGTGACATCGACGTCGAGATCTCGGTGGGCGTGGCGATCCCGAGGACCATCGAGGTGCACCGGCTTCCGCCCCGCATCATCAAGATCGTGCCGGACTATGAAGGCTATGTGTATTTCCTTCTCGCCGATGGTCGCATCGTGATCCTGGATCCGGACACCTACGAGGTAGTCGCCATCCTGGCCTAGCGTGGAACGGTGAATTAGATCGCGCCGATCACCTCGAGCACATGGCGGGAAATCACGATCTCCTCGTCGGCCGGCATGACTTTGACTTCGATCGTGCTGGCCGCAGCGCTGACGAGGGGGGCGTGAGCGAGGTTTGCGTTTTCGTCGAGGGCGATGCCCAGCCAGCTCAGCCTGTCGCAGATCGCCTTTCGGACGGCGCTGGACTTTTCACCGATGCCGGCCGTGAAGACGAGACCGTCGAGCCCACCCAATGTGTTGGCAAGCGCGGCAATCTCGCGCGCGGCCCGGAAGACGAAAAGCTCGATCGCTTCGCGCGCCCTGGGATCGGCGCTTGCCTCCAGTTCGCGCATGTCGGCGGAAATTCCCGAAACGCCCAGCAGGCCGGATTTCTCGTAGAGCATCTGCTGAAGGTCATCCGGAGTCATCTTGTCGTGCTGCAGCAGATGAAGCAGCACGCCGGGATCCAGCGTGCCGCAACGCGTTCCCATGACCAGCCCGTCCAATGCGGAAAACCCCATGGTCGTATCGAGGCTGCGACCGTACCGCATGGCGCACAGGCTGGCACCATTGCCGAGATGGGCGACGACGGTGCGCCGGTCCGCCTTCCCCTCGGCGGCAAGCCGGCTTGCGATGGATTCGAAGGAGAGCCCGTGGAAGCCATAGCGGCGGATGCCCCTCTCCTCATAGCCTCTTGGCAAGGCGAAGCGGCTCGCGGGAGGATCGATCGTTCGATGAAAGGCCGTATCGAAACACCCGATCTGCCGAAGTTGCGGTCTCAGTTTCGCGATCGCGCGGATCGGCGCGACGCTGCCCGGTTGATGCAGTGGCGAAAGCGGCGCGAGCGCCTCGACGGCGTCGATGTGCTCTGGCGTCAACAGGACAGGATCGAAAAACGACGTCCCGCCATGGACGATGCGGTGACCGCAGGCGGAGATTTCACGTCCATCGAATTCGGTCTCGATCCAGTCCAGCAGCGCGCCGATCACGCCCTCCCGGTCGCCATGCGGGATAGCCCGGTCGACAAGAGACTTTCCGTCTTCCGCCTTTGCCTTGATGCGGGCCGAAGGGCCGAACTCCAGGGACCCCCGGGCCGCCATCGTCGGCCCGCCCGCATGATCGATGTCGCAGATACCGAACTTGACGCTGGACGAACCAGCGTTCAACGCCAGGATCGTCTTGTTCATCACGCTCCGGCCTCGCCCGCACGATGATGCCAGGTCCAGTCGCGGATCTCCGGCATGTCCTCGCCATGTTCGCGAACATAGGCCTTGTGGTCCTCGATCTTTCCTTCGAGAGCAGCCGAGAACCCAGCCGACCGCTCCGATAGTCGCGGAAGCCAGCGCAAGGCCGCCAGGGCGAGATGGAAGCGATCGATCCCATTCATGACCGCCATGTCGAAGGGCGTGGTCGTCGTTCCTTCCTCGCGAAAACCATGGACATGGAAATTGTCGTGGTTGGCGCGTCGGTAGGTCAGCCTGTGAATGAGGTATGGATATCCGTGATAGGCGAAGATGACCGGCCTTTCCCGCGAGAAGAGCGCGTCGAAGGTTTCGTCGGTGAAGCCGTGCGGATGTTCGCTGTTGGCTTGCAGCGTCATCAGATCCACCACGTTGACGACCCGGATCCGCAGATCCGGAAACTCCCCGGTGAGAAGATCGACGGCGGCAAGCGTCTCCATGGTGGGGACGTCGCCCGCGCACGCCATCACGAGATCGGGATGCTCGCCGGCAGGACATGTCGAGGCCCATTGCCATATGCCGGCCCCTGCCTTGCAGTGGGCCTCCGCCTCGTCGGCCGCCAGCCACTGCGGTGCAGGCTGCTTGCCCGCGGTGATCACGTTGATGCGGTTCCATGTCCGCAGGCAATGGTCGGTGACCCACAGGAGCGTATTGGCATCCGGCGGGAAGTACAGCCGCACAGTGTCGGCTTTCTTGTTCGCCACGAAATCGGAAAACCCAGGATCCTGGTGGCTGAACCCGTTGTGATCCTGCCGCCAGACATGGGACGTCAGAAGATAGTTGAGCGACGCGATCGGCTTGCGCCACGGCAGTTCCGCAGATGTCTTCAGCCATTTGGCATGCTGGTTGACCATGGAATCCACGATGTGGATGAAAGCTTCGTAGCAGGAGAACAGCCCGTGCCTGCCCGTCAGCAGATAGCCTTCCAGCCAGCCCTGGCAGAGATGTTCGGAGAGCACCTCCATGACCCGCCCTTCCGGGGCAAGATGGACGTCATAGGGCTCGATATCTTCCATCCAGACCCGATCCGTCACCTCGAAAACGGCATCGAGCCGGTTCGACGACGTCTCGTCGGGGCCCATCAATCGAAAATTGCGTGACGAAGCGTTCGCGCCGATGACGTCCCGCAAATAGGCGCCCATGGTGCGCGTCGCCTCTCCCATGCGGCCGCCGGGCATCGGCACGTCGACGGCAAAGCGCTTCCAGTCGGGCAGCACCAGATCCTTCTTCAGCAACCCGCCATTGGCATAGGGCGATGCCCCCATGCGCTTGGTGCCACTGGGAGCGAGAGCGGCGATTTCAGGCAGCAGGCGACCGGACGCGTCGAACAGTCGGTCCGGCTCGTAGCTGCGCATCCAGTCCTCGAGGATCCGGCGATGCGCGGCATCGCCGCGGGCATTGGAAACCGGCACCTGATGCGAGCGCCAGAAGCCCTCGACCTTTTCGCCGTCGACTTCCTTCGGCCCGGTCCATCCTTTCGGGCTGCGCAGGACGATCATCGGCCAGCGCGGCACCCCGATGGCTTTCGTCTTCGCCGTGCGGGCAGCCGATTGAATGACGCGGATGCGATCCATGACTTCGTCGAGGGCCGCGGCCATGAGGGCGTGCATGGCTTTCGGATCGCTGCCTTCGACAAAGAAAGGTTCGTAGCCGTAGCCCATGAAAAGGCTTCTCAGTTCATCGTCGTCCATTCGCGCCAGCAGCGTGGGATTTGCGATCTTGTAGCCATTGAGATGGAGGATCGGCAGAACCGCGCCATCCACCTGGGGGTTCAGGAATTTGTTCGAATGCCATGCGGCGGCCAGAGGCCCCGTCTCGGCTTCGCCGTCGCCGATGACACAGGCAACCACCAGATCCGGATTGTCGAAGGCCGCGCCGTAGGCATGGACCAGGGCATAGCCAAGTTCACCGCCCTCGTGGATCGAACCCGGTGTCTCCGGTGCGACATGGCTCGGTACCCCACCGGGGAAAGAAAACTGCTTGAACAGCTTCTTCATGCCTTCGGCATCGCTGCCGATATCGGGATAGATTTCGCTGTAGCTTCCTTCCAGCCATGTGTTGGCAACCATGGCCGGGCCGCCATGGCCGGGACCGCAGATGAAAAGCACGTCGAGATCATGCTCGCGGATCAGGCGGTTCAGATGGACATAGATGAAATTGAGCCCCGGCGTGGTTCCCCAATGCCCCAGCAGTCTCGGCTTCACATGTTCGGCCCGCAAGGGTTCCCGCAGCAGCGGATTGTCCATCAGATAGATCTGGCCGACCGAGAGATAGTTCGCCGCCCGCCAGTACCGGTCCATCATCTCGAGCTGCGGTACGTTGCTGGTCATGGTCTCGCTCCATTTCCTCATCTGCCGAAGTGTTGCGCCATGGAATCCGGGCACAGGGGTTGGGCTCGGCGGAGCCAATGATGACGATACGCGATTGTAACCGCCTGCACACGCTGCCCGACATTCCTCAACCCGGGAAGTCGCCTGGCGTTCCTTTTCAGGAGGCAAATCCCGATCTGCTGCGCTACAGGAAGGCGCTTCTTTGCGGGCACCGCGGCGACAGCGTGGGTCGAGTTCTGCTCGCGCCCCCCTGAAAGATCGCCTTCAGGGCGAGGCCATTTGCGCGCGCCTTCGCGACATCAGCCCGGAAATGGTCATTCCCAGATGCTGTCCGTGGCGCCCCACGACCACGCTCTGGTGCGTTCCCGGCATGTCGAACCATTCCGCGCCCGGCAAGAACGGCCGCCAGATCAGACGCGGGTCGCAATCCAGCGTGGAGCCTCCGGTGGCACGAAAGAAATGCACCGGCCCCGAGTACCGCGTCGGCCGATAAAGCCCCTTCATGCGCAAAAGCTGCCGTGCGGCGCGATCATAGACTGGCGGATAATTTCCGGCCCATTGCGGCGCCATTGTCGGATAGTGCTCCGCGAGCGGGCTTCTGAAGCGGAACAGCAGCCTGTTGAACGGCTTCCACAGCCTTGCCACCGGCGACCGGCCCGGCTGATGCCCACCGCCTCGCTGCGCGGCGGGCCCGGGAGGCCGCTTCAGGCGACGGGTCAGCCTGTCGACGTGATAGTCGAACCAGACGGACAGCGGCCACGCGTGTTCGCTCGTCGGCGTATCGATCATGGCCACGAAGTCGACGGCCTGACCTCGCCGGGTGAGCGCGCGGGCGAGTTCCAGGGCGAAAACCCCGCCAAAGGAATATCCGACAAGCCGGAACGGGGGCCTGAACCCTCTCTCGGCCAATGCCGTGATGCACGAGTCGACCTCATCGGAGACCCGTGCAGGATTTGCCGCCGGGAAGTCGGACAGGCGAATCCCGTAAAGCGCGCCGTGGTGCAGGAAGCCCTGCAACACATCCTTGATCTCGAACAGGCAGCTTGCTCCGCCGGCGAAAAAGAAGACCGGACAGGATGGATCGCCGTCGCGGAGCTTTATGATCTTGGGAAGTCGTGCCGGCTCGTTTCGACGCCCGGCATTGGCGAATTTGCCTATCTCCGGCGTCATATAGACGGAGTTGACGTCGATCTCGATCCCGGTTCTTTCATGATACTCGGAGATGACATGAAGAAGCTTGTTGATATTAAGGCAGTTTAACGCATTTTCCTGAGCTGATACTTTTCTATGCAATACATGTTCGATTGCATCACACAGAACGATATCCTTACTCTCGGAAGACATCATAAGTCCTCTATTATGAGGTCCTTGCGATAAATTCGTTGTCTCTAAAATAACACCCAAGGCCCGTCGCGGAAAGGTGTTTTTCTCCGGATGTCCATCTTTGCTTAATTTGCCGCCTTCGCGCCGCTGACGGCCAAGCGGCCTGCGGTTTTCAACAAACGGCGCTGCTCCTGACCAAGGCTCAATCACTCTTTTCCAGCGCGTTAGTTGCTGCTTGTGCAGCCAAATTCGCTGTGAGGCTCACGAAAGCCGTAGGCCGCAACATATCGTGAGGGCGGGCAACCACCCCGGCGGGGTTATCCTGCAGTTCAGGGAATCCGAGAACAGACCCCCAACCCGAGGAGCCCAGGATGGGCATTCATCACGGGACACGGCGTGGCATTGCGTACCCTGAAGACCTGGCGTTTCTTTCGCATGTCTATGACGAGGCGTGCCGGCGGCAAGGCGTATCCAAGCACTCCGAGGAAGGCGCCAATCTCGCTCATTCGGTGATGGCCCTGTACGCCGCCGGCGTGCGGGGCGAGCGACGCATGAAGATGTCGCTTCGCGCCCGTGCCCGGGAATTCGCCGCGCTGGCCAGATAGAGAAATCCGGATAGAGAAACGATGCGCGATCTGGCACAGTTCGCCATCCGTGCGACGGTGGTGCCGAGATGATCACCGTGACCAAGATCATCCAGTTTCTTGCCATCGTCCTTTCGGCCCTTGCACTCGTCCCCGCCGGAGCACACCTCGCCGCGCTGCCGAACAAGATCGGCCTGCCGCAGACCGCGTATTTCACCGTCCAGGGCATTTATTACGGATGGGCGATTCTCGGCCTACTCTGGCCTGGCGCGCTTGCCATGAACGTCCTGCTCGCGATCTGTGTCCGCTCGCAAGGCGGGCCATTCTGGGCGGCGCTCCTGGCAGCGCTCTGCTTTGTGCTGATGCTCGTCATCTTCGTGCTTTGGACATTGCCCGCCAATCAGGCCACGCAGAACTGGACGACCGTTCCAGCGAACTGGCAACTGCTCAGGCGGCAATGGGAGTATTCGCACGCGGTCAACACCGTCCTGGTCTTTGCCGCTCTCTGCCTCGCGACGCTGTCCGCGCTTCTGTGGCGGCCGCCCGGGCTGTAGCCGGCACCGGCGTTCATGCCATTCCTTCAGCGTTCCGGAATGGATCCCCGACACTCTCCGCTCCCTTCGGTCGCTCACGAGGTCGAGGATGACGGTTGTGAGGGGCGACTCGGCCAATCTCCAACATTGATGACGACGCCGACGTTCCTAGCCGGTGTTGGTGCGCGTCTGCGTTTCCAGGTGTTGCTGACGCCAGCGTCCGCGATTTGGGCCAGGCATAGGAACTTCGTCATCCTCGACCTCGCAGGGAGCGGAGCGACCGAAGAGTGTCGGGGATCCATTCCGGAACGCTGACAAAGGCGAAACGGTCCAGATCCAGCATGACCGCCGATGCGATCGCGTGCGAAGGCGATCGAGACATGACCGTGCGGTCGGGCACGCGAAGCGGGATTTTTGAACCAACCTCGGCCAGGGCCGTTGGTATGGGTCTTCATTGAAATACTCCCGACTGCGCCGTTCGGTCATCCGAACGGCGCTTTTTTTTGCCGAGCCCGGCCGTTTTCGCTAGGCCTGCTTCAATGCCGATACGGCAGCCTCGCTGTCGCGGATGTGCTCGTTGGCGTCCGGCTGGCGCTGCACCAGCAGAATGAACAGCAGGTCGGTCAGCGCCAGCTGGGCATCGCGCGCCGAGATGGCGGAGGAGCGCACGCCGTCATCGTCGCCCACCGAATAAAGCACGAGGTCGGCGATACGGCTGAGGGGATTGTTTTTCAGCGATGTCATGACGACGACCGCAGCACCCCGCGCCCTGGCCTGCTCGGCGATGCGCAGCGTCTCGATGCTGGTGCCGGAGTGGGAGAGCGCGAACAGGACGTCTCTCGGGCCGAGCGACGAAGCGCTGGCCAGTTGCACATGGCTGTCGCTGTCATGCAGCACGTTGCGGCCGAGCTTCATCAGCTTGATGGCGAAGTCGCGCGCCACCAGGGCTGAAGCACTGACGCCGGCGAGGTGGATGCGATCGGCCTTGTCCAGCCGGTCGAGCACTTCGCCGATGGTCTGTTCGGTGTTGATCGACGTGGTCTGCTGCATGGAGGCGAACTTGCTGGCGACCAGCTTCTGCAGGACGGTCATGTAGCCGTCGCCGCGCTCGATCGAGCCATGCACCATGCCGACGGGGGCCTGCCATTGCTTGGTCTTGGCCTCGCTGACGGCCAGCTTCAGCTGCTGGTAGGTGGCATAGCCGAGTTTCTGCGAGAACTTGACCACGCTGGATTGGCTGCGGCCGGTCTGTTCGGCGAGCGCGGCGGACGACAGCTGCAGCATCTCGTCGGGATTGTCGACGATGAACTGGCCGATCTGCCGGTCGGCCGGCGCCATGGTGTCGAGCGTGGCGTGGATCTTCGTGAGAACCGACATAGGACCTGCCTCTTCCGTCCCGATCCGGACATGTTTCGCCCGATCTGGATCAGGAATAGAATATTCCAATGCAGGTTGACAGGGAAGAATATCCGGGTCAACTCTCGCATCGGCCCTGCCGGTTCGACGGCGGCCGGAATGGATCCTGAACCATGGACAGATTGCGCATCGTCGGCGGGCAGCGGCTGCAGGGCGCGGTCGCGATCTCCGGCGCGAAGAATGCGGCGCTGCCGCAGATCGCGGCATCGCTGCTCAGCCCCCATCCGCTCGAACTGACCAACCTGCCGGCAGTCAGCGACGTCGACAACATGCTGAGCGTGATCACCCAGCACGGCGCCGAGATCAGCCGCTCGGCGCATGCCGTGACGATCGAGACAGGTGCCGTGGTCTCCAGGGAGACGACCTATGACACGGTGCGCAAGATGCGCGCCACGGTGCTGGTGCTGGGGCCGCTGCTGGCGCGTTTCGGCCAGGCGCAGGTGTCGCTTCCGGGCGGCTGCGCCATCGGTGCACGGCCGGTCGACATGCATATCAAGGCGCTCGCTCAGCTCGGCGCCGACATCGGCATCCAGGGCGGCTCGATCGTCGCCAACGCGCCAAGCGGCCTGACCGGCGCGCGCATCGTGCTGGGCTCGCCCTCCGTTGGCGCCACCGAGACGGCGATGATGGCGGCAACGGCAGCCAAAGGCGAAACCGAGATCGTCAATGCCGCCCGCGAACCGGAAGTGGCCGACCTCGCGGCCTGCCTGAACGCGATGGGCGCGACGATCGAGGGCGCCGGAACCCATCGCATCCTGGTCCAGGGCGGCACGGCCTGGCGCGCGACGACGCATCACACCATCCCAGACCGCATCGAAGCGGGCACCTATGCCATTGCCGCCGCGATCACCGGCGGTCAGCTGGAGCTGACGCATGCGCGGCTGGAGCATCTCGCCTCGGTGGTGCAGATCCTCGAAGCGACCGGCGTCAGCGTCTGGCCCGGCGACCGCGGCCTGATCGTCTCGCGCGACGGACCGCTGCGCGCCGTCGATGCCACGACCGAGCCCTATCCCGGCTTTCCGACCGATTTGCAGGCGCAGTTCATGGCGCTGATGTGCTGCGCGCCGGGTGCTTCGCTGCTGCGCGAGACCGTGTTCGAAAACCGCTTCATGCATGTGCCGGAGCTGATGCGGCTGGGCGCCAACATCACCTTGCAGGGAACCTCGGCGCTGGTGCGCGGCGGCACGCCCCTGCGCGGCGCGCAGGTGATGGCGACCGACCTGCGCGCCTCGGTTTCGCTGGTGCTGGCGGCGCTGGTCGCCGAGGGCGAAAGCATCGTCAACCGCGTCTACCATCTCGACCGCGGCTATGAGAGCCTCGACCGCAAGCTGCGCATGTGCGGCGCCACCATCGAGCGGTTCCGCGAATGAAAACCGCCCCGCTCTTCTATCTCGGCGTCGACGGCGGCGGCACCGGCTGCCGTGCCCGCATCGAGGACGAGGCCGGCACTATCCTCGGCCAGGGTCTTTCCGGGCCCGCGACGACGCGTCTCGGCATCGACACGGCCTGGGCGTCGATCACCCGTGCCTACGAGGCGGCCGCGGAGGAAGCCGGCTTCGGCGCTGCCGAATTCAAGCGCACAGCAGCCGGCATCGGCCTGGCCGGCATCGGCCGCAAGGGAGCGCTCGAAGCCTTGCAGGCGATCGAACACCCCTTTCTCGACATCGACTTCACCAGCGACGGCATGGGTGCCTGCCTCGGCGCGCATTCCGGTCTCGACGGCGCCATCGTCATCGCCGGCACCGGGTCGATCGGCCTCGGCTTCGTCGAGGGTCAGCCTTTGCGCGTCGGCGGCTACGGCTTTCCGATCTCGGACGAAGGCAGCGGCGCCGATCTCGGACTGAAGGCGGTGCAGCTTGCGCTGCGCGCGCATGACGGGCGACATGACCGTTCCGCACTGCTCTCCGAGATCATGCATCGGTTCCAGGACGATCCGATGGAAGCGGTGGCCTGGATGGACCGCGCCACCGCCACCGACTACGCCGCCCTCGCCCCGACGGTGATGCGCCACGCCGACCAGGGCGATGCCGCCGGGCGGCGCATCGTGCAGGCAGCGGCCGAACATATCGACACGCTGGTGCGCGCGCTGTTCGAGAAGGGCGCCCCGCGTGTGACGCTGCTAGGCGGCCTCTCCAGTCCGCTGGAGCCCTGGCTGGCGCCGGATGTGCGGCGGCGGCTGAAGCCGGCGGACGGCGACGCCGTATCGGGCGCCATCATCCTGGCGAGGCAGCGCGCCAGACGTTGACAATTGGCACTTTGTTCAAACGTTCGAAGTCATCACTTTCTGGACGATCTTCCACGTTCCGTGAACCTTCAGGCATGACAGCATATCCGTGAAGACGCGGGGCGGGACCTGCAATTTCACCTTCATCAGCGCGAGCTCGTTCTCGACATCGATCGACAATATGTGGTCGTCGCGATCGAAGCCCTGTTCTTTTGGAGCTTTCGCGCCGCGGACGGCTGCCAGCCACGTCGCGATCGGCGTCACGCTCACGCCGCCGTCTTCGCCGATCTTCGTCACGGAGCTCGAGGGATGAAGTATGGATGCGAATTTCTCGGCATCCATTTCATAAGCGGCGTCGAAGTAGGTCTGCGCCAGCGCGCGCAATGCGGAGACATCCGTATCCATGGTTTTCCTGATGAACTGTTGAATTGATCCACGCGACCCCAGCCATCCCGTGCGGCGCGTCGGGCGTGCTCGCCGATCGCGGTTAGCGTCTCGTTGTCCACCAATCTAGGACAGGGCAATTTATGAGTGTAGCCATGTTGTTTGAGATAACTTCATGAGCGATATTCATAAATCATGAGAAACGAACTGAACGAACTCGCCGCATTTGCGATGGTCGCCCGCGAACGAAGCTTCACCCGGGCTGCGGCAAAGCTGGGTGTCTCCCAGTCTGCCCTCAGCCACACGATCCGGGGACTAGAGCAGCGGCTCGAATTGCGGCTTCTCGCCCGGACGACGAAGAGCGTTGCCCCGACCGCCGCCGGGTCAGCGCTCCTCCAGGATCTGTCTCCGGCGCTGGAGCAAATCGCCGAAGCCCTGCACAGGGCCCAAAGCGTTCGGCACCGGCCCGCCGGCCGCCTTCGGATTGTGATGTCGCGCTCGGCCGCCGTGATGGTGATGTTGCCGCGGCTTGCGTCATTTGCCGAGGCCTATCCCGACGTCGTTCTGGATGTGGTCACCGTCACCGGCCCCGTCGACCTCGTTGCCGGCGAGTTCGATGCCGGCATCCAGCTCGGCGAATACATCCAAAAGGACATGATCGCAGTGCGTGTCTCGCCGGATTTGCGATTGGCCGTGGTAGGATCGCCCGGCTATTTCTCGTCCCGTTCCATTCCGCGGGAGCCGAAGGATCTCGACGATCATCGATGCATCACCCTGCGTCTTCCCGGCGGTCCATATCGATGGGAGTTCGAGCGCGGGCGAAAGTCGGTGACGATCGGCGTGAACGGACCGCTTGTCATCGACGACACCCATCTGGTGATCCAGGCGGCGCTTGCCGGCGTCGGTCTCGGTCTCGTCTATGAGGAGCAGGTCGCTGAAGACATCGCCGACGGCCGGCTTGTCCGCGTCCTGGAAGACTGGACGCCGCCAATTCCCGGTTTCTTCATGTATTATCCCAGTCGCCACCATCAGCCTGCAGCACTGTCTGCGCTGGTGAACGCGCTGCGAGCCAAGCCGGCTCCAAGATAGGAATATTCAATTCCAATCCGCATTGACACAAAGGAATAATGCATTCTAAATGGTTAACGGGATGCTACCGGACCGGTATTTCCCGATATGAGCAATGCAAGGGTGAAAGCCGTGTCTGAAAAAGGCTTGATAACGGAGCTGGAGCGGCTGGTTTCCGAGGAACGGAACCCACGCACCATGGACATGGATCTCCTACCGACGGCCGAGATCCTGCGCAGGATCAATGACGAAGACAAGGGCGTGGCCTACGCGGTCGAGAAGGTGATCCCCGAGATCGCCGCCTGCGTGGACCGCATCGCCGAAGCCTTCGCCAAGGGCGGCCGCCTCGTCTATATGGGCGCCGGCACCAGCGGCCGCATCGGCGTGCTGGACGCTTCCGAATGCCCGCCCACCTTCCGCGTGCCGCCGACCATGGTGGTCGGGCTGATCGCCGGCGGCTACGACGCTCTGCTGAAGGCAACCGAGGGCGCGGAGGACAGCCAGGCCAGGGGGGCCGAGGCGCTCGCCGAGATCGGCCTCACCGACAAGGATGTCGTGGTGGGCATCGCCGCGAGCGGGCGCACGCCCTACGTCATCGGCGGGCTGAACCATGCCCGGAAAGTCGGCGCGACCACCGTCGCGCTGTCCTGCAATCCGCATTCGGCGATCGCGGCGATCGCCGACATCGCCATCTCGCCGGTCGTCGGCCCGGAAGTGCTGACGGGTTCCACCCGCATGAAATCCGGCACCGCCGAAAAGCTGGTGCTGAACATGCTGACCACCGCCAGCATGGTGAAGATCGGCAAGACCTACCAGAACCTGATGGTCGACCTCAAAGCGTCCAACAAGAAGCTGGTGGCGCGTGCCGCGCGCATCGTCATGCAGGCGACCGACTGTACGCTGGAAGAGGCCGAAGCAGCCCTTGCCCAGACCCACAATGACGTGAAACTGGCGATCCTCGTCACAATGACGGGGATGAACCCTGCCGAGGCGCGGTTTGCGCTGGAAGGTGCGGGGGGCTTCCTGCGAAAAGCGATCGAGCACAACGGGGTCTCGCCCATGTAGGGGCGGGCAAGAAGATCGGCCAACAAGAACGACAAGGGAGGATGACATGAGCAATCGACTAACGCATGATCCCGAAAAGTTGCAGACTTTTCGGACAAAGATCATGCGGCAAAACAAAGCGTTAGAGCTGAATGTCGGTTCCGCTCTAACGCGCCTCACAGGTCTGGCCATGGCTGCAATGCTGAGCGCGACGGCTCTTGCCGGCACCGCCGACGCGGCCAAGCTGCGCATGGCCTGGGCGCAGGATGCGACCGGGCTCGACCCGCACAAGCAGACCGCGTTCTCGTCGTTGCGCCTGCTCGAACTCATCTACGAGCCGCTGGTGCGGCTCGATGCCGACCTGCAGATCGTGCCGGGCATCGCCAAGAGCTGGCAATTCTCCGCCGACGCCAAGGAGCTGACGTTCAAGCTCGACCCCAAGGCGAAATTCCAGAACGGCGCAGCCGTCACGCCGGCGGATGTGAAGGCATCCTTCGAGCGCATCCTCGACGAGAAGACGGGCGCGGCCAACCGCGCCAACTATCTGTCGATCGCCAGCATCGAAACGCCGGATGCCGAGACCGTCGTCTTCAAGCTGTCGCAGCCCGATGCGCCGATCCTGACGGCGATGACCGACACCAATTCGGCGATCGTCCCGGCCAGCGAAATCCAGGCCGGTACCATCGGCACCAAGGCGGTCGGTTCCGGTCCGTTCAAGCTGGAACGCTGGGACCCGAACTCCAAGGAAGTGCTGGTGGCCAACAAGGATTGGGCCGGCGGCCCGACGGGGCTCGAAGGCATCGAGATCAGCGTGCTGCCGGACGAGACCGCCATCCTGGCGGCGATGCGCACCGGACAGATCGACTTCGCGCTGCTCAACGACCCGCTGATCGCCACGCTGGTGCCGAACGAGCCCAAGCTCCAGCTCAACCGCGCGCCGGTGCTGGCCTATCACGTGCTGCAGCTCAACCCGGCGCGCAAGCCGATGAACGAGCTTGCCGTGCGCCAGGCGATCTCCTGCGCCATCGACCGGCAGGCGGTGCTCGACACGGCCTCGCTCGGCGAAGGCAAGGTGACCGGCCCGCTGACCATGCCCTTCTTCGCGTCCGACCCGAACTCGCTGTTCTGCTACCAGCGCGACGTCGAGAAGGCCAAGAAGCTGATGGCCGACGCTGGCATGGCCGATGGCTTCACCGCGACGGTGATCGCCGCCACAGGCGAGCCGCCGACGGCAGCGGCCGAAGCGCAGGTGCTGCAGTCGCAGCTCGCCGAAATCGGCGTGAAGCTCGACATCAAGATGATGGAGCTCAACGTCTATGTCGACACCTGGCTGAAGGGCGACTTCGACATGGCCGTGGCGCTGAACGGCGGACGGCCCGACCCCTACACCATGTACAACCGCTACTGGACGAAGAACGGCAATCTGCAGAAGGTCTCCAACTTCGCCGACGATGCGCTGGACAAGGCGCTGCAGGAAGGCCGGGCCGAGACCGACCGCGACAAGCGCAAGGCGATCTTCACCGACTTCGAGAAGCAGCTCGCCGAGAAGTCGCCCTGGGTATGGCTCTACACCTCCTATGGCTACACGGCGCAGCAGAAGAACGTGAAGGGCTTCGTGCCGATGCCGACCGGCTCGCTGGCCAGTCTCGGCAAGGTGACCATCGGAGAATGATCGCCGGCAGCGGGAAGGGCAATCGGGTGAGGAGGCGCGTACCTCCTCTCCTTTGCCCTCTCCGCCTCGCACTGGCGGCGGTGAAGCCGCCGTGGGCGACGCACCTCTCCCCATTTCATCAAGGCAATCGCGTATGAGTTCCCCCTCTCCGTCTCGCCCTGCGGGCGATCCACCTCTCCCCCGCCTTCGGCAGGGGCGAGGAACCGCAGTTGCGGCGCCGGCATCTATCCAGCTTGGGGTTCCTCGCCCCCGTGAAGCGGGGGAGAGGTGGATCGGGCGAAGCCCGAGACGGAGAGGGGGTGTTGCAACGCCACATGCGACAGCCCTCCCCCGCGACCGCCCCAGAGGCATCCACCACCTCGACACCGATGCTCCCGGCAAAGGGGCCCGGTTCCAAAGTCGATACAGGGGCATCCCGTGAACTATCTGATACGGCGCCTTGCAGCCTTTCCCCTGGTCCTGATCGGGGTCTCGATCGTGGTCTTCGTCGCCATCCGCCTCGTGCCGGGCGATGCAATCACGGCGATGCTGGGCACCGAGGCCGGCCTGCTGACGCCGCAGCAGCGTGAATCGCTCGCCGTCTATTTCGGCATCGACCAACCCTGGCCGGTGCAGTACTGGCACTGGTTCACCGGCCTGTTCTCCGGCAACCTCGGCATCTCGGCGACCTACGGCAAGCCGGTGCTGGGGGTCATCCTCGAGCATTTTCCGCTGACGCTGGAGCTGGCGCTGCTGTCGATGCTGATCGCGCTGGCGATCGGCGTGCCGGCCGGCGTCTTCGCGGCCACGCGCAACGAGCGCCCGGCCGATCTTTCGGTGCGCGTCGCCGCGATGATCGGCCAGTCGACGCCGAGCTTCGTCGTCGGCCTGGTGCTCATCTACATCCTGTCGGCGGGCTTCGGCGTGCTGCCGACGATGGGCGCCTTCACGCCGCTGTGGCAGGATCCGCTGCAGAACCTCGGCCAGATGATCCTGCCGGCGATCACGCTGGGCTGCGCCTTCGCGGCGTCGGTGACACGCGTGTCGCGTTCGGCCATGCTCGACGTGCTGAGCGACGACTATGTACGCACGGCACGCGCCAAGGGCACGCCGGAGCGGCGCGTGATCTGGCGGCACGCCTTGCCGAATGCGCTGGTGCCGGTGGTGACGCTGAGCGGCATCGAATTCGGCTACCTGCTCGGTGGGGCGGTCATCGTCGAACAGATCTACGCGCTGCCCGGCCTCGGCCGCATGGTGCTGGAGGCGATCCAGCAGCGCGACTATGCGCTGGTGCAGGGTTCGGTGCTGTTCGTCGCCCTCAACTTCATGATCGTGAACCTTCTGGTCGACCTCGCCTATGTGGCGCTTGACCCACGCATCCGCCTGGAGGGCCGGTGATGGGCATGGTCAAGGCCGTCTTCGCCCATCCGAGCGGCCGCATCGGCGGCGTGATCGTGCTCGTCTATCTCGTCATCGCCCTGCTCGGCGCGTTCGGCCTCACCCCGCACGATCCGCTGATGCAGTACCGCATCGTGCGGCTGCACGGACCCTCGGCCTCGCACTGGATGGGTACAGATTTGTTCGGCCGCGACGTCGCCAGCCGTCTCATGAAAGGCGTCGGCCAGTCCTTCACCGTCGCCTTCTTCTCGGTCGCCGCGGCTGCGCTCGCCGGCACCGTGCTCGGCCTGACGGCAGCCTGGTACGGCAGGCGCTGGGACACGATCCTGATGCGGCTGATGGATGTGCTGCTGGCTTTCCCGGCGATCCTGCTGGCGCTGCTGGTGGTGACGATCATCGGCCCCGGCACCTGGACCAGCGTGATGGCGATCGCCATCGTCTATACGCCGATCTTCACGCGCGTCGTGCGCGGCCCCGCTTTGTCGCTCAAGACACGCGACTTCGTCGACGCGGCGCGCACCTTCGGCTCGAGCCGCTTCTACATCCTAACCCGGCACCTGCTGCTCAATCTCGTCGCGCCGCTGACCGTGCAGGTGACGCTGGCGCTGGCCTGGGCGCTGCTGACCGAGGCCGGCCTCTCCTTCCTCGGCCTCGGCACCCAGCCGCCAACCTCGTCGCTCGGCCTGATGCTGAGCGACAGCCGCAACCTGATGGAGCAGGCGCCCTGGCTGCTCGCCTTCCCGGCGCTGGCGATCATGCTCTCCATCCTCGGCTTCAACCTGCTGGGGGACGCGCTGCGCGACATCCTCGACCCCAAGACGAGGAGGGCGTGAGGATGGCGCAGACGAAACCGATCCTTTCGGTCCGCGACCTGCATGTGAGTTTCGGCCGCGGCAGCGATGCCAAGGAAGTCGTGCACGGCGTTAGCTTCGAGCTCGGTGTAGGCGAAGTGCTGGCCATCGTCGGTGAAAGCGGCTCGGGCAAATCCGTCACCGCGCTCTCGACCAACCGGCTGATCGACTATGCCGGCGGGCGCATCGCCAGCGGCTCGATCGAGCTCACGCGCGCCGACGGCAGCGTCATCGATATCGGCACCGCCGACACGCGCGAATTGACCAGGATCCGCGGCGCCGAAATCGGCGTCATTTTCCAGGAGCCGATGACCTCGCTGAACCCTGTGCTCACCATCGGCAGCCAGATCGAGGAGGCGTTCCAGCTGCATCGCGGCCTGACCGGCAGGCAGGCCAAGGAAGCGGCGCGTGAAGCGCTGGAGCGTGTCCGCATCCCCGATGCCGAGCGCCGGCTGGCGGCGACGCCGGACCAGCTTTCCGGCGGCATGCTGCAGCGGGTGATGATTGCCATGGCGCTGGCCTGCAACCCGCGCCTGCTGATCGCCGACGAACCGACCACCGCGCTCGACGTCACGGTGCAGGCGCAGATCATGGCGCTGCTGGCGGAGCTCAGACGCGAAACCGGCATGTCGATGATCTTCATCAGCCACGATATCGGGCTGGTGGCCGGCATCGCCGACCGCGTGATGGTGATGCAGGATGGCCGCGCCGTCGAACAGGGCGAGTTGAGCCAGATCCTCGACCATCCCCAGCACCCTTATACGAAACATCTGCTACACGCCGTGCCGCATTTTTCCGGCGGCAGCGCGGCGCGGACGGATGGCACGCGCACGCAAGCCGAGGAGAAATCCGAAGCGGCCAGGCCGACGCTGCCCAAACCGACGCTAAAGGTCGACGACCTCGTCGTGCGCTACCCCATGAAGAGCGGCTGGCTCGGCCGGCCCTTCGGCGCGGTGCATGCGGTGGACGGCGTCGGCTTCGAGCTGATGGCGGGCGAGACGCTGGCGATCGTCGGCGAAAGCGGTTCGGGCAAATCGACCACGGCGCGCGCCGTTCTCGGCCTCGTCTCGCCGACGCGCGGCGCCTTCACCGTCGACGCGCATGCGGCCAGGCAAAGCCGCCTGCCGGTGCAGATGGTGTTCCAGAACCCCTATGCCTCGCTCAACCCACGCCTTAGCGTCGAGCAGATCCTGGCCGAGCCGGTGATCGCCGCCGGCCAGCGTATCGACGCCACGGTGCGCGACAGGATGGCGGCGCTGCTGAAGCGCGTCGGCCTGCCGCAGGACAGCCTGACGCGCTACCCGCACCAGTTCTCCGGCGGCCAGCGCCAGCGGCTGTGCATTGCGCGCTCGCTGATGCTGAACCCTTCCGTCGTGGTGCTGGACGAGGCGGTATCGGCGCTCGACGTGTCGGTGCAGGCGCGCGTGCTCGAACTTCTGGTCGACCTGCAGCGCGAATACGGTCTTGCCTATCTGTTCATTTCGCACGACATGGCGGTGGTGGAACGGATCGCACATCGTGTCGCCGTGATGTTCGCCGGCCAGATCGTCGAGATCGGCGACGCCAGATCGGTGCTGTCGAACCCCCGGCATCCCTACACCAGGAAGCTGATCGAGGCGGTGCCGACGATCGACCGGCGCCGGCAGCATTTCGAGCTGGACACAAGGCAGGTGCCTTCGCTGGTCCGGCCGCTCGGTTATGAACCGGCGCCGGCGAACTGGCTTCAGTTCGGGCACGACCACAAGGTGCGCGCCGAGGGAGAATTGCAAGGATGAGGACCGACGACCTCCAGCGGCGTTTCGACCGGGCCTTTGGCCCGCTGCGGCAGGCGGTGGAAACGAACCACATCCCGGGAGGCGTGCTGGGGCTGGTGACGCGCAACGGCCAGCGGCTCACCCGCGCCACGGGGCTCGCGCAGCGCGTGCCGTCCGAACGCGCGATGCGCGAGGACACCTGGTTCGACCTCGCCTCGCTCACCAAGGTCATCTTCACCACGCCGCGCATATTGGCGCTCGCGGAGACCGGCATCATCGACCTCGATGCGCCGTTGACCACGGCCCTGCCGGACCTGCGCCAATACGATGCCGATTGCTGGGAGCGGCAGGTCACCTTTCGCCAATGCCTCGGGCACCAGACGCCCTTCCCCGCCGTGGCGCCGATCTACACCTATGGCCGCGACCCGGACCTTTTGCGGGCTTTCGTGCTGCAGCGCGAATGGCACAGGAGCGCATCGGTCTATTCCGACATCAACTTCATCCTGCTGGGCTTCGCCATGGAGCGCCTGTCGGGCCAGACGATCCGCGCGATGGACGCCGGCCCGGGCTTCGCCTTCTCGGCCGCCCCCGAACAGTCGGCCGCGACCGAGGACTGCACCTGGCGCCACCGCGTCCTGAGCGGCGAGGTGCATGACGACAATTGTTCGGCACTGCAGGGGGCCGGCCATGCCGGGCTGTTCGGCACCGCCGCCGCCGTGCTCGACTTCGCGCAGGGCCTGCTCGACGGCACCGGCGCTTCGCACGAAGCCATCACCCTGATGCGCGCGCCGCTCTCCGACAAGCGCACGCATGGCTGGGAACATGCCTATGACGGCTGGTCGGGCGGCGAGCATTGCAGCGCCGCCACCATCGGGCACACCGGCTTCACCGGAACCGGACTGTGGATCGATTTCGACGCCGGTCACGCCTGGACCCTGCTAACCAACCGCATCCACCCCACCCGCCATTTCGACAGCGGCATCGCAGACCTTCGCCGCCACGTCGGCGACTTCATAAATGGAGCACAAGAATGACCCCTCTCTGGTCGGTCGGGCTGATGACCGGAACCGTGCTCGACGGCAATATCGACGTTGCGCTGCTCAAGACCGACGGTGAGACGATCGAGACCTTCGGCGCCTATGCGCTGGTCCCCTATGCGCCGTCGATCCGCACCATGCTGGAGGAAGCGCAGGCCGCCGCCCGCGTCTGGAATTTCGAAGGACCGGAACCTGCCATCTTTGCCGAGGCCGAAGAAGCGCTCACCCGCGCCCAGTCGGCCGCGGTGAAGCAGGTGGTTGAGCAGGCAGGCATGGACATGGCCGATATCGGCGCGGTCGGCTTCCATGGCCAGACCGTGCTGCATCGCGGTCCGCAAAAGGGCCGCCTCGGCGATACGCGCCAGCTTGGCGACGGCGCCCTGATGCACGCCATCCTCGGCACCAAGGTGGTCCATGATTTCCGCACCACCGACGTCCGTGCCGGTGGCCAGGGCGCACCGCTGGCAGCCGCCTACCACGCGGCCTTGTTAGGTACGGCCGGCGCCAGCGGCGACAGCGCCATCCTCAATCTCGGCGGTGTCGGCAATGTCACCTGGTGGGACGGCAAGGGCGATATCGTCGCCTTCGACACCGGGCCGGCCAATGCGCCGATCAACGATTTCATCAAGGCACGCGGGCTGGGCGAGATGGACCGCGACGGCGCGCTTGCCGCCAAAGGCAAGGTGGACGAGGCGCGGCTTGCGAAGCTGCTCGAGCATCCTTATCTCGCCGCACCCTATCCGAAGTCGCTCGACCGTTTCGACTTCACCGCCGCCATGGCCGACGGCCTGGGCAACGAAGACGGCGCCGCCCTGCTCACCGCCTTCAGCGCGGCCTGTGTCGGCAAGGCGCTGGACCTTCTGCCACGGCGGCCGAAGTCGCTGTTCGTGTCGGGCGGCGGGCGCCACAATCCGACATTCATGGCCATGCTGAAACAAAGGGCGGGCGTCGATGCGGTTTCCGCCGACACGCTCGGCTGGCGCGGCGATGCCGTCGAGGCCGAGTGTTTCGCCTTCCTGGCGGTGCGGGCGCTGCGCGGCCTGCCGATCAGCTTCCCCAGCACCACCGGCGTACCCCAACCGATGACCGGCGGCCGCATCGCCGGCTAGACCAGGAGCGCCGTCATCCTCGGGCGCGGAGCGATCGAAGGGAAGCGGTCGGGGGCGGCTGAGTTCTGCGACATCGAGCCCGTCGAGTACCCCCACCCCTAACCCCTCCCCTCAAGGGGGAGGGAGAGCTGCCGCACGCCAAGTTCCCCTCCCCCTTGAGGGGAGGGGTTAGGGGTGGGGGTTCGTTGCTTGGAGAGTCGATAGCTCCATCCTCACGCATTGCCCTCGACGCGCATCAGCCGCAGATCGGCCGTTCGACGCTGCGTGCAGGCAGTCATCAACGCCATGCAGAGAAGCTCCACATCCGTCGTGTGCGGTCGCCAGCCGCATGCGCAACGGTCGAAGCCGAGATGAGCATCCGCCATCTCCCGGTAGATCGAGCCGATCGAGCGCGCCGCCAGCCGCAGCACCGACAGCGGCGGCAGATTGGTGGCGTGCATGGCCTCGCACAGTTCCTTCAGGATCATCGCGCGGAGCCGCGCCTCGGCTTCGTCCTGTCGACGTTCGGTTTCCGTATGCATCACGTACTCACTGTCTGGATTGCGGGAAGCGGACGTGGCGATGGGCTGCGATGCGCTTGTGTTGAACTGCTGTCGGTCAATCGGCCCTGTCGCGCTCGCTGATCCCGGTGCTGTCCAGCGCCTGGCGCGCATGGTCGAGTTGCCGCATTGCCGAGAACAGCATCTCCCGGTCGCCGAGATGCGATTCCCACAGCGCCACGAAGATCGAGTTTTCGGAGGTATGGGGGCCTGGCGCATCCTGCGCGCGGCGCAAGCTTTCATCGGCGACGCGCTTGGCCTGGTGAAGCCGGGACAACGAGGTCTCCAGGGCCGCGATGGACTCGCGGAGGTGGCTCGCTTCTCCAGTCAATCCGCCGTGTTCGAAGGGCGCGCCCGGAGCGCCGGAGGGCCTGTAGTTGATCATGCCGCCCATTCCTATCCATGCATAGCCACGTCGCCCGGCCGATCTCCTTGAGGACGATGGCGATCCCGCCCAAGACAGCGACCGACACTGCCAGGTGCTGAGCGTTGATGTCGCGGTGGGATCACACCTGCGCGACATCACCGACCTTACAACGCAAATCCGGTTCTGGGAATACAAACTGGAGTAAAATTATCATGTTTTAATCTGGCCCGCGCCTCACACGAATTCCAGGGATCCGGAGAGACAGCCACGCACGATCGGAGCCGAGTGGATGGCGGCGGGATCATCGAGTCGCAGAAAGTGAAGAGGGCCGGGAACCCGCATCGCAACACCGAGGAACAGGCATGCGTGTACATGAACCAAGTTTCCGGTTTATAAGTTTCTGGTTTGATAGATTTTAGTATGGACGCCTTTCCTTTTGCGGCCACTCTGCCGCAGGATGACGTGCCAAAGATCTTTTTTGAGGAACGATTACTCGCAGGAGAGAAGTAATGACTTTTTTCTATGTGCTCTTGGCTTTCATTGTCGGCTTGTTGATCGGCTGGTTTTTGTGGGGGCGTCTGCGTGATGAGCTTGCGCGTGCACGAGGCGATCTCGAAAGCATCCGCAACGAGCGCGACAGGTTGAAATCCGACGCGAAACGCCTGACCGGCGATCTGGAAACCTGCGCCAACGCGCGCGCCGATCTGGAGCGCCAATTGCGCGAGGCGAAATCCGCCTCGTCTTCTGCGGCTCCGCTGCGGGCCTCGTCGGCAACGGTTTCCGCGGCCCCCGCCAAGCCGGCGCAAGCCAAAGCGGCGAAGCCAGCCACGGCAGCTGCAGCCAAGCCGGCAAAAGCGGCTGCACCCAAGACGGCAGCATCCAAGCCAGCCGCGGCGTCAAAGCCGGCCACTGCGGTAGCATCCAAGCCGGCCACGGCAGCCGCATCAAAAGTGGCGACCGCAGCCCCGGCTAAACCGGCGAAGGCAGCCGCGTCGAAACCGAGCACAGCGGTAGCATCCAAGCCAGCCAAGGCGGCGGCGTCGCAGCCGACGAAGGCCGCGACCTCCAGCAAGCCGGCGCAAGCCAAGGCAGCTGCGGCGAAGCCAGCCGCGGCGGTTGCCTCCAAGCCGGCCAAGGCGCCAGCAGCCAAGACGGCGACATCCAAGCCGGCCAAGGCAGCAGCCCCCGCAAAAGCGGCCGCACCCAAGACGGCAAAGGCGACATCAGCCAAGCCGGATGACCTGCGTCGCCTGATCGGCATCGGGCCTGTCAATCAACGCCGCCTGAAGGAACACGGCATCACCACCTTTGCCCAGATCGCGGGCTGGACGGCGGCCGACATCAAACGGGTGGAGGATTATCTCCAGTTCGACGGGCGCATCGCGCGTGAGCGCTGGGTCGAGCAGGCCAAGCTTCTGGCAGCCGGCAACGAAAAGGAATTCGCCCGCCGATTCCCCACGGCTTCGGATTCCAGCAACACTTGAACGTGCCGGAATTGATGGCCGCGGACGCATCGCTGGCCAAGGCGTAAATCCGTCATCCTCGACCTCGAAGCGACCACAGGGAGCGGAGAGTGTCGGGGATGACCGAATTCCTGAGCCGCTGTCTCCAAGCTTAACCCATTCAGCAATGAGCCGTTTCCGTAGGACGGGGAAGCGGCCTAAGCTTCCAGTGGGTTGAGCCCCTTCGCCAGGAACGTCCGCGTCCGGCCCTTCGGGAAATCCGGCAACGTTCCGAATGGTTGATAGCCCTGGCGCTGATAGACCTTCAGGGCAGTCGGATTGAAGGTATCGATATAGGCGCCATGGCAGCCGCGCGCCGTGGCCTCGTCTTCCGCCGCCTGCAGCATCCTCGCAGCCATGTTCTGGCCGCGCAGGCTCTCATCCACCCACAGCCACTGCACGTAAAGCCAGCCCCAGGCTGTGTAGCCCGAGATGCCGGCCGCCACCTTGCCCCGGTCGCGGACCAGAACGGCCAGGGCACGCCTTTCCGCCGGACCAACATCCTGGACATTGAACGCCGAGAGGTTGTCGCCGACCAGCGCGAGCGCCAAAGGATCGGGTGTGTCGGTGACTTCGATCTTCATCCGGTAGCCTTGCCAGCGACGGCGCCATGCCTGTGCAGCAGCGGGTGTAGCGGCCTTTGTCATCGGCTTCAACGGCGCGGACCATTGCCCGTGCCGGGAACAGGGCTTCACCCGCACATGGACACCCGACTCCAAAGCCGACGCCGGCAGCGGGCCCCTGCGGGGCGCAGGACTAGTCCACATGTGCTAGTCGAGAATGCTTCGCGCCGGGACGGCAGTCTGATACCGCTGGTCGGTCAATTGAACAGCTCCGACGAACCGGCAGGTGTATCAAGAAGCATGATGGGTTCTGCGCGTTCCTCGCCAAAAAGAATAGTCGTCGCTGACGGACAACCGATCTTCAGGGAAGCGATGCTGCGGATCGTGCGAGGCACGTTCCCCCAGGCAGAGCTTTATGTTGCCAGCGACCTGGAAAGCCTGATGGCGCGGCGCGAGGTCGACCCCGAGCTGATCGTCCTGGACTTCCTGTGCCCGGATTACGATCCGGTCTTTTCGGCGCGCTGGCTGCGCGGCGAATTTCCGTACGCCTCGATCATCTTCGTCTCCTCCCTCGACGACCGCAGGATGATCGGCAATGTCGTCGCCAATGGCGCCGACGGGCATATCGGCAAGTCGGCCACGCCGGAGGAGATCGCCGAGGCGTTGCAGGCGATCGTCGCCGGCGCTCCGGCCGGACGGCCGACTGCGCCTTCGTCCCGCAACCGGGGCGAGTTGACATCGCGCCAGCGCGAGATACTCGACCTGATGGCGGAAGGCCGGTCAAACAAGGAAATCGGCCGCGCGCTCAACATTTCGCCCTTCACCGTTCGCATCCATGTCTCGGCGGTGCTGCGGTTCCTGGAAGTGGAGACGCGCGCCGCGGCAGTGGCGAAGGCGATCAGCACCGGCCTGTACCCGCGGTTCTGACGGACGCCAGAATCAACGGGAAGAAGGCAGACGGCTTTCCAGCTTTCGGGCTTCCTCGGTCTGGTTGAGGATCCAGTCGCGGAAAACCTTGATGCGTGCGCTGTTGCGGCGGCTCTCGAGATAGACCAGCCAGTAGCCGTCGCCGTCCGAACCCATCGCCTCGAAAGGCTGGATCAGCTGGCCCTTCGCGACGAGCGCACCGTAGAGATTCCGCGTGAGGATCGCCGCACCCTGATCGGTGATCGCCGCCATCGCGTCATAGACTTGCGACCCAAGGTCCGGCCCATGGATAGCCCGATCGATATCATATGGCACGCCCGCCGCTTCGAACCAGATCTTCCACCACGGATCGTCGGCGCAGCAGAGCGGCACCTTGTAGAGGTCTTCCGGCGTGTGGATGCCGCCGACACTTTCCGCAAGGCGTGGGCTGATCATCGGACAATAGTCCGCCTTGAAGAGATAGTGCGCGGTGAGGCCCGGCCAGCTGCCGCTTCCGGTGCGGATGCCGACATCGGTCGCCTCGCGGGTGAAATCGACAAGCCGGGGCGACGTCTCGACCTTCACGGCAAGTTCGGGATGCATCAGCTGGAATGTTCCAAGGCGAACTGCGAGCCAGTTCGACGCGAAGGTCTGCATCGTCGAGACGGAGAGAACGCCGCCCGCCCCACCCTTCGTCGCCAGCCAGGCATCGGCCAGCGTCGCGAAGGCCGACGAGGCCTCGGGTGCCAGCCGCGCGCCGGCCTCGGTAAGCTCTATCTGCCTTGTTTTCCGTATGAAAAGCGGCGTTCCGGCGCGTTCCTCCAGGAGCTTGATCTGGTGGCTCGCCGCAGACTGCGTCATGCCGAGCTCGTCGGCAGCCTTGGTGAAACTTCCGAGCCTGGCCGCGGCTTCGAACACCCGGACGGCTCCGAGAGGGGGCAGCTTCCAGCTCATGACGCATCAATCCTCCTCATGCATGATACGCGACGTTCGATTGGAAATGAAGCGCGGCCAGGAGCAATATCCTTTCATCAGATCACAGAAAGGAACTAGCCATGACCACGCTCTTGCACCTTTCGCCTCGCCGTCACCTCGCCCGCCTGTTGCTCGCCCCGTTCAAGCCACGCCCACAGGACCTGCTCGCCCGCAGCGACCTGCCGGATTACCTCAAGCGCGATATCGGCCTGCTCGACGGCGACGCCGCTTTCTGAACTGTTGCCTGAGAGGGAGTATCCATCATGACCATCGCCGCGGAAGCCTTGAAGCAGAGCCGCCAGGTCATCGATATGTATGAAGCCTACGCGGACCGGTATGACGAGATCGTCGGCAGCGAGCCGATCGAACGCGTCCAGGCAGCGCTGAAGCGTCTCGCGGCTGAAGTCGGCACGGACAGTCAGATCCTGGAAATCGGTTCCGGCGCCGGACGCGAAGCAGACTTTCTGGAAGATCTAGGCCTGCATGTAAGGCGCACCGATGCGACGCGACGCTTCCTCGAGATCCAGGCGGCACGCGGCAAGCAAGCCGATCTTCTCGACGTCGTCGCCGACGAACTGGGCGGCCCCTATGATGCGGTGGTCGCGCTCTGCGTCCTGTTCTATGTCCGTCGCGCCGAGATCGAAGCGGTTCTCGGCAAGGTCGCGCAGTCCCTGCGGCCCGGCGGCGTCTTCCTGGTCTCGATGCGCCACGGCGATGGCGAGAAGAACGGCGAGTACCAGACCGTCCTTTGGCGCCGCGACGACTTCGCGCGGCTCCTCGAAGACGCCGGCATGGCCGTTGTCTGGGACGAGTTTGCCGTCAACACCGGCAATGGCGAAGAATGGATATCCTTCCTGGCCGTGAAGGGGTCCTGAACTGCCGGTGGCGGCCTGAAAGGCTGCATCGTTGCGTCGAACTGCACCCGTTCATGTTTCGATTACTCGAACGCGGGCGACACGAAGGCGGATGCAAAAGCACCGATCTTTGGAGCGTTTCCGTTTTTGACGGGAACGCTCCAGCTCTTTATTTCTACGCAATTCCCGACGGAAACCCGCTGCACACTTTTCCTGGAATTGCTTTAGCCCGATCACCGGAAGCTGACGCTCGCCTGCACCATACGATGCCATGCGCGCATGGCTTGCGGCCTATGCGGCAGGCATGGCAACAAATCCCGGCGCAGTTCGCGCTACCGATTCCGGCATATCTCAAAACCCGACCCAACCCAGGAGAGCACAATGCACTTCGACAACCTGCGCCCCCGCTCCGGCCCTCTGCCCACCGACCTGCTCGCGATCTCGGACAAGATTTCAGATTGGCGCATAGAAGTGGTGGGACATGACTGATACGGCGAATTGGCTCGAACAACAGGCGATCTCGGAAGTCGAGTGCCTTGTACCTGATATGAACGGTGTGCTGCGCGGCAAGATCGTGCCTGCACCGAAACTGCTGGCGGCGCCCGACGATGCCGCGATCATGCTGCCGAACAGCGCCTTCATGGTGGCGGTGACCGGCCACTACACCGGCGCCATCGACGACGAAAGCGCCTACCAGGATGCCGACATGCGGCTCCAGCCCGACCTCGCCAGCCTTTGCCTGGCGGCGGGAACCCGACCCGGCCAAACCCCAACAAGAGCTTATGTCTTCTGCGATGCCTTTGCCCAGGACGGCACGCCGTGGCCGTCGTCGCCGCGACAGGTGCTGAAGTCGGTGATCGCGCTCTACGAGACGCGCGGCTGGCGGCCGGTGATGGCGCCGGAACTGGAATTTTATCTCACCGCGCCCAACCCGGACCCGAATGTGCCGCCCGGCGCACCCGTCGGTGTTTCCGGCCGTGCCGAGACTTCGGCCGCGCCTTACGACATGGAAGCGCTCGGCGAATTCCAGCCGGTCATCGACGCGATCTATCAGCGGGCGGAGATGATGGCGCTGCCGCTGGACACGATGATCCACGAAACCGGCGCCGGCCAGCTCGAGATCAACTTCAAGCATGGCGATCCGCTGCGGCTGGCCGACCAGGTGCTGCTGTTCAAGCGGCTGGTGCGCCAGGCGGCGCGCGAGCACGGGCTGGCGGCGACCTTCATGGCCAAGCCCATCGCCGAGCAGGCCAGCAGCTCGATGCACCTGCACATGTCGGTGGTCGATGCTGCCAGCGGTCTCAACCTGTTCGCCGACGCGGATGACCGCGACAGCGCGCTGTTCTCGCAGTTCATCGGCGGGCTGCAGGCCTATGTGCCGCAGGCCATGCCGCTGTTCGCACCCAATGTGAATTCGTTTCGCCGGCTGAAGCCGGGGTTCAGCGCACCGAACAATGTCGAATGGGCGCGCGACAACCGCACCTGCGGACTGCGCGTACCGGGCTCGAAACGCATCGGCCGGCGCGTCGAGAACCGGCTGCCGGGCGCCGACGCCAATCCCTATCTCGCCATGGCCGGATCGTTGCTGTGCGGCTATCTCGGCATCGAAGAGGGGCTGGAACGGCGGGCGGAAGCGCCGGCCAATGCCTACACGATCAAGCCCGATCTGCCGCGCACGCTGGAGGATGCGCTGGCGCGCCTCGATGGTTGCGAACCGGTGCGCCGGTTGCTCGGTAAGGCCTTCACCGACGCTTACCTGCGCCTGAAGCAGGTCGAGCTCGACAACTTCCAGGGCGTCATCACCACCTGGGAGCGCGATCACCTCTTCGGGAGGGTGTGATCATGGGCTTCAATTCCGGACTGGATATGGAGCGATCCTATTACGCGGCGACGGCCAGCCCGGCGCCACGGCATGCGGCGCTTGCCGGCGAGGTCGACGCCGACCTCGTCGTGGTCGGCGGCGGCTGCACCGGGCTCTCTGCCGCGTTGCACGCAGCGGAGCGCGGACTGAAGGTGGTGCTGCTGGAAGGCGGGCGCGTCGGCTGGGGCGCCTCCGGGCGCAATGGCGGGCAGATGATCGTCGGCCTGCGCAAGGGGGCGGAAGAGCTGGTCAAGCTCTACGGCCGCGAGCGCGCCAAGGCGTTGTTCGACCTCGCCTTCGAGGCGTGGGGGCTGGTGCTCGAGATGATCGAGCGCCATGCCATCGACTGCGACCTCAGGAAAACCGGCCACCTCGTCTGCGCGGTCAGCGACGGCGACATGGCCTGGTTCGAGCGCGAGGTCGAATGCCTGGCCACGGTCATGGACTATCCGCATGCCAGCATCCTGTCCGCGTCGGAATCCTTCGACGCGGTCGCCTCGCGCTACAAGGGGGCGTTCTTCGACGCGTTGGGCGGCCACATGCACCCGCTCAACTACACGCTGGGGCTGGCCCGCGCGGCAGCCGCCGCGGGGGTGACGATCCATGAGGGCTCACCGGCGCTGCGGCTCGACCGACGCGGCGGCATCAGGGTCGAGACGGCAAAGGGCGCGGTGCGCGCCCGCCATGCCGTGCTGGCCGGCGATTCCCTGCTCGCCGGCATCGATGCGCGTGTGGAAAGCCGCATCATGCCGGTCGGCAACTATATCGTCGCCACCGAGCCGCTGGCCGACGCCGGGGAGATCATCCCCAGCAACGCTGCCGTTTCGGACTCGCGTTTCGTCGTCAACTACTACAGGCTCTCGGCCGACGGGCGCCTGCTGTTCGGCGGCGGCGAGCGCTACACGCCGAGCCCGCCCGCCGACATCCAGGCCTTCGTGCGCCCGCATATGGAACAGACCTTCCCGCAGCTCAAAGGCCGCCGGATCGACTATGCCTGGGGCGGCCTGGTGTCGGTGACCACGTCGCGCTTTCCGCATGTCGGCCGCGACGGCGAGGTCTATTTCGCGCATGGCTATTCCGGCAAGGGCGTCATCCTGTCGACGCTGGCCGGCAAGCTGCTGGTCGAGGCGATATCGGGCGAAACCAGCCGCTTCGCGCTGTTCGAAGGGCTGAACCCGATGCCCTTCCCGGGCGGAGCGGCGCTGCGCGGACCGCTCTATGTGCTCGGCATGCTGTGGTACGCCATGCGCGACCGGCTGAAGCACTGAGCCCAGGGCAAGCAAGCTGGCGGGGGCCTTATGTCCCCGCCAGCTCCCTCGGACATCTCGGCCGGATTGGCACGCTCATCTGAGCGCGGTCTAATGCAATGTTAGGGTTTGGTTGCTAGCGTTCAGTGCAGGAGTGATGTTGGGGAGTATCACTTATGATCGCTCAAAGCCGTGCAGCCCTGGCTCCACGATCTGCCCGCGAGGACGAGCGCTCTTCGTTCCTCAGATTTGCACTCGTCATCATAGCGGCGGGGTTCACCGTGACGGCGATCCTCGGCTGGCTGTTTCCTGCCCTGGGCTAAGGTTCCCGGCTGAGCCGGCGATGCTAGCGCAGCCTCCTGCCGTCCCGGTCGAAGATGAGCGCGTCATCAGGCCGGAAGGAAACCTGCACGGAAGCGCCCGGGCCCTGATCGTGATAGCCGCGGCGTTCGACCAGGAGTTTTTCGCCGCTGGACAAGCGGCCGTGCCAGATCGAATTGCCGCCCAGGTTCTCGATCAGGTCGATCTCCATCGTGAGCGCGACGCCGGCTTCGGCCCCGATCTCGAAATGCTCCGGCCGCAGGCCGACCGTCACCTCCCGGTCGCTGCCGGGCACGGACGACGGGGCGGGCGCGAATGCGGTTTCAGCCAGGCCGATCGTGCCATCGGGGCGCATGGTGCCCTTGAAGAAATTCATCTTCGGCGAGCCGATGAAGCCGGCGACGAAGGCGTTGTCGGGATCGCGGTAGAGATCGATCGGACGGCCCTGCTGTTCGATGACGCCGCGGCGCAACACCACGATGCGATCGGCCATGGTCATCGCTTCGACCTGGTCATGGGTGACATAGATCATGGTGGCGCCGAGCTGCCGGTGCAGCTTGGTGATCTCGACACGCATTTGGACTCTCAGTTCCGCGTCGAGATTGGACAGCGGCTCGTCGAACAGAAACGCCTTCGGGTGACGCACGATGGCGCGGCCGATGGCGACGCGCTGGCGCTGCCCGCCGGAAAGCTGAGAGGGCTTGCGCTTGAGCAGCGGCTGCAGCTGCAGCGCGGCCGCGGCCTCGGTGACGCGCTTCTCGACCTCGGCCTTGGCCATGCCGTTCATGGAGAGGCCGAAACCCATGTTCCGCTCGACAGTCATGTGCGGGTAGAGCGCGTAGGACTGGAAGACCATGGCGAGCTCGCGATCGCCGGGCTCGATCGCGTTGACCCTCTTGTCGCCGATGAGGACATCACCGGAGGTGACGTCTTCCAGGCCGGCGATCATGCGCAGCAAGGTGGACTTGCCACAGCCGGACGGGCCGACAAAAACGCAGAACTCTCCGGATTCTATGGCGAGATCGACGCCGTTGATGACGTCGACCACGCCAAAGGATTTCCTGACCGTCTTCAGCTCGATTGCGCTCAATGCATGGCTCTCCCTGCTCGACAGATGCTTTTAGAGGAATTCATCCGGCCTTGCGCTGCGGCGCGGGCCCATTGACCAGCCAGTCGAGATCCGCCTCCGACAGCGTTATGTCGAGCGCCTGCAGGCTGTCGTCCAGCTCGGCCAATGTCCTTGGGCCGATCAGCGGAACGGAAGGGAAAGGCTGCGCGAGCACATAGGCCAGCGCCACATGGATCGGGCTCTTGCCGAGGCGGCCGGCCAGTTCGATCGCCCTGTCGCGTCGGGCGAAATTGTCCTCGGAATACCAGACCCGCACCAATTCCTCGCTGTCGCGCCTGTCGCGGCCGGCACGTTCGGTGAAGAAGCCGCGCCCCTGGCTCGACCAGGCAAAATTCGGCATCTGCCGCTCGATCAGCCAGTGCCTCCAGGCGGTGTCAGAGGAAGCGACGCAACCGTCCCAGATCGGCACCAGCATCTCGGCCAGCGAGAAATTGTTCGAAAGCGCGCCGGGAGCCTGCCTGCCGTTCTTTTCGGCATAGTCGATTGCCTCAGCCATGCGCTCTCGCGTCCAGTTGGAGCCGCCGAACGGACCACGGATGCGGCCCGCTTGCACCTCGGCATCCATCGCATCGACGAACTCGCCGACCGGCACATCCGGGTTGTCGCGATGCATGAAATAGATATCGACATGATCGGTCTGCAGCCGGTCGAGCGATAACGCCAGCTGCCTGCCGATCGCGTCGGGCGTGCAGAATGGCGTGTGCGCACCCTTGCCGATGACGACCGCTTCGTCGCGCGTGCCGCGATTGCGGTGCCATTCGCCGAACAGTTTCTCGGTATAGCCGCCGCCATAGACGAAGGCCGTGTCGAAGAGATTGCCGCCGGCCTCGAAGAAGGCATCGAGCAGGATCGCGCCGGACGAGAAGGTGCGGAAATCCTCGAAGCCCAGAGCGAGCACGGAAGAGGGCTTGGCCACACCCGGGACCTGGCGCTTCGGGATGCGCGTGCTGTTCCTGGCAAGCTTGCGACCCGAGATCGTGTTCGGGCGGCCGCCGGCTTTCTCGATGCCATATTCGAGGCCGATCGCGGCACGCCATCTGTCCATGACGCGCAGATTGCCCAGGCTGTCGGCCCAGCCCATGCCTGGCCATGCGAATTCCTGCCCGCCCGCCAGGATGGCGTCGCCGGCCGCATCGACTTCGAAGGAATAGAGCCAGCCCTCCTCGCGGACCTCAACGACCTGCCTGCCGTCGGCGGTGATGACGTCGATATGGCCGGTACCGCCCTGCTTGCCTGAGGCGAACCAGAAGTCGGCGACCTCGATGCGCCCTTTCGTGCCGAAGATGCGCAGCACGTTGTCCTGGGTGAGCGAGATGGAGCAGGAAACCTCCGCGACGATCCCGCCGGCGAATCTGAGCAGCGCCGAAGCCCATTCGTCGACGCCGGTCGTACCGAGATGGCCGGCACCGGCGACGCTTTCGGGATCGAGGAACGGCTTGCCCGCCGCAGCACCGGCGATCAGGCGGGCGATGGAAACCGGATAGCCGCCGACATCGAGAATGGCGCCACCGGCGAGGTCATTGGCGTAGAGGCGATGCTCGGGCATCACGGACGGCATCGCATAGCCAAAGGTGGAGCGGATCAGCCGCACCTCGCCGATAGCGCCGGCCTTGATCAGCTCGACCAGCTTCAGGGTCTGCGGATGCAGGCGGTACATATAGGCTTCGCCGAGAAACCGGCCGGCCTTGCGGGCGGCATGCATCATCGCATCCGCCTCGAAGGCCGTCAGCCCCATCGGCTTCTCGACCAGCACGTGCTTGCCGGCTTCGAGCGCCTTGATCGCCCATTCGGCATGGCCGGGGTGCGGCGTGGCGATGTAGACGGCATCGACCGCCGGGTCGGCGAGCAGCGCGTCGTAGCCCCGCAGGATGCGAGCGCCGGGGAAAGCGTCGGCGAGGCCTGGCTTGCCGGGATCGCGCGTGGCGATCGCCTCCAGCACGCCGCTGCGCGAATGCGCGACACCGCCTGCAAAAGCTTTGGCGATGGTGCCGGGCCCTACGATGCCCCAGCGGATCTTGTTCGACGTGCTCATGATGGTCTCCTGGATTGGCAGTGGGCTGAAACGGTCACTTGACCGCTCCCGCCGAGATTCCGGCGATGAAATGGCGTTGCAGGGCGACGAACAGGACGAGCATCGGTGCGGTGAGCACCACTGCCCCGACCATGATGCCGCCCCAGGACACTTTGGTGAGGCCGATCAGGCTGCCCAGCGCCACCGGCGCGGTCATCATCTCCGGCCGGCTGTTGACCAGCAGCGGCCACAGGTAGTTGTTCCAGCTGTGCAGGAAGAGGATGATCGACAGCGCGGCCAGCGTCGGCCGCGTCATCGGCAGCGCGATGTGGAAGAAGGTGCGCCATTCGCCGATGCCCTCGACCCGCGCCGCATCGAAGACCTCTTCCGGCAGCATGGTGAAGGACTGGCGCATGAACAGCACGCCGAGCGAATTGAACAGCGGCGGCACGATCAGCGCGAACCAGCTGTTGGCCATGTTGAAGTCGCGCGCCACCATGATGAACTGTGGAATGACGACGACGAAATAGGGCAAGGTGATCGTGCCGAAGATGATGCCGATCACCGCCGTGCGGCCGACGAAGCGATAGCGCGCCAGCGCCCAGCCGGCCATCGATGTGAGTGCCACCGAAATCAGCGTGTAGACCAAAGCCACGACGATCGAGATCGACATGGCGCGGATGAAATTGGTGTCGTGCTGCAGATTGGCGAAATTGTCGGCGAAGGCTGTCGACGGCAGCAATCGTATGGACGAGCCGAAGATGCCGTCGTCGGGCAGTGTGGCGAAGACGAACATCGTCCACAGCGGGAACAGCCAGATCAGCGCCAGCGGCAGAAGCACGGCGTGGAGTGCCAGGGCACGACCCGTTCGGGCGGTGAACATCAGCGGCGCTCCTTTCCGGCCCACATGTTGAGCAGCGAGAGCGCCATGGCGATTGCCGCGATGGTGTAGGCAATGGCCGACGCATAGCCGAAGTTGAACGACAGGAAGCCCTGCCGGTAGAGCAGCATGCCGAGCGTTTCGGTGGCGCCGCCGGGGCCGCCGCGATTGGTGATGAGGAACGGCTCGGTGAACAGCTGCATGGTGCCGATGATCGACAGCACGATGCAAAACAGGATGATTGGCCGCAGGAGCGGCACGGTGATGAACAGGAACTGGCGCGTCTTGGAAACCTTGTCGAGGGTCGCGGCCTCGTAGAGGTCCTGAGGGATGGACTGCAGGCCGGCCAGGATCAGGATGGCGTTGTAGCCGGCCCAGCGCCAGGTGACGGCAATGATGATCAGCGCCATGGCCGCGGTCGGGTTCGAGGTCCAGGACACAGGCGCGATGCCGATCAGGGCCAGCAGCTTGTTGATGATGCCGAACTCGTAGTTGAACATCAGCCGGAAGACGGCGGCATAGGCGACCTCGCCGACCACGACGGGTGCGAAGAAGGCAAAGCGGAACAGGCCGCGCGCCTTGAGCAGAGGCGAGTGCAGCAGCACGGCCAGCACGGTTGCCAGCGTAATCATCACCGGCACCTGCACGACGAGGATGATCAGCGTGTTCTTCAGCGCGTTGGCGAAGGCCGGATCGACCAGCAGGCGGCCCCAATTGGCCTGCGGCGCGAATGTCCACGGCAGGCGGCGCGTGTTGAGGAACGACATCCAGAACGAGCTGACGATCGGCCACACCCAGAAGGCGAGGAAGATCAGCAGATACGGCGTCAGGAAACCGTAGGCTGTGAGTGTGCGGGGCCGCATTCCAACTCCACGAGACATGAGACACCGGCGACGAGCGCAGGTTCGAGGGGCTAGAGCGTCCGCTGCGCGTCCGATTGGACGCTCTAGCCCTCTGCCGGCGCTGTCCTTGTTTGCGCGTGATCTTTGTCCGAAAAGTCTGCAACTTTTCAGGATCACGCCCTTGGGAGGTTACTGGGACAGGGGCAGACCTGTTGCCAATTCGATCTGCTTGGCAGCGTCCTCGAGGGCCGCCTTGGCATCCGGATAGCCGCCTTCGATGTATTTCAGCTGCGTGGCGGTGAGGATCTTGTTGGCGTCGGTGAAATAGGTCGTGCCGCGGCTGGGCTTGACCTTGGGCAAGGTCGACAGGACGTCGACCCACACCTTCTGATCGCCCCAATAGGGCTGGCCCGATTGCACGTAAGGGTCATCGAGCGCGCTCAGAAGCGACGGCACCAGCCCATAGGCTTTCAGCATGGTGACCTGCCCTTCGACGGTGCCCAGCGCGTAGCTGGTGAAGGCGTAGGCGGCTTCCTTGTTCTGGGAGGTCTCGGTGATCGCCAGCGACGAACCGCCGAGATTGGCCGCATGCGGGCCGTCGGCAGAGGCACTGGGCAAGGGATAGACGCCCCATTTGCCGGCGAGATCCGGAGCATTGGAACGGATCGTGCCTTCATACCAGCCGCCGAAGATATGCGTGGCGACCTTGCCGGCCTTGGTGGCCTGGATCTTCTCGTCCCAGTTGCCGGCGCTGACGAGGTTGGCGTCCTTCATCTTCTTGACGGCATCCAGCGCGGTGACGCAGCCGGGTTGGGTGACGGTGATCGCGGAGCCGTCCTGCGAGAAGTAGCCGCAGCCCTGCTCGTTCGAGATCATGCGGAAGAACTCGTCGTCGCCGTTGAGGTCGGCCTGGGTCATGATGACACCGGGATTGGCCTCCATGATCTTCTTGCCGGCGGCGACGAAATCGTCCCACGTCTTGATGGAGGCGGGATCGACGCCTGCCTTCTCGTAGTAATCGCGGCGGTAGAACACCGTGACCGGGCCGGAGTCCCAGGGCATGGCGTAGACCTTGCCGTTCGCCTCCAGCTCGACGCGCTTGAATTCGGGAAACAGCTGCGCCGTAGCGTCGGTATAGCCGAGCGTCTTCAGGTCGGCGAAGCAATCGGGAAACTGGTTCCAGAAGATCTCGGCTTCCTGGTTTTCAATCGAGATGATGTCGGGCAGCCCGGCGCCGCCGGCGGCACAGCCGGCCAGGGTCTTGTCGAACACCTGCTGGTTGCCGAGATCCTGCACGGTCACCTTCACATCGGGGTGCTTCTTGTTGAAGCCCGCGATCGTCTCCTTCAGCGACGAAGCGGCGATGTTCCAGCTCCAGATGGTGATCTCGCCGGACTGGGCGAGCGCCGGTCCCTGACTGAGCGCAAGCGCCATCGCCGCGCACACGAGTGTGGTACGCATCCTGTTCCTCCCATTTCGATTGCTCTCTCCCGGAGCATGCCGAGATTAGCGGCTGGAAACGGCCGGTCTCCCGCAAACGGAACATGAATTTGCCGAATGGTAAGGTGGCGGGCGGCATTGTCCGTCAGGGTGGCTCACCCGGGTGCAAGATAATCAAGTGAAGGAAGAGACCCCCACCCCTAACCCCTCCCCTCAAGGGGGAGGGAGAGCTGCCGCGCGCCCAAATTCCCCTCCCCCTTGAGGGGAGGGGTTAGGGGTGGGGGTACTCGTAGGGCACGAAGGTTCCGCCGACGGCGCTTCCATTTGCGCCTGGAAAGGACCGCGCTACACTGGACGCGGTTCTTCGCTTGCTAAAACAGGAGCTCCCGGCTTGGTGGACAGCAAGAGTGCAGGCGGTTCTTACTGGCGTACCGGCGCAAGCACGGTTGAAGCCTTCCCCATGCAATTGCAGATGTTCCACACCCATCCCACGGTCATGGAGGCGCCGCACTGGCACGCCCAGGTCGAGGTGAACTTCATCGTGGAAGGCAAGGTCCATTACCTGATGGCTGATCGCGAACTGGTGCTGACCAAGGGCGATCTCTGCCTGTTCTGGGGCGGCATCCCGCACCAGATGGATTGGCGCAGCGACGATACGATCTATGCCGGCGCACATCTGCCATTGGTGCATTTCTTCAGGCTGAACCTGCCCACCGGCATCCAGCAGCATCTGATGGCGGGCCAGGTGCTGATCCTGCGCGCGACCGATCCGGCCGACGGCTGCAATTTCGAGCGCTGGAACCTCTATGCCCGCTCGGGCGATGCCGCCAAGGCCGCACATGCCGTGAACGAATTGCTGCTGCGCATCGAGCGCATGCGTTTCGAACCCTATGAACTGCTGCCCGGCGCGGCGATCGCAACAGACACCGCCGACGCGTTCGACCAGCGCGCGCTGCCCTTGGCGTTGCGCATCTGCGCCTACATCGCCGACAATTTCCGCGACGATATCAGCATCACCGACATCGCCGCCGAATTCGCCATCCATCCCAAATATGCGATGAGCGTCTTCCGGCGTTCCACCGGCATGACCCTCAATGAATATCTGAACCTTCTGCGCCTCAGCTATGCGCAGGCGATGCTGATGCGGGAGGACGCCAACGTCCTGCACATCGCCATGGAAAGCGGCTTCGGCTCGCTGAGCGCCTTCAACAAATCCTTCCGCAGGCTGGCCGGCATGACGCCCTCCAGCTTCCGCCGCGCGGGATCGACCGCCTGACCCCGCGAAGGCTGTCGTGCAGCCTTCGCGGGAACAGGCGCATCACATGTTGAACATGCGTCGCAGCGATTGCCCGAAAGTCGCATCGTCCTGCTCGCGGCGCATGTCGATGAACATCTTCGCGTCGTTGCCGGTCGGATAACGCAGGCGGTCCGTATCGTCGGTCGCGGCAACGAAGATCGTCTCGGCGACGTCCGATGTTTCCGCCGCCTGCAGGGTGGCGAAGGCCTCCACCGTGCCCTTCACCAGCGCGGCATATTCGGGCATGGAATCGTCGGAGCTGAAGACGAGCGAGCGGCTGCCGAAATCGGACTTGGTCATGCCCGGCTCGACCAGCTTCACCCGCACACCGATCGCGCCGAGCTCGTAGGAGAGCGCCTCGGTGAGACCTTCCACCGCGAACTTGCTGCCATGATAAAGCGAGCCCAGCGGGAACGCGACGCGACCGCCCATCGAGCTGATGTTGACGATCGTGCCGCGGCCGCGGCTGCGCATATGAGGAAGCACCGCCCTGGTGACCGCGAGCAGGCCGACGACATTGGTGTCGAACTGCCTGCGGATGGTTTCGAGCGACGTCGCCTCGAGCGGGCCATAGGCGCCGAAACCGGCGTTGTTGACCAGAACATCGATCGGGCCGAACGCCTGCACGCCTTCGGCGACGGCATCGCGAATGCTCGCTTCGTCCGTCACATCGAGGCGCAGGACGCGGACATTGTCGAGCCGGTTGAGCTCGGTTTCGCTTTCCGGCGCCCGCATGGTGGCGACGACGTTCCAGCCACGGGCCTGGAACAGCCTGGCCGTCTCCCGGCCGATCCCGGTCGACGCGCCTGTTATGAGAACTGTCTGTGACATGCTCACTCCTTCGCCCACCGGCATGCGGCAGGCTCTTTTCCGCAGCCCAGGGATTTGGGCCATCACTGCGATGAAGTGGCATGTAGCAATTCTGATTATGAAGATAATCTGCCGCCAACGATAAGGGTCTTGAACCTGAAGTTCATAGTCGTAAACTGCCGTGCAGACATGCAACGATGATCCTGACCGGCTCAATTCCATGAATCGCGACCTGTTCGACGGATTGCCGCACTTCCTGGCTGTCGCGCGCCATGGCAGCTTCACCGCCGCCGCGGAAGCGCTCGACATCAGCCCGACAGCGATGAGCAAGGCGATCAGGGCGCTCGAGACGCGCTACCAGACCAAACTCTTCCAGCGCACGACCCGGCATGTGCGGCTGACCGATGCCGGCGCGGAGCTGTTCCAGCGCCTCGACCGCGCGGCCAACGAGATCAGCGATGCGCTGGCCACACTGAGCGCGGCCCAGTCGGTGCCGGCAGGCACGCTGCGCCTCACCATCCCGCGAAGCGCCATGCGCTATCCGGTCCTGCCGATCATCGAGCGTTTTCAGGAGCTGTATCCGAGGGTGGTGCTCGACATATCGTTGAACGACGCGCTCGTCGATCTTGTCGCCGATGGCTACGACGCCGGCATCCGCCTGGGCGAAGCCATCGACAAGGACATGATCGCGGTACGGCTGACGCCCGGGAACAGATGGGCCATCGCCGCGAGCCCCGACTACCTCGCCCGTTCGGGAACGCCGAAACGACTCGAGGACCTGTCGCAACACAAGGCCATCCTGTTCCGGTTCCAGGCCTCGCGGACGCTTCACATCTGGGAGTTCGAGCGCCGTGGAAGAACGATCCGTGTGAAGATGCCCCAGCAGGTGATCGTCGACGACCGGCTGGCGCTCGTCCGTCTTGTGAAAGCCGGGATCGGGCTTGGCTATGTCCAGGAGCCGGAGGTCCAGGAAGAGGTCGAACGCGGCGAACTGCAACTGCTGTTTGCCGACCAGATCGGCAAGGATGACGGTATCTTCCTCTATTTCCCGACGGCGATGCAGAGCCAGCCGAAGCTGCGCGCCTTCATCGATGTCGCCAGGGCGATACACGCACGATAACAACGCCGGTGCGACGACCAGCTTCTTGTGGGCTTCCGCCATCTGGAAATTGCCTCGCCCGGCATCCTGTGGCATCGCCACGGCGCATTGTGCTCGCGCGAGTCTCTTGGTAGTTTTGACCAAAAGATAAAAAAGCCAGCCAGGGGAACCAAGCAACATGTCGACTTCCAGCTCTTTTACGCCGTCCCGCCGCACCGTCCTGAAAGGCGTCGGTGCCGGCGCCGCACTTGCCATGACCGGCGGTTTCGCCGGCCGCGCCTTCGCCGCCGATCCGATCAAGGTCGCGGCCGTCTATACGGTGCCGGTCGAGCAGCAGTGGGTGAGCCGCATCCACAAGGCGGCCAATGCCGCCAAGGAACGCGGCGACATCGAATATGTCTTCTCGGAAAACACCGCCAACACCGATTACGAGCGCGTGCTTCGTGAATATTGCGAGGCCGGCCACAAGCTGATCCTGGGCGAGGTCTTCGGCGTCGAGGACGCGGCGCGCGCCGTCGCCACCGACTATCCGGACGTCGCCTTCCTGGCTGGTTCCAGCTTCAAGCCCGATGCGGAGAAGCTGCCGAATTTCGCGACCTTCGACAACTACATCCAGGACGCCTCCTACCTCACCGGGCTGATCGCCGGCGCAATGACCAAGTCGAAGAACATCGGCATGGTCGGCGGCTATCCGATCCCGGAAGTGAACCGGCTGATGAACGCCTTCATCGCCGGCGTGAAGGAAAGCGCGCCCGACACCAAGTTCCAGGTCGCCTTCATCGGCTCGTGGTTCGATCCGCCCAAGGCGAAGGAAACCGCCTTCGCGCAGATCGACGCGGGCGCCGACCTGCTCTACGCCGAGCGTTTCGGCGTTTCGGACGCAGCCAAGGAGCGCAAGGTGCTGGCGGTGGGCAACGTCATCGACACGCAGAAGGACTATCCCGACACGGTGGTCGCTTCGGCGCTGTGGCACTTCGAGCCGACGCTCGACCACGCGATCGCCCAGGTGAAGGCCGGCGCCTTCAAGGCCGAGGACTACGGCGTCTATTCCTTCATGAAGAACGGCGGCTGCTCGCTGGCGCCGCTCGGTTCCTTCGACGGCAAGGTGCCGGCCGAGGTGATGGCCAAGGTCGCCGAGAAGGAAAAGGCGATCAAGGACGGCAGCCTGACGATCGAGATCGATGACAAGGAGCCGAAGTCGAGCTAAGCGGCAGGTTATGAACGCGCCGCTTCCCCCGGCTCTCCGTCTTTCGGGCATCACCAAGCATTTCGGTGCGCTGACCGCGAACGACGGCATTTCGTTCGAGCTTCGGCAGGGCGAGGTCATCGCCCTGCTGGGCGAAAACGGCGCCGGCAAGACGACGCTGATGAACATCCTGTTCGGCCACTATGTGGCCGACGAAGGCAGCGTCGAGGTGTTCGGCAAGGCGCTGGCGCCGGGTGACCCGAAGGCGGCGCTGGCTGCCGGCGTCGGCATGGTGCACCAGCATTTCACGTTGGCCGACAATATGAGTGTGATCGACAATATCGCGCTCGGCACCCAGCCTCTCTTCCGGCTGAAACTCGACCGCTCGGCGGCGCGTGCCAAAATCGACCAGCTGGCCCGGGATTTCGGGCTGGCCGTCAAGGCGGATGCTCTGGTCGCCGATCTTTCCGTCGGCGAACGCCAGCGCGTCGAAATCCTCAAGGCGCTCTACCGCGACGCGCGGGTGCTGATCCTCGACGAGCCAACGGCGGTGCTGACGCCGACCGAAACCGAGGCGCTGTTCAGGACCTTGAAGCTGCTGGTCGCCAAGGGCCTGTCGGTGATCTTCATCTCGCACAAGCTGAACGAGGTGATGATGGCGAGCGATCGCGTGCTGGTGCTGCGCGCGGGTAAGCTGTCCGGCGAGCGCCGCACCGCCGATACAAACCGCCACGAACTGGCTGCCCTGATGGTAGGGCGCGAAGTCACGCCGCCGGTCGTGGCCAAGGTCGAACGTGGCGCTTTGCTCTACGAGCTGAAAGGCGTTTCGACCGCGCGGCGCGCGCATGGCACAGCGCTGAAGGAGATCGAGCTTGCGCTGCATGGCGGCGAGATCACCGGCGTGGCCGGTGTCTCCGGCAACGGCCAGGCTGCGCTCGCCGGGCTGCTCGCCGGCATGGAAGCGCCGGTCTCGGGCACGGTGCGTATCAAGGACGCCGCGGTGACGGCATGGTCGCCGCTGGCGGCCCTGAACGCCGGCATCGCCCGCGTGCCGGAGGACCGCCACAGGCAGGGCGCCATCGCCGACATGAGCGTCAGCGAGAACGTGATTGCCGAGCGTTACCGCGACCGCCGCTTCAGCCGCGGCGGGCTTGTCGATTGGGTGGCGGCGCGGACCTTCGCGCAGTCGATCATCGACGACTACGAGGTGAAATGCCCCTCGCCCGAGGCACGCATCCGGCTGCTTTCGGGCGGCAACATGCAGAAGCTGATCCTCGGCCGCGCGCTCGACCCCAACCCGTCCGTGATCCTCGCCAACCAGCCCTCGCGTGGCCTCGATGTCGGTGCCGTCGCCTATGTGCATTCCAGGCTGCTCGAAGCGCGTGCGCGTGGTGCGGCAGTGCTGTTGATCTCGGAGGACCTGGAGGAACTGCTGGCGCTGTCCGATCGCATCGTGGTGATCTCGGAAGGGCGGCTGTCGAAACCCTCGGCACGCGGCGAACTGACGATCAGCCAGATCGGGGCGATGATGGCCGGACACGAGGCGGCGTGATGGGTGCTTTTCCAGTGGTCCGGCGCGGCGAAAATATCTCCACGTTTTTTGCAGAGAGTACCCCCACCCCTAACCCCTCCCCTCAAGGGGGAGGGGGATTGGCGGGCGTTTGCACCAGGCAAAAATCGTTGCCGGTTTCGCTTGGTGTGGACCAGTCCCCCTCCCCCTTGAGGGGAGGGGTTAGGGGTGGGGGTACACCCTTCGCCGCTTCGCACCCGGCGCACTTACCCATCGGACCACACCATGCGGCTTGAACCGAAACCAGCGCCGTCGCTGGCGATGTCGATCCTCTATCCGGTCGCGGCGATCGTCGTGACATTCGTCATCGCCGGCGTGCTGGTGATGCTTGCCGGCGCCAATCCGTTCTCGGTCTTCCGGCTGGTGCTGAAAGGTGCGGCCGGTTCGCAGTTCGCGATCCTTGAAACGCTGACACGCGCCACGCCGCTGATCTTCACCGGCCTTGCCGTAGCTGTCGCCTTCCGCGCCAAGCTCTGGAACATCGGCGCGGAGGCACAGCTCTACATGGGCGCGATCATCACCGTGGTGCTGGGCACCGGTGCGCTGCCGCTGCCGGCGATCATCCTGGTGCCGCTGGTGATGCTGGCCGCACTCATCGGCGGCGCGCTGCTGCTGGCCGGGCCGGCCTGGCTAAAGCTGCGCTTCGGCGTCGACGAGGTGGTGACGACGCTGCTGCTCAACTTCATCGTGCTTTTGTTCGTCTCGATGCTGCTGGAAGGCGTGCTCAAGGACCCGATGGCGCTCGGCTGGCCGCAGTCGCCCAAGATCATCGCAGAAGCACAGCTGCCGCGCGTCATCACCGGCAAGCGCCTGCATTATGGTTTCGTCATCGCCGTCGCACTGGCGGTCGGCCTGTGGTTCGTGATGAAGAAGACCGTGCTCGGCTACGAGATGCGCGCCGTCGGCCACAATGCCGAGGCCGCGCGCTTCCTCGGCATGCCGGTCAACGGCGTGCTGATGAAGACGGCGCTGCTGTCCGGCGGCATCGCGGCACTCGGCGGCTTCTCCGAGGTCGCCGGGCTGAAGGGCAGCTTGACGCTCGATCTGTCGCCGGGCTTCGGCTACACCGGCATCGTCGTTGCCATGCTGGCCATGCTGAACCCGATCGGCGTGGTGTTCTCCGCGATCTTCGTCGCCGGCATCTTCGTGGGCGCGGCCGCCATGAGCCGCAGCGCCGGCGTGCCGAGCTACATTGCCGACGTCATGGTGGCGACCTCGCTGCTGACCATGGTGACCGCGATCATGCTGTCGAGATACCGGGTGAAGTGGAAATGATGGACGCCGTCGAGATCCTCTTCACCGCGAGTTTCTGGGTCGCCGCGATCCGCATCGCTTCGCCTTTGATCTTCGCCACCATGGGCGAACTCATCTGCGAGCGTGCCGGCGTCCTCAATCTCGGCATCGAAGGCATCATGACCGCCGGCGCCTTCGCGGGATGGTTCACCGTCTATATGGGTGGGGACCTGTGGACCGGCGTACTGGTGGCTGCGCTCGTCGGCATGGCCTTCGGCCTGCTGCACTCCCTGCTCACCGTGCCGCTCGGCCTGTCGCAGCATGTCGTCGGCATCGGCGTGACGCTGCTGGCGACGAGCCTGACCTATTATGTCTACCGGCTGGCCCTGCCGGAAGTGACCTCGCCACCGAAGATCGAGCCGTTCCAGCCCTGGGCCGTGCCCGGCCTGTCGAAGCTGCCTGTCGTCGGCGAGGCGCTGTTCACGCAGACGCCGCTGACCTACCTCGCCTTCATTCTGGTCATCCTGGTGGCCTGGGGGCTCTACCGCACGCCGCTCGGCCTTGCCGTACGCGCGGTCGGCGAGAACCCGGGCGCCGTCGAGGCGCAAGGCATTTCGGTGACCGCCATGCGCATGGGCGCGGTGATGGCCGGCAGCGCGCTGATGGCGATCGGCGGCGCGTTCCTGACCATGTCGGCCTTCAACTCGTTCTTCTTCAACATGATCAACGGGCGCGGCTGGGTCTGCATCGCGCTGGTGGTGTTCGGCTCCTGGCGGCCCGGCAAGGCGCTGCTCGGCGCGATCCTGTTCGCCGCCTTTGACGCCTACCAGATCCGGCTGCAGCAGCTCTCCGGCGGCGTGGTGCCCTACCAGGTCTTCCTGATGCTGCCCTATGCGCTTTCGATCCTTGCCCTCATTGTGGTTGCAAGACGGGCGACCTATCCAAAGGCCCTCATGGTCCCCTACCAGAAAGGCGAGCGATGAATTTCGACCTGATCGTCAAGACGGCAACGCTGGCCGACGGCCGCATCGCGGATATCGGCATCAAAGGCGACAGGATCGCCGCCATCGAGCCGAAGATCGAGGCTGAAGCCGGCCGCGTCATCGATGCGACGGGCAACCTGGTGTCGGCGCCTTTCGTCGACCCGCATTTCCACATGGATGCCACGCTGTCCTACGGCATTCCGCGCATCAACGCCTCGGGCACGCTGCTGGAAGGCATCGCGCTATGGGGCGAGTTGAAGCCGCTTTTGACGCATGAGGCGGTGAAGCAGCGCGCGCTCGCCTATTGCGACTGGGCCGTGTCGATGGGCCTGCTCGCCATCCGCACCCATGTCGATACCTGCGACGACCGCCTGCTGGCGGTCGAGGCCCTGCTCGAGGTGAAGAAGGAGGTTGCGCCCTACATCGACCTGCAGCTCGTCGCCTTCCCGCAGGACGGACTCTACCGCGCGCCCAACGCACGCGAAAACACCATCCGCGCGCTCGACCTCGGCGCCGACATCGTCGGCGGCATTCCGCATTTCGAGCGCACCATGGAAGACGGCAGGCGCTCGCTGACGGAACTCTGCGAGATCGCCGCCCAGCGCGGGCTGATGGTCGACATCCATTGCGACGAGACCGACGATCCGCTGTCGCGCCATATCGAACAGCTTGCTTACGAGACGCAGCGGCTCGGCCTGCAGGGGCGCGTCGCCGGCTCGCACCTGACCTCGATGCATTCGATGGACAATTATTACGTCTCGAAGCTGATCCCGCTGATCGCCGAAGCGCAGGTGTCGGCGATCCCCAATCCGCTGATCAACATCATGCTGCAGGGCCGCCACGACAGCTATCCGAAACGCCGCGGCATGACGCGCGTGCCGGAAATGCTGAAGGCCGGCATCCGCGTCGGCTGGGGCCAGGATTGCGTGCTCGACCCATGGTATTCGCTGGGCACCGCCGACATGCTGGACGTCGCCTTCATGGGCCTGCATGTGGCGCAGATGTCATCGCCCGCCGACATGGCGCGTTGCTTCGACATGGTCACCAACGTCAACGCCGCCATCATGGGATTGGACCACCTCGGCATGGAAGTCGGCAAGACCGCCTCGATGGTGATGCTGGATGCCGGCAACCCGATCGAGGCCATTCGGCTCCGCGCCGAAAGGCTGTGCGTGATCGCGAAGGGCAAGGTGGTGGCTGAGCGGCCGAAGCGCGACACGGCGCTGAACATCGCCGGGCGGCCGTCGTCCATCAACCGCCGGCACAAGGCGTAATTCCAGACACCTCAATCGCCGGCACGGCTCATCCGGCCGCTTGGCTTTCGCGCCAACGGGCGCCGTGCCCAAGAACACAGTCAATTGGCGCGCGCTCCAACGGTCATCCAGGATGACCGTTGGTATAAGCGGACGTTCGAGCCGCGGTCAGCCGGCCATGCGGCCGGCCTTGATGTATTCCACCATCTGCGAAATGACGGTGCCCCAGCCGTCGTGGAAGCCCATTTCCTCGTGCTTCTGGCGGCTGGCTTCCTCGCCATGGATGGCGACGGCGCGATAGCGCGTGCCTTCACCGTTCTTGGCGAAATCCAGCACGGCGGTGAAGAACGGATTGGGCGACGGCCGATAACCGCCGAGCAGCGTGTCGGTGGTGACCAGGCGTTCGAACGGCTTCACCTCGAGATAGCAGCCGCTGTTGGGAAATTCATCGCCTTCGGGCGAGCGCATCGTGAAGTTCATCGCTCCGCCCGGACGCACGTCCAGCTCGCAGGCCGTGATCGTCCAGGGTTTCGGGACGAACCAGTGGCGCAGATGTTCGGGCGTCGTCCAGGCACGCCAGACGAGTTCCACCGGCACGTCGAGTTCGCGTTCCAGCACGAGGTCGAGTTTCGGATCGATCGTGATCTTGGGCAATGTCATTGGGTACCTTCCTCCTTCAGTTTAAGCAGATAGCTGTCCAGCCGGTCGAGCCGGCGCTCCCAGAACCGTCGCTGGCGTCCGAGCCAGTCTTCGGCAAGTTTGAGCTGATCGGGAGCCAGTTCGTAGGTTCTCACCCGCCCGGCCTTGTGCGAGCGCACCAGGCCGCTCCCTTCCAGAACCTTCAGGTGCTCGACGAAAGACGGCAGTGCCATGCCGTAGGGAGCGGCAAGTTCGCTCACCGAAGCGGGGCGTGCGGAGAGCCGTTCCAGGACACTGCGGCGTGTCGGATCGGACAAAGCGCGAAAGATGCTGTCCACGACGGCTGGATTGGGCATCTGCGGCTGCGAGCCGCCGCGCGTTTGCGGTGTCATGTCCTAACCCTTCGAAACCTGCAAGAGACCTGCGATCGGGGCAGCGTCATAACCCGGCAATATACTTAGGTCAAATCCTTAGTGTTTTGTCTTGCGAAAGACTGGCGTGGATCCGCTCGCCGTACCGTTCAGGCATCTTCCTCGAGAACCGTCTGCGCGATCCGGACCTCGCCGAGGTTGAGATATGAGGCGATCAGATGCCCGGCCGCCACAGCCGCGGTGCACAGCGCGACCGAGGCGGCAATGTTGATTGCCGCTCGAAAGACCGCGCCGGACCTGAGCAGATCCAGGGTCTGCAGGCTGAAGGAGGAAAAGGTGGTGTAGCCGCCACAGATGCCGATCATGACGAACAGCCGCAACCCCTCGGACACCGGGTAGCGCCCCTGCGCAAGGGTGAGCGTGCCGAAGAAACCGATCAGCAGCGAGCCGGTCACATTGATGATGATGGTGCCCCAGGGCAGTTGACCGCTGATCGGCAGGGCCAGCCAGGACACCAGATAGCGCGCCAGTGTTCCGAGCGCGCCGCCGAGCATGACCACGAGGCAATTGGTGAACGACATTTTCGATCCTTCCATGCGGCAGGATCGAGACAGACTCCCACCGCGTCGTTGCGCAGCAGGAGTCATCAGCCATCAGCGGCGGTTTCGGGAGAACTCCATTCCCATCGCTCCCAGTCTGGCGTGAGGGACGCGCTATTGCAAGGCCTCGCGCAGCAAGACCGTCCAACCCGCCGCGCATCGCCGGCGCACTGAAATTCGTGCAAGGATGTTGTAGAAGCCAAGGCAGAAGAACCGTGACAGGTGCAGCATGAAAGTCCTCTCCCACAGCGTTGACGTGTTAGCCGCGACATCCGGAGGATGGCGCATCTGGTCGCTCTCGGATGGCCATGTCGACATGGAAGCGAGCCTGTTGAGGGACGCCGACGACAATCCCTTCCCGGCGACCGTCAAGGCCGACGATCTGGTTCGTCTGTCCGTCAATTGTTTCGTCGTCACGGGGCCAACCGTGCAGAGCATTCTTGTCGACTGCGGCGCCGGCGGGAGTTGGGAGCCCAGCATGGGCAACCTCGAGAAGGCGATGGAAGAGGCCGGGATCGATCCGGCTTCGATCACAACCATGGCGCTGACGCACACCCATGAAGACCACGTCAGCGGGCTGCTGACGCCCGACGGCCGCGGGCTTTTGCCGAAGCTGAAGACGATCGTGATAAACGAAGCGGCGGTCGAGGGCTTTTTTGCCAAAGCGCATCTCGAACCATTCCGGCCTCTGGTGAAACCTGTTCGAGATGGCGAGAAACTGGAAGAAGGATTGCAGGCGGTCGCGCTGCCGGGCCATGCCCCTGGCCACACGGGCTACGCCCTCAAGACCGATGAGGATGACTTCCTGTTCTTCGGGGATGTCGTACATGTCCCGGCAAAGCAGTTTGCCGATCCGACGGTCAGCTGGGCCTATGACCACGACCAGCCGACGGCGCGCGAGACGCGGTCGAAAATCCTGCGACAGGCAGCAAGCCAGGGAACATGGATCGCCGGAGCGCATCTCGGCAGGCCGGGGATCGGCCGGCTGACCTCCAGGGATGGGGCTTATACCTACGAGCCGGCCGGCTAGAGGTTGCGAATGGGATGGGAAGCACTCGCATATTGGGGGAAAGACGCCACCCGACTGAAGCGGCTGACGGGTGGGGTCGCCAACGACGTCTGGAGCGTGCGGATCGACGGGCGGCTTGCCATCGCACGCCTCGGCACACGGAGCGACGCTGATCTCGGTTGGGAAATGGATCTTCTCCAACACCTTGACCGAAACGGCATGACGGTACCGATCCCCATCCCGACGGTGGACGGCCGGCTGTTCGTCGATGGCCTGGTGGTGATGCGATACCTGGAAGGCGGGCCGCCCGAGACGGAGCGCGACTGGCGCCGCGTGGCCGACACGCTGCGGGAGCTGCACCGGCTCACGCAGGACTGGCCGCAGCGCCCGGGCTGGCGATCCTCCACCGACCTGCTGAAAGCCGACCGGGGAACGCGCATCGATCTCACCGCGATGCCGGCCGAGGGCGTTGCCCGATGCCGGGCGGCCTGGGCGCGGCTTGCAGGCCGCCCGACATGCGTCGTCCACGGCGATGCCAACCCACGCAACATCCTCATGACGGAGGATCGGGTCGCGCTCATCGACTGGGACGAGTCCCATGTCGACGTTCCCGATCTCGACCTTGAACTGCCCCACAATGCCGCCGATCTTGACCCGGACGCATGGGATATCGCCCATCAGGCCTCAGCCGCCTGGGAGGCCGCGGTTTGCTGGAAGGACGACTTTTCCGTCAGGCGGCTTGCCGAGGTTCGGGCCGTTTAACCGGAGGCTTTCCTGTGCGACACCTGCGTGCTCTCTCCGTGGCGCTTCTCCAAGGCGAACTGAACCCGGCTTCAGCTTCAGAAGCTTCGGCTCGAAAGCGGACAATCCGCAAGGCAAGGCTACGCCCTCAGGACCGATGAAGGTGACTACCTGTTCTTCTGAGATGTCGGGCATATTCCGGCGCGGCAACTTGCCGACCCGATGGTCGGCTGGGCCTATCACAATGACCAGGCCACGGCGCGAGACCTGGTCGAAAATCCGGTGGCAGACGGCGCAGTAGGGACATGGATCGCGCATCTCGGCAGGCCAGGGATCAGCGGGTTGGCTTCCAGGGGCGCGTCCTACGACTTGGCACGCCTCCTGCGAGAAAGCCGCCATTCGGCAACCGACCCTCATTTCGGCCGTTCATGGCAGGAGGCGAGAACGCTTGGAGCGGACCTTGCAGGTCGCTGTTGTCTTGGATCATATCTGTCGCAGGTTTTGGGTAGACCGTCCTAAAACGCGGCGAGCGTGGATTCTACAAGCACCTGCCTTCAACCCATGAGCCACGACCAACCTTTACGCGGGGTAAAATGCGATGAAGCGGATTGCGCCATGGGAAACCGAACTCCCCGATGATCTGACGCCTGCTCAGGGCTATCAACTCGCACTTGACCGCATCGCCTGGCGCGCGGCAGGTCGGCCTGACCCTGCGACGCTGGATGACTGGCCGGACGATAATGATCTCGATTACCTGCTCAGCCGGCATTCGCACGATACGCTCGACCTCAACAGTCTGAAGCTGCGCAAGGTTCCCGATGAACTCTACCAATCGGACGGCGTTACGTTTCTGTTCCTGATGGACAACCGGATCGAGACCATTCCCGAGCAGTTTGTGGAGGTGCTTCGGCTTGAAGAGTTGTCGCTTTTTGGAAATCCTCTGCGCGAGGTGCCAGCATCGCTCCTGTTAATGGAAGGTCTCAAGGGCCTCTATCTCGGTCGCAGCGCACTTACCAGACTGCCGTATCTTGACCGACCGTCAACCAGCATCAGGACGCTTGGCCTGGAGCGCACCGAATGGCTGGAGATCCCCGAAGACTACCTTGCCAATTTCCCGAACCTTCGAAGCTTGTTGCTTGGACATTCGTTCCGGCACAATATCCCGGATGAGGTTTTTGGCCTGGCCGAACTCATTCAACTCGATTTTGAGGGGAATTCGCTCAAGGCGCTCTCCCCGCATATAGGGCGGCTCACCAAACTGCTCAGTCTCCAACTTCGGAACTGCAAGCTGGAGACGCTGCCGAAGGAACTCGGAAAGCTCACCATGCTCGAAGAAAAAGCAGGAAGTGGCCCGTTCGGCCTCCATATTTCCGGCAATCCGTTCAAGGACAAGGAGCTGAAGCGCATCGCCAAGTTGAAGAACCCGCAGCAGACGATCGAAGCACTCGCATGGGCCCGTGCCAATGGAAGCTGAAGGTGGTCACCTGCATATTTTTCTCGCGGTCTTCCCGAGTGAAGCGGATGCTTTGGCTTTCTCGCAGAAGCAATGGGAGCCGGAGCCGGGCGAAGATGCATCAGACGAGGAGTACGCGGCTTGGGAGGCTCGCAATCCATCGTGGCCGATGAGAGCCGAACAGGGCTTTACTTATCTCGATGGAGATTTCGTGGAGACGATATGGGGCACCGGGCCAACTGGTTCCGAAGTGAACTGGGGCTATCTTGCCTCACTGCTCGATGCTGATGACGTCGGCAGATGCAACGACTTGGCTCCGGCGCGTTCGAACACCCTGATCGTGATCGATGAAAGAGCGCTCGGAGGCTTTGATTTCACGTTTCGCACGACTGCAACTATGACCTATTGCGGTCGTTATCGACGGCGCTGACAGGTCGGCGAACTGCGTCCGAGCCTCGGAAATTAACCGATAACGAGAACACCGGCAGCGTCCACGAATCCTCGGTGCCGTTCAGGGATACTGACGGTCCGGAAAGCCGATGACGGGGATGAAACGTGCGGCGTTAAAACCATCGGACGATCTTGGCCAGCCAATTGGAAAGCTGCCTGACCGCTTTCCACCCCATCCCGGTCATCCCCCAGCCTCCATATTGGCACTCAGGCAGCCCCGATCCCCGGCCCGATTACCGCCCTCAGCTTTAAATTGCTTCGCCGAAAGCAGGCCTACTCTCCTGTCCCCATGTCCTCGAAGATAAAGCTGCGTATTTCGTTCAAGCAGGGGAGGAGACCAGTTTGACCGCAACGTTATCGCAGGTGCAGGAACTGCACCGGCCGGAGGACGAGCATCTCGGCCTCTTCGCCAACCTTGCCTACGGCTTCCAGCATGTGCTGACGATGTATGGCGGCATCGTCGCGGTGCCGCTGATCGTCGGCCAGGCTGCCGGCCTTTCGCCGAACGACATCGGGCTCCTGATCACCGCCTCGCTGTTTGCGGGCGGGCTCGCCACGATGCTGCAAACCCTTGGAGTGCCCTTCTTCGGCTGCCGCTTGCCGCTGGTGCAGGGCGTATCCTTTGCGGGCGTCGCCACGATGACGGCCATCGTGACCGGCGGCGGAGGACTGCCTCAGGTGTTCGGAGCGGTGATCGTGGCCTCCCTGATCGGCCTCCTGATCACGCCGGTGTTTTCCCGCATCACCAAATTCTTCCCGCCGCTGGTGACCGGCATCGTCATCACCACGATCGGGCTGACGCTGATGCCTGTCGCGGCGCGCTGGGCGATGGGCGGCAACAGCGCCTCTCCGGAATTCGGCAGCATGGCCAATATCGGCCTGGCGGCACTGACGCTGCTGATCGTGCTGCTGCTCAGCAAACTGGGGAGTGCCGCGATCTCCAGGCTTTCGATCCTGTTGTCGATGATCATCGGGACGATCGTCGCCGCGGCACTCGGCATGACGGACTTCTCCAAGGTCGCGGACGGGCCGTTCTTCGCCCTGCCGACGATCTTCCATTTCGGCCTGCCGGTGTTCGGCGTGGCGGCGACGATCTCGATGCTCATCGTCATCATCGTGACGCTGGTCGAGACATCGGCGGACGTGCTGGCGGTCGGCGAGATCATCGGCACCAAGGTCGATTCCCGCCGCCTCGGCGACGGGCTGCGCGCCGACATGCTGTCGAGCTCGCTGGCGCCGCTGTTCGGCTCCTTCACGCAGAGCGCCTTCGCGCAGAATGTCGGGCTTGTCGCCGTCACCGGCGTGAAGAGCCGCTATGTGGTGGCCTGCGCCGGTGCGATCCTGATCGCGCTCGGGCTGCTGCCGGTGATGGGCAGGATCATCGCGGCGGTGCCGCCTTCCGTGCTCGGCGGCGCCGGTGTCGTGCTGTTCGGAACGGTGGCCGCAAGCGGTATCCGCACCCTCTCCAAGGTCGACTACAACAACAACATGAACCTGATCATCGTGGCGACTTCGCTCGGCTTCGGCATGATCCCGATCGCCGCGCCGCAGTTCTACGAACATTTCCCGGCCTGGTTCGCCACCATCTTCCATTCCGGGATCAGCTCCTCGGCGGTGATGGCGATCGCCATGAACCTGTTGTTCAACCATTTCCGTACCGGCAATTCCGACCAGCAATCGGTGTTCGTCGCCGGCATGGAACGCACCTTGCGCTACCAGGACATCGCCTGCCTGCACGAGGGCGACTATTTCCTCGACGGCAAGCTCTACGATTCGACCGGCAAGCCGGTTCCGATCGTCGGCCACGAGCATTGAAGCACTCGCGGTAGCGGGCGCGGGCAATACCCCCATCGGCACGGGCGTACTCCCACCCCTTTCCATGAAGGTACCCCCACCCCTAACCCCTCCCCTCAAGGGGGAGGGGGACTGGGTCGCGCCAAGCGAAACCGGCAACGATTTTTGCCAAGTGCAAACGCCCGCCAATTCCCCTCCCCCTTGAGGGGAGGGGTTAGGGGTGGGGGTGGCTTCGCGCATAGCTTCGCGTCCTGCCAGATCCAGTCGGCAGACAGGATGCAAGCGAAGCCTGATTTTGCGCAACCCGAGCCGTCAGCGGCGTCCCGCAAACTCGCCGATAGCACGCAGGAGCGGGGTCTGGTCGCCGACCCAGAACCAGTGGTCGTCGCCGGCCACTTCCACGAACCGTCCACCGGGGATCTTCGCGGCAAGGAACCGGCCCGACTCCGCGTGGACCGCGCGGTCGCCCGAGCGATGCAGAACCGTTGTCGGGACCGAGACCCTTGCAAGCAGGTGGCGGACGTCGGTGTCGCGCAGCGCTTCGAGCACGCCCGTCACGGCGCCCGGGCTGGACGCCGCCCGCAGCAACCCGGCCCACCAGGCTTCCGCCTGGCGGTCTCCGACCAGGCTCGGGGCAAAGGTCTCGATCTCGGCCGGTCCACCCCAGTTGGCGATCAGGCGGCGCCTCCAGAGGTCGTACTGTTCATGGGTCAAGGCGCAGGTGTAGTCGCGTGTGCGGCTGCCCTTGGCCAGGGAACCCCAGAGGACGAGCCCAACGAGACGATCGGGATGGTCGACTGCAAAGCGGATGCAGCCGGGTCCACCTTCCGAAGACCCGACGAGGAGAGCGCGGCGGCTTCCGGCCGCGTCCATCACCGCCAATATGTCCTTCGCGGTCGCGTCGACGGTGGGACGCGCGCCGACGCGGTCGGACAGACCGACGCCGCGCCGGTCGAACAGGATGAGGCGACCGATACGCGAAACCGCCGCGATCCACGAACGGCAGCGGCTGTCCTCCCATATCCGTTCCACATGCGAAACGAAGCCGGGAACGAGTACGATATCCAGCGGACCATTGCCGACGGTCTGGTATGCGAGGTGGATACCTTCCACTTCGACGTAACGCGTTCGCGGCGCTTCGGTGGCCTTGCGCGGCTCCTGCAGCAAGGCAGCGGTGGCAGGGTCGAGGGGCACGCCGAGCTCATCCCGCAAGTGCCGGGCGCATGCTTCGAGCTGGCGCTCGGCGGCCGCCCTGTCTCCGGCGGCCAGGTGGGCGCGGATCAGATGACGGTGCGCGCTTTCGCTCAGCGGATCCAGTCCCACCAGTCGCGTCGCATGCACGATCGCCGTGCGAGCATCGCCGGCAGCGAGCCGGGTTTCGATCAGGCGCTCCAGCGCCTGTGTCAGGCGGCTGCGCAGAGCCTCGCGCCTGAAGAACGCCCATTCCTCGAATTCCTGACAGCCCTCCAGGGCGAAGCCTGCGAGAAAGTCGCCGGTGTACGTATTGACGGCGGTTTCAAGAGAGCCGCGGTCGCAGGCGCGCTCGAAGGTCCTGGTGTCGACCTCCACCGAAAGCGCCGGTTGCAGGTTGAGCGTGGTGCTGCTTGCAGCGACGAGTTCGCTGCCGAAGGCGCCGCGGATTTTGTAAAGCGTGCGCCGAAGGCGCGCCCGGGCGGTCTCTTCGTCGGCGTCGGGCCACAGCAGCGTGGCCGCGGTCTCGCGCGAGACGGATCCACCGGCCTCGGCGAGGAAGATGAGGAGCGCGGCTGCCTTGCGCAAGGCAAGCGACACCCGCCGCCCGTTCATGCGGAATTCCGGAAAGCCCAGAAGCCGAAATTCCAATCGCTCCATCGATCCGCACTCCAGAGCGTTTCCTATTTTGTCGGAAACGCTCCAACTTTTTGTTTTTACGCAATTCCGGACGGAAAACCGCTGCGCACTTTTCCTGGAATTGCTCTGGCAGGGGACGCCGAGGGGACGCCGGCCGTCTATTGGCTCCCCACGACTTCGGGCCGATCGCGCGCCCCGAAGATTTTCTGGAGCGAGAAATGTCACCGGTCAATACTCTCAACCCTCACCGCCTTTCCGAGGCCGTTGCCGAAGATGGCGTCCCGATAGCCTATGAAGACCTCGGCCACGGCGAGCCGCTCGTGCTGTTGCACGGCGTCACCGAGAGCCGCGAGTCCTGGCACGAGGCAGGCTACGTCGAGCAGTTCCTGAGGCGCGGATGGCGGCTGATCCTCATCGACTGCCGTGGTCATGGACGCAGCGGCAAGCCGCATGACCCTGCCGCCTATTCGGGTCGCAGGCAGGCCGCGGATGTCGCTGCCGTCCTCGACTTCGCGGGCATCCAACGTGCCGCGCTCATGGGGCATTCCATGGGCGGCACAGTCGCACTCGCCACCGCCGCGTACCATCCGGATCGCGTCAACGCGCTGATCGTCAACGGAGCACATCCCTTCGCGGAGGACCTTAGCCGCTTGCGGGCCGCTCTCGCAGATGACTTCGAGACCTGGCTCGCCTTCCTGAAGCAACTTGTGCCGGACCTTTCGCCGAACAGCTGCCGGCGCATCCGGGCCAACGATCTCGCCGCCGTTCAGGCAAGCCTTGCCAGCGACAGGCCGGATTTCTCGATGGCCCTTGCGAAGCTCGACATCCCCGCACTGGCGATCACCGGTCTGCTCGATCCACGCTGGGAGGGCGTCCGGAATTTCGCGGAACTGGCAAGCGGCGAATTCCTGCCCCTGGCGGGCAAGAATCATGTGACGGCCTTTCTGGATGCCGAGACGATCGTGCCGGCGGTCGACGAATTCCTGCGGCGTGTCGGCGCCCGCACCACGGAAGGGAGCTGAGCCATGTGCCGGTCTTGTCTCTCCTGGTACGGACAACGCATTGCGCCGTATCTCGTCCACGCGGGCTGCTCGTCGGACGCCTTCTCGCGCATGCGGCGGCGCATGGTGCCGCATGCGAAGGGCGTGGTGGTCGAAGTCGGCTTCGGATCGGGCCTGAACCTTCCCCATTACGATACCGCCAAGGTGACGCGGCTCGTCGGCGTCGATCCCGACGCGACCATGCTCGCTTTGGCCAAACGGCGGAACCGCGTCCTGGCGTTCGATGTCGAATGCGTTCAGGCCGGCGGCGAAAGCATGCCGCTGGCGGATGGCTTCGCCGACACGGTGGTCGTCGCCTACGCCTTCTGTACCGTTCCAGAGCCGGAGGCGGCGCTGGCGGAGATCCGGCGCATCCTGAAGCCCGATGGGCGGCTGATCTTCCTCGAACACGGGCAGGCGAATGCCAACTGGCGCAGAAGGCTGCAGGATCGACTGAACCGCCCCTGGGGTGCTCTTGCCGGGGGCTGCAATCTCAATCGCGATCCGTTTCAGCTTGTCACGAGTGCCCGCTTCGACATTCGAGACCCATGGCAGGAGCGATTTCCGCCCGCCTTCTGGCTGCTGGGCAGCCATTATGCGGGCATCGCCATACGGTCCGAATAGAACTGATGCGGTCAGTGCAGCGTGAGAAAGATCACATCAGGTCGGCGGCGCATGTGAGACGCTGTGCTTCCAGCCAACCTGCGTGCACCCAGAGCGTTTCCGTTTTTCACGGAAACGCGGAAACGCTCTGACTCTTTGTTTTACGCAATTCCGGACGGAAAACCGCTACGCACTTTTCCTGGAATTGCTCTGGTGGAGAACACATATGGGGAATTCCGCAACCACGGCACCCGTAGGTCGCTCCGATGTCTGGGCGATCGGAGATGCCTACGAACCCTTTGTCGGCCGCTGGAGCCGGCTCGTCGCCAATGAATTCATGGACTGGCTGGCGCTGCCCGCCGGGATGCAATGGCTGGACGTGGGCTGCGGCACCGGAGCCTTGACGCAAACCATTCTCTCACGCGCGGCGCCTGCCGGCGTCACGGGCCTCGACCCGTCCGACGGCTTCCTCGGTTACGCCCAGGACCGGACGAAAGATCCGCGTGCGACGTTTCGCCTGGGAGATGCACAGGCATTGCCGTTCGCCGATGGCGCATTCGAGGCCGTGGCCGCAGCGCTTGTGCTCAACTTCATTCCGATTCCGGCACTGGCGGTGGCTGAAATGAAGCGCGTGCTGCGTCCCGGCGGGACAGCGGCCGCTTACGTCTGGGACTACGCCGAAGGGATGCAGTTGATACGGCATTTCTGGGACGCGGCGACTGCTCTCGATCCTGCCGCGGAACAGCTCGACGAGGCGCGGCGTTTCCCGAACTGCAACCCGGCATCCCTGCTTTCGCTGTTTCGCGATTGCGGCTTCGAACAGGTGGAGTGTCGGGCCATCGAGGTGCCGAGCGTGTTCAAGACCTTCGACGACTACTGGTCGCCTTTTCTCGGTGGGCAGGGTCCGGCGCCGACCTATTGCGGCACGCTTTCCGACGAGGGGCGGACGGCGCTGCGCGACCGGCTCCACGCCACGTTGCCCATCGGGCACGACGGCTCGATCCGGCTGAGCGCACGCGCATTTGCCGTTCGCGGAATTCACCGGGCATAGCGGCCGCGAAATTCTCCATCGAGGGCAGTTGCCCGTCTCAGGCAGCGTTCTGCGCCTCATCGTACAGCCAGGCACAGAGCTGCCGGGGTGCCAGTCGGGCATCATTCGCGCGCATCAGGGCGAAATGCCATGCCGGTCCGCTTAATACGCAGGAGAATGGCGCTATCAACTGCCCGGAGGTCAAAAGCGGCCTGAACAGCGACGGCGACAGCAGCGCCACGCCTAATCCGGCAACGGCGGCGTTGGCGTCCAGCTCATGGGTTGGATAGTCGACCGCGGCGAAGCGAAGGCCGGGCGGCGTTTTGCTTTGTGCTGCCGCAAACCATCGTTCCCAGTCGGGGTGCGGCAGGAGGTCGAAATCAGCCAGCGTCCGTGCGTCGTTCAGGGTTCGGTTGCCCAGCAGGGATGGCGCCACCATCGGTGTCACGTCGACGGGGGTAAGCCGGTACTCTTCGAGCCCGGCCCAACCACCGCGGCCCGTTCTGATCGCGACGTCGAATGCATGAGGGTCGCGCACATCGGCCGAGACATCGATCTCGATGCTGGATGGTATCGGGGCAACATAACGTGCCAGACGCGGGGCGAGCCAGCGTGATGCAAATGTCGGCGGCGCCGTCAGCCGAAGCGGCGGCGTCGCAGCTTGAAACTCAGCGAGCGCATCGGTGATGCCGGACAATGCTCCCTGGACTCTGCCAGCCAGCGTGGCGGCGGCAGCCGTTGGCACGACGCGCCGGCCGACGCGTTCGAACAGCGGCTGTCCAAGCTCGGCCTCCAGGGTGCGGATGCGCAGGCTGACCGCCGCCGGCGTCAGGAACAGGCGTTCGGCCGCACGCGCGAAACTGCCTGCCGACACGCAGGCTTCAAGGACCCTCAGAGACTCCAGCGATGGCCGCATGATCAGTTTCTCTTGTGAGGCTGACAAGCAATGCGCGTTTTGAAAGCGGAGAGCCTGAGCGCAGATGTCGGCCCGGAATTCAAAATAGGAGATCGGGCATGTCCCTGCAATCACGGCACCTGTTCACGCTTTTCATCTCGCTTCACCCGACCCTGGATCTCGGCCAGACACCGGCCGGCGGCCGACGCATCTTCCCCGTTTCGGGCGGCCATTTTCGCGGCGAGCGTATCCGCGGCGAGGTCTCTCCGCTGATCGGTTCCGACCTGCTTCTCGCCCGCCCTGACGGCACGTTCCAGCAGGACGTCAGGCTGCTGCTTGTGGCGGACGATGGCGGCCTGGTGCTGATGACCTATCGTGGCGTCCGGCACGCATCCCATGAGGTCGACGCGCGGCTGCGGCGCAACGAACCGGTCGACCCGGCCGAATACTACCTGCGGACCACGCCCTATTTCGAAACCGCGGCACCCACCCATGAATGGCTGAACAGGATCGTCTCGGTCGCCACGGGCGGAAGGCGTCCCGGCGGTGTGGAATATGAAGTCCATGAGATCCTTTGATGTGTCTCGGCTCATCCGAACACCGCACGCCGGATACCCAACGCGTCGGAGCGACCCGATGAAAACGGCTCGACGATATCTGCCGAGAATCCTGGACTGGTTCCACCGACAAGCAGCGAGAAGATGCAGCCGCCTGGACTTGCGCGACCTGACCGACAGGGAACTGCAGGACCTCGGCTTCCGGCGCAGTGACTTTGACGGTCAGGCGTATCCGATGCCTGCTGAAGCCCCGGCTATTTCGCGCGCAGCTGCGCGTCGTAGGCGCGGTCCAGATTGTCCATCATCGACTGGAGCGCCTTGTCGACATCGAATGCCGTCGGCCTGATCTGAAGCTGCAAGGCGGCCCGCCGCAGCAGGATCGCGATGTCGTGTGGCTCGAGGTCGGCGAGATTGTCCGCCGCCCGCTCGAGTTCCCCGATCAACCACTGGTCATTGCCCGATGGTACGCCCATGCTTCCCCGCGGAGCGCTCCTGACCGTTCCTCCTTAGCACGAACGGAAGGGCAAGAAAATCGATCAGAGCGGCGGCTTCAAACGTTGCGGGCCCGATGCGCCTCCTCCAAATGGGGGTGGTCAAAACAACCGAAAGCAGGCAAGATCAGACACGGGCAAGTTGCAGCGAAGGGGCGCTGCTTGATGAGGGCTGTTGTCGACTACGACGAAGCGCGCATCGTTGCGATTGCGCGCGATGTTTCCGAAGCCATCGACCGGGCGGCTTTCGATGATGGTGACTGGAACGATGTTCCCACAGCCTTGGCACAGGCCTTTCCCGGCTCGTTCGGTGCTTTCTGGAACATCAACTATCGCCGGACAGACCTGAACTTCCTGGCGACGCACAACATCGCTCCCGATTTCCTCAAATCCTATGCGGAGCACTTCGCCTTCATCAATCCCTGGACGGCCTATTGGGAAAACATCAGGAACGGCACGGTTGCTGCCTCGGAAGTGGTGGCGCCGGCCCGCTCCTTCGACCGCACCGAATTCTACAACGACTGGCTGAAGCCGCAGAAGGATGTCGAGGCGGCCGCGGGCCTGAAGCTCGTCGGCGGCCAAGGCGAGATCGTGACATTCCTGATGCACTATCCGCTGTCCAAGTCGGATCGCTATGAAGCCGCCGCCGTCGAGGTGCTGAGCCGCGTCAGAGGCAGCGTGGACAGGTCGATCTCGCTGGCCCGGCTGCTCAGGAAACGGTCTGAAATGGCCTTGTCGGGCGCGGCGCTGCTGGAGAGGCCGCGATGCGCCGCCTTCGTGATGGACACCAATCGTGCGGTGCGCGATGCCAACGCCCTGGCGGCCGAACTGTTCTCCCGGGGCAGCCCGGTTTCGGCGCTTCGGGGCCGCGTCTCGCTTTCCGACAAGGAGGCCGATGCGCGCTTCGGACAGATGCTGCGCGCAATCGGGAACGCTGCCGAAAGCGGGCATTCGGTCGTTGCCTTCCGGGATGCCGGCAGCGCCTGGGAAGTGCTGCTGGCACCGCTGCACGCGGGCGGGGAGACAAGCGGCATCCTCACTCTGCTGCCGCCACGGCGGCTTGTGCTGGTCCTGGTGACGGAACTCAAGCCCGCCGCGCAGGAGGTGCCGGAGCTGTCCAATCTCGCGCCGCTGTTCGGACTGACCAAGGCGGAGATCGCCTTCTGCCGGAAGCTGCTGGCTGGCGAAAGCGTGAGCGAAATCGCCAACGGCCAGAAGCTCTCGGTCGAGACGGCCAGGACGAGGATGAAATCGATCCTGCACAAGACGGACTCGCCGCGCCAAAGCCATCTGATGCTTCTGCTGTCACGCTTCAGCTAGCCGTTCGCCGGTTTCGTATATCGGATAACGACCAGAGCGGCCCGCCCCAAATGGGGCGTGCAATCGGGCTCCACCTCCAGCAATCCTGAGCGGGTTTCGGGAGATCATCATGCGATTGCTTGGGGGCATAGCATTCATCGGCGCGTCGGTGCTCGGCGCTCTCGACGCGCACGCCGTCGATATCTCCGGCATCTGGAAAGGGGCGATCAGATGTTCCTGGGGAAGTGGTAGCCTGAACATCACCGTCGGCAGGGATGGGAGCATCTCCGGGGGCGTCACCAACGGAACGGTCACGTCAGGCTCGGCGAGAGGACGGTCGGTGCGGTTCAGCACGACCAACGCTTTCGGGAATGTGAGCAATTTCACCGGCACGATCGTCGGTGACGACATGAGCGGGACCTACAGCCAGGGTACGACGTCGGAAATCTGCAACTGGGATGCCAGTCTGCGAACGGGCATCCGAACCAGCCAGTCGCCAAATCCGGGAAAGGACCCGGAGCCGGATTATTCCAGACTCGACGCGAAGAAGAAGCGCGCGGCACGGGAGAAGGATGCGCGGTCGTTCCTGACGGCAGGCGCCGCAGCTGCGCGATATTGCACCTATGCCGACCAAATGACCGCAGCGGGGCGGTTTTCGCAAGCCGCCGAGGCATTCAGGCTAATGGGGGATTCGATTCGGGAAACAAAGGCCGACAGGCTGGCAAAGGCAGCGTCCGCCAGAGCGGACGTGTGCCAGCGCAAGCAAAGGGCGGCGCGCGCCGCGCCGGTCAAAAAGGCGGATCAGGTTGCCAAGGCCGGGTCGAAGGACACGACGAAGGAATGCAAGGCTCTCGCGGATTACCAGAAGAAGCTGGCGAAGGCCGGCGAGCTGGAGGCTTCGTTGAAGGTCAGGCTGCAGGCCAAGCTGAAGTTCAAATGCCGGTAGTGGCAGCGCAAGAAGGCGTCTCGTTTCGATCACCACCGGCGAAGCGCTCGCCAGGTCCGAGCTGTCCTTCGTCATCAAGGTTTCCCCAAGGCCAATCAGGCCTCATTGACACTCCGTCTGGGAATCCTGCGCTTCCCCCTGCTCTGCCGGCGATTCCTTGCCCTTTGCTGCCTTCGCCACGAGCTTGGCCTCTTTCTTCTGCGCCTTGGCCTTGTGTCGCTGACGATGGCCTGACGGGCGGTATCGAGCGCCGTCTTCTACTTCGTCGTCGCGGCAGCGCTGGCGGAAAACGAGCCCGCCGCGACCACTAGAGCGTTTCCATTTTTCACGGAAACGCTCTAAGTTTTTGTTTTCACCGCATTTTTGCAACGCCAAGTGATCCCACTTGGCTACAAGATGCTCTAAGCAGCACGCTCGCGCTCGAAGACACTCGAGATGAATGCGGCTCCAATCCATCTCCCGAAATCAAGAAGATTCGCACATCATAAAATAATAATGATCTCAAATATCATTTCAATCATCGGCATGAATTACTATAGTTGCAAACTAAATTTCATAAGTTAGAAGTTTTCTAATATAATGATACTCGGTAATACTGGATTTTATTTCCAATAATAGTTGCCTCCGTAAAATCTGCTGTCTACAACCGAATCGGCATTACCCTAGGTTGCAAGAGGCGCGCATGCGGCAGGCTCGATATGGCTTCATCCGGTCGACGACCTTCCTGAGTGGCCTTGCCGGATTGTCATCGGGCCTTCTGCTTTTGCCGACCAACGTCCTGGCCAACTGCACGACCACGGGCGGCGTCACGACTTGCAACACCTCTGCCCCCAATCCCTATACGACCCGCGTCGGCACCGGTCCGAGCGACAACAACCGGACTGTCAACGTCGGCAGCGGCGCGACGATCAATGTCACCGGCAACAACGCCATCAGCCTTGGCAATGGGGCCGCCATCACAATCGACGGCACCGTCCGCAACAACGCCGGCACGCCGAACGGGGCCGGCACTTCGAACACCGGCAACAATACGGTTGAATTCGGAAGCAACAGCACGCTGACGATCAATGCCGGCGGCAGCATCATCGCGTCGGGCACCTCCACCAATTCGGAAGCGATCAACCCGACCGGTTTCGGCAACACCATCCTGAACTACGGGCTGATCCAGGCCACCAACAGCGCCGCCATCTGGTTCGAGGACCGGGTCACGGGCGGGAAGAACGTCGTCGACAATTACGGCACCATCGAAAAGGTCGGCGGCGGCAATGTGATGGGCAGCAGCGGCAGCTCCGGCATCACCTTCTACAACCGCACCGGGGCGAAGATCCTCGGCAATCTGAGCTTCAGCGGCGGCAATGACGACCTCATCTTCGAAGCGGCCTCGACGGCTTCCGGCGCCATCAACGGCGGCGGCGGAACCAACAACCTGACACTGCAGGGAGCGGCCGGATCGAACGACACGCTGCCCGGTAGCATCACCAACTTCACCACCCTGACCAAGGACGGGCAGGGCCAGTGGACCGTGTCGGGCAGCCTCAGCGGCTTCACCATCGTCACCGTGAAGAACGGGGTGCTGGCGCTCACCGGCAACAATGCCGGCTATACCGGCAATCTCATCGTCGATCCGACCGGCATATTGGAGGCGCGCGCCCAGAGCCTGCCGACGAAAACGCCGGCCTCGGCCAACGTCAACAATGTCCAGAACAACGGCCTGGTGCGCTTCACACAGGGCGACGACGGCATCTATACGGGGCAGATCACCGGTTCGGGGTCGGTGGTCAAGCTGGGAGCCGGCGTGCTGACGCTGACGCCGGCAGCTCCTGCCGGAAACACCTTCCTCGGCGGCCTGTCGATCAACCAGGGAACCGTGGCCGCGGCAGCCGACAATGCGCTCGGCGGCGCCACCGGCGCGCTGACCTTCAATGGCGGCACACTGCGCCTCAACAGCAGCTTCGACCTTGCCGGCGGTCGCGCCGTCACGCTCAATTCGGCCGGCGGCACCATCGACACGCAAGGTTTCCAGTCCACGATCGGACAGGGCATCACCGGTTCCGGTGCGCTCACCAAGGCCGGTTCCGGCACGCTGGTGCTCAACGGCGCCAACAGCTATGCCGGCGGCACGGTGATCAATGGCGGCACGGTCCGGGTCTCGAATGACGGTAATCTCGGCGCGGCCTCCGGCGGCGTCACCTTCAACGGCGGCACGCTGCAGCTCAACAGCAGCTTCGACCTCAATGGCGGCCGTGCCCTCACCCTCAACGCGGCCGGCGGCACCATCGACACGCAAGGCTTCCAGTCGACGATCAGCCAGGGCATCACCGGCGCCGGCGCACTCACCAAGGCAGGCAGCGGCACACTCACGCTGACCGGCGCCAGCAGCTATGGCGGCGGCACGACGATTGCCGGCGGCACGCTGCAGCTCGGCAATGGCGGCACCTCCGGCTCGATCCTCGGAAATGTGACGAACAATGGCACGCTCACCTTCAACCGCTCCGATGCGGTCAGCTTCGGCGGACTGATTTCGGGAACGGGTGCTGTCCAGCAGATCGGTTCCGGGATCACGACACTCACCGGCGCCAACAGCTATGCGGGCGCGACAACGGTCGGCGCCGGCACGCTGATCGTCAACGGCAATCAGGCTGCCGCGACGGGCGACACGAACGTCAATGCCGGTGCCACCATCGGCGGCACCGGCACCATCGGCGGCAGCATGACGGTTGCGAACGGCGGCACGCTTGCCCCGGGCAATGTCGGCACAACGCCAGGAACGCTCACCGTCAACGGCGCGCTCGCGCTCAACGACACCACGAACCTCAACTACAATTTCGGCCAGGCCAATGTGGCGGGCGGGCCCTTCAACGACCTCACCAATGTCGCCGGCAGCCTCACCCTCGACGGCAAGCTCAACGTCAACCTGACACCGGGCGGTTCCTTCGATCCGGGCGTCTACCGCATCATCAACTATGGCGGCGCGCTGCAGAACAACACGCTGGATATCGCGAGCCTGCCGCCCGGCACGCCGCCGAACACCTTCTTCGTGCAGACCTCGGTGGCAAACCAGGTGAACCTCGTCAACACCGCCGGCCTGCAGCTCACCTTCTGGGATGTCGGCCCGAAGAACAATGGCGCAGTCAATGGCGGCACCGGTACCTGGCAGAATGCCGGCGCGGCGGACAACTGGGCCGACCAGTCCGGCGCGGTCAACGCCCCCTGGGCCGACAGCGGCTTCGCCATCTTCATGGCGACGCCGGGCACGGTGACCGTCGACAATGGCAACGGCGCGGTGCGCGCCGCCGGCATGCAGTTTGCCAGCGACGGCTACGTCATCGAGGGGGGCACGCTGACGCTGGTCGGCGCGCCGACATCGATCATCAAGGTGGGCGACGGCACCAGCGGCGGCGCGGCCTATACCGCCACCGTCAACTCCGTGCTCGCCGGGGCGACGCAAGTGGTCAAGACCGACCTCGGCACGCTGGTGCTCAACGGCGCCAACACCTACACCGGCGGCACCGCCATCAATGGCGGCACCGTGCAGGCGTCGAGCGACGGCAATCTGGGCGCCGCGGCAGGCGGGCTGACCATCGACGGCGGCACGCTGCAGCTCGGCGCCAGCTTCAACCTCAATGCCGGCCGCGCCATCACGCTCAATGCCGGCGGAGGCACCGTCGACACGCAAGGTTTCCAGACCACGGTCAGCCAGGGCATCACCGGCGCCGGGGCTCTCACCAAGACGGGAACCGGCACGCTGACACTGACCGGAGCCAACGCCTATACCGGCGGCACGACGATTTCAGCCGGCACGCTTCAGCTCGGCGATGGCGGTACCTCCGGCTCCATTGCCGGCGACGTCACCAACAACGGCACGCTCGCCTTCAACCGTTCCGACACCGCCACCTTCGCGGGCGTGATCTCCGGTACGGGTGCTGTCCAGCAGAACGGCACCGGCACGACGGTGCTGACCGCCGCCAGCAGCTACACGGGCGGCACCACGATCAACGCCGGCACGCTGCAGCTCGGCGATGGCGGCACGTCAGGCTCGATCACCGGCGACGTCACCAACAACGGCACGCTCGCCTTCGACCGTTCCGACGCCATCAGCTTCGGCGGGCTGATTTCGGGAACGGGCGCGGTCCAGCAGATCGGCTCCGGCATCACCACGCTGACCGGGTCCAACAGCTATACCGGCACAACCACGGTCGGCGCGGGCACGCTGATCGTCAACGGCAACCAGACGGCAGCGACCGGCGCAACGATTGTCAACGCAGGCGCCACCATCGGCGGCACCGGCACGATCGGCGGCGACGTCACCATCGCCAATGGCGGCACGCTCGCCCCTGGCGACGTCGGCACGACGCCGGGCGCGCTGACCATCAACGGCGCGCTCGCGCTGAACGACACCTCGAACCTCAACTACAATTTCGGCCAGGCCAACACGGTGGGCGGCGCCTTCAACGACCTGACCACGGTCGGCGGCAACCTCACTCTCGACGGCAAGCTCAACGTCAACCTGACGCCGGGCGGCTCCTTCGATCCCGGCATCTACCGGGTGATCAGCTATGGCGGCACGCTGACCAACAACACGCTGGACATCGCCAGCCTGCCGCCCGGCACGCCGCCGGGCACCTTCTTCGTGCAGACCTCGGTCGACAAGCAGGTAAACCTCGTCAACACCACCGGACTTCAGCTCACATTCTGGGACGGCGACGCCGGTCCGAAGAATGACGGTGCGGTCAATGGCGGCAACGGCACCTGGCAGAACGCCGGCGCCTCGGACAACTGGACCGAGCAGAGCGGCGCGCTCAACGCGGCCTGGCAGGACAGCGGCTTCGCCGTGTTCATGGCGACGCCCGGCACGGTGACGGTCGACAACGGCAACGGCGCGGTGCGGACCGTCGGCATGCAGTTCGCCAGTGACGGCTATGTCATCCAGGGCGACACGCTGACCCTGGCCGGCGCGCCATCCTCGACCATCCGCGTCGGCGACGGCACCGCGGCAGGCGCCGGCTACACGGCCACGATCGATGCCGTGCTTGCCGGCGACAGCCAGCTCGTCAAGAGCGACCTCGGCACGCTGGTGCTCAACGGCGCCAACAGCTACACCGGCGGTACCGCCATCAATGGCGGCACCGTACAGGCGTCGAGCGACGGCAATCTCGGCGCCGCTTCCGGCGCCCTCGCCTTCAACGGCGGCACACTGCGCCTCGGCGCGAGCTTCGATGTCGGTGCGGCCCGTGCCGTCACGCTCGATGCTGGCGGCGGCACCATCGACACGCAGGGCTTCCAGTCGACGCTCAGCCAGGGCATCACCGGCGCCGGCGCGCTCACCAAGACGGGAACCGGCACATTGACGCTGACCGGCGCCAGCACCTATGGCGGCGGCACCACGATCTCGGCCGGCATGCTGCAACTCGGCAATGGCGGCACCTCCGGGTCCATCACCGGCGATGTCGCCAACGAGGGCGTCCTGGCCTTCGACCGTTCCGACACGCTCACGCTTGCCGGCGTGATCTCCGGCAGCGGCGCCGTGCAGCAGAACGGCACCGGCACCACGGTGCTGACCGGGACCAACAGCTACACCGGCGGCACCACGATCAACGCCGGCACCCTGCAGCTCGGCGATGGCGGCACTTCGGGTTCGATCACCGGCGACGTCGTCAACAACGGCATCCTCGCCTTCAACCGTTCGGACGCCTTCAGCTTCTCCAACGGCATTTCCGGATCGGGCGGCGTGAACCAGATCGGCTCCGGCGTAACGACGCTGACCGGCGCCAGCATCTATACCGGCGCCACGGTCGTCGAGAACGGCACGCTGGCGCCCGGTGCCGCCGATATCTTCAGCCCGACCTCCGCTTTCTCGGTGCTTTCGGGTGGCACGCTGGCGCTCAACGATTTCGACCAGACCGTGGCTTCACTGTCCAATGCCGGCCTGGTCGACCTCGGCGGCACCAAGCCGGGGACGACGCTCACCGTTTCCGGCGCCTATGCCGGCAATGGCGGCACGGTCCAGCTTGCCACCGCTCTCGGCGGCGACAACTCGCCAACCGACAAGCTCGTGATCAATGGCGACACGGCCGGCTCCAGCCTGCTGAAGGTCGTCAATGCGGGCGGCATCGGCGCGCCGACGGCGCAGGGCATCAAGGTGATCCAGGTGGATGGCGCTTCGGCCGGCGCGTTCTCGCTGGTCGGCGACTTCACCTTCAACGGCGACCCCTCCATCGTTGCCGGCGCCTACGCCTACCGCCTGTTCCAGGGCGGTGTTTCGACACCGGCGGACGGCGACTGGTACCTGCGCTCGCAGCTGAAGCCGACGCCGCCGGAGCCGGGGGAACCGGAGGAGCCGCAGCTCAATCCGGGCGTGCCCATCTTTGAGGCCTATCCGCAGCATCTGCTCGGCATGAACGGCCTGCCGACGCTGCAGCAGCGCACCGGCAACCGCTACTGGAGCGGAGGCGGCGCCAATGTGGTGGCCGAGGGCGCCGACGCGCCTGCCGAGAACCCGGTGCCGGACGGCGTCACGCCAACCTCGCAGGAGGGTCGCGGCATCTGGGGCCGGATCGAGGGCGCGCACAACAGCATCGATCCCGCCTTCTCGAGCAGCGGCACCACCTACGACCAGAACATCTTCCGCTTGCAGAGCGGCCTGGACCTGCTGCTGACCGAGAACGAGGCCGGCCGCCTGCTCGGCGGCATCGCCATGCACTATGTGCACGGCAAGACCGATGTGACGGCCCCCAGCGGGGACGGCAGCATTTCGAGCGATGGCTACGGTCTTGCCGGCACGTTGACCTGGTACGGCAATGACGGGCTCTATCTCGACGGCCAGGCCCAGCTGACCTGGTACGACAGCGACCTGGCATCGGGCACAGCCGGCCGCGCGCTCGCTTCAGGCAACAACGGCTTCGGCTACGCGCTGTCGCTGGAAACCGGCAAGCGCTTCGCGGTCGGCGAAGGGCTGACGCTGACGCCGCAGGCGCAACTGGCCTACTCGCGCGTCAAGTTCGACAGTTTCGTCGATCCGTTCGGGGCCGGTGTCGGATTGGAAGACGGCGACAGCCTGCTCGGCCGGCTCGGCGTCTCGCTCGACCGGGAGAATTCCTGGAGCGCCGCCAACGGCACACTCACCCGCAGCCATCTCTATGGCCTGGCCAATCTGCGCTACGAATTCCTGCAGGGCACGCGTGTGGATGTCGCCACGGTCGATTTCTCGAACAGGACCGACCGGTTCTGGGGCGAGGTCGGCATCGGCGGCTCCTACAACTGGAACGACGACAAATATTCGATCTATGGCGAAGGGTCGGTTGCCACCAGCCTGGCGAGCTTCGGCGACAGCAACGCGATCAAGGGAACACTGGGCTTCCGGGTCAAGTGGTAGGCAGGCGGGCGATTCATGGGGGACGGCCGGCGTCTTGATTAAACCGCAATCGCCCTCCATATAGGGGCGGTAAGCGCGTCCCCGTCAGAGGTTGATGCGTTTTCCCTTCCACCTTCGTCCGACCACGGATGTACTGGCGAGTTGATCGTTGAAGGGACCTCTCGAAAGAGGCAGCAGAGCCGTTGGGCGATATCCCCAGCGGCTTTTTTGTTGCGATGACCTTGACCTAGAGCGTTTCCGTTTTTCACGGAAACGCGGAAGCGCTCTAAGTTTTTGTTTTCACCGCATTTTTGTAACGCCAAGTGATCCCACTTGGCTACAAAATGCTCTAAGGCATTGCCCGCAACCGGCAACGGCACAGGACCACTACGGCCCTGCCGCTTGTTACCTTCTGTTCGAAAGCGTAGGTGCAGCGATGGAAAAACAAAAATTCGATCCGCCGGTGACAGTTCTCGCTGGTCCTTCCGGCGGCCAGGAGACAATCAGCGACGCGACCGGCTGCCTGGATTTCGTGCTTAAAAGATGGCCCGGCAAGCGCAGCGACAAGCACCGTGCCGCACTGCAGGCTTGTTCAGACGCGGACAGCGGACGCCGGCCAGCTTCCTTTGCCCGCAAGGCTTTCATTGCCGCGGCGCGAGAAGCTGGCATCCTGGTGACATCCTAGGAGCAGTTACAGCAAAAGTGCGCAGCCGTTTTGCGTCCGGAATTGCGTAAACACAAAGAGCTGGAGCGTTTCCGACAAAACCGGAAACGCTCCAGGAGCCTGACCCGGAACACCTGCTTTCGATATCTATGACATCGCCGCTCGTTTGACCCGGTGGCAACACCGGGGACGTTGAACATCGATTTCGACGTCGTCCGACCGGTCCGTTGTCACCGACGTCCCGGGGTCGGTCGGGCCTCATTCACGCTTCGTCTCGGGTTCCTGCGATTCTTCCTGCTCCGCCGGCGAATCCTTGCCCTTTGCCGCCTTGGCCGCGAGCTTCGCCTCTTTCTTCTGCGCCTTGGCCTTGTCGCGCTGGCTGCGTTCGTATCGATAGTTAGGCTTCATCGCCATTCCACGTTCTCCGTTTGCCGGCATCGTACGCTTCATCGAGCGAAATGCTACCGCTCGCGCAGATATGGAAGAAGGCCTCGTCCTGGCAGAGGTGATTTTTCCGGCCCAATCCTGCGCGTTCGTGTCCAAGAGATCGTACGCTCCAGTCCAACACAGCCACCGGGCGATCTGCCTAATCTGTACGTCGCAGGGGCAAGCCGGCCGCACAAAAAGAGCCGCAAACAACTCACCGCAGCCAGCTTCAGCCTCTGCACCAGGTCCCATCGGGGAGCTTGGTTTGCCACGCTTCAGGGAGAGGAGGCACAAATGGCTGGCTCTGTGAGCACCGAAGACAACACTGAAAATCTGGATTTCTCGACACGGCCCGTACCGCCCGAACACCGCATGTCGAAGGGATCGCTGACGATGGCCTGGTGGGCGGTATCGAGCGCCGTGTTCTACTTCGTCGTCGCGGCGGCGCTTGCGCAGGGCTTCGGCGCCAGGAATGCCATCATCGGCATGCTGCTGTCCGTCGTCGTCTACAGCGTCGTCAATTTCGTCATTTCCCGGTTTGCGATCAGGACCGGGCTTTCCGTCGCGCTGTTCTCGCGCATCCTGTTCGGCAATGCGGGGGCTGCACTTGCCACGCTGATCTTCTTCGTGACGGCGATCTACTATGCCGTGTTCGAGGGGTCGGTCATCGCGGTCGGCATCCAGACCGTGCTGCCCGGCATCAGCTACGAATGGGCGGCGCTCATCGTGGTGCTCTACAGCGTGCCGATGATCCTCGGCTCGATCCAGCACTGGCTGGACAAGCTGAACGGCGTGCTTTTGCCGCTCTATCTCCTCGGCCTCGTCGCCGCCGTGGTGATGGCGATCGCCGAATATGGCTATTCCAATGCCTGGCTGTCGGTCGGGCCGGCAGGTGGCGCCCCCGCCGACGGCTGGTGGCACTGCTTCGTCTACTTCATGGGGGTGTGGATCCTCATGATGTACACCTTCGACTATTCCCGCTTCGGCCGCGAAGAGGACATCGACTACCACTCCCGGATCAATTTCGGCATGCCGTTCTACCTGATGGCGCTGATCGTCAACGGGCTGTTCGGCATCTTCCTGGTCGGTACCGTGCCGATGGACGGTCCCCTGTCCGAAGTGTCGGTCCTGCTCGCTTTGCTGAAGCTGATGGGCATCGCCGGGCTGCTGTTCGTCTGGGTGACGCAGACGCGCATCAACAGCGCCAACTTCTACCTCGCCACCGTCAACATGGAGACGTTCTTCGCGCAGCTGACCGGAAGGCGGGTCGGCAAGATCGTCTGGGCGATCGTCGTCGGCGCCATCGTCTATGCACTGATGCTGGCGGATGTCTTTGCCTATCTGCTCCAGGCGCTCGCCTATCAGGGCATCTTCGTCGTCGCCTGGGTGGCGATCGCGCTGACCCATATCCTGTCCTCGCGCTATGACAGGCTGTTCGGCGGCGTGCTCGAATACCGCAGCGACCATATCCCGGCCTTCAACCCCTGCGGCATCTCCGCATGGTTCGGCGCCGCCGCCATCGGCCTCGCCCTGCAGCAGATGGGTGGGCTGACCGCCAGCTTCTCGGCCCCAGCCACCGCTCTCGTCGCCGCCACCATCTATGGCGGGTTGCTGACGCGGGCCAAGCCCGGCTGGTTCGTCAAGGGCGCAGCCTGACCTTCGGGTCAGGCACCCTTTCTTCCTTTTGAAATCGCCTACGGAGTTCTTTGCCCATGACCTACCGCATTTCTGTCGACACCGGCGGGACCTTCACCGACGTCGTCGTCAGCGACAGTGCCGGCACCTTCACCATCGGCAAGTCGCTGACCACGCCCAACCGCATCTTCGAAGGCATGCGCAATGCCATCGCGCATGCGGCGGAGCATCTGGGCATCACGCTCGAAGACCTGCTCAGCGACACCGCGCTTTTGATCTACGGCACGACGCGGGCGACCAACGCCATCGTCACCAAGAGCGCGGCCAGGACGGCGCTTCTCACCACGGCGGGTTTCCCCGACGTGCTGGTGCTGAAGGAAGGCGGCAAGTTCAACCCGCATGATTTCTCGCAGGACTATCCGCATCCCTACATTCCGCGCCGGCACACGTTCGAGATCGAGGAACGCATCGATTCCGAAGGTCAGGTGGTCATCCCGCTCAACGTGGCCGAAGCCCGCAAGACGATCGCGGGGCTCGGCGAAGAGGGGTTCGAGGCCATCGCCGTCTGCTTCCTGTGGTCGATCGCGAACCCCGCCCATGAGCTGCAGGTCGGCAGCCTGATCGAGGAGGTGCTGCCGGGCGTGCCCTATACGCTGTCGCATCAGCTGATCCCGGTGGTGCGCGAATACCGCCGGGCGTCGGCGACCGCGATCGACGCTTCGCTGAAGCCGCTGATGCAGGCGCATCTGCGCGACCTCGAAAACGACCTGCGCCTGGCCGGTTATCAGGGCGAGATCCTGGTCAGCACCGCGGCCGGCGGCTGCTCCAGCATCGACGGCCTGATCGAGAAACCGATCTATACGGTGGGTTCAGGCCCGGCCATGGCGCCGGTCGCGGCAATCAACTACTCACGCCTGGAACAGATGGGCGAGGATGTGATCGTCTGCGACACCGGCGGCACGACCTTCGATGTCGGGGTGGTGCGCGACGGCCACCTGACGTTCAGCCGCGATACCTGGCTCGGCCCGCGCTACACCGGCGACCTGCTCGGCATCTCGGCCGTCGACATGCGCTCCATCGGCGCCGGCGGCGGCTCGATCGCCTGGATCGACGATGGCGGGCTGATGCGCGTCGGGCCGATGTCGGCGGGCTCGGTGCCCGGTCCGGCCTGCTACGGGCAGGGCGGCACCAGGCCGACGGTTTCCGACGCGGCGGTGGTGCTGGGCTATTTCGATCCGGACTATTTCCTGGGCGGACGCATGCAGCTCGACGTCGATGCGGCGCGCCGCGCCGTCAACGAGGTGGCGGTCCAGATCGGCCTGTCGGTCGAGGAAACCGCCTTCCGCATCCTGAGCCTCGCCAGCGACCTGATGGTGCGCGCCATCGGCGACGTCACCATCAATGAAGGCGTCAATCCGCGCGAAAGCACGATCGTTGCCGGCGGCGGCGCGGCGGGCGTCAACATCATGCTGATCGCCAAGGAGCTCGGCTGCCGCAATGTCGTGCTGCCCAACAGCGCTTCCGCGCTTTCGGCCGCCGGCATGCAGTTCGCGCACATCGTGGCGGAAGAGGCGCAGAGCCTGGTGATGCCGTCGAACCGCTTCGACAGCGAGCGGGTCAACGAGGTGCTGGACAGGCTCGACGAGAAGCTGCACGCCTTCCGGCGCCGGCTCCCCGGGCGCGGCGATGCCTACACGATCGAGCGCTTCGGCGAGGCCCGCTATCTCGGCCAGATCTGGGAGCTCGACACGCCGCTGGCGACCGAACGCTTCGCCGGCAACGGCGATGTCCCGGCCTATCTCGATGCCTTCCACGACGTGCATGAGCGGGTCTTCGCGGTGCGCGACGCCAACAGTCCGATCGAGACGGTGAGCTGGAAGGCGCGCCTGATGGTGGCCCTGTCGGAGCCGCTGACGCCTTCGCCGCCGGCGGAAGCCCGCGCGGCGAAGCCGAGTGCTGCGAACCGCCCCTGCTTCTTCGGCGACAGCACGCCTGCCGAGGTTCCGATCTTCAAGGCCGAAGACCTTGTCCGCGGCAGCCGCATCGAGGGCCCTGCCATCATCGAGGAAACGACGACGACCCTGGTCGTCTATCCGGAGATGGCCGTCTCGATCAGCGGCAACGGCCACTACCTGCTCGAGATCGCCTGAAACCTGATCCGGAAGGATCAGGCGACGCTCGAGTTTTCCATTTGAGGACCATGCCATGACCAACACCACCGAAGCCGATTTCGATCCCTACATGACGGCGATCATCGCCAACCGCATCGACGGCATCATCCGCGAGATGACCAACACCCTGCTGCGCGCCGCGCGTTCGGGCGTCATCAACGGCGCGCGCGATTTCAGCTGCTCGATCTGCACCGGCGACAACCGGCTGCTAGCCTCGGCCGAGGGCCTGCCGATCCACATCTTCGGCAGCCATATGCAAACCAAGGCGATGTGCGACTTCGCCGGCGACGAGTTGCGCGAGGGCGACTGCTATCTGCACAACGACCCCTATTCGGGCAACACCCATGCCGGCGACCACACCTATCTGGTGCCGGTGTTCGTCGACGGCGAGCATCTGTTCACCGCCGTCGCCAAGGCTCACCAGGCCGATATCGGCAACGCGCTGCCCACGACCTACATGGCCGGCGCCAAGGACCAGTATGCGGAAGGGGCCTTGATCTTCCCGGCGGTGCGGATCCAGAAAGACTACCAGATGGTCGAGGATGTGGTCAGGATGTGCCGCTCGCGCATCCGCGTTCCCGACCAGTGGTATGGCGATTTCCTGGCCGGCATCGGCTCGGCGCGCATTGCCGAGCGGCGGCTGAAGGAACTCTGCGCCAAATACGGCAAGGACCAGATCAAGGCGTTCGTGCGCCACTGGTTCGCCTATTCCGAACAGCGCATGGTCCAGGCGATCCGCAACCTGCCGCGCGTGACGCTGCGCAATTCCGGCGCCCATGACCCCTTCGGCGACCTTTTGCCGGACGGCATCCCGCTGAACGTCTCCATCGACATCGATCCCGACGAAGCGATGATCGAGATCGACCTCACCGACAATGTCGACAATGTCGAATGCGGCTTCAACGAAAGCGAGGCGTGTACCTCGGCGTCGACGATCACCGGCATCTTCAACGCGCTGGACACCTCGGTGCCGCGCAATTCCGGTTCGTTCCGCCGCATCCGCCTGAAGCTGCGCGACGGCTGTGTCGCCGGACGTCCGCAATTCCCGCACAGCTGCTCGGTGGCGACGACCAACATCGCCGACCGGCTGGTGAACATCGTGCAATCGGCCTTTGCCGAACTCGGCGACGGCTGGGGGCTGGCCGAGGGCGGGCTGGGCATGGGCGCGGGCTGCGCCGTGGTCTCGGGAAAGGATCACCGGGTCGACAATGCGGCCTATGTCAACCAGCTGTTCCTGGCCAATGCCGGCGGCCCGGGCTCACCGCTCGCCGACGGCTGGATCACCTACGGCCTGCCGGTCGCCGCCGGGCTGATGTACCGGGATTCCGTCGAGATCGACGAACTCAAGCATCCGATCGCCATCCGCTTCCTGCGCCTGATGCCGGGCACCGGCGGGGCCGGAAAATATCGCGGCGCGCCGGCCATGGAGGTCGCCTATGGTCCGAAGGAACGGCCCATGGAGGTGATCTGGCCGTGCGATGGAACGGTCTATGCGCCCAAGGGTGTTCGCGGCGGCCATGACGGCCTGCGCTGCCAGCACTGGAAGGTCGGCGCCAACGGCCAGGAAGAGGAACTGCCCAACATCGCCGTGCTCACCGTGCGCAAGGACGAGTACGTCAAGGGCAACCAGGCCGGCGGTGGCGGTTACGGCGATCCGCTGGAGCGCGATCCGAGACGTGTGCTGACCGACGTGCTCGAACGCTACGAAACCCCCGACCGCGCCCGCGATATCTATGGCGTGGTGTTCTCGGGCGCGGATGCGGAGGCGATGAAGATCGACGATGCCGCAACCCGGGCCCGGCGGTCGGAGTTGCGTTCAAAACGCGCCGCGTGACGTTCCTCGCCCCCATGGAATGGGCAAGGCCATCACATCGACTGAGGTTCCTTCTCAGACGTTCCGGAATGGATCCCCGACACTCTCCGCTCCCTCCGGTCGCTCACGAGGTCGAGGATGACGGTTGTGAGGGGCGCTTCGGCTCATCGCCGACGCCGGTGGAAGCACTGGCGTTCGCCGTTTGCGCAAGGCATAGGAACTCCGTCATCCTCGACCTCGCAGGGAGCGAAGCGACCGGAGAGTGTCGGGGATCCATTCCGGAACATCGGAGATGGCACCGCGGTCCGTAGCACCATATGCGATTGCCTGGGCCTTGAGCGGAATGGCCGACTGCCGCTATCCGGCATGAAGCCTGCGGTACTCGCCGGGTGACATGCCGGTTTCCTGGCGGAAGACGCGGCTGAAATAGGCCGCGTCCAGGAAACCCGCCGAGTAGGAAATCTCCTCGATCGAGCGCCTGGCGAAATTGCCGCTGCTGAGCATCCGCTGCGCCTCGGCGACGCGGCGGCGGCGAATGACCTCGGTCAGGGTCTCGCCTCTCGCGGCGAAGATCTTCTGTATGTAGCGCGGCGACAGGCCGAGATCGCGGGCGATGGTGGCGCTGGTCAGGCCAGGGTCGCAGACATGTTCCTCGATGAACCGCAGGATGCGCTGGCGGTGGGCGAAGCGGACCGACGTCTCGTCGGACGCGACCGTTCCGGGCACGGTCAGCGCGAGCGCGAGGAGATCGAACAGGGAGCTGCGCAGGAAGCCGGCCTGTGGATCGGACAGCGTCGTGCTGTTGCGCACGACCGATCTGAGGAAGTCCTGGAACAGGCTGACCAGCGGCTGCTCCTTCGGGCATTGCAGCGCCGTCATGTCGTCGATCCAGGGAATGCGCGCCCGCACCATGTCGGCGGGCAGCCGGATGGCCGCGACGGAATTGCGGGTCGGCTGCTTGTAGACGTACGGATCGCCGGTGCCGATGAAGGCGAGATCGCCCGGCCGGACCTCGCATTCGCGCCCGCGCTGGACAAGCTGCAGGCTGGCCGATCCGGGCATCGGCATCATGAAGAAGTCCTCGCCATAGCGGCCGATATGGGTGGGATGCCTTTCGACCGTCATCGGGTCGCTGTGCAGCACCCCGATCCGGATGGAGGCCACATCCTGCACGGTGAGCCGCCCGACTTCGAACAGGCTGGCGGGCGTGGAAAGATCAAGCGGGTAATAATAGGCATTGAGATAGTCGCGCCATGCCGCAAGGCGCGAGCCGATACGGCTGACCGAACCGACATCGATTTTCGCCTCGGCGTCGGCATGCACCTGGCGGTTGACGAAATCGAACTCGGTCCGATCGTCCATCAACGATTGTCCACGATTTGGTGCCCGGTCATTGCGTTCGATATGATGTCAAGCTTGGGCAGACTAGGATTGTTAGCCACGCTTGGCAACAAAACGGGACGGGTTGGGAAGAGCGCGAGGGGGACGAACGCATCCGTCTGCGGGAGCTCTCGATCGGTTGAGCCACCGTTGCGCAATATTCCACCCAGGAATGACGACCGCTGCCCAGTTGCCGGGACAATCGCGGAGATGTATTTTCTAATATTAGGGATATCGCGTTTCGTGCGCTCGCCAATGGCGACCGCGCACAATTCGCCGGGGGGCATATGACAGGGTTGGGTATCATCGACCGCAGGCCGGGCCAGCGCTGCGCCCTGCTTTGCGGAACCGCGCTCGCCGGCGTGATGGCATTGATGGCGCCAACGGCGATGGCGCAGGACGCCACCTGGACCGGCGGAGCAGCCCCCAATACGAATTACAACAATGGCGGCAACTGGCTTGCCGGCGCGCCGGCCACCGGCATCGCCACGTTTGGAGCAGCCGGCGGCGCGAACACGACGGTGACGCTCAACGCGGGGACCAGCGTCGATACGTTCAACGTCCAGGACGACAAAACCTATACGTTCGTCCAGAACGACGGCGGCGTTTTCGTCTTCGGCGCAACCGCCGGCGGCAGTGGCTTGGCCATCGCGACAGGCTCCAGCGCAACCTTCGAGATCAGCAACAGCAGCATATTGCGCTTCCAGCAGAACGCGACCGCAGGCGCCGCAGTGATCCTCTCGGGCGGGCAAGTCCTGTTCCAGGACGGCGCGAAAGCCGGAACCTCGAGGATCACCGCGACGGGGGGAGCCGTCACCTTCAGGGACAACTCTTCGGCTGAATCCACGGGCATCTTCGCGAGGATTGGCACGATCGTCTCGTTCGAAGGTGCTTCTCAGGGCGCGAACGCGAGTATCACGCTTGCCGAGACGGCGTCGCTCCATATCTCCGCGCACGATGCGGGAACGATCACGCTCAGCGCGCTCACAAGTACCGCCACCGGAACCACCGTCGATCTAGGCGCGAATACGCTGGCCGTCGGGCACCTGAACTCCGGCATGACCTTCGCCGGCACAATCTCCGGCGTTGGCGGATCGCTGACGAAAACCGGCAGTGCCCACCTGACGTTGACGGGCGCCAACAGCTACACCGGCCTCACGTCGATCGGCGCCGGCCGGATCAACGTCCAGAACAGTTTGGCACTCGGCACCAGCGGGGTCACCGTCTTTCCCGGCGGCGCGCTTGAAGTGCAGGGAAATGGCCTGACGGTCAACAACGTGTTGGCGCTCAACGGATCGGGCATGTCGAACGGCGGCGCGCTGCGAAATATTTCCGGGGACAATGGCTACAGCGGTCTTATTGTGCTGGGCCTAGGCGCGCGGATCAATTCGGATTCCGGAACCTTGTCCATCACCGGCGCGATCGGCGGCGCTGGCCAGACGCTGACGGTAGGAGGCGCCGGCACTGTCGTTTTCGACGGCGGTCTCAATACCGGGCCGGGCGCGCTTATCAAGGATGGCAGTGGCCGTCTCGCACTCAACAGTGTCAACACTTTCACCGGGCCGGTGACCGTCAATGGCGGCGACCTGCAACTGAGCTTCACCGGCGGACCAGTAAACTCCGCAATCGGCGACACAAGCGCTGTCAGCTTGAATGCAGGACAGCTCCTCGTCGCTGAAAACGAAACCATCGGTTCGCTGGATGGCGACGCCGGGACCTATGTATGGTTGTACAACGGCAACACCTTGGGCGTTGGCGGCGACAACACCTCGACGACCTACTCGGGCGTCATTCTGAATGCCGGCATCGGTGGCGGCAAGCTCGTCAAGACGGGCACGGGTGTACTCACACTGACTGGAAACAACCTTTATACCGGCGGCACGACGCTGGCGCAGGGCGGGCTCGCGGCCGGTAGCAATACAGCGCTTGGATCCGGCAATGTCACGGTGAGCGGCAACGCGTCGCTGTCGAACGCGAACAATGTGTCGGTCGCGCTCGCCAACAACATCGGCATCCTCAATCCCGGCCAGACACTGACGCTGACCTCGGGCGTCGGCGCGGGGGCCGGCGGCGACCTGCGGCTTGACGGCCAGATCTCCGGCCCGGGCGGCGTGGCGATCAACAACGCCAGCCTCAGCTCGGTGGCGCTGTTCGGCAACAATATCTATGCCGGCGGCACGACGTTGAACGGCGGGCGCGTGTCTGTCGGCAACAACAACGCGTTCGGCTTTGGCAATGTAACGGTCAACGCGCTGGCCACATTGTTCACCGGGGCTCCCGGGCTGACGATCGGGAACAATTTCAGCCTTCTCGGGACCGGGTTGAACGTCGCCAATGACCACGACCTGACGTTGACCGGCACATTGTCGGGCGTCGGCGGATTTGCGAAGAGCGCAAACGGCGCCGGCCGGCTGACCCTGACGGGCACCAACACCTATCAGGGCACGACGACGATCGGCCGCGGCGTGCTGGAGGTCAGAAACGGCTCAGCCATTCCCGATGCCAGCGCGGTGATCATCGGCGCGTCCGGACAGCTGGAACTTTCCGATCCTGAAATAATCGGGTCGCTGGAAGGCAGCGGCGCGATCGTTCTGAACGGCCAGGCGCTGACGACGACCAACAACAGTGCAAAGACCTATTCCGGCATCATCTCCGGTACCGGCAGCAGCGGCTTCACCAAGAACGGCACGGGCACGCTGATCCTCGACGGCTCGAATTCCGTCGGCAATCAGTTCCTCGGCACGGCGATCGTCGGCCAGGGCACCCTGCGCATCGATGGCGCGTTCGGCGACACCGTTGGCAACACAGCCGGCATCACCGTTGCCGGCAACGCAACGCTTGGGGGTACGGGAACGATCCATGGCGACGTGACGGTACAAAGCGGCGGCACGCTCTCGCCCGGCGCCAGCCCCGGCACGCTGACCATTGCCGGGGACCTGACGCTCGATACCGGTTCGACCTCGAAATTCGAGCTCGGCACGCCGAACGTCATCGCCAACGCCTCCAATGACCTCGTCAAGGTCGGCGGCAATCTGACGCTCGGCGGCAATCTGGAAGCCACGGTGGCCTCCGCCGGCTACTACCGGCTCTTCGAATATGGAACGCTGACGCCAGGCAGCACGTTCGACACCGAGACGGTGACCTCGAGCAACTTCACCGTGGCGAACCACACCGTCGGCCTCGATGTTCCCGGCCAGGTTTACCTGATCGCGCTCGGCGCCGGACAGACCATCCAGTTCTGGGACGGCGGCAATGCCACGCCCAACTTCGTCGATGGCGGCAGCGGCACATGGGATGGTGCCGCCTTCAACTGGACGGATGTGAACGGCGCGGTCAATGTGCCCTGGATGCAATCGGTCGGCGTGTTTGGCGGCAGCGCCGGTACCGTCACCGTCGCAGGAACGCAGAATTTCGACACACTGCAGTTCGTGACCGACGGCTATCACCTGGCCGGCGGCAGCCTGGCTTTCAACCCCGCATCGGGTTCGGCGGGCACGATCGCGGTCGATGGTGGCGTCACGGCCTTCGTCGATTCCGTCCTGACCGACGGGACGACAGCCACGGATTTCATCAAGGCCGGCAACGGCACGCTGATCCTGACGGGAGCCAACACCTATACCGGCACGACGTCCATCCAGGGCGGCACCCTGCAACTGGGCGACGGCGGCAATGCCGGGTCGATCGGCGGCGGCGCCGTGTTCAACGACGGCATGCTGGCCTTCGACCGCAGTGACGGGTTCATCTTCGCGAACAACATCACCGGCACCGGCGGACTGAAGCAGGCGGGTACGGGAACCGTCACGCTGATGGGCAACAACGATTATAGCGGTGACACGGTCGTCAACGCCGGCACATTGACGGCAGGGGCGAACACCGCGTTTTCGGCCAACTCGGTGGCAGTCGTGAACGTGGGCGGCATGCTCGACATCGCCGACGGCGTCGAGACCGATATCAAAGGCCTTCTCGACGGTTCATCGGGCGGCGGGGTGGTCAATATCGGCACCTTGGACGACACCACGGTTCTATCCATCGGCGCCAACGGTCCCGGCACCAGCGACTTCAGCGGGCAGATCACGGGCGCGGGATCGCTGGAACTCGACCAGGGCGCCCTGACGCTACGCGGAGCCAGCGACATTGGTGGCGACCTCTTCATCAGCCCCGATGCGGCGCTCACCCTGCTCGGTCCGAACGCATCCTTCACCGCCGCTGGGGGACAGGGAGTCGGGGGCGGCGGTTCACTCGACATGTTTGCCGGCGCGAAACTGACCACCGACAATCTTCTGGTCGGCGGTGCAATGCTCGTCGACGGAAAAGACACGAACGCAAAGGTCTCGCAACTAACCTTCGTCGGCATCATGCCGACGGCCGCTACTTTGACTATCCAGAACGGCGGCGTGGTCGACAGCCTGTTCGGGGCCGTCATCGAAAATCCGCTCGTGGCGGCGAGCGCCGTCGTGACGGGGCAAGGGTCCACCTGGAACGTCTCGACCTTCCTCGGCGTCGGCAACATGCTCGGCGGCGGAACCGGAAAGCTAACGGTGGCAGCCGGCGGTGTCGTCAATGTCGGAGACACCACGGTCATCGCCGCAGAGACTGCTTCCACCGGCCTCGATCCTTCGATGGTCATGGTGACCGGCGCGGGGTCGAAACTGACGACCAAGACGCTGATTGTCGGCCTGCCGCCCTGCGCTTGCGGCCCCCTGCCCGGCCAATTGATCGTTGCCGACGGCGGCTCCGTGGTTGCCTCGGAACCGGTCATGATCGACCAGGGCTCGCTGCTCGCCATCGGCGATGGGAACCTGTCGGGTTCCCTGGTTGCACCGTCCATCGCCAATGACGGGCTGATCCACGCCAACTTCACCGACACGGCCACGCTGGACGCCGACATCGCAGGCACCGGCACGCTGGCGAAGCAGGGCAGCGGCACCCTCGTGCTGAACGGGGCCAGCACCTATACGGGCGCGACCACGGTCGATGCCGGCAAGCTGGTCGTCGGCGACAGTTCCCACCCTGGCGCCAGCCTGGCGAGCACGGTGACCCTGAAATCGGGTGCCGCGCTCGGCGGCATCGGCACGGTGGGCGCTCTCGTGGCGGAGAACGGCGCCGTTGTCGCGCCGGGCAATTCGATCGGCACGCTGAACGTGGCGGGCGATGTGTCGTTGGCCGCAGGCTCGACCTACGAAGTCGAGATCGCCGGCAACGGCACCAGCGACCGCATCGCCGCCACCGGCAAGGCGACGCTGGGCGGCGGCAAGGTCGGCGTGACCGCGCTGGACCCGCGGACCAGCTACCAGGATGGCCAGACCTACACGATCCTGACAGCGGCCGGCGGCGTCACCGGCGGCTTCGATCCGTCCGTGCTGTCGCGCTCGGCTTTCCTCGATGCGACGCTTGCCCAAAGCGCCAACGCGGTCGACCTGAAGATCGCGCTCAAGGGAACCGGGTTCGTCAAGGTCGCCGACACCTACAACCAGAAGCAGACGGCCGGCGCGCTCGACACGCTGCAGCAGAGCGGCACGCCGCTGGAGCTCTACAACAAGCTGCTGGTTCTCTCCGCCGACGAGGCCCTCGCCGCCTTCGACGGCCTGTCGGGCGAGATCAACGCCTCGACGGTGACCGGCATGCTCGAAGACAGCCGCTTCGTGCGCGAAGCGATGAACGATCGCCTTCGTTCCGCCTTCGAAACGGTCGGTACAGAGCCATTGCTGTTGTTGGGTTATGGCGAGGATGCGAAGGACATGACCACGGGTGCGGTGGCTGCCGAGCGCTATGGTGCCTGGGGCTCGGTGTTCGGTTCCTGGGGCCATTTCGGCAGCGACGGCAATGCCGCCAGGCTGTCGCGTTCCGTCGGCGGTTTCGTCACCGGCGTCGATGGTCTTGTCACCGACGAGGTTCGCCTCGGCTTCCTCGCCGGCTACAGCCATTCCTCGCTCAAGGTCGACGACAGGCGCTCTTCCGCCTCCACCGATAACTACCATCTCGGCATCTATGGCGGGACGCAGTGGGATGCACTGTCATTGCGCTCCGGCCTTGCCTACACCTGGAGCCAGATCGACTCGAGCCGGCAAGTCATCTTCCCCGGCTTCACCGACAGCCTGACCGGCGACCACCGCGCCGGCACCACGCAGGTGTTCGGTGAGCTGGGTTATGGCATGAAGGCAGGCAATCTTGCCTTCGAGCCCTTCGCCAACCTGGCCTATGTCAATGTCCACACCAACGGCTTCACCGAGCAGGGCGGCATTTCGGCGCTGAGCGTATACGGCGGCTCCAACGACATCACCTTCACAACGCTTGGGCTTCGTGCCTCGACCGATTTCGACATCGGCTCAGCCAAGGCCACGGCACGTGGCACGATCGGCTGGCGCCACGCCTATGGCGATGTCACGCCCACCATCAGTCAGGCCTTCACCGGCAGCAACGCCTTCTCGATCGCCGGTGCGCCGATCGCCAGGGATGCCGCAGTCCTCGAAGCCGGGCTCGACTTCGCCATCGCACCGGCCGCGACCCTTGGTGTGTCCTATCACGGCCAGGTCGGCTCCAGGGCAAGCGACCATGGGGTGCGGGCGGATCTGAGCGTGAAGTTCTAGTGATGAGCGCGGGACGGCGAAGCCGTTGATGGGGCTCGCAGGATATCCGCGCCGGTCCTCCACCGTTCCGGAATGGATCCCCGACACTCTCCAGTCGCTTCGCTCCTTTCGAGGTCGAGGATGACGGTTGTGAGGGGCGCTTTGGCTAGTCGCCGATGCGGGTGGAAATATCGGCTTTCGGCATTTGTGCAGGGCATCGAAACTTCGTTATCCTCGACCTCGTGAACGACCGAAGGGAGTGGAGAGTGTCGGGGATCCATTCCGGAACGATGGGGGAATGGAACCGACGTCGCTCCAAGAAACCCCGGTACTTACGTCAACGGCCAACCGTAACCGTACCTGGATCGCTGCGCCTTTGTCTTTGTTCCGGAACGGGATCGCCCGCTCCGATGCTCGCATTCCGCAAGGGCGTGGATTCCCATGCCCACGATGGTCCTTTATCCGGATGATTTTTCCATCTTTCCGGCAACTCACCATGACGGTTTGCTTCCCGGTCAAAGGCGGGTGGGCTAGCATAGCCGCTTCCAAACGAGGATTTCTGCTCAATGTCGCGCGTGCAGCTGAAAGCAGCGGACGGCACCGTCGTCGAATTGGATCCGGCCAAGGTGATGGAAATCCGTCAGTTCGACGGCAAGGCGCAGGTCGAGCAACTGACGGGCGATCCGTCCGTTCGCACGCGCATTACCCTCGCCGAGAAGCCCTGGCGCGTGGCCAAGCTGCTCAATGCCGCGATCGGCGCAACACCCTTCAGAAGCTGAGCCGCTCCAACTCTCTGTTTCTACGCAATTCCGGACGCAAAAAGCTGCGCACTTCTGCTGCGCTAACCCGCCGTGCCGCTTCGTTTCCCCGACTTCCCGACAAAGGCCGAAAAATGGGCGACATCGGCTTCGGTCGGCTCCAGGCCGGTGAAGCTGCGCAGATAGGCGGCCAGGTGGCTGAGACGGGCTTCGAGCGGTTCCTTGAGGTCCAGCACGTAATACCCGATCTGCATGTAGTAGAGCACGCGCGCGCGGATGAAAGCATCCTCGTCGCTGTAGCCATGGCGCCGGTACATGTCGCGGATGGCGCCGAGCCTCTGCTCGTCGGCCGCATCGATGATGCCACGCACCTGAGGTGACCGGCGCGCCCATTCACGCACCGCGAAATCGAAGCGCGGGTCGAACAGGCGCTCGTCGGCCCAGCATTCGAAGACATTCATGACACCGCGCACGATGGTTTCGGAGGGGCGGCTCGCCCGCTCCACGATCGCCTTGGTGTTGGTGTCGCGCCAATGGTCCAGCAGCCGGTCGAGCAGGTCCTGCCGGCTGTTGAAATAGTGATAGAAGCTCGACCGCGACACGCCGAGCCTCTCACCGAGCGGCAGGATGCGGACGCTCTCCACCCCATCGGTCACCAGAACGTCCAGGGCCAGGTTGATCCAGTCCCAGCGCGTCACCTTGACGTTGCCGGGGGCCGGTTCTTCCTGTGGAGCCATCTTGATCATGGCTGACGAATGACACAGCGCAAGCGTCTCGGCAAGCAGCACTAGACATATATGTCCAATCACTGTACACATATGTCCAATAACGATGGAGACCATCATGGGAGGTTCGATGAAGTCTCATTACCGCGCCGTCGTGATCGGAGGCGGCGTTGTCGGCGCCTCGGTGCTCTACCACCTGACGCGGTATGGCTGGAGCGATGTCGCGCTGATCGAACGCGCCGAACTGACCGCCGGCTCGACCTGGCATGCCGCCGCCGGTTTCCACGCGCTCAACGCCGATCCCAATGTCGCGGCATTGCAGGACTACACGATCGGCCTCTATCGCGAGATCGAGGCCGAATCCGGCCAGGATGTCGGCCTGCACATGACCGGCGGCGTCAACATCGCCTCCGATCCCAGCCGCTGGGAATGGCTGAAATCGGCCTGGGCGGTGTTCCAGTCGGTCGGCATCGAGACGGCCCGGCTGGTGACGCCCGAGGAGATCAAGGCGCTCTGCCCGATCGTCGACACCACCGGCGTGCTGGGCGGCCTCCACGATTCCAACGAAGGCCACCTCGATCCTTACGGCACCACCCACGCCTATGCCGGTGCGGCGCGCAAGCGCGGTGCCGATGTCATCCTGCGCAACCGGGTGATCCAGTTGTCACCACGGCCGGATGGAAGCTGGAACGTCGTTACCGAGAAAGGCAGCATCGTTGCCGACCACGTCGTCAATGCCGGCGGCCTGTGGGCCAAGCAGCTCGGCCTGATGGCCGGCGTCGACCTGCCGGTGACGCCTATGGAGCACCACTACCTCATCACCGAGGACATCCCGGAAATCGCGGCGCTCGACCGCGAGATCGGCATCGCGGTCGATCTCGACGGATTCTCCTATCTCAGGCAGGAGCGCAAGGGTGTGCTGATCGGCGTCTATGAACAGGATGCCCGCCACTGGAACATGGACGGCGCGCCATGGGACTACGGCATCGAGCTGATCCCCGAGGATGTCGATCGCATCGCACCGGAACTCGCCAAGGCCTATGAGCGGTTCCCGTGCCTGCAGACCGCCGGCATCCGCAAATGGGTCAACGGCGCCTTCACCTTCACACCTGACGGCAATCCAATTGTCGGACCGGTGCGCGGCCTTAAGAACTACTGGGTCGCCTGCGGCGTGATGGCCGGTTTCAGCCAGGGCGGCGGTGTCGGCAAGTCGCTGGCGGAGTGGATGATCGAGGGCGAGCCGCAGGCCGATGTGTTCGGCATGGACATCGCCCGCTACGGCGCCTTTGCCGCCAACCGCGAATATCTCAAACAGACGACACGCCAGTTCTACTCCCGCCGTTTCGTCATGACCTTCCCGAATGAACGCCTGCCGGCCGGCCGGCCCTTGCGACGCCCCGGCGCCTATCGCGAAATGAGCGAGGCCGGATGCCAGTGGACGGGCTCCTGGGGATTGGAGCTGCCGGTCTATTTCGCGCCGGCAGGGTTCGAGGAGACGCCGACGCTGAAGCGGTCGAACGCCTTCGATCTCGTCGGCGCGGAAGCACGCGCGGTACGCCGGACAGCCGGGCTCGTCGATACGTCGGGCTTTTCGCGCTACGAGATCACTGGCACAGGTGCCGCCGCCTGGCTGGACAGGCTGCTCGCGGCCAGGTTGCCGAAACCCGGCCAGGCACGGCTGGCGCCGATGCTCGGCCATGACGGCCGGCTGAAGGGCGACCTCACCTGTTTCAACTGGGGCGACGGCCGCTACTGGCTGATGGGCTCCTACTATCTGCGTGAATTCCATCTGCGCTGGTTCGCGGACCATTCGTCGCCCCACGTCGCCATCGCCGACATTTCCGATGCGACGGGCGGCTTCCTGCTGACGGGTCCGAAGGCGCGCGACATCCTTGGCCTTACCACCCATCAGGATGTTTCAGCGAAAGCCTTTCCGTTCATGGCCTGCCGGGCCCTCGACATCGGTCTGGTGCGGGCGCAGGCGGCCCGCCTGTCGATCGCCGGCGAACTGGGCTTCGAGATCAATTGCGCGGCGGCCGAACATGCGACCCTGCGCCAGACGCTGCTGTCGGCCGGGCGGGAGCTTGGCCTCGTCGAGGTCGGCTACTATGCGCTGAATTCGCTGCGGCTCGAAAAAAGCTTCGGCATCTGGTCGCGAGAATTCACGCAGGGCTATACGGCCGACATGAGCGGCCTCGACCGCTGGATCGCCTTCGACAAGGGCGACTTCATCGGCAGGCAGGCAGCGCTTGCGGAGCGCGACCGCGGCGGCGCGACCAACATCCTGGTCACGCTCGAGGTCGACGCCATCGACGCCGACGCCAGCGGCTTCGAGCCTGTCTGGCACGCGGGCCGCAGGGTCGGCTTCGTCACATCGGGCGGCTACGGCCATACGATCGGAAAAAGCCTCGCGCTGGCACTGGTCGAGAGGGACTTCGCCACGGAAGGCACCGCGCTGTCCGCGCACATCGTCGGCGTGGAACGCCCGGTGCGGGTCATTGCCGCCTCGCCCTACGATCCGGGCGGGCTGGCGATGCGGGCATAAGCGAGGGAGCCGAGATGGTCGAGATTCTGCTCTATCCGTTCGTTTTACCGCACGATCTTCGTCTGAAAAGTCTGCGACTTTTGGGCATCACGCTCGAGGAGGAAGCAAAATGATCGATGAAGTCGCCAGGGAAAGCCGCCGCGAAAGGCGCCGCGCCAGAGGTAGCGAAGCGGCGGGACACCGCAAGCCCGACTACCGCACGCTGCGCAACCCTTTCCTGCCGCAGCCGGTGTTCTCCGACGACCAGGTCGCGGCGATCCACGACACCGCACTGCGCGTCCTCGAAGAGCTGGGCATCAAGGTGCTGCTGGCGGAAGCGCGCGAGCTCTACCGGGCCGCCGGCGCCATCGTCGACGAAGACACCCAGATGGTGCGCATCGGCCGCGACATCGTCACGGCAGCGCTTGCCTCCGCACCGCGATCGATCCACGCCCTTGCCGGCGACCGTTCCAGGGATCTTGTGCTGGAGCTCGGCGCGCTCTCTTTCCTGGCCGGTTCCGGCGCCCCCAACGTGACCGATATCGAGCGGGGCCGCCGTCCCGGCAACCTTGCCGATTTCGAGAACCTCGTGCGCATCGTGCAGAGCTTCGACGTACTGCACATGATCGGTCCGTTCATCGAGGCTCAGGATGTCGAGAACCGGTTTCGCCACTATGCGGTCAACCGGGCACAGTTGACGCTCTCGGACAAGCTGCCCTTCGTCTATGCGCGCGGCACGCCGCAGGTCGAAGACAGTTTCGAGATGCTTCGCCTGGCACGCGGGCTTTCCGACGATGCCTTCCTGTCGAACGTGCACTGCTACACCGTCATCAACAGCAACTCGCCGCGCCAGCTCGACATCCCGATGGCGCAGGGCATCATCGACTTCGCGCGCGCCGGCCAGGTGTCGATCATCACGCCCTTCTGCCTTGCCGGCGCCATGGCGCCGATCACGGTTGCCGGCGCACTGACGCTGCAGCATGCCGAGGCGCTGGCCGGCCTGGCGCTGGCACAGATCAGTCGCGCAGGCGCGCCGGTGGTCTATGGCAGCTTCTCCTCCAATGTCGACATGAAGTCCGGTGCGCCTGCCTTCGGCACGCCGGAACATGTCAAGGCGACGCTCGGCGCCGGCCAGCTGGCGCGGTTCACCGGCCTGCCCTGGCGCTCCGGCGGCGGCAGCGCCGCCAACATCTCCGACGTGCAGGCCGCGCATGAGACGCAGTTCTCGCTGTGGGGCACCGTGCTTGCGGGGGCGACCGTGTGCATCCACGCCGCAGGCTGGCTGGAAGGAGGCCTGAGCGTTTCCTTCGAAAAGCTGATCACCGACATCGAGGCGCTGCAGACCATCGCCGAACTGTGCACTGCCGTGCCTGGCGATGCGGATGCGATCGGCTTCGACGCGATCGCCGAAGTGCAGCCAGGCGGTCACTTCTTCGCCGCGCAGCACACCATGGCGCGCTATCGCACGGCTTTCTACGAGCCGCTGGTCGCCGACCTTTCCAATTTCGGCTCGTGGAGCGAAGCCGGCTCGCGCACCGCGACCGAGCGCGCCAACGGCATCTGGAAACGCAGGCTCACCGAATTCGAGGCGCCGGCATCAGCGGTCGCCTGCGGCGAAATTCTCGACGCGTTCATTGCGCGCCGAACAGAGCAAGGGGGCGCGGAGCCCGTTTCATGATGATGGGCCGGCAAAACAAATCATAAGGCCGGCTATAACCAGGGAGGAGCAGATGAGTTTCTCGGCGGGCGCTGAAAGGCAGGTTCCCGATACCGTATACAAGATGGCCAAGGAGGCTTCGGCTGGACGTATGGATCGCCGTGAGTTCCTGGCGCTGGCGAGCGTGTTCGGCCTTTCCACCGCCACGGCCTACGGCCTGATCGGACTTCCCGCGCCTGCGGCCATGGCGGCCGAACAACCCAAAAAGGGCGGCGTCATCAAGGTCGCCATGCTGGTCAAGGAGATGAAGGACATCCGCAGCCTCGACTGGGGCGAAATGGGCAACATCGCCCGGCAGGTCCTGGAACCACTGGTGCGCTACACCAGGGACTTCACCTTCAAGCCCATGCTGCTCGAACGATGGGAGGTGAACGACGACGCGACCGAATATGTGCTCCATCTGCGCAAGGGCGTGAAGTGGAACAATGGCGACGATTTCAACGCCGACGACGTCGTCTTCAACCTGAACCGCTGGTGCGAGAAATCGGCCGAAGGCAATTCCATGGCCGGGCGCATGGCGAGCCTGATCGACCCGGCGACCGGCAAGGCGCACGACGGCGCCATCACAAAAGTCGACGATCACACCGTAAGGCTGAAACCCTCGGTGCCGGACATTTCGATCATTCCGGCCTTCTCCGACTATCCGGCGCTCATCGTGCACCGCGGCTTCGAGAAGATGGGTTCGGACTTCGTGAAGAACCCGATCGGCACCGGTCCCTTCGAACTCGTCTCTTATGAAACGGCTGTGAAGGCTACCTACAGGCGCCGCGAGAACGGCGGCGCCTGGTGGGGTGGCGAGGTCCATCTCGACGGCGTCGAGTTCATCGACTATGGCAACGACCCCAACGCCATGATCAGCGCCTTCGAGGCGGGCGAGGTCCATACCAACTACGAGTCCACCGGGGACTATGTGGCGATCCTCGACAAGATGGGCCTGGTGCGCAGCGAGATCCTGACCGCCGGTACGGTGACGGCCCGCATGAACGTCAAGAACAAGCCGTATGACGACCAGCGCGTGCGCAACGCCGTGCAGCTCTCGGTCGACAATGGCGCCGTTCTCAGCCTCGGCTACAACGGTCTCGGCGAAGTGGCGGAAAACCACCATGTCTGCGGCATCCATCCGGACTATGCGCCGCTGCCGAAGGTGGAAAGGAACATCGAAAAGGCCAAGGCGCTGATGACCGAGGCCGGCCAGGCCGACTTCGAGCACGAGATCATCACCGTCGACGAGGACTGGCAGAAGAACACCGGCGACGCGATTGCCGCGCAGATGCGCGAAGCCGGTTTCAAGGTGAAGCGCACGGTGCTGCCGGGTTCGACCTTCTGGAACGACTGGACCAAATACCCCTTCTCGCTGACCGTGTGGTCGATGCGCCCGCTCGGCGTGCAGGTGCTGGCTGTCGCCTACCGGTCCGGCGAGGCCTGGAACGAGTCCGGTTTCTCGAGCAAGGAGTTCGACGAGAAGCTGGCGCTGGCAATGGCGACGCCGGACGTGGAGAAGCGGCGCGCCATCATGAAGGATGTCGAGACAATCCTGCAGGAGTCCGGTGTGCTCGTGCAGGCTTACTGGCGCAAGATCTTCAACCATTCGGCGCAGGCAGTGAAGAACTACAACACACATCCCATGCAGGAGACGGTCTTCGAAGAGGTGTGGCTGGAGACGTGATCGCCGGCTTTGCCAGGCCGTGGTCCCCACGGGCCGTGGCGGATTTCCGAGGGCCGAACCCTGAGGCGGTACAGTGCGGTGTGTGTGGAACGCTTAACAGACCGCGTCGATCAATAGCGATGAGGTGTGCCTGTGGAAGGAGGCCACATCATGTACATCGCTTCTGCTATCCTGTTCCTCGTTCCGTTTGTCCTGATCCTTGCGATGCCGGGGTGGCGCTCGCTCTGCGCGGTCGCGGCCGTTCTGGCCCTGATTGCGGCAGCTTATTGGGCATGGGGATATTACCAGGCCGGCGGAGACTCGTTTGAGATCGTCTTCCTCTTTTTCACCGTCCTTCCGTGGGTTGCCGGCTGCGTCGCAGGCGTTGTCGCCAAATCGGCATTGCTGTGGTGGCGCGGCAGGATGCAGGCTGCCAGCTAGGGCGTTTCCGTTTTTCACGCTCTAGCCCTTTGTTTTTGCGCCATCCGGACGGAAAACCGTTACACACTTTTCCTTGAATTGCTCTGGGACCTCTCCGCGAGGACCAGCACCTCGGACTTCGCCAGATCCAGCATGTAGATGAACACTTCGCCTTCCTGCAGAGAAGCGGCGATCTCTCTGGCGGTGTCGATCAGCGTGGTTTGCCATCCGCTGTCCCCCAACATTGCCATGCCCGCCATAGCACGGCGAACGCAGCCTGCGATCTACGGCATTTGCCGTATTTTTATGCGCCGGACGCCACGTTAGGTTTCCACCGCCCGTGCCCGAAGTTCAGGGTGGATCTCGGTATGAAGTTTTGAACTTGGAAAACGGCAGCCGGACAGGATGCGTGGCGGCACAAATTCCGGGACAGGAAAAGATCGGCTGGCGGCCATTTCGCGAGGGAGATGGAACGGGCCAGGATCGGGACCCGTGGCATCACGGGCACCAACCAGTAACATATTGAATAGTTTCGAAGAATGCCCCATTGGTCGGGGCAAGAGAGTCTACCGGCGGTTCATCGGTTCAAACGACCGGGCCGCATCAAACGGGCACAATGCGGTGTGCCGCGGGCTACAGGGGTACGGGGGCAGTTAAGTTGGGGAAGAATATCGCGCGATATGCGTGCGGGGCAGCCGTGCGCATGCGTTATCGGATGTGGGTGGATCTATGGCTGGTGCTCTCCAGCCTGCCGCAACGACGCATGCGTCGCATCGGCGGCGGCGGAATCGCAGGCTTCATCCAAGCAACCGCCGTGGTTGTCTTTGGACTGCTTGCGGCTTCCACAGCAGCGCAGGCGGCGCCCCCGACAGCAAGCATCGTCGTTGCGGACGACAGCCTCACGATCGGCGAAACGACGCTGGTGACAATCACTTTCTCCGAGCAGGTAACCGGCTTTACGAATGCCGACCTGTCTGTGCCCAATGGGTGGCTGTCGGCCGTGTCGTCATCGGATGGCGGCATCACTTGGACGGCGACCTTCACACCCGGGGCCAGGATCACCGTTTCCAGCAATGCCATCATCCTGGACAATACCGGTGTGAGCAACGCCGGCGGCGAAAGCGGCGTAGGGACAACCGATTCGAACAACTACGCCATCGATACAGCACGGCCGACAGCGACGGTCGTCGTTGCCAATACCCATCTCGGCATCGGGCAAACATCAGAGGTGACGATCACTTTCTCCGAAGCGGTAACCGGTTTTACCAATGCCGACCTGACAACGGCCAATGGGACGCTGTCGGGCCTATCATCATCGGATGGCGGTATCACCTGGATGGCAACACTCACGCCAACGGCCGGCGTTACACAGTCGGGTAACGTCATCACATTGAACTTGAACGGCGTGGCGGACGTGGCCGGCAATACAGGTGCCGGTACCGTTCAATCGAATGCCTACGCGTTGGACAGCCAGCGACCGACCGCAACCATCACCCTCTCCCAAGCCATAGTTCACGCAGGCCAGACAGCGACGGTGACCTTTACCTTCTCGGAAGCGGTCACCGGCTTCAGCCTCGCTGATGTAGCGACATCAAATGCCGCCTTGTCGAACTTGTCGACCTCCAACAACATTGTCTTCACGGCAATGCTCACGCCCGTCGAGGGTATAATTGCTCCGACCAATGTGATCATACTGAACGTGCTGGGCGTGACGGATCAGGCCGGCAATGCCGGCACCGGAACGACCAATTCGGCAAGTTACGCAATCGACACCGTTTCCACCCTGACCATTTCGCCGCCGACCTTGCCGTCCGCCGTCGTGGGCACGGTGTTCAGCCAGACAATAGCGGCGAGCGGCGGCACCCGGCCATACAGCTACCGAGTCACCGTCGGGGCGCTGCCGGCCGAGATCAAACTCGACCCCGTCACCGGAGTGCTGTCAGGCACGCCGACCCGTGCCGACAGCTACAATTTCACCATTACGGCGACCGATGCCTCCCAGCTCGCCAAAGATGCGAACTATACCCTCGCGGTCAACGAGGCAGTGCCCACCGCCATGCCGGACAATGCAACGGCCATTGCCGGGCAGCCTGCCTCCATTCGCGTCACCGAAAACGACACGGGCATCATCTCGTCCATCGCCATCGCTACAGCGCCCGCCAGGGGCACCGTGTCGGTGAGCGGAACCACGATCGTCTATACGCCCGCCCCGGATTTTTCGGGCACGGACACCTTACGCTACACGGCAACCGGGCCGGGCGGCACGTCCGCGCCCGCCCTGGTGACAATCGCAGTCGGCGAGGCCGCGCCTGCCGCCATGCCGGACAAGGCAACGGCCATTGCCGGGCAGCCTGTCTCAATCCGCGTCATCGAAAACGACACGGGCGCCATCTCGTCCGTCGCGATCGCTACAGCGCCCGCCAAGGGCACCGCGTCGGTAGACGGAACCATGATCGTCTATACGCCGGCGCCGGATTTCTCGGGTACGGACACCTTGCGGTATACGGCAACCGGACCGGGCGGCACGTCGGCGCTCGCACTGGTGACAATCGAAGTCGCGGCGCGTCCCGTCGCGATCACACGGCATGTCAGCGTGGAAGCGGGCAAGCAGGTGGTCATCGATCTGACGGATGGGGCGACCGGCGGCCCGTTCACGACCGCGGCACTCGTCTCGGCCTCGCCATCGTCGGCAGGTCCATCCTCCATCTCCAATCTGAAGCTGACATTCACGCCTTCCGTGACATTCGAAGGAAGCATGGCGATCGTCTTCACATTGAGCAATGCCTTCGCGACCTCGCTGCCGGCCACGATCCATTTCGACGTGACGGGCAGACCCGACCCCTCCCGGGACACTGAAGTCATCGGCCTGCTTTCGGCCCAGGTCGACAGCGCCAAACGCTTTGCCGGCAACCAGACGCGAAACTTCAATTCCCGGCTGGAGCAACTGCATGACGAAGGCGACCGCCGCCGCAACAGCATGGCGATCGAGCTCGGCTATGCGACGGGCCGGCAGGAGGCGGCGGACGATCGCTTCGCGGATGTCCTGCGCAACAATCCCGCCGGTACATCGTCGAGCGGCGTCCCGGACTTTGCCATGCAGAATTACGCCGCGGATGGAAAAGAGCATAAGCCGCGCAGCAAACCCGCCGATGTCGACCTCGGCAGCTTTGCCGTGTGGACGGGCGGCTACGTCAATTTCGGCAAACAGAACGGCGGCAACATCAGCCTCGATTATACGACAGCCGGTTTGAGCGCCGGCGTGGATTATCGTTTCTCGAAGTCTCTGGTGGCGGGCTTCGGCTTCGGCTACGGCCGGGATGCAACGGATATCGGATCGAACGGCACCGAGAGCCGGGCGCATGCCTATAGCGCCGCCATCTACGCCAGCTATTCCCCCGTGAAGTCGGTGTTCCTCGACGGGCTGATCGGCGGCAGCTGGCTCGACTTCGCCAGCCGGCGCCATGAGACGCCGACGGGAAACTTCGCCCTTGGCGACCGAAATGGGCGCCAGCTTTTTGGATCGATCACGGCCAGCTATGAACAGCGAAACGAGGCCTGGCTGGTGTCTCCATACGGGCGGCTCGATTTCTCGCGATCGTGGCTCGATAGCTTCTCCGAGAGAGGTGTCGATGCCTACACGCTGAAATATGGCAGCCAGACCGTCGATACACTTTCCGGCGTAGCCGGCTTGCGCCTGGAGTACGCGATCCCGATGGATTGGGGCGTGCTGAAACCGGGCGCGCGCGTCGAATACACACATGATTTCGAAGGTTCGAGCCGAGTGAAGCTGGGCTATGCCGATGTCGAAGGCCTGCCCTACGAACAGGTCACCGGAGGCAGCGGCAGTGACTACGTGACGCTCGGCGCATCGCTCGATGCCGCGCTCAACTACGACTGGACAGCGAACCTCGACTACCGCACGGCCGTTGGAACGGGTAACCGCAACCACGCTTTCGGCCTTCGAGTGGGAAAGAAATTCTGAGATCTGAACTGCTGCGGGGTGGGCATCCGCGCTTCAGCCTTGCGTCGATATACGGCATATGCCGTATTTTTTCGTTTTGAACGCGCGGGTAGTTTCCCCTCGCCCGCGTATGAATCTCCGTCTCTTTCAGCATGGCGCACCGCGGATGCGCTGCGGGCATTGGGGGAATGCCTTAGCAAAATCGTACCGGACAGTTCTTGCCGCGCTTCTGATCTCGACGGCACTGCCGTCTCTTACCGCTGCGCAGAGCATTGGTGACCCGACCGATCCCGCGACCTGGCGTACGCCGGAATTCATGGCGCAGTGGGGGCTCTACTGGATCGGTGCCGATTTCGCTTACGCGAAAGGGCTCGACGGTACCGGTGTGAAAGTGGGGGTCGTCGATACCGGTCTGGACGTCGACCATCCCGAGTTTGCTGGTCGATATGCTGAAGGGATTACCTTCAATCCTGAAATGCCGTGGAATGCCGACAAAAACGGGCACGGCACAGCGGTAGCCTCCGTGATTGCCGCCAACCGCGACGGCAACGGCATGCATGGTGTGGCGCCCGGGGCAACAATCGTCATGGCCAATCACGACACCGGCGGCGTTTTTATCGATCTGGAAGCTGCGACCCACGGAATCCACACCCTCATCCGCCAGGGCGTGCGGATCATCAACAACAGCTATGGCGGCTATCCCGTCACCAGTACCACAGCCGGAGAATTTGAAAACGATGCCCCGGACTATCTGGCGACGTCGCGTTACGCTGTTTCCAGCGGGGCGCTGCTGATCTTTGGCACGGGGAACGAGGGCGCCACACAACCGGCGGATCTGGCCGGACTTCCTTATCTCTTCCCGGAACTGGAGCGAGGTTGGCTGGCGGTCGCCGCAACCGGCCCAAACTATATGCCCGGCTATTCCAATCGGTGCGGCGTGGCCATGAACTGGTGCCTGGTAGCACCCGGTGGTGGCCCCGGATGGGAATGGGATCCAAACATAAACGACTATGTCTGGAGAGGGCTCGAGGACGGAATACTGGTCGCCAAGCCCGGCGGTGATTATGAGAAAACCCTGGGAACGTCCTTCGCCGCGCCACATGTATCCGGTGCCGCCGCACTCGTCGCGCAGGCGTTCCCCTATATGACCATGGACCAGGTGCGGCAGGTGCTGCTCGGCACAGCATGGGATGTCGGCGCTCCCGGCGTCGATCCGGTGTTCGGCTACGGCCTGCTCGACGTCGGCAAGGCGGTGCGTGGACCGGGCAAATTCGACTGGGGCGATTTCGTCGCTGACGTTCCCTCCGGCCGCAGCACCTGGGAAAACGACATCACCGGCAATGGCGGGCTGGTCAAGGCCGGCTATGGCGCGCTGATCCTGACGGGTGACAGCAGCTATCGCGGCGATACGCGCATCGCGCAAGGCGTGCTGGCCGTCGACGGCAGCATCCGGTCGGACACGTTGATCGAACCCGAAGGCGTGCTTTCCGGCGGCGGCACCGTGCACGGCGATGTGCTGAACGACGGCGCCGTCTATGGCGGGCTCGGCAGCCAGGGCGGCACCCTGACCATCGACGGCAACTACACGCAGTCGCCCGATGCCGGGCTGATGGTGATGGTCGGCGCGCCGCAAGGCACCAGTCGGGTCGACGTGACCGGCTCCGCCAACGTCAGCGGCTGGGTCGACGCACTGGTGCCGATGGGTGGCTATCGGGGCGACGCCCGTTACACCGTGCTCACCGCGCTCGGCGGCATCAGCGGGCGCTTCGAGGACGATTGCGGCTGCTATGCCTTCCTCGACCTCAAGCTCTCCTACGACCCGACCGCGGTCCATCTCGACGTCGCCCGCAACACGGTCGCCTTTGCCGACAGGGCGGCGAGCCGCAACGGCGCAGCCGTCGCCGCCGCCGTCGAGAAGCTCGGCATCGGACAGCCGTTCTACGATCTTGCCGTGACCCTGAGCGGCGACGACGCAGCCGACCTGTTCGGGCAGTTGCCCGGCGAGGTCCATGGCTCGACCGTCACCGGCCTGATCGAGAACAGCCAGTTGATCGGCACCCAGATGAACGACCGGCTGCGCTCGGCCTTCGAGACAGTGGGCGCCCAGCCGCCGCCAATGCTGGCCTATGACGACGACGCAAAAGACATCACGACCGCCTCGGTCCGGACCGCAGAACGCCACAGTGCCTGGGGCTCTGCCTTCGGTTCCTGGGGCTCGACGGATAGCGACGGCAACGCCGGCAAACTGTCGCGCTCCGCCGGCGGCTTCGTCACCGGCGTCGACGGCCTCGTCGGCAATGGCGGGCAGCTTGGCGACTGGCGCCTCGGCTTCCTCACCGGCTACAGCCATTCCAGCCTCAAGATCGATGACAGGAAATCATCGGCTTCCAGCGAGAATTACCATCTCGGCGTCTATGGCGGCACGCAATGGGGTGCGCTTTCCTTCCGTTCCGGCCTGACCCACACATGGAGCAGGATCGAAAGCGGCCGCCAGCTCGCCCTGGGAGATTTCGCCGGCAGCGAAAGCAGTGACTACCGCGCCGGCACCACGCAGCTGTTCGGCGAACTGGGCTACGGCATGAAGGCAGGCAGCGTCGCCCTCGAGCCCTTCGCCAATCTGGCCTATGTGAACGTCCACGCCAGCGGCTTCACCGAACAGGGCGAAGCGGCGCTGACCGTCCATGGCGGCTCCAACGCCGTCACCTTTTCGACGCTCGGCCTGCGTGCTTCGACCGACTTCGACGTCGGCACGATGAAGGCAACCGCGCGCGGCACGATCGGCTGGCGGCATGGCTATGGCGATGTCACCCCGACCGTCTCCCAGGCTCTGGCCGGCTCCGATGCCTTCACGGTGGCCGGCGCGCCGATCGCCAGGGATGCGGCCGTGCTCGAAGCCGGGCTCGACTTCGCCATCGCACCGGCTGCAAGCCTCGGCGTCTCCTATCAGGGGCAGATTGGCACCCAATCGCGGGATCACGGCTTCAGGGCCGATCTGAGTGTGAGGTTCTGAAGGGACAGAGCCGATAGCGGAGAACGACGAAAGGCGGGGGCGAAAAAGCAAATCGCCGCCGGCGTGAAGCTCGGCGGCGGAAAGGCTGTCGGCAGCACTGGCCTATTTCAGCTTGTCCTTGACCTTGTCCAGGGCCGCCATGGCGCATTCCTCGTCGAGGTTGCCGCCTGGGGCGCCGCCAATGCCGATCGCGCCGATGGTTTCCTCGCCGAGCTTGATGGGCACGCCGCCGGCCAGGGCCAGATAGCCGGGGATGTCGGCCACACCGGCGGCTCCCGGATTCTCCTGCACGGTTTTCGCGATCCCGCTCGTCGGCGAGCGGGAAGACGCGGAGGTGAAGGCCTTTGCCTGCGCGGCGCCGATGGTGTGGGGGCCGGCTGCGTCGGCGCGCATGAGAGCCCGGAGCAGGCCGGCGCGGTCGACGACCGCGACCGAGACATTGTAGCCCTTGGCGGCGCAAGCGGCGACGCCCTCCTGGGCGAGTTCGGTCGCCGTTGCCAGCGAGATGTTTCTTTCGGTCAACTCCTCGGCAGATGCTGCCGATCCGAGGGCGAAGAAAGCGACAGACGCGCAAACAAATTTCTTCATCATGGTCTCCAAACATATGTCGGGTACCCGCCGGGCGGGCCGATTGAAAAGTGTCGAGATCAATAGGGATGTTGACGGATGGCGCGCTCCTTCTGTCGTCTTGCAGCAGAGGCCCCACGCCCATAAGGCTCGTCTAATTTAGAAGAACACAGGCGATCCGCGCCGACAAGCCAAGGCCGCCAAAGTGGTAAATGCAGCTCGCCTGACAAAGGAATGGAGAGCCGCCGGCGCGCGGCCCCTACCAGGGCCGCGATGGGCTATGCGGATTTCTGGCGGCTGAACCAGTAGACCGCGACGGCGATCGCCGCCGCGACTTCGAGCTGGTAGATCGTCAGGGTAAGCCAGTCTGGCAGGTTCACAGTCGAATTCGTGACCCCTTCGAAAAATCCGAAGGGAAAACTGACCGCGAACGAGATGATGAAGTGAGCGACCGATCCCACAACGACTGCCCAGAAAATCCGCATAGCAATCTCCGCACGGGAGGTTCAGGGAACCACACATGGCGCGGACGGGCAAGTTGCGGCCGGGGAGGCGAGCAGTCGTTTGCCGGCTGTTATTTCGGCACCTGATCCTTCGCCCGGTACGCTTCGGGAATGACATAGACCTCGTCGGCACGGCCATATCCGCCGTCCGGCACCTCCTCGATCAGCACCATGGTGTGCGGACGAACGGCCTCGCTGAAATAGTCGACGAACAGCGACGTGACGCGATGGACGATCTCTTCCTTCTGGACTTTCGACAGGGCCGCCTGCGGCACCTTGATGTTGGCGAAGGGCATGACGGGTTCTCCTTGGGTTGATTGGGTGGCGGGGAAGAAGTTGCGGCAAGGATCGAGCTGGGCCAAGTGGATGGCGGGCTATCATGGGGGGCATGGCGCTATCGCCCCCTCTCCGTCTCGGCTTCGCCGAGCCACCTCCGGCCCTCGGCTATGGCCTCGGGCGTTCGACCCCTTTGAAAGGTCCACTGGACCTTTCAATTCGCCGTTGGCGAACCGGGCTCTCACCCCACCGCCTTCGGCAGGGGCGAGGAACCGCAGTTGCAAAGCCGGCGCTCTTCCAGCTTGGGTTCCTCGCCCCCATGAAATGGGGGAGAGGTGGCTTTGCCGCCGCCAGGGCAAGACGGAGAGGGGACAGCGCTTGAGCTTGTCGTCCGCCCTCAGATCACGCCGCCATTGGCGCGGATGACCTGGCCGTTGATCCAGCCGGCTTGCGGTGAGGCGAGGAAGGCGACGACGCGGGCGATGTCGTCCGGCTGGCCGAGGCGCTTGAACGGGTTCATGCCGGCAATGGCGCGGATCTGGTCCTCGCTCTTGCCCTCAAGGAAGAACTGTGTTTCGACCGGGCCGGGCGCGACCGCGTTGACGGTGATGCCGCGCGGCCCGAGCTCCTTGGCCAGGATATGCGTCATCGCTTCCACCGCCGCCTTGGTGGCGGCGTAGACGCCGTAGCCCGGCTGGTAGAGCCCGACGACGCTGGACGAGAAGGAGACGATGCTGCCGCCATCGCGCAGCCGCCGCGACGCTTCGCGCATGCCGCGGAAGACGCCGCCGAGGTTGAGCGCGACCTGGCGGTCGAAATCGACATCCTCGACCTCGGCGAGCGTGCCGAGCTTCATGGTGCCGGCGTTGTTGACCAGCACATCAACGCCACCGAATGCCTGTTCGGCTACATCGAACAGCGTCGGCATGCCGGCGGCCTCGCCGATATCGGCCTGGACGGCGACGGCGCGGCCGCCTTCCCGCTCGATGGCGGCGACGACCTGCTCGGCTTCCGCGCGTCCACGCGCATAATTGACGATGACGGCGAAACCCTCGCGGGCAAGCTGTTGCGCCACGGAGGCGCCGATGCCCCTGGATGCGCCGGTGACGATGGCGACACGTTGCTCTTGCATGATCGATCTCCTGTGTTGTGGTCAGGAGATAGCGATCGATGCGCCCGGGATAATCGCCCTGTTCTCGTCATCACTATTCGAATATTCTGAACAATCAAAACGGCAGGGAGCTGGAATGGATCGCCTCGAGCAGATGCGCCTGTTCGTGCAGGTGGTGGAACGGCGCAGCTTCACGGCGGCAGCGGCGGATCTCGGCCTGCCGCGCTCCACCGCCACCGAGGCGCTGAAGAGCCTGGAAGCCAATCTCGGCGCCCGCCTGCTGGAGCGGACGACGCGGCATGTGGCGCCGACGCCGGACGGCGAGGATTATTACCGGCGTTGCCTGGACATCCTCGCGCAGCTCGATGAAGCCGAAAGCGACCTGCGCGGCGGCCAGCCGCGCGGACAGCTCAGGGTGGATGCCCCCGGCCTTTTGACCCACACCTTCCTGTTGCCGCGCCTGCCCGAATTCCTGGCGCGCTATCCGCTGATCGACCTGCATCTGGGGCAAGGCGACCGGCTGGTCGACCTGGTGCGGGAAGGCATCCATTGCGCGATCCGCGCGGGGGAGCCGGCGAGCAGCGGCATGATCCTGCGCAGGCTGGGAACGATCGAGGAAATCACGGCCGCCAGCCCGGCCTATCTCGCGCAGCACGGCACGCCGCAAAGCCCGGATGATCTGGACGGACACCGCATGGCAGGCTTCGTGTCGTCGCGCACCGGCGAGGTGATGCCGCTGGAGTTCATGGTGGATGGCAGCGTGCGCAAGATCGTGCTGCCCAGCCGCGCGACCAGCAACAATTCGGACACGGTGGCGGGTCTCGCCCGGCTCGGCCTCGGGATCATCCAGGCGCCGCGCTATCGCTTCACGCAGGATCTGGCGAGCGACGTGCTGGTGGAGATCCTTGGCGCCACGCCGCCGCCGCCCACGCCGCTGTCGGCGCTCTATCCGCAGAACCGCCAGGTCGCGCCGCGCCTGCGGGTTTTCCTGGACTGGGTGGCGGAGGTGTTCAGGCAGGCGGTGCTTTAGCCCGGCGTCTCAAGCCGATACGCTACAGCCAACTGTTCGTGAATGACATCGCTGCGAGAATCCACGCCACGCCTCCGTAGGTGGCTGCGAACCAGCCGAACAGGACACCGGCAAGCCGGTTGGCATGCGAGCGCCAGATCAGCACCGCGATGACCAGAAGTTGCAGGCCGGCGAAGGTCAGCAGAATCCAGCCCGGCTCCATCACCTGACCGCGCAGGATGGTGGCAAGCACGACGAGAGCGTGAGAAAGGACGATCGTCAGCGCAGCCGTCGTCAAATCTGGTAGCTTTCTCCGGACCAGCACCAGAATGACCGCCAGCCAGAACGTGAATGCGCCGGTGAGGGTGAGATACGCCGCGATATCGCCGGTGAACGATGCCGCGCGGACCATCGAAACGTACCACATCGGCAGCCCGAGAAGCGCCCACAATACGATCTGCATCGTAACCCCCAAGATCGCGCCAGCAGACTTCCACTTTATCGCAACTGCAAGGTGCGATTTGTGGACATGGTAACCGACGCGACAATACGGGCCCGACAAGCCAGGTCTGTTTGCGCCGGTCAAAAATTCACCGGATTGTCCGCCGCAAATCCGGTCCGATTGGAGAGTGTCGATGCGACCCTGGATGCTTGCCTTTGTCATTGCGCTGTTCCTGCACGGCCACGCCGCCGCGGAACCATGGCCGACCGCCGATCCCAAGGCCGCCGGCTGGTCGATGCCAAAACTCGCGGCGGTGGAAGAGGCCTCCAAGGCGCTGAAGCCGGCGGCTTTCCTCATCGTGCAGGACGGCAAGGCGATCGCCAGCTGGGGCGACGTGACCGCCAAGATCAACGTCGCCTCCGTGCGCAAGAGCCTGCTCAGCGCGCTTTATGGCATCGCGGTTTCCAAAGGGCGCATCGACCTGTCGAAAAGCCTGGCCAGCCTCGGCATCGACGACAAGGCGCCTGCCCTGACGGATACCGAGAAGACAGCGACCGTGCGCGACCTACTGATGGCGCGCTCGGGCATCTACCACCCGGCCGCGCATGAGACCAAGGCGATAAAACGCAAGCGCCCGGAGCGCGGCAGCCATGCGCCCGGCTCTTTCTGGTTCTACAACAATTGGGATTTCAACGCGCTGGGCACCATCTACCGCCAGCTGACGGGCGAGGATATTTTCCAGAGCTTCGGGACGCGGATCGCACGGCCGCTCGGCATGGAAGACTTTTCGCCCGCGGATGGCCGCTATGCCACCGAAGCCGCTTCCGAACATCCAGCCTATCCGTTCAGGCTCAGCGCCCGCGACGCCGCTCGCTTCGGCCAGCTCTACCTCAACGGCGGCAGCTGGGCCGGCAAGCAGATCGTGCCGGCCGCCTGGGTGAAGGAATCGACCACCGCCTACTCATGGACCAAACGCGGGCGGCAGGGCTACGGCTATATGTGGTGGGTTCTGTCGCCCGAAGAATGGGGACCGAACGCCGCCTATGCCGCCGGCTTCGGTGGCCAGGTCATCGCCTATGTTCCATCCAAGAAACTGGTCGTGGTGCAGATGGTGGACCTCAAGCAGACTCCCGAAGGGATCAAGACGAGCGATTTCCTCAAACTGCTGAAACAGATAGCCGCCGCCGCGCCGTAGCCGAAAGATAGATATCGGCGGTCACGATGCCGGCCAGGGCAGATCGCCGCCGGGTTCGCGATGCTCAGGCATCGATTTCAGCTGGTCTTCGGTGAAGGCGGTGACGGCATGAACCTCGCCGTCTTCATCGCGCATGAAATCCATCTGGCTTGCGCGCAGCGCCACCGGCTTGGTGCCGAGGCCGAGGAAGCCGCCGACATCGACGATGACCTGGCTTTCGGCGCCGATGCCGTGAACATGGGCGACCGAACCGATCGTGTCGTCGTTCGGGCCATAGACGGTGGCGCCGGCCAAGGTGGCGGAGTTGAGTTCGGCCGGTGTGAGGCGCACGTGATCGGTGTGGTCCATGGTTGTCTCCGTCTGTTGTGCATGACCCCGTCCGGAAAATCGGCAACGCGGCCCATGCTTTTCAGGTCAGACAACCCCAACCGGCGAACGGACCTGCCGTTCCGAAAAATGTGCACTGTCTGAAGCGGCGGAGCGGCGCCGGGCGAAAGGCTATGGCAGGTTGACGTAGACCTGGTGGAGCAAGGCCACCGCCCCGATCAACGCACTTGCGACCGTCGCCCAGGCCACCAGGTGAGCGAGAATATAGGTGCGAGGACCGAGTTCGTGCTTCGTGACGACCGGGGCTCCGTTCCAGTGCAACTGCCGGGTGCCACGATGGATGCCGAGCTTGCCTATATCCTCGAGCGAGACCGGTTCGACGCCTTCCGGCCAACCCGGCTTGCCGGGGTGTTCGCCGCCGTCCGCACGCTTCGGATCGATCGCTGGCATCGTCGCCTCCACAAGCGAAGATAGAGCAGAGTCGCCTGGCGCGGGCAAGGAGAGCGGCGCGAGAAGCGTTGGAGCGTTTCTTCTTCTCGGAGCGACCGAAGGGCGAGTGTCGGGGCCGAAAGTGGACAAGACACAGCGCCCAGACCAAGCATCGGTTCCATTCCACCAACGTTCCGGAATGGATCCCCGACACTCTCCAGTCGCTTCGCTCCCTGCGAGGTCGAGGATGACGGTGGTGGGGGTGCGTCGACTATTCTCCAACGCTGATGGTGACGCCAGCGTTGGTGGTTGGCGCGAAACATAGGAATGCCGTCATCCTCGACCTCGGAGCGACCGCAGGGCGCGGAGAGTGTCGGGGATCCATTCCGGAACGTGGAGGAAGGCACAGCGGTGCAGACCTCGGTTCGGCGCCAACTGTCGCCGCCGGTTATGGCCCCTCAATTGAACGAAAACGTCACGAACTGGTCGAGTTCGTCGGCCGGCCGGTAAGGCTGGCGGCGCAGCGTCACGGAACGATCCCGGAAATCGGCATCCGCCTCTGCCAAGGCTCGCACCTCGCCCCGTGGCGACGTCGCAGTGAAGTTGAAGAGCGACACCGCAATGTTGTCGAAAGCCGCCTCGCTGGATCGGTAGCGGCCCGGAGCCCCGTTGGCGCGTTCGAACAAGGACAGCACCTCGCGGGCACCGAGCGCAAAAACGAGCTTGCCGTCGTAACGCGCCTGCTTATGCCGGGCCTCGACCGTGACGCCATCGAGCCGGTCGTCCCGGTATTCGAGCAGAATCGGGATCTGCCCCTTCGTCAGATTCTGCGTCGCGAAATTGGCCAGCTCCCGTGCGGCGCGGCGCACGGCTGCAATGGTTTCTTCCGACATGGATGCACCCTGCTGGGCGATCACCGCTTCGACATCGTCGGCGACATCGGCCTGCGACATCAGCGGGCCGGGCTCGCCATAAAGCGACGCCAGCGCGGCGACTGCCTCCGGCGAGAGACCGAAGGCGAGACGACCGATGCCATGATGCGGAGAGATCAGCCAATCGGCATTCATGTCTTCAGCCTCGAGTGACCCAGCCGGCGCCAACAGAGCAGCGCAGAGGAACGCTGGTAAGAAGATCGCTCGCATGAACCGGATTGCAACCTCAGGCATCGCCGCGCCCCCTGTCGATGCCCGGTCCGGCGGCCTTCGCCCTGACTGCGCGCCACAGGCCGAACAGGAAGACCGCTCCGCCGATGACGAAGGTGGGCACGAAGAGCTGCAGTGCCTCCCAGTCACGCCATTTCAGCGAAAAACCGGTGCATCCCGTCGGGCTCATGCCGCAGGCGAAGGCATTGAGCAGATACCAGCCGGCGAAGGTAACGCCGAAGATGATCGCGCCGACGATCATGAGGATGATTGCGGACTTCATGCCCGCTGATAGCGGCGGTTGGGATTTGGTTCAATGCGAAGTGCGGGTCCAGTGCGAACATGCGACGCTTCCAGAAGAAGCATCGCATCGGCTGCGAGGGCAGTTCGTCGTCTTCATGGCGCTGCCGTTTCGAGCGCCGCGGCCAGTACGTCGGCCAGGCCGCGCCCGGCGCTGCCGTCCTCATCAAGGCGCGGATTGTAGATGGTGATCTCGAGGCCGACTGCCTTGCCGCTCGCCAAGGCAATCCGAAGCGCGGCCGTCAACTCGTCCCACGACAATCCGCCCGGCACGCGAAAATCGACAGCGGGCATGATGGCGTCGTCGAGACAGTCGGCGTCGAGATGGATGAAGAAGCCGTCCAGTTCCGCTCGCGTCAGGTGATCGACCGCTTCGCGCGCAGTCGCCTCGATACCCTTCGCGCGCACAGCGGGGAGGTCAAGCACCTTAAGTTCTTCGGGCAGCGGCTGGCCTCCGTACTCCTCCTGGTCCTCGTGATCGCGATAAGCGAACGCGACGGCGTCTTCAGGGCGGACCAGCGGACCGCGACCTTCGATGTCGGCCAGGAGCGACGGGCCGTAGCCGGTGACGAAGGCGAGGTCCATCGAGGCACCCTCGCCATTGGGTTCCGCCTCGGGCTGGAAGAAATCGGCATGGCCGTCGATGAAGTACAGGCCGTAGCGGCCGCGCCGTCGAAACGCGAGCATCGAGCCCAGCAAAATCGTGCAGTCGCCGCCCAGCACCACCGGAAACGCGCCTGCGCCAAGCACCGCTTCCACCGCATCGGCGAGCTGGGGCGACCAAGCCGCAATTGCCCTGGCGTTCAGGATACCGGTCTCGGGATCGGGCGTTGGGTCCTTCGGGGGCACAGCCAGCCGCCCGGCGTGGCGCGCATGGATGCGCTGCGCAAGGCCAAGGTCGAGGAGACGACCGGACAAGCGCTCCACACCGTCGGTCGCCAGACCCAGCGTGGAAGGGGCTTCGAGAACCGCATAAGGGCTCGGCACAGGCGCGCCTCCGTAGTGACCATTTTCGAGCTTGTTTCGATAACGGCAGCTGCTGTTTTTCGTTCCCGTTGAGCCCTCCGTCTCGGGGCCCGCCTGAAAGCGTGCGGCGCCCGGACTTGGCGCGTTTCCGCGTTTCCGTGAAAAACGGAAACGCTCTAAGGTACCGCCCGGAGAGCGGACATTCTGGCCTCCCAACTCACGGATTTCGACATGTCCCAACATGCGGCGCGACAAGCGGCAGTCAAGAAACCTGCCAACCCAGCCGAAAGCGAGTGGCTTCAGCAAGCAAGAGCTGGCGACGCATCGGCATTCGACCAGCTCATGAAAGCCTATCGCAAGCCGCTGCACACGCATTGCTACCGCATGCTCGGCTCACCCTTCGATGCCGACGATGCCCTGCAGGAGACACTGCTCGCGGCGTGGCGTGGCCTGGGGTCTTTCGAGGCACGCAGTTCGCTCGCCACATGGCTCAACAGCATCGCCACCCGCATTTGCCTGCGCATGATTTCGAAACGCCCACGGCGTCTCACTTCAGGCGATCTCGCCGCGCCGCTTCGGTCCACGGCCGAACTGGGCGAGCCGGTGCCGGGGGCCGTGTGGCTGGAACCGATGCCGGAGAGCGAATTGGCGGCCAGCGAAGACCCGGCAGCGATCCTGCTGCGCCGCGAACATATCGGACTGGCCTTCATTGCCCTGTTGCAGCACCTGCCCGGCATGCAGCGCGCCGTGCTGCTGCTGCGCGAGGTGCTTGGCTACTCGGCCGCAGAAACAGCCGATATCCTTGGAACCACCGTGGCCTCGGCCAACAGTGCGTTGCAGCGCTCCCGACAAACGATGAGGGCGAAGACACCCGCAACCGTGCAGTCCGGCGAGATGCCGCATGTCGATGCGCAGGGGCTCGAACCGCTGCTGCACTCCTTCGTATCCGCCTGGGAAAGTCGCGACCTCACGGCAATGATAGACCTGCTGGCCGAGGATGTCCGCTTCACCATGCCGCCGCTGCCGGCATGGTTCAGTGGCCGCGCGTTTGTCGGAAAATTCTTCGCCGAGCGCGTGTTCGAGACCCCCTGGCGGCTGCAACCGCTGCGCGGCAACGGCCAGCCCGGATTCGCCTGCTATCTGAAGCAGGCTGGCGACGACCGCTTCCGGCCGGGCGGCGTCGTGCTGCTGAGCGTCGCCAACGGCCACATCACCGCCATCGACAGCTTTCTGGACCCTGCGGTCTGCCGTCGGTTCGGGATGCACGACGAGTTTCAGTAGGGCGAGCCGGGACTCCGTCATCCTCGACCTCGGAACGACCGCAGGGAGCGGAGAGTGCCGTCGTAACGCTTAAAATTCGGCATGGTCCAGACCCGGCTTCAATTCGCTTTCTTCCATGGGCCATCGATGTGGCTGGCGGGCTTCTGAGGCGAGATCGATCCCATTCTCCAGCGTTCCGGAATGGATCCCCGACACTCTTCAGTCGCTTCGCTCCCTACGAGGTCGAGGATGACGGAGTTCCCTGGTCGTCTTCGCTCATCACCAGCGTCGATGCCAAGTGCCAACGGTCACAGTTAGCATCGATCATAAATGCAATCCGTCATCCTCGACCTCGGAGCGACCGCAGGGAGCGGAGAGTGTCGGGGATCCATTCCGGAACATTGAAAATTCGACACGGTTCAGAGCCGGCTTCAATCAGCAGAGCAGGTCCACGTCTCCTGAAAAAACAACCGCTCTGAAAATTTTTCACCGCGGAGCGATGAGTTTCCGCATCGCAGTGTCTCTAAGGCAATGACAGGCCCGGAAGGTCCGGGGCTGCATTCCGCAGAAGGACATTTGCAATGGCCAAGCTCGTCGTCAGCATTCTGAGCGCACTCGACAACTACTGCGCCGGCCCAGGTGGCCGGCTCGATATGCTGCCAATGGGGCCGGCGTTCGACGCCCACAACCTTGAACTCATGCGCAGCGCGGGCACGCTGCTCTTTGGTGCCACCACATTCCCCATGTTCGAAGGCTACTGGCCGAATGTCGATCGCGGTCCGGCCAGCGACCCGGTGCAACGCGAGATCGCCGAGCGTGCCGACGCTGCCCACAAGCTCGTCGCCAGCGACACGCTGGTTGTGGCGAAAACGTCTCCCTGGGCCGGCGCCGAGGTGGTGAAAAGGACACGCGTGCATGCGCGGATCACCGAACTCAAGGCCCAGGCCGGTGCCGACCTGCTGATCTTCGGCAGCAGCGTTCTTTTCAACGACCTGCTTGCGCATGGCCTGGTTGACGAGTTTCACCTTCTGGTGGGCAACGTCGTCCTGGGCGGAGGCGTGCGCACATTCCAGCCTGGCTCGAGCGCACCGTTCAGGCTGCTGGGCCAGCGCCGGCTCGCAGGCTCGGATATAGCAGCCTTGCACTACGACTGTCGCGCGCACTGACAGGTTGCTGGACGGTGGACGCCCTTGCGCAGACAGGCCGGGGTGCTTTCCGCGGATTCGACGTTTGGCGACCGCACGGTATCTGCCCCATCCCTGGCGGCCGGTAACATTCGGGGACCGCGCTTCATCGTTTTTGATCGCATCGTTTGCCGGCGCTCCGGAATGCCGCAACACCTGAAATGACCGGGGGTTGCGGCAATTCGCGGCCGCCGGACTGGGAGACCGGTAGCCGGCTCAGCAGTTGAGCGGGGTTCAAATCGCGGAGCGACGCACTAACTCGAACGGCTGAGCTCACGGAACGGGTACCGCATGAACACAGCCAAGAGTGGCCGAAACGGCGCTATCGATGCATTGAAGGGAGCAGGGATCCTGCTCGTCGTCTTCGGCCACCTGATCGAGAAGCCATCCGCGCAATCGATCCTGCTGCAGACGCTCTATACCGATATCTACGCCTTCCACATGCCGCTGTTCGTCTTCCTGTCCGGCATCTTCGCGCGCGACACGCTGAAGAGCAGCGACTACCAGAAGATCGGATGGACGCTGTTCTTCCCGCTCGTCGTCTTCCAGCTCATCTATCTGGGCGCCGGCCGGCTGACCGACTGGTACAGCTATTCGCCGCTGACGCCCTACTGGCTGCTCTGGTTCATCGCCAGCATGATCGGCTGGCGCCTGCTGCTGCCGCTGTTCGCCTCCCCGGTCGGGCTGTCTGTGGCGCTTCTCGGCGCCATCTTCGTCGGCTACGACGATGCCGTCGGCTATGCGCTGAGCGCTGCCCGGACCATCTATTTCCTGCCTTTCTTCGTGCTCGGCCATCTCTACGGCGCGCAGCTGGTGGCATTGGCCGGACGCCATCGCCTCGCCTTCTCCTGCCTGTTCGGGCTGTCCATGCTGGTGGTGACGGTGTGGTGGCTGAACGGCCTCGACGGCTCGGCGCTGACCGGAAGCCGCGACTACTCCAGCGCTGCTCCCTTCTCGGCTTATCCCGGGCTCGGCCGGCTGCTGGTGCTGTCGTTGAGCCTGGCCGCCGTGCTGGGCTTCTGCGCCCTGGTGCCGAGCCGTTCGACGGTGCTTGCCTGGTTCGGCGAGCGCTCGCTGTCGATCTATCTGGTGCACGGGTTGATCGTCATGGTGCTGGCCAGCAGCGGCGTGCTGGGCTCGGTCTCGCTGCCTGTCATGATCGGCGTTTCGATCCTGATCGCCGCGATCTCCGCGACGCTCGACACGCCGATGCGACGCCTGTTCAGCCCGCCGCCGAGGGGGCTGGTCACTTTCGGGGAGATGGCCGGCGGGAGCAAGACGCGCTGAAGGGGAGCCACTCGCCACCCGGAGGAATCGCATATGAGACTCCCCCTCTCCGTCTCGCCCTGCGGGCGAGGAACCCAAGCTGGATGAGCGCCAGCGCTGCAACTGCGGTTCCTCGCCCCTGCCGGAGGCGAGGGAGAGGTGGATCGGGCGAAGCCCGAGACGGAGAGGGGGCAATGCGCCATATGCGATCGCGCTACCCGGCCGCCAGGCGTAACGCGCACCCAGGGACGATGTCCTTCAGCACTCAGTGGCGGCGGGTGTATTCGTAGCGCACGAACAGCCAGGATTTGCCGGTGCCGTTGGCCATCATGACGTGCTGTTCCTTCAGCATGTGGTCGACGTCGGAACTGGAAATCGCCATGTCGGAGACCATGAAGCGGCCTTCGACTTCGGTGCCGAAGCCGACAAAGCCCTGCGGTTCGAACTGGACGTCGATCTTGCCGTCCGTCGCCGGGCCGAAGCTGCGCGCCGGCATGATGGAAACGGGAAAGCGCGTGTCCATGGAGACATATTTCCAGCGCCCCTCGACCCTGTCGAAATTGAGATAGTCGATGCGGGTGAAATCGGGCTGTTTGCCGCCCGGCGCCGGCTTCATGATCTCCTGCAGGATCGGCCCGATCATGGTGCGTTCGGCCACCAGCCCGCGGGCGACGATCGGCTCCGCTCCCGGCGCCGGCCACAGGCTTGCGACGACATCCCATGAGCCGGTCTGCTTGGCGAGCATCTCTTCCAGGGGGCCGGGTTCCGACATGCGCTGGGCGGCGGTCGGCTCGTTGGCCGATACGGGGGCGTTGCCTGCGAACGAGAGGGCCGACGTCACGACAAGAAGGGCGAAACGGAGTCTGGGCATGAAGGTTCTCCTGCCTGCCCCGTCCCTCTCGCATAGTGGACGCTCGGGAGCGGCGGTCAACCCGGTTTTGTCGCAGGGCGATTGCATACGAGCTCCCCCTCTCCGTCTCGCCCTGCGCCGGCGGCAAAAGCCGCCGTGGGCGATCCACCTCTCCCCCGCTTCACGGGGGCGAGGAACCCAAGCTGGATGAGCGCCGGCGCTGCAACTGCGGTTCCTCGCCCCTGCCGGAGGCGGGGGAGAGGTGGATCGCCCGCAGGGCGAGACGGAGAGGGGGATTGCGCGCCATATGCGACTACCCTGCGGTCTTGTCCGCAGACTTGCGGTCCCGGCGCCCGCCCCCGCTGGAAACGCTACAGTCCCAGCGCGGCCTTGCGCCCGTCGTGGATGGCGAAGGCGGCCTGGCGCGGCGCGGTGCAGTCGCCGATCGCGGTGAAGGCGATGCCGCGCGCGTCGAGTTCGGCGGCAAGGCTGTCCTCGGCCATGTTGGTGCCGGCGAAGACCAGCGCGTCCGCCGGGTGCTCTTCGCTCACGCCGGTGAGCAGCGATGCGATCGCGGCCGTCTTGCCATCCCAGTGGACGACGGCGCTCTCGGTGAGGAAGCGCACGCCGAGCCTGGCCAGCGCACGCCGCAGCGGGCCGTCGGCTGCCATGCGCTGCAGCTCCTTGCCGACGAGTGGATCAGGCGTCACCAGCGTGACCTCGTGGCCGTCCTCGGCCAGCCGCCAGGCGGTGCCGCAGCCCTTCCAGTTGCCGCCATCGTCGAGCACGATGACGCGCTTTCCGGGCCGCGCCTCGCGCGCCATCACGGCTTCGGCCGAAAGCACCGTGCCGTCGCCGGGTATGGCGTCGAACTGCGGCAGCGCCCTCTGGAAGGCGCCGTCCTGCGGCTGCGAGCCGGTGGCGACGATGACGTGGTCGACGCCTTCCCGCGCGACATCGTCCGCCTCGACATACTGGCCGTAGCGGACGTCGACCTGGAGCTTTGCGAGCTGGCGCTGGTACCAGTCGATCAGGTCGATGATCTGGGCGCGGCGCGGCTGCATGCCGGCAAGCCGGAACTGCCCGCCGAGACGATCCGAGGCTTCGGCGAGCGCCACCTGGTGGCCGCGCTCGGCGGCCACGCGCGCGGCCTCCAGCCCGGCCGGGCCGCCGCCCACGACCAGCACGCGCCTGGGCCTCGCGGCCGGCGTGAAGCGATCGCCGCCCCACTCCCATTCGCGGCCGGCCGACGGGTTGATGACGCAGCTGATCCAGTAGTCGCGCGAGCGCCGGCCCCAGCACATCTGGTTGCAGGACAGGCAGCCGCGAATGTCTTCGGCCCTTCCCGCGGCAGCCTTGTTGGCAAGGTGCGGATCGGCGATCTGGCCGCGCACGATGGAAACGAGATCCGCACGCCCTTCGCTGAGCACGCTCTCGGCGTTCTGCGGCGTGCGGATATGGCTCTCGGCCGTGACCAGGGCATGGCGCACGGTGGATTTCAGCACCGCCGCGAGGTCAGCGCCGAGCCTCTCCGGATAGAGGAAGGTCGGGATGATCTTGTAGAAGTCGAAATAGCTGCCGGACCCGCAGGTGACATAGTCCATGAGATGGTCGCGGTCGTGCCGGTCGACGATCTCGGCCAGCGCCTCGCGCTGCAGCGCCACCTCGACGTCCGGGTCGTCGTTGATGGCGAGGCCGACGATGAAATCGTCGCCGCATTCGCGGCGGATGCGGCTCATCACCTCACGGCTCATGCGGGTGCGGTTCTCGAGACTGCCGCCCCAGCGGTCGTCGCGCCGGTTCGACCACGGCGTCCAGAACTGGTCGAGCATCGAATGATAGGCGGCCCAGACTTCGACCCCGTCGAAGCCGGCCTCGCGGCAGCGCCGCGCGGCCTGGACGAAGCCGTCGATCGTTTCCTCTATGTCGGCCTCGGTCATGCGGTGCGAGCCGTCGGAATCGTGGTAGCTCGGCAGGCCCGACGGCGACCAGCCGGCATGGAAGGAGTTGTCGGCATCGGCGTGCTGGCCGACATGGTAGAGCTGCTGGATGGCGACGGCGCCATTGCCCTTGATCGCCTCGGTCACTTTACGGAAATGCGGGACGACGCTGTCGTCGGATGGACGGAAATTGCCGCGGGTCAGCACCGCCGCCCGGTGCACGGGCATCGGCTCGACGACGACCATGCCGGCGCCGCCGATGGCGCGCTCGGCATAATAGCCGACATGCTGTTCGGTCGGCAGGCCGTCGGCCGCCATGTTCGCGGTGTGCGCGCCGAAGACGATGCGGTTGCGCAGCGTCTTTCCGCGCAACGCGACCGGCGTGAACAGCCGCTTGAATTCGGACATGGTTGCCTCCCTGGAGCAATGCGCGCCGGTACCCGCTTCGTGTGCCATGGACGAACAATCGAGGCTGGCCGTCAATGTGAACGAAATTCTTCGCTGGTTGAGCTGGAGGCAACCGAGCCAGGGCAATCGGCCAATATGGCGCGTATCAATCGAGCGCGATGCCGTCATTGCCCAGCAGCGGCATCAACAGTGCGAAGAGCTCGGCCTGGGAGGAGATGCCGCAGCGCGCATAGAGCTGCTTGCGGAAGACCTTCACCGTCTGCGGGCTGACGCCGAGATGAAGACCGATCGAAGGGGAAGAGTGGCCCTGCAGGATCAGCAGCGCCACCTCCGCCTGGCGTCGGCTCAGCCCGACGCCATGATGGCTCTTCATGGAAGCGATCAGGTTGTCGATGACCGATGTCGGCCTGCGCTCGCCGGCCGGGTGGACCTCCGAGGCGCTGAAATGCGCGCGCAGCAGCGACATCACGACGGGTTCGTGCTGCCGAAGCTGGTCTTCCGCCTTCGACGAGAAAAGCTGGTCGGAGGAGCTGTCCTTGCCGAGCGAGACGGTGATGGTCGTGTTGTCGCCGACCGGCAGCAGCACCGATATCTCGTCGATGATGCCGATGCGGCCGTAATACCATTTGAAGTAGCGGCTGCGGCGGAACTGGTCCGGCGCGATGTCGAGCAGGCGATAGAGGCCGGGCGCGCCGCGCGTGAGATGGAAGTGGTAGACCGGATCGAGAAGATAGGCGCCCGGCAGATATTGCCTGGCGACGAAGCGGAACACGTCCGGCCCCCGCACGCTCCTGTAGCGTATGTCGGGCGCGTTGGTGCCGACGAAAACGATGACGATGATGTTGTCGTAGTCCATGCAGGAACGCAGGTATTCAGCCATCGCCGGGTAAAAATCGTCGCTTCCGACCCTGTCGATCGCTTGCGCCAGACTGCCGAAGACCGTCTTTGTCACCGAGAATACCCCGATGGGGGTATATACCCCCTTCCACTTGGTACTAATAGATTAGATCAAAAAAACAGGGGTATATCCAGTACCCGGGAATTCGGCGGCCCGCAACGGCTGCCGCGGAGAGGATGTCCGCGAGCGTGAAGAAGAAAGTGAACCATGACGCCATGGCGGCGGCCGGCTATACGGCCCCCTGGCACGCGCCGGCCGGCAGCGCGGTCGAGCTGCATCTGTCCACGGCGGCGGCCGTGCGGGACGTGCGCGTCATGCGCCTCGACGTACCTGAGCCCATGGCAACGGATTGGCCCGTCGAGCGCCTTGGCGCCGCCCCCGGCCACGAGAGCATCGACCTCGGTTCCTTCCTGCGCGTCGGCGCGGCGCAGCTGGCAGGCGCCGGCCCTGTCGAAGGCGTCTCCTTCGAGGTCTTCCTGACCCGCAATCACGGCGAGCGCGCCATCGTCGAAACCGACAGCTTCGCGCTGACGCTGGCCGATGACGGCCTGCGGTTCCGCCTGGGTGACAGGCTGCTGCTGTCGGGCGAAGCGCTGCCCGCGCGCGACTGGCTGCGCATCGATATCGCGTCGACCGGCTCCGGCGTCGCGCTCGACATCACCGGCAGCGACCTGCTGGCCCCCTTCAAGCTGCATCGCGAATTCGATGCCGCCTGGAAAGCCCCGGGACAGGACCTGCTGTTCGGCGCCAGCCTTGCGCATGACCGTCCGACGCTCAACGCCAAATTCGCCTCAATCGCGCTGCGCCTGTCGTCCGGCAGCGTCTCCTGGACGTTCCCGACGCGCCTGACCGCCACGCCGCTGCTATCGTCCGGCGCAGCAGTGCTGGAACTCGAAGCGGTCAACCTGCCCACCTTCTGCACGACCTCGTCGCGCTGGAACGGATCGAGCTTCGATCCCCGGCTCGAGCCTTCCCACTACGACGCGATCCATTGCCATGACGACGACCTCGGCCCGCTGGACTGGCCGGCATGCTTTCGCGCCGAGCTGCCGCGCGACGCCGCCTCCGGCGTCTACGCCTTCGAGATCGAGCACGAGCGCGGCAGCGAACAGATCGTCTTCTTCGTCGTGGCCGCGGCGCCGCGCAACCGGCTCCTGTTCCTGGTGCCGACCGCCACCTACCTCGCCTATGCCGACGAATTCCTGCCCGAGCATCTCTACGAGTGGAAATGCCCGGACCGCGGCCAGCAGTTCGCGATCGATAACAATCTGCGCTCGCTCTACGACTACCACAGCGACGCCAGCGGCGTTTCGATCTGCTCCTACAGGAAGCCGAAGGCGACGCTTCGCCCGGACTACAACTATCCGCTGTGCGGCGGCCCGCACAACCTGCCGGTCGACCTGCACTTCCTGCGGTTCTGCCACGCCAGCGGCATCGCCTTCGACCTCACGACCGACCATGCGCTGCATGAGCGCGGGCTTGCCGGCCTCGAGGGCTACGCGGCGGTGATGACCGGCAGCCATCCCGAATACATGTCGGTCGAGATCGAGGACGCGCTGCGGCGTTTCGCGGCCGCAGGGGGCAGCATTGCCTATCTCGGCGGAAACGGCTTCGCCGGCAAGGTCGCCTTCAAGGACGACCTCATGGAATTGCGCCGTTCGCCGCTGGAAGCCGGCCGCACCTGGGACGGCCCGATCGCCGAACAGTCGCTCGCCATCACCAACGAGCCGGGCGGGCATCTGCGCGCCAGCGGACGCGGCGAATTCAGCCTGACCGGCGTCGCGATCTCGCTGATGGGTTTCGACCAGGGCAGGCCCTTCACCCGCACGCCGGCAAGCCGCGAGCCGGCCGCCGCCTGGCTGTTCGAGGGCGTCGGCCAGGACACGTTCGGGGATAGCGGCATCGTGCTCGGCGCTGCCGCCGGCTATGAGGTCGACGCCACCGACGCGCATCTCGGCACCCATCCCGACACGATGGTGATCGCGCGCGCCGACGGCTTTCCCGACAGCTTCGTGCACGACGCCACCCGCTGGTACGAAGGCGGCGAGCCCGAGCTCGAGGGACGGCGCTGCGCAGAGATGACGCTGCGCCACCTGGCCTCGGGCGGCATGATCTTTTCAGCCAGCTCCGTCGCCTGGCTGGGCGCGCTGCCGGCCTCGGGGATGAACGACGTCGGCCGGATAACGCTCAACCTGCTGAACCGGCTGGGCGCCCATGACGGGCGCAATAGATGACAACAACCACAATGGGAGCATTGGACAGAACGATGAAGACTTTCCGCAAATACGCATTCGGCGCCGTCGCGGTCGCCGCACTTGCCGTCGGCGCGCTGACGGCGCCGCGCCCGGCCTTCGCCGAGGATCCGGCCGTGGAGCCCGGCGTGTTCAAGCTGGCGATCCAGCCCTGGCTCGGCTACGGCATGTGGTACATCGCCAAGGAAAAGGGCTTCTTCAAAGCCAACGGCCTCGAAGACGTGGAGCTCGTCAACTTCGTCGAGGACAAGGACATGGGCGCGGCGATCGCTTCCGGCCAGGTCAACGGCGACAACGAATCCATCCAGCAGCTGCTGGTGAAGGTGCAGGCCGGCGTTCCGCTGAAGGGCGTGCTTCTGATGGACGCCTCGACCAAGGCGGATGCAATCCTCGTCAAGGGCGACGACATCAAGACGCCGGCCGACCTCAAGGGCAAGCAGGTGGCTTTCGAGAAGGGCGCCACCAGCGATCTCCTGCTGAACTACATCCTCGAGAAGAACGGCATGACGATCGCCGACATCAGCGAACTGCCGATGCCCGCCGCCAACGCCGGCACCGCCATCATCTCGGGAACCGTCGGCGCCGCCGTCACCTATGAGCCCTACATCTCGACGGCACTGAACGCCGACAAGAGCATCAAGGTGCTTGCCGAGGCAGGCGAGGCCCCCGGCCTGATCAGCGACATGCTGACCCTTCCGGAGGATGTGCTCAAGAACAAGCCCGGCCAGGTGCGCGCGCTGCTGAAGAGCTGGGACCAGGCGCTCGATTTCTACCGCACCCACACCGAAGAAGGCCGCGCCATCATCGCCAAGGGCGTCGGAGCCGAGCCCTCGGAACTCGCCAGCGCCTTCGATGGCGTGTCCTACTACTCGGTCGCGGAAAGCCAGGAAGCGCTGAACGGCGTCTTCAAGACGCAGACCTATCCGAGCATCGTGAAGGCAGCCCTCGCCGCCAAGATGATCGAGAAGGAGATCCCTTACGAAAACGCGGTCGACGCGAACGTTTCGGTAGCGAAATGACCCGTGGTTGGCTGGGCACCCGATAGTCGGGTGCCTGGCCAGCCGCCTCCCCGCAGGATAAACGCATCAACCCAGCGTCGCCCGGCACTTCTCCTCAAAGGGCAGGGCAATCGCATATGAGGTTTCCCCCTCTCCGTCTCGGGCTTCGCCCGATCCACCTCTCCCCCGCTTCACGGGGGCGAGGAACCCAAGCTGGATAGGCGCCGGCGTTGCAACTGCGGTTCCTCGCCCCTGCCGAAGGCGGGGGAGAGGTGGATCGCCCACGGCGGCTTTTGCCGCCGGCGCAGGGCGAGACGGAGAGGGGCAATGCGCCATATGCAATTGCCCTGCCTCAAGGGGCGAGGAACCCAAGCTGGATAGGCGCCTGCGCGGCAACTGCGGTTCCTCGCCCCTGCCGAAGGCGGGGGAGAGGTGGATCGGGCGGAGCCCGAGACGGAGAGGGGGTAATGCGCCAAATGCAATTGCCCTGCCTCGAAGGGGGAGAGGATCGGCCAGCGCCGACCACCGCCTCGCCCGGCGGGGAGAACGCGGTCGGGCCGGCCATACGAGCAACACGAATCGAGAAAATCCATGGACGCCATTGCAATCCACGATCTGAGCAAGCTTTCGCCGGCACGGCGCGCGGCATTGCTGGAGCGCACCGAAGCAGACCTCTCGACCTATATGCGCGATGTCGAGCCGATCATCCGCGCCGTGCGCGAAGACGGCGATGCCGCGCTCATCGACTGCGCGCGGCGCTTCGACGGCGTGGCGCTCACCACGCTGAAGGTTTCGGCGGAAGCGATCAGCGCTGCCGAGAAAGAGCTGGATCCCCGGCTGGTCGACGCGATCAAACTTTCGGTCGAGCAGGTCCGGCGCTTCCACGAGGCGCAGATGCCCGAGGAGCTGTGGCTTTCCGAGCAGACGCGGGGGGCCATGATCGGCGATCGCTGGACGCCGATCGACTCGGTCGCCTGCTACGTGCCGCGCGGCAAGGGTTTCTTTCCCTCCAGCGCCATCATGACCGCCGTGCCGGCCAAGGTGGCCGGCGCCGGCCGCGTCGTCATCGTGACGCCGCCCGGACCGGACGGTACGGCCGATGCGGCAACCCGCTTCATCGCCTCGCTCATCGGCATCGAGGAGATCTACCTGTGCGGCGGCGCGCAGGCCGTGGCGGCGGCAGCCTTCGGGACACAGACCGTGCCGCGCTGCGCCAAGATCGTCGGACCCGGCAGCCCCTGGCTGAGCGCTGCCCGCCAGATGCTGTCGAGCCGCATCGACCCCGGCAGCCCGGCCGGCCCGAGCGAATTGATCGTCTATGCCGACAACACCGTGCCGGCGGAACTCGCCGCGCTGGATCTGCTGGTCGAATCCGAGCACGGACCGGATTCGTCCGCCTTCCTGGTGACGGCCGACCCCGACGTCGCCCGCGCGGTGGCCGCCGCGATACCCGGCCTCTGGGAGAAGATGGGCGAATACCGGGCCGGTTTCTCACGCGCCGTTCTCGGCGGCGACAAGGGCGGCATCGTGCTCGCCCCATCGATCGAAGCCGCCTTCGATTTCGTCAACGACTATGCCGCCGAGCATCTGGCCGTGCTCTCGACCGGCGCATTCGACCTCTTGCCGCTGATCCGCAATGCCGGCGAAATCCTGCTTGGCCCGCACTCGGCGATCCCGATCGCGAATTTCGTGCTGGGCCCGAGCCATGTGTTGCCGACAGGCGGCCGTGCTGCTACCGCATCCCCGCTTTCGGTGTTCGATTTCCTGAAACGCTCCTCGATAGCCTATATCTCGCGCGCCGCTTACGAACGCCTGGCGCCGGCCGCCCGGGCCTTCGCGCATTACGAAGGCTTCCGGGCGCACGAGAACGCCGTATCGGAAATCCGGGACGACATACTGTCCTCGGCTGCAATTCGGTGACAAAGACATGAGCGATCCAACCGTGAATAGCCCGCCTTCAAGGCCTGTCCGCCGCCGCCGCAAATCCCTGTTCTCCATGGGCGCGGAGTTTCCGACGGCAACCTATGTCGCCATCGCCGTCTGCGCCTTCCTGCTGCTGCTTGCAGCCTGGACGATCGTGGCGGCGATCGGCCTGGTGCAGCCGATCTTCCTGCCCTCCCCGTATGCCGTGGTCGCCAAGCTGATCAAGCTCGCGCGGGACGGTACCCTGGGCAACGACGTCGCCATCAGCATCTACCGCATCAGCATCGGCTTCCTCATCGCCTCGGTGATGGCGCTCGGCACTGCGATCCTCATCGGCGCCTACCGCTTTTGGGAGGCGGCGATCGAGCCGGTCCTCGATTTCGTCCGCTACATGCCGGTGGTGGCTTTCGTCCCGCTTTCGATCCTGTGGAGCGGCACCAGCGACGTGCAGAAGTTCCTGATCATCTGGATCGGCACCTATTTCCAGCAGACCCTGATGTTCAAGGACAACATCAAGCGCGTGCCCGCCGACTTCGTCGGCTTCGGCCGGACGCTCGGCATGAGCGACCTGCGCGTGCTGATGCGCATCGTGGTGCCTTCCGCCCTGCCGCAGATCTGGGACACGCTGCGCATCTCGCTCGGCTGGGCCTGGACCTGGGTGACGCTGGCCGAACTCGTCGCCGCCAATTCGGGCCTGGGCTATCGCATCACCGTTGCCCAGCGATACCTGCAGACCGACATGGCCATCGGCTATATCCTCGTGCTGGGTGTGCTGGGCCTCGCCACGGACCAGATCATGCGCTTCCTCGGCCGGCAATTCTTCAAATACGAGAAGAGGACCTGAGATGGCGCCGCATCCCAAACTCAGCATCTCCGGCCTGAACAAGTCGTTCCGCGACGGCGCGGTCAAGGTGCTTTCCGACATCAATCTGGAGGTCGCCGACAACGAGTTCGTCTCGCTGGTGGGCGCCTCGGGCTGTGGCAAGAGCACGCTGCTCGCCACCATCGCCGGGCTGCAGGAGAGCGACAGCGGCGACGTGCTCGTCGACGGTGCGCCCATTTCCGGCCCCGGCATCGACCGCGGCGTGGTGTTCCAGTCCTACACGCTGCTGCCCTGGCTGACGGCGCAGCAGAACGTGGAGTTCGCGCTGCGCGAGGCCCGCTACGATCCGAAGGAAATCACCGACATCGCCCGCCGGCATCTGGAACTGGTGAAGCTCTCGCGCTTCGCCGACAGCTTTCCCGGCCAGCTTTCGGGCGGCATGAAGCAGCGCGTGGCGATCGCGCGCGCGCTTTCCTACCGGCCCAAGATTCTTTTGATGGATGAGCCGTTCGGTGCGCTCGACGCACTGACGCGTGGCCAGATGCAGGAACTGCTGATGCAGATCTGGCAGGAGCACAGACTGACCGTGATCTTCGTCACGCACGATGTGAGCGAAGCGGTCTATCTCTCCGACCGCATCTTCGTCATGGGCCTCAACCCGGGGCGCATCAAGGAAACCATCCCGGTCACCTTCGCGCGACCGCGCGCCAACGGCGAAGGGCACGACCCCGAGTTGCTGGAACTGCAAGCGCGTGTGCTGAGATCCATCCGCGAGGAGATCGCCGGCGACGAGGTTCATTGAGGGCGCGCTCGGCATAGCGGCCGACATGCTGTTTGGCCGGCAGATCCTCCCTGTTCGCCGTGTGCGCGCCGATGCGATTGCACAGCGTCTTTGGCGCACACCGGTGTGAACAGACGCCTGAATTCGGCACTTGACTTCATCGTCAAAAATGACGATGAACAAAGCATGAGTTACGCAGGCGGCAAAGGAAGGCTTTGGCAGGACATCGTCTCCTTAATGCCCCCACATGAAGTCTACATCGAGACACACCTTGGCGGTGGCTCAATAATGAGGAACAAGCGCGAATCCGCATTAAGCATAGGAATAGATATAGATCATAGAGTTATATCAAAAGCATGTGGATGGAATATTAAAAATCTCGAACTTTATAATATAGATGCTTTTGAATTTCTTTCAAAGTATAATTTTACCGGGAAGGAATTGGTTTATTCTGACCCGCCGTACTTAGCATCGACAAAAAAGAACCGTAAATATTATAGATTCGAGTACTCTGATGAAGACCATCAAAGGCTTCTAAGCCTACTTCTAAAACTTAAGTGTCGAGTAATGATATCTGGCTATTCCTCGCCCCTCTACGAGAGAGCGCTGGATGGCTGGGATGTCAAAGAATTGGTGAATGTGACCCACGGCGGGCTACGTCGCGAGAACATCTGGGCAAACTTCCCCTTCTCGGCCGACCTTCACGACTATACATCAATCGGCGGCAGCTTCCGCGAACGCGAGCGCATTCGTCGCAAAACTGCACGATGGGTAAACAAGCTTGCGCAGTTACCCGCGGTCGAGCGCCGCGCGGTGTTAGCTGCCCTTATCCAATCCTCAGATATCGAGCCGGACTTTGCCAATCGATTGGTTCGTGGACGATCGCTGGGAGCGCTCGCATGACAGAGTTCTGGCAGACTTCACTCATCGAGACGGTTCAAAATTCGCAACGGCTTACGCGCAGCGCTACCCAATTCGCTGACCTAGGTCGCTGGCTAGCAAGATATACTGAGGCCGCCCCAACGTCTTCAAACCAAGGCACAGCAGAGGTACCTTTTCAGCGATGGTTTCATTTCAAAGAAGCCTTCTCGCCCAAATTCGTTGCCGATACTCTCAGCGCGCTCCCTTACAAGGCTGAAAGATGCCTGGATCCTTTCGGAGGCAGCGGCACCACTGCCGTTACCTGCCGCATGCTTGGCATCTCTTCCGCCATCGTTGAAGTCAATCCGTTTCTTGCTGACCTTATTGAGGCTAAGCTTGCGCCGATATCAGCGGCAAATTTCCGTGCATCCTACGAACAGCTTCTTTCGGAAATTGTGATTGAGCCCGGCGACAAAGCCCTGGTCGAAGGTATGCCGGCTACCATGACAGAGCCAGGAGTCAACGGGCGCTTTGTCTTTTCCGCCGATGTCTACACAACTGTGCGAGCGATCCTGCGCGCATCCTCTCGCCTTGAGGCGGGGCAGGCTCGATTGCTCCGCGTGCTGCTTGGATCAGTGCTCGTCATCAACAGCAATGTGACTATAAATGGGAAGGGCCGGCGTTATCGGCGGGGTTGGGAAAGCCGACAGCGAACTGCAAGCGACTTGATTTCAAGTCTCGATGATGCCGTCGATATGGCGACGGACGATCTGACGCTATACTCGAATCTGCCTAGTGGAGAGCACGTTGTCCATCGTGGAGATGCCCGAACTGCCCTCGCCGGCGTTGATCAAGCCGACGTAGCAATCTTCTCGCCACCCTACCCAAATTCGTTTGACTACACCGATGTATATAATCTCGAACTCTGGATGCTCGGCTATCTTAAGTCAGGCCCAGACAATCGGACACTTCGCCATCAGACACTCCGCTCTCATGTGCAAATGAAATGGCAAAATACACAGCAATTGGCGTCCTCGGTTTCTCTTGAGGGAACATTGGAGGCCCTACGCCGTGCGAGAACCGATCTCTGGAATCCTCATATTCCTGAGATGATCGGCTTTTATTTCGATGATCTCGTTACGGTCTTCGGACACCTACGACGGATTCTTGCCCCTGGACATCATGCTATCATTGCAGTTGGTGATAGCCAGTATGCCGGTATTCATGTGGATGTCGCGTCCATTCTTGAAGAATGTGTTGCAAACTTGGGATTTCGTGTAGTCGAGCAAGGCGCTATTCGTTCAATGCGAAATAGTTCTCAGCATGGTGGCGGACTCGAGCTGTCGGAACACTGTCTTGTCTTTGAGCGTGCATAGACTCTAGATGGCTGATTGGGGGGCACAATGGACCGGAAGATCTCCTTGCCGACGATCGAACGCGTCGCACTTGAGAATTTCGATCTTTATTCGCACGAGCCAAACGCCACGACCATTATTAAGCGGCCCGTTTTTTGTCTAATTGGCGCAAACGGTTTAGGAAAATCTACTTTCCTCAATACTGTCAATTTCGCGATCACGGGTGTTATTCCCGATCCCAATCGTAAATTTCAATCCGCAGAGGACTACTTCCGTAATGCTGGGCGGGCGGAGCGATCTGACGACTATTTCAGTGGCCGAATTACCGAGCATGCACGCTCGATCTCAAGCGTGACCGTGGGCTTGGTATGGCCAACGACCAAACTCAGCGTGACCCGAGATTTGTTTGGCACCGCCGGTGTAACTCGACTGACCATTTGTGATCTGACGACTGGCGAAATTGACGAGCGCCGGTCGACGGACGAAAGTGGCGGTGACCTTTCTAGTGCTTATCAGAACGAAATCCTTAAACTATCTGGCCTTGAGGAATTCGCCCAGTTCGTCTTTCTAGTTCATTTCGTCGCCACGTTTGACGAGGGCCGTCACCTTCTAATGTGGGATGATGCCGCACTAACTAATGCGCTTTATCTCGCATTTGGGGCAGATCCGATAGCCGCCAGAGCCGCCGACAAATTGCAACGTGACATGGACCGTGAAAGCTCGCGCGGCCGTAACGTACGCTTCTCTGCTAGGCACGTCGCCGACCGGATCAAACAACTCGCCGATCTTCTCAACGACGCAGAAACAGATGATCATGCGACACGAGCGGACCTACAAGCTCGGCATGACGCGTTGATCGCTCACCAATCTCAGACCGAGCAGAGGATGCGACGCAAGCAGGCGGAGCTACGCGACGCAGACTTGAAATGGACCGATCTCAGCGCCTCGCTGACGGAAACGCAGCTAGAGTATCGTCGCTTGTTTTCGAGCCGACTACAGCAATCTTCCTCGGTTGAACACCATCCAATCGTGCGAGCCACTTTGTCCGAGGATCGATGCGCTCTGTGCGGCATGGTTCACGCAGCGCCGAAAGTCCAATCTCACCTGGATAAAGGCCATTGTCCTTTGTGCGAGAGCGTACTCGACCGCTCCAGCACAGATGACACTGCTATCCCGGCATTGCAGCGCCTAGATCGCGAGATTGCACATATTCGCAACGAGCTCGCAACAATCCTCGAAAGTCGCTCGCGTATCAGCGACGAGTTCATCGCCGCACAGGCAAGCGAGGAAGCGGCAGCTATAGGGCTTAAGCAATTTGAAGAGAAGGAAGCATCAGCGCTTGCAAGAGTCCAAACCGGCTCGAACTTCTCAGCAATCCAGAAGGAAATCGACAAATTAGAAATGGAGCGTCAACAGTTCCTTTCGCAAAGCGAGGCACATTATAAAAAGCGCGACGAGCTTCGCGAACAGCTTCGATCTTATGAGAAGGCGCTAAAGGTTCAATATGAAGCCGGCTCCGAACGTTTCGTCCCTCGGTTTCGTGAACTTGCAGAAGATTTTATCGGACTGCCCATCGACGTCGAACTAGAGCATCGCCAAGGTGCCAACGACTCGGGCTTCGGACTTCGTCTCCGTATGGGCGATCAGCTACGTCTTCAACCCGACACGGTGTCTGAAAGTCAACGCTTCTTTATCGACATCGCCCTTCGCATGGCGCTTTCAGAGTTTATGGCAGAAGATTCCGCAACTCTCCTCATCGACACCCCAGAGGGCTCCCTAGATATCGCCTATGAGGCGCGCGCGGGGTCTATGTTCTCCAAGTTCGTTCTTGAGGGTAATCGCCTGCTAATGACCGCAAACCTGCGTAGTTCGCATCTAGTTCTACGTCTAGCTCAGCTCCAGAAGCATTCGGGCATGCAGATTGTTCGTATGACCGACTGGACAGATCTCAGCGAGGTGCAGCGGAGCGAAGAAGCGCTATTCACCGAAGCGTACAACTCGATCGACGCGGCGCTCAATTGAACTCGGCAACAGACATAATTCCCGAAGCATATTTCGACGCTGTAGCGGTTCTATGTGACGCACCAGCTTCAACGATGCCGATGACCGTTATCGAGGCCCACCTCTATGCATACCTGGGCTGTATTCTTGGACTCTTCAGGGGACAAGCTGTTGGTGATTGGGGATACCCTTTTGCTGTAACGTCGGAAGGCTTCCCATACAGCGCTCAATTTGATCATGCTCGCTCGACTGCCATCGCCCAGGGGCTTGCTGTCGAAGACGACAAAGGAATGCTCACCGTACATCGCAGTGATATTTCGGAGGAGATAGAAAATCTGCTCACTTTTGGCCCTTGGTCAGAGCGACGTCTTTGGCTCAGGGCAGCAACGGAATGCGCGCTTGCGCTTCCAGTCGGCTCAATTCGGCATGCCATTAGTCAAACACCAGGTATGGCAGCATCGATCCGATTGCGGCAGCGCCGTCAACTGCTCCTACCCGGTGATATCGAGTTGCTCTATAGTGAGTATAAAATTGTAAGTTCCGTGCTTGGCGCGGACGCTCGGGATCTTTTGTCGCCAGCGGTTATCTGGCTGTCAGCGCGTATCCTCCGAACGGAGGAACAACCCGTTGATTAATCTCGAAAACATTCAAACACTCGTGAGGATGGCATATCTACCCCACGCCCGGGAGGCCTTCGGTGACCAGGGAGCGCGAGCAATTACTACCTTGCTGGACTCAGTGAGGTTAATCTTCCAGCGCTTTCCCCCCGAAAGTTTGCGCGGGACACTGACAGTAATCATCGGAATGAATACGACGCCCGGCGCCCCAATAACTTGCACCTGGGGGACACCGATTGTACTTCAACAATATGAGCAACTTGGAGCCGCACTCGCCAGTGCGAGCTTCGGAGCGCATAGTGTGGTAGAGTTAGTTCCGGATGCGACCTTCCGTTTTCTCGAATTAACGGCGGATATCGATCTCAAGGCAGCTGCGAGCGACGCATTAGTTTACCGACATGATCATGGCGTAGACCGAATTCTAGCAAAGAGCCATGATGATTATGTTCAGAAGGTCTCGCCTCTTCTAAGCAGCAACTTTGCTAGTGCGACCCTGAATAATCTCGAAGAGGCTTTCTCTCGGTATGCAGAGTTCGTTCGTGAAACGAAATGCCGAATATTGGCGAATGCCTGGGAAGGTGGTGTAGACGGTCCCCGACTGGTTCTTGTTAATCGACCTGAAGCGATTATGCGAGACTCGCTGGTTCAAGCACTGCAGTTGGTTTTGCGAGATGCTAACGCTCGTCCCGAGCACAACACTGACGAGACAAAGCCAGTTGATATCCGCGTTGAATGGTTCGCATCTGGAGCAGCTGCGCTTATCGAGGTAAAATGGCTGGGCCGGTCGACGGCCATTTCCCGAAAATCAACTTCCAAGATTACGTACACTGACTACGACGCCAATAGGGCTCAGAAGGGCGCTAATCAGCTTGCTGATTATCTTGACCGCGAAGTCCGACACACCGGAAGCACCTCTACACGAGGCTATCTAGTCGTCTTCGATGCTCGAAGGAATGGTCTTCAGGGCGCTAACGATCCCCTTAGCTCGTCAGACGCAATGCATTATGCAAACGACGTTCTGCAATTTGATCCAAATCATGCGAAACTAAGAGATGATTTTGCAACGCCAATACGGTTTTTCCTGAATCCGCGGAAATCGAACTTTGCCAGTTCGTAAGAATAGCTCGCTTGAACGAAGCCGGCTAATTTTAAAGCGTAGTAGCTCCGGAACACGGGGCACGCGGCTTATCGTTTCTCTCATTTCCGCTGCGATCCGCTCTTCCTCAAGCTCGCCGGCCTTCAAGCGCAGAGGCTCGGAAGGCCTCTGCGCTTGTCTGGTGGTCAGGCCTTGATGAATTCGAGGACGTCGGCGTTGAAGCGGTGGGCCTCGGTTTGGGCGAGACCGTGCGAGCTGCCCTCATAGACCTTGTATGTGGAGCCCGCGACGAGCTTTGCTGCCTTGTCGCCTGAAGCAGCGATCGGCACGATCTGGTCGTCATCACCATGGATGATCAGCGTCGGCCGGTCGATCTTCTTCAGATCTTCGGTGTAGTCGACCTCGGAGAATTCGTGGATGGAGTCGTATTGGCCCTTGATGCCGCCGGCCAGGCCCTGAAGCCGGAAGCTCTCGCGGAACCCCTCGTTCACCGCCACGCCGTCACGGTTGAAGCCGTAGAAGGGGATCGTCAGATCGTAGTAGAATTGCGAGCGATTGGACGCAACGCCCGCCCGGATGCCGTCGAAGGCCTCGATCGGCGTGCCTTCGGGATTGTCCGCGGTCTTCAGCATCAGCGGCGGCACGGCCCCCACCAGCACGACCTTTGCAACCCGATCCGAACCATGGCGGCCGATGTAGTGGGCCACCTCGCCGCCGCCGGTCGAATGGCCGATCAGCACCGCATTTCTCAGGTCAAGCGCCTTGATGACCTCGGCCAGATCGTCGGCATACTGGTCCATATTGTTGCCATCCCAAGGCTGGTCGGAGCGCCCGTGTCCACGGCGGTCATGAGCGATGACGCGAAACCCCTTCTGGCCGAAATACAGCATCTGGGCATCCCAGGCGTCCGAAGACAGCGGCCAGCCGTGGGCGAATACGATGGGCTGGCCGTCGCGCGCGCCCCAGTCCTTGTAGAAGATTTTCGTTCCGTCTTTCGTGGTTACAGTGGTCATGATGAGGTTTCCTTTCATTGATAGTTCTGCAGATGCAGTTCCGGTTAGCGGGTTGGTGAGAAACAGGGTCGCAAACGCAGCGCCGAGGGCCAGCGTGTCGCGGCGGGTGAGATCGAGACTGGACGGGGTCATGCTCATGCTTGCCCGTGCGATCGGGTCAGGGCATCGACCGCATTTGCGATCGGGATATCTCCTCCCGTAACTTCCAGTATCGAGCGACAAATTTCCGGGCGATCCATCAGTGCGATCAACGTGTCGGCGACATCGTCGCGTCGGATTTCCCGGTGGATCTTGGCAAGTCCCAGATCAACCGTTCCGACGCCGTGCTCATTGGTCAGGGCAGACGGCCGCAAGATGACCCAGTCGAGATCGGTGAGAACGATCCGGGTTTCAGCGTTCTTCTTCTCGACCATATAATGCTCGAAATCGTCGTCCATCCGGCGTTCGCGCCAAGCTTCCGGAAAGACGGAGACGAGGTAGAAGCGGTTCACGTCGGCGATCTTCATCGCCTGCGCGACCTTCCCCGGTCCCTCGCCATCGACGGCCGTCGTGGCCTCAGGACCATCCCGGCCACCGGCGCCTGCCGTAAAGACGACCGCGTCATGTCCCCGGATGATATCTGCGAGGGCCTCGACCGTGTCCCTGGCGACATCGCCAACCATCGCATCGATGCCCTGAGCGGAGAACGTCTCCGCCTGCTCGCTGCGGCGGACCAGGGCTGTTGCCCGATGACCTGCGGCGACCAGTCGGGAGGCAACCCTGTGACCGACGCCACCACTTGCGCCTATGATAAGAACTTTCATGACTTGCTCCTCTGATAACCCTTTCGGGAGGGCTGCGCCTGACGACAGAAGATCGGGCGCCTGAAGGACTGGCGTCGATTGGCTGTCGCGGACCAGGGGCGATGCCTGCTGCGTCACCCCCGGACACTTTCCGGTCGGGACCGCTCAGGAAGCCCGGTTCCGCGTCTGGCTCAAGGCGATCACAAGAGCTTCCGCCGCTTCGGCTGAGGAATGGGGGCTCTGACCGGTGATGAGCTGACCATCGACCACGGTGTGCACACCCCAGTTCGCGACCTTGGAAAAAACTGCGCCGAGGCTGATGAGCTCGTCCTCGACCAGGAACGGCACGACGTCGGTAAGACCGACAGCCGCTTCCTCGCCATTGGTGAACCCGGTGACGTAGCGACCCTGGACGAACGGCGTGCCATCGGGATTGGTCACCCGATGCAGAGCGCCCGGTGCATGACAAACCAGAGCAAGCGGCTTGCCGGCTGCGACAAAGGATTCGATCAGGCTGATCGAGTTCGGATCTTCGGCCAGGTCCCACAGCGGTCCGTGTCCACCGGGGTAGAAGACCGCGTCGAAATCTTTCTGGTCGACGCTATCCAGGCGCAGGGTTTCAGCAAGCTGAGCGTTGGCAGCTTCGTCGGCTTTGAAGCGCCGCGTCAGGTCGGTTTGGAAATCAGGCTCGTCGCTCTTTGGATCGAGCGGAGGCTGGCCGCCCTTTGGCGAAGCGAGCGTGATTTCGACCCCAGCATCCTTGAGGACGTAGTAGGGGGCTGCAAGCTCTTCCAGCCAGAAACCGGTCTTCTTGCCGGTGTCACCGAGCTTGTCGTGAGAAGTCAATACCATGAGAACTTTCATCGTCGTATCCTTTGGTGCATTTTGCAGCCAAGCGGGATCACTTGGCGTTACAAAAACGCATTGAAAACAAAAACTTATAGCGCTTCCGCGTTTCCGTGAAAAAACGGAAACGCTCTAATGACGTCGCGGTTCTTTGACCGCGGCCGGGTTGGGCCGATTTCGATCAGCCGCATCGGCCTTTCGATGAAGAGAACATGGCACTGGCCGAGATATTTAAGAAATTTACTTGTTTGATTTTAGATATTCACGCAAAGCATATCTCGATGAAATACGATCTCAACCTGCTGCCGGTCTTCGTGGCTCTCATGGAGGAAAGAAGCGTCACACGCGCCGCCAGCCGGCTCGGAATAACGCAGCCGGCACTCTCCAACTCGCTCAATCGCCTTCGCGAGATGCTCCGCGATCCATTGTTCATCCGCGAAAGGTACGGCATCAAACCGACGCAGCTTGCCGAGGAGATCGCTCCAACGGTTCAAACCGCACTGGCACAGTTGGACGAGGTTGTCGTCCACCAGCAGGATTTTGAACCGGCGCGCGCCGAGCGCGAGTTTCTGATCGCGCCGAACAGCTACGCAGAACTGATCCTGATGCCAGCACTGGTCGCGAGGCTGCGGGAAAAAGCGCCTGGCATCAAACTTCGAATGATGCCATTCGGCAACGATCTCGCCGAGACCGGCGTCATTTCAGGGACAACCGCAATGGTGCTGGGGAGGGTCGTCGACCCCCCGGACAATCTCGTTGTTCAGCATCTGATGGACGAGAGCCTTGCCTGCATCGTGCGGCGAGACCATCCAGACGTCGGCGAAAATCTTTCCCGGGACCAGTTCGAGAGATTGAAGCACGTGAATGTGCTTCCGCCTGGCCGAATCCGCGCCGGTCTATTCCAGGCGTTGAGAAAGCAAAACCTCAATCGAGAGGTTGCCGTCTCCGTAACGCACTTTCTGGCGGTTCCCGAGATGATTGCCGTCACCGACTACTGCGCGACATTGCCAACACTGATCTGCCGAGCTCTTGAGCGCGATCCACGCCTGAAGGTGCTGCCCTCTCCGGTCGATCTCGGAACCTTTCCGGTCGAACTGGCCTGGCATGTGCGATATCGTCATGATCCCGCGCACAGGTGGCTCCGAGCGGCCATTATCGATACAGCGCGAACGCTTTCGGAATCATCCGACGTTCAAACGCCATAGCAGCGACCACGACCGGTTGATCACGGTTCATCAAAGCTGTGAAGCGCACCCGGGAAATCCGTCTGCCTAGAAGGTCGGGGGATCGAACCCAATGCATAGGTCCGGACGGGCGATCGAAGCCGCTGAGATGCTTTTTCGAGCAGCAGATCGAAATTCGTCGTGACAATGGTGAATCATATCCTGTTAACGCAGGCCGCCGCGGCCCTAGGCCAACCCAACCCGCCGCGTTATCTTCACTGTGAATGGTGATTTGCTCGTCATGAGCGGGGCCTTAGCGCCACCTGCCGGAGCAGTGTCGGTTCTCACCGCCGACAAAGGGGAAGCTATGCCCCGACCGATCAAAGCCGGCTAAATTTCAAAACGTGGCGGTTGCTTGCGACGTTCCGGAACACGGAGCGCGCGGCTTCCTTTCATTCCCATTGCGGCCGGTTTCGACCGGCTCATCTCCCTTCCTGCTTTCGGAGCACCGACACCATGACGCCACCGATCAGATACTCACAGAAAGTGGCCGATATGATCTGCGACCGGATCGCGGAGGGGCGGAGCATGCGCTCGATCTGCCGCGACGAGGACATGCCCGGCAACTCTACAGTGTTCCGCTGGCTGGCGGCGAATGAGGATTTCGCCAAACGTTATGCTTATGCGCGCGACGCCCAGGTGGATGCGCTGGTGGACGAGATGCTCGACATTGCCGATGACGGTTCCAACGACTGGATGGAGCGGCACGGCCGCGACGGCGAGGTAACCGGCTGGAAGGAGAATGGCGAGGCCCTGAAACGCTCGGCGCTACGGCTCACCACCCGGCAGTGGATCGCCGAGAAGCTGAAGCCGAAGAAATACGGCAACAAGGTCGCGCTGACCGATGCCGATGGCGGGCTGCTTACCGTGAACGTGATCCAGCGTGCCGCGCATCAATCTTCCGAATGAGTGGACGCCGCGCGCGTATCAGGAGCCTGCCTGGCGATCCTGGCTCAACGGCTGCAACCGGCAACTGCTGGTGTGGCACCGCCGGGCCGGCAAGGACGACATCAACCTGCGCATGCATTCGGTCGGCGCGTTCAACCGCGTCGGCACCTACTGGCACATGCTGCCGGAATATTCGCAGGCGCGCAAAGCGATCTGGGACGCCGTCAACCCCAACACCGGCAAAAGGCGCATCGACGAGGCTTTCCCCAAGGCGCTGCGAGAGAACACACGCGAATCCGACATGTTCATCCGCTTCAAGAACGGATCGACATGGCAGGTGGTGGGCTCCGACAATTTCAACGCGCTGATCGGCACGCCGCCGGTCGGCCTCACCGCTTCGGAATGGGCGCTGGCCAACCCGATGGCATGGGCGTATCTGGCGCCGATCCTTGCCGAAAACGGCGGCTGGGCCTCGTTCATCTCGACGCCGCGCGGCAACAACCACCTGAAGTCGATGCTGGACCGCTTCCGCAACGATGCGGCATGGTTCACGCAGGTGCTGACCGCGCGCGACACCGGCGCGATCAGCGACGCCGCGATCGAGGCGCAGCGGGCGGAATATGAGGCGCTGTTCGGCAAGACCGTCGCCGACCTTCTGGTGGAGCAGGAATTCTTCTGCTCGTTTGCCGGCGCCACTGTCGGCGCCTATTGGGGCGCGGAGATCGCCGCCGCCGACGTGCAGGGGCGCATCGGCGTGGTGCCGGTGGACTGGAGCCAGCCGGTGCACACGGCCTGGGATCTCGGCAAGGCGGCGAACAACCCGATCTGGTGTTTCCAGGTGATCGACGGACGGCCGCGCATCGTCGATTTCCATAGGCCCGAAACGGACGATCTGGAAGACTGGTGCCGGTGGCTGGACGCGCGCGGCTATCACGGCAACGACTACGTGCCGCATGACGCGGTGGTGAAGAACTGGGGCGACAAGCGCACCCGCGTCGAGACGCTCAAAAGCCATGGGCGCAAGCCGAAGATCGTGACGATGGCCAGCGTCGCCGACGGCATCAATGCCGGGCGCGAGACGATCAAGCTGGCCGAGTTCCATCTCGGCCCCGACGAGCGCGGGCAGCGCATGCAGCACGGCCTGGACGGGCTGAAGATGTACCGGCGTGCCTGGGACGATGATCGGAAGAGTTTTGTCGAGAGCCCGGTGAAGGACTGGGCCGAACATATCGGATCGAGCTTCCGCTATCTCGGCCTCGCCTGGCGCGACGTGGCGCCAGCCTATGTGGCGAAGCGGCAGGTGGACGGGCCGACGTATCAGGTGACCGCTACGGGCGTGGTGCGCGCCGACATCGGGGTGAAGGCCGCGGTGGAGGCGATGGTGCGGCGGAAGAAGAGGATGGATGGGTGATGCGGGGGGTTTGGGTTCAGGGAGGTCGTGACGTCACGCTTCGCGGCGAGCGCGTGTGCCATTCCCCTCTCCGCCTCACCCCCTGCGGCTCCGCCGCCGGGGTTCGGCACCTCTCCCCGCCTTCGGCAGGGCGAGGAATTGTTTTCCAGTGCGGCGCTTTGCCAGCTTGGGTTCCTCGCCCCTGCCGAAGGCGGGGGAGAGGTGGCGCCGCGAAGCGGCGACGGAGAGGGGGTTTTGGCGCGACCCCATGCGATGGTTACTGCCGACGCAGGAGCATTCTGACATGACGAAGAAGACCGATGCCGGCAAGGGTGCGGCGCTGCGGGAGACCGGCCGGAAATGGCTGGAGCGCATCAAGGCGGCCGAGGCCGACGAGAAGACGTTTCTTGACGACGCGGCGGTGGCGAGCGCCGTCTATCGCGGCAAGGCGGCGCCGAAGAGCGATGGCTCTTCGGACACCGCGCCGTTCGATTTCAACATCCTGTTCTCGAATGTCGAAACCATCGTGCCGGCGGTGATCAACTCGGCGCCGGCGCCGGATATCCGCCGTCGCTTCGGTGCCGACGATCCGGTGGCGCGCGACTTCGCGCAGTTGCTGGAGCGGGCGATCTCCGTGCAGATCGACGACAGCCGGCTGCAGAGCGAGCTGGAGGCGATGGCGCAGGACGGCTTCCTGGCCGGGCGCGGCGTCGTGCGGCTGCGCTTCATGAGCGACTTCATCGGCGGCGAGACAAGCGATGACGCGCTGAGGGCGATTGCGGAGGCCGACGGCAGCGATGGGGGTGCGGAGGCTGGGGTGGACGACGCCGACCGCAGCGACCATGACACTAGAAACAGTGCCGGCGGCACCGGAGCCGCACGGGCCAGCGGATATGGCGCAGGAGACAGCGCTGGCGGGGCCGGCAATGAGAGCGGTGCCATAAACGCCACCGGGAGCGGTGCTGCAAACGCCACCGATGGGGGCGGCGAGCGCCTTGCCAATGAACGCATCGTGTTCGAGGCGGTGAGCTGGCGCGACTATCGCCACGGCAAGGCCAAGCGCTGGGACCAGCGGCCTTGGGAAGCGTTCCGGCATACGATCGCCTGCGACGACTACGACCAGTTCGTCGACGGCGCACTGGTGGCGTTGCAGGCCGACGACACGCGAGTGTCGCTGCAGGCCGACGACACGCAAGACAAGGACGATGCCGACCACGAGGTGTGGGAGGTGTGGGACCGGAAATCGCGCATGGTGCTGTTCCTCAGTGCCGGCGACGGCAAGGTGCTGAAACAGGTGGCCGATCCGCTGGGCTGGTCCGGCTTCTTCCCGACGGCGACGCCGGTGCAGCCGATCGAGGTCAACGGCAATCTGGAGCCAGTCAATCCGTTCTCGATCTACCGCAAGCTGGCCGACGAGCTGGACACCACCACCAAGCGCATCCGCATCATCACAAGGCAGCTCAAGGTGAAGGGCTGGTACGGGGTGAGCCCGACCGACGTGCAGGCGGTGCTGGAGGCCGACGACAACGAGTTCGTGCCGATCGCCGATGCGGAGGTGTGGGCCAAGAATGGCGGGCTGCAGGGTGCCGTGCTGTTCTGGCCGGTGGAAAGGCTGATCGTGGTGCTGTCGCAGCTCTACGGCTCCCGCGACCAGACCAAGCAGGCGATCTACGAGATCACCGGCATTTCCGACATCGTGCGCGGCGCTTCCAATGCCGCCGAGACCTATGGCGCGCAGCAGATCAAGAGCCAGTGGGGTTCGCTGCGCATCCACAAGATGCAGCGCATGATCGAGCGCGCCTCGCGCGACCTGTTCGTGATGATGGCGGAGGTGATCCCGGCGAAGTTTTCGCCGCAGACGCTGCAGACCATGACCGATGTGCAGTTGCTGCCGACCGCGCAGGATCTGACGCCGGTGGCACCGAAACCGCTGCCGGAAGGACTGCCGCCGCAGGCGATGGCGCAGGCGCAGCAGGCGGCGGCGCAGGAGGCGAGCCAGGCCGAGGCGGCGCGGCAGAAGAAGCTGCAGCACCTGGCCGCGCTGAACGGGCTGATCCATGAGCGCGTCACCGCCGGCTACCGCATCGATGTCGAGACCGACAGCACGGTGCGCGCCGATGTCTCAAGGAAGAAGCAGGAAGCAACCGAGTTCATGACCGCCTCCAGCGCCTTCTTCGGCGCGGTCGGCCCGCTGGTGCAGCAAGGCGTGATGCCGGCCAATGCGGCGATCACCATCTACGGATCGTTCGCCCGGCTGTTCAACCTCGGCAAGGCGATCGAGGACGTTCTGGACGAGATGATCGCCAAGGTGCAGCAGGGCGGGCCGCCGCAGGGGGATGGCCAGGGAGATGCCGCGGTGGCCGCCGAGAAACGCAAGCAGGAGGCGGCGCAGCTTGACCAGCAGATCAAGGTGCAGAACGCGGAGCTGGAGCGGCAGATCAAGCGCGAGAACGCCACGCTGGATTTGCAGATCAAGAACGCCGAGCTGCAGATCAAGAACGGGCAGCTTGCAGCGGTGCAAAGGCAGTTGCAGATGCAGCAGTTGGGGGTGGCGGGGTAGGCTGAGGCGCTGAAGAACCCCCACCCCTAACCCCTCCCCTCAAGGGGGAGGGGGACTCTGTTGGCGCTAACCGGCCGTGACTTCTGCCAAGCGCAACGCCAACCAATTCCCCTCCCCCTTGAGGGGAGGGGTTAGGGGTGGGGGTGTGCCGCACGCGACGCATCAATCCAGGCAAATCCAAGAGGTTCAACCGTGACACGTTATGTCTTCCGGGACGGTCGCTTTCGCGACCGTGACACCGGTGCGCCCATGGACATACCGACGGGGCCGCCGGCGATGCCCGGCATTGCCAGGCCGATGCCGGAATATGCCAGCCCGATCGATGGCCGCATGATCAGCACCCGGCATGAGCGCCGCGAGGACATGAAGCGCAACAACTGCGTGGAGGCCGGCGACATGCCTTCGCCCACCGGTGGCAAAATCAGGAACAAGGCCTTCGCCGCCAAGCGGGGCCTCAAAGTCAGCGAGGACTACAGATGAGCGCAGTGAATGGCGAAGCCATGGGTATGGCGGGTTCTGGTGTTGCGGATGCGGCTTCGGATTTCGGCGCTGCGTCGGCCGAGAGCGTCAATGACGACGCGGCGCTGGGCGCCGTCTGGGACCAGATCGAGAGCAGCAAGGCAGACGCCGGTGCCGACCTCACCAGCGCCAGTCGGCGCGACGGTTCTTCGCCGGCCAGGAATCCCCCACTGGCCAAAAATTCCCCACTGGAAGGTGAGGGAACGGGAGGGGCGGCCGAGGTTTCCTCGCCCTCGGTCGTGCCCCTCCCGGCCAACTGGCGCGGCATGGAAGGCGAGTGGGGCAAGATCCCGGCGGAGGTGCAGGCGAGGATCGCCCAGCGCGACGCCGAACTGCACACGCGCATGTCGGAACAGGGCCGGCAGATCGGCGCCATGCGCCAATACAACGAGATCTTCGAACGCAATGCCGACCTGCTGGCCGGGCGGACGATGCCGGATGGTTCCGCGCCGTCGATGACGCAAGCGGTCGACTTCCTGTTCAGCGCCCAGCGCCGGCTCGACGAGAACCCCATCGCCGGCCTGATCGACATCGCCGACCGCTACGGCGTGCGCCAGCACCTGGCCGCGGCGCTGAGCGGCCAGATCGACATCCCCGCCGACCCGCAACCGCCCGCCATGACGCCGGCGGACATTGCCTGGGTGATCAGGGAAATCCAGCAGGAAGACGCCATGGCGCGATCCGCCAACGAGGAAGTGAGCCGCCTGGCCAAGGACAAGCCGCTCTATTCCGCGCTCGCCGAAGACGACATGGTGCATGCGATCCACAAGGCACGTGCCAGGCTTGGCGACACCGCTTCCCACGAAGCCGTGTTCGACCTTGCCTATGACATGGCCGTGAACGCCGACCCCGATCTCAGGGTGAAGGCAGCCGCCGCCGCAAGGGCCGCCGCCGCCGACCCGAGGAGAATGGCCGACGCACGCCGTGCGACATCCGTCAACGTGACCTCGACCTCCACCGGCCAGTCGCGCCAGTTCAGCGAAGACGAACTGCTCGGCCAGGCCTATGACGAAGCTCAGAATTCAAGGTGATCAAGATGGCAGGACCATCCACTGTGTTCACGCAGATGGTTTCGACCACGCTGCGTAACGCCGCAACCGAGGTTGCGGACAATGTGAGCAAGAACAATGCCTTGCTCGCCCGCCTCAAGAAAAAAGGCAATATCCGCAATCTCGACGGCGGCACCGAAATCCAGGTTCCGCTCGAATATGGCGAAAACGGCACCTACCAGCGCTATGGCGGATACGAGACGTTGAACACCAGCGCCTCGGACGTGGTGACGTCGGCGAAATACGACTGGGCGCAGATCGCGCTGCATGTCGTGTCGAGCGGGCGGGAACTGCGCCAGAATTCCGGCAAGTCGGCGATGATCAACCTGGTGAAGACCAAGAAGAAGAACGCCCTGCACACGGCGGCGAACAACTTCTCGATCGACCTCTATTCGGACGGTTCGCTGCCGAACCAGATCGCCGGTCTCGCCAACATCATCCAGTCGAACGGCCAGGGCACGGTCGGCGGCATCGACAGTTCGCTGTGGCCGTTCTGGCGCAACAAGTTCCGCGAGATCCCCGGCACGGACGCCTACACCAAGGACACCATCCTGGGTGAGATGAACCGGCTGTGGATGGCGCTGACGCGCGGCACCGACACGCCGGACCTGATCACGTTCAGCCATGACCTGTTCTCCGTCTACGAAGCCTCGCAGCAGCAGTTCCAGCGTTACCAGGATGCCGACCTCGCCCAGACCGGCTTCCTGTCCTACAAGTACAAGACCGCCGACGTGATCTTCGACGACAACACCAACTTCGCCACCAATGCGGAGCGGGCCAACTTCCTCAACACCGACTACCTCTACATCTTCCAGCACAAGGAAGCGCAGTGGTCGCAGGACGAGGAGAAGAAACCGGTCAACCAGGACGCCGTGGTCATCCCCTATTACTGGATGGGCAACGTCGCCTGCTCGAACCGTTCGCTGCAGGGTGTCCTGCTCGATGTGAGTTAGTTCCCTCAAACGCCGGGCGCGGCCCATCCGGGCCGCTTGGCTTACGCGCCAACGGGCGCGGCGCGCGGTCGCGCGCTCCAACGGTCGAATGACCGTTGGTAAGACCCCTCAAGCGCCGAGGGCTCACCTGGGCAAACCAAGGAATTGGAGCGTTTCCGCGAAAAACGGAAACGCTCCAGCTTACGCGCCAGCAGGCGCGGCGCCCAAGAACACAGTCAATTGGCGCGCGCTCCAACGGTCATGCATGACCGTTGGTCTGGCAGCGTCCTCAAAACATGCGAGAAAACAAGGAGAACGAGATGGTTTATTCCGTTACCCCGATCGTCGGCCTGCGTCTCGGCGAGGTGATCAAGGCCGGCGAGGATGCCGCGGCTCTCGGCACCGTCGTGACCGGCAATGACGGCCACGACTACATCCTGGCCAAGGCCACGGATGCGATCGCCAATGCGGCGGCCGTGATCCTGACCGAACCGGCGATGACCGTCGCCATCGGCGCCGGCGCCTGGACCAACACCAACGCGGCGCTCGTCACGGGCGACCGCGCCTGGTTCAGGAAGACCGTGGTCTAGGGGGAGACTTTCGTCCTCACGCTGTCGCCGCTTCGCGGCTCGCTCCGGACGGGGCGCGCCGAAAGGCGCGGCGCACGGTCGTGCTTGCGGTCTTCGACCGTAGCCTCACACTGTCGCCGCTTCGCCTCCGCCGACCCATCGCCCCCAAGCTGGGCACGGCACCGGGGGCACGAAGGCCCCCTCTCCGTCTCGCCCTAGCGGCGGCAAAGCCGCCGTGGGCAAGCCACCTCTCCCCCATTTCATGGGGGCGAGGAACCCAAGCTGGAAAAGCGCCGCCGCTTGAGCTCCGGTTCCTCGCCCCTGCCGGAGGCGGGGGAGAGGTGGCTCGCCCGCAGGGCGAGACGGAGAGGGGGCTGACGCTCACAAGAAAGCAAGACGAGCCTTCAGGGTCACCTCCCCTTTGCATCCGCTCACCTTCCAAGGAGGCCATCATGGCTGAGAACGACAAGCCGGTCATTCGACTGATCGGTTTCAGGACCACATACGAAAAACTGCCGGTGCGCGGCACCGATCCGCTCAAGGACAAGGTCGATGCGCAGGGCTTCCTGCTGAACGAGGCCGGCAAGCGCCTGATCGAGCCGCAGGAGGTCGACTGGGCGATCTATGCGCCCGGCCACAGCCCGCTGGGCACGCACACGGTGGAGCGCGTCAAACACCTCGTTCCCGATCCCGACCGCCATGGCGACGACCTCGACGGCACCAAGCTCGCCTTCATGACCGCGCGCTGGGAGAAGATCCGGCCGGCCTACGAAGCCTGGAAGGCCGGCAAGGAGTTGCCTGCCTCCGGCACGCCGCTGACGGCCTGGCCGGCGCTCAACGAGGAGCAGGTCAGGATCTTGCGGCAGGTCGGCATCCAGTCGGTCGAGGAGATCCGCGATCTCGCCGAAACGCAGATCGGACGCGTGCCGCTGCCCAACATGCGCGAGCTGATCAAACAGGCCGGCGTGTTCCTGGGCAATCTGGACTCGTCCGCCATGGCCGAGCGCGAAGCCAAGAAGGACGAGGAGATCAGCGACCTGAAGGAGCGCCTGGCGGAGCTGGAGAAGCTGCTGGACGGCCGCGCCAAGCCGGTCGCGACGACCACCGAGCCGCCGGCGAGCGAGGAGCTGGCCAGCCTGCGCGCCGAGCTCGATACGCGCGGCATCGCCTATGACAAGCGCTGGGCGGCGCCGAAGCTGCGCGCGGCTCTCGCCGAGGCTGCCTGACCATGGCGATCGGCGATGTTCTGAGGCAGGTCTGCGTGGCGGTGGGCGAAGCTATTCCGCCCGCCTTCTTCTCCACCTCGGCAGGCACTTCCAGGACGTGGCAGCAGCTGCAGCTGCTGGCCAATGAGGCCGCCCGGCAGATCGCCGGGGGCTTCGACTGGCAGGTGCTGCGCAAGGTCGCCGAGATCAGCGGCAACGGCACGACCGAAGGCTTCGATTTGCCGGCGAATTTTTCGCGCATGCTGAAGAGAGCGAGCCTGTGGTCTTCGCGCTATCGCTGGGACATGACCCATATCGTCGACAGCGACGACTGGCTGTCGTTCGAGTTCACGACGGTCGCTCCGCTGTTCGGCGTGTGGACGATGCATGGCGGGCAGATGCACATCCAGCCGGTGATGGTATCGGGGGAAAAGGCCAAGTTCTTCTACATCTCCAGCCAGATCGTGCGGGCAAGCGACGGCACGCTGAAAGCCGCCTTCACGGCGGACGAAGACACGTTCCTTCTCGACGAGCGCCTGCTGCGGCTGGCGATCATCTATCTGTGGAAGCAGCTGCAGGCGCAGGACTTCGCGGCGGAACTCGCCGACTACGAAATCGCCTTCGACCAGGCGAGCGACAGCGACGGCGGCTCGAAACCGGTGCTGTCGGGCAATGTGGCGGCCGGGTGGCACGGCCGTACATGGCCGGGCACGGTGACGGGGTAGCGTGCGGGCTCAGGCTGCGTTCGGGCCGTCGCATAGCCAGTCATCCCACCCCTCATTTCAGGAATACCCCCACCCCTAACCCCTCCCCTCAAGGGAGAGGGGAAGCTGCCGCGATCCAAATCCCCCTCCCCCTTGAGGGGAGGGGTTAGGGGTGGGGGTACACTTGTCGCCAAGTTTCCCCATTTGCCCGGCCCACACGCCGCGATCCCTCAATTCAGGACATGCTCTCACGATGAAAAGCGCCACTCTTGCTCGCCTTTCACAGCCCGCCCGCGGCCGCCGCGCGCGGATGACCACGCTGCCCGCGCCGATGGCCGGCTGGTTCACGGCCGGCAACCTGGCCTCGATGCCGCAGGGCACCGCCATGCGGCTCGAGAACTGGCGCCCGACCAACACCGGCATCGTGCAGCGCGGCGGCAGCAAGACGCGCGCGACCATTTCGGACGGGCCGGTCGAAAGCTTCATTTCCTACAACGCCACGCAGAAGAAGCTGTTTGCGGCAACGCGCACGGACATCTTCGACGTGACGACGGTGGCCGATCCGAACGTGCCGCCGCCGGCCGCCGTATCGGGCCAGACCAGCGGCTACTATTCCTTCGTCAACTTCACCACCTCGGGCGACGAGTATCTGACCGCCGTCAACGGCACCGATTCCCTTCTGCTCTACCATCCAGACAGCGGCTGGAAGAAGATCACCGACACGTCGAGCCCCGCCATCACCGGCGGCGTGACCGCGACGCTCTCCTTCGTGTGGGTGTACCGCAACCGCCAGTTCTTCATCGAAGGCGGCGGCCTCAGGGCGCGCTATCTGCCCGTCGGCAGCATTGGCGGCGCCCTCGGCACGATCGACCTCAACGGCGTGTTCCAGCGCGGCGGCACGCTGATGTTCGGTTCCTCATGGTCGGTCGATGCCGGCGACGGGCTGGACGACAAATGCGTCTTCGTCACCAACCAGGGCGAGATCGCCGTCTACCAGGGCGGCGATCCGGCCTCGGTCACCGACTGGCGGCTCGTCGGCCGCTACGACCTTGCCCGGCCGCTCGGGTCGCGCGCGACGATGCGCGTGGGCGGGGACCTTCTGATCGCAACCGAAATGGGCCTGTTGCCGATTTCCCAGGCGATCGCAAAGGACATTTCCGTGCTCGACCAATCCTCCGTCAGCCGCGCGATCTCGCCGGACTGGCGGCGGGAGGCCAAGGCGCGGCGGGCGCTGCCCTGGGAAATCGTCAAATGGCCGGAACGTGCCTATGCGCTCGTCAGCCTGCCGGTGACCAATGGCAGCCAGCAGGGCCTGTGCTATGTGCTGAACACCGAAACCGGCGCCTGGTGCACCTATACGGGCTGGGACGCGCGTTGCCTGATCTTCCACAATGGCGAAGTGCTGTTCGGTACCGCCAAGGGCAAGGTCAAGGACACCGAGATCACCGGCACCGATGACGGCGTACCGATCTATTACACCTGCGTAGCCAACCCCGACCACCTCGAGACATCCGGGGTTCTGAAGACGATCCTGCGGGCGCAGGCGAGGCTGAAGATGGCGACGCCGAACGAAAGCCTGCTGTCCGGTTCGACGGACTACCGCGTCAAGCTGCCGGCACCGCCCAATCCCGCTGCCGACGTTCCGTCAACCGGCATCTGGGGATCCGGCCGCTGGGACCAGGCGCTGTGGGATGCCACGATGGCAAGCGCCCTCACCGACATCGTCAAGACCAGCATCGGCCTGACCGGCTTCGTCTTCCAGTGGCAATTGCAGGTGACGGGCGCACAGTCGTCGGCGCCAGTCGTCGAACTGGTCAGCGTGGACGTGTCGTTCGAGACGGGCGGACAAGCGCTCTAGATCTCATGCAAGCCTTCTGGGGACATGACGAGGCTGTGGCAACATGGGTTGCCCGGCACATACCCGGCTGCGCGCGCGGATTCGGCAATTGCCGCGCCATGGGCGTGCTCAATGGCGACAGGCTCGTCGCCGGCATGGTCTATCACGACTGGGCGCCGGAGCATGGTGTCATCGAGATATCGGGGGCTGCCACCACGCCGTGCTGGCTGACCCGGCCCGTGCTCTGGCAGATGTTTGCGTACCCCTTCCTCGGCATTGCCTGCCAGATGGTGGTGATGCGCGTTTCCGAGCGCAACGAACAGTGGAACGGCCGCGGGCTGCCGCGCCTGCTGAAAGCCTACGGCTTCGACAAACACACCATTCCCCGCCTCTACGGCCGGCACGAAAACGGGCTCGTTTTCACCCTGACCGACGACGCCTGGCGGGCCAACCGATTTCACAGGAAGGAGCTTGCTGCCAATGGGTAAGCCGAAAGCACCGACGCCGCCCGACCCGAAGGAAACGGCGGCAGCGCAAACGGGCACCAATGTGTCGACCTCCATCGCCAATGCGGCGCTGGGCAACGTCAACCAGGTCACGCCCTACGGCAATCTGACCTACAACCAGTCGGGGACACACAAGTTCACCGACCCGACCACGGGCAAGACCATCGATGTCCCCACCTACACGGCGACGCAGACGCTGAGCCCCTCGCAGCAGGCGATCTTCGACCAGTCGCAGCAGGCACAAGGCAATCTGGCGAAGATCGGCAACCAGCAATCCGCTTTCCTTGCCGACTACCTGAACAAGCCGATGGACTTCAGCAACCTGCCCGCCGGCGGCGATGCCTCCAAGATCGGGATGCAGCAATACCAGCAATTCCAGTCCGGCCCGCAGTTGGACACGCAGATCGCCGACGCCGGGCAGATCACCAAGGACTACGGGCCGAAGGACGGTTACGCCAGCAACACGCAGGAGGTGCGGGACGCGATGTTCTCGCGCCTCAACCCGGAGCTCGACCGGCAACGCGCCTCGCTGGAAACCTCGCTGGCCAACCAGGGCATCCGCATCGGCTCGACCGCCTATGACACGGCGATGAACCAGTTCAACCAGGGCGTGAACGACCAGCGCACATCGGTGCTGCTGGCGTCCGGCCAGGAACAGAGCCGGCTCGCCAATCTCGACGCGCAGCGCGCCGGCTTCCAGAACGCCGCGCAACAGCAGCAGTTCATGCAGAACAGCGCCCAGGGCGAATTCGGCAATACGGCCAGACAGCAGATGTTCCAGAACCAGAACAGCGTGACCGGGCAGAACAACGCGCTGCAGGACCAGCGCATGAATGCCCAGCTCGCTCAGTTCAACGCCGCCAACCAGCAGCGGCAGATGGCCCTGCAGGAGGCCTATGCGCGGCGCGCCCAGCCAATCAACGAAATCACCTCGCTGCTGTCGGGCGCACAGGTGCAGAACCCGAATTTCGTCAACACCAACATGCCGAACATTCCGACCGTGGATTATGCCGGCCTGGTCAACCAGAACTACAACCAGAAGCTCGGCATCTACAACCAGCAGGTGGCGGCGCAGAACAGCCTATTCGGCGGCCTTTTCGGTCTCGGCGCATCGGCGATCATGAAGTCCGACCGCAGGGCCAAGAAGGACATCCGGAAGCGCGGCCGCATCGACGGAACCAACATCTACGAGTTCCGCTATCGCGGCGAGGACCGCGAAGCGCCCAAGCATGTCGGCGTGATGGCGCAGGAGGTGGAAAAGACGCGGCCCGACGCGGTGATCGAGATCGGCGGCGTCAAGCATGTCGACTACACCAAGGCGCTGCCCGGCCTGTTCGGACTGGGGCAGGCATTATGAAAAGCTTCATTTTCGACGGCAACAAGCCGCGCCCACCGATGACGCCGGAAGAGCAGCGGCAAGCACAGATGGCTCTCGCCATGAACATGCCGACCGATATCGGCGGCGGCCTTTCTGCCATCGGCCAGGCGCTGATGTACCGCCAGAACAGCGACGGCAGTTTCCCACCGGCGCCGGGTGCCGGCCCGCTTTCAGGGCTTTTCGGCCTTGGCGCCACGCGCAGCGCAAGGATCCCCCTCTGATGCCGCTTTCCTTCATCTTCGGCAAAGGCCAGCAATACGAAACGCCGGAAGAGCTGGCGAAAGCGCGAGCCGCTGCCAACAGCCTGTTGGCCGACCAGCCGACGCCGACCGATCTCGGTTCGGGGCTGAACGCCATCGGCCGGGCAATCCTCTACCGCTCGCTGATGGCGAATGCCGACGCGGCAGAAGCGAAAGGCAGGAATTCGGCCGAAGCCGCGATAAATCCGATCGTTGCAGCGCTCGGCGGCCCCGGCGCCTTCCCGCCGCCCCCAGGCGGATCGCCAAAGGTCGCCGCCGCGCTGACCGGCAAGCCTGCGTTGAGAGCCGACGATCCGAACCTGCCGAGCCGGCTCGATTTTGCCAGGGCGGATGAAGCGAGGACTGCCAGCGGATTGCCCGACGTACCGACGATGGAAAGCTACATCCGACAGTCTGCCACGCAGCGTGGCATTGACCCCGATGTCGCCGTACGCGTGGCACGCTCGGAAGGACTTCAGCGTGGAACGTGGCAATCGAACGTCACCAGGAACGGCGCCCGCGAGCCAAGCTATGGACCTTTTCAGCTTCTCGTCGGCGGCAAGGGGACAGGTTACCCCGAAGGCGTCGGCAATCGCTTCATCGATGCCACCGGCCTCGATCCGGCCGACCCCGCCAACTGGCAGCAGGGTATCGACTTTGCACTCGATACCGCCGGAAAGCACGGCTGGGGGCAATGGTACGGCTCGAAGGCCGTGGGCATCAGCCCTCTCCAGGGCATCGGCGCCCGCACGGCCCCTGCCACCGACAGGCAGATCGCAGACCCGCCAATCGGAATGCCCACCACGCAGGCCCCGCTCGCTTCGCCGACAGCCGGGGCGAGACAGGACCATCCGATCTCCGAAGTTTCGCAGGCAGGACAGCCTGCAGCACAAGGCACCCTGCGCGCACAAGGTGCACCGGCCGAGCAGTTCGACCTCTCACGGCTGCCTGCCGCCGCGGGCGGCATGGCAGACACGTTCGACGCCTCCAAAGGCCCGACGCTGCCGATGCTCCTCAACGCGCTGCAGAACCCCTGGCTGAATGAAACGCAGCGCGGGTTGGCCAAGCGCGAGATCGAACGCCTGACCGGAGGGCGCCAGCAGGAGCGACCACGCGAACCCACCTTGCTCGACGTCCCGAAACGTCCAGAAGCCCAGGAAATCCTGAAAATGAGCCACGAAGAATTGGAGGCAATCGCAAATGGTAACCGCTGACGAAGCCCGGCGCGAGCTGGCACGCCGTGAACTCGAGCGCGCGCAACAGAGTGGCCACCCTGCACCGGCCGATGACTATGCCGACAGCTGGTTCGCCCAGCTTACGTCCGGTCTGAATAAAGGGGTGGCCAAGTCGCTGGGAGGGCCCATCGATGTGGTGAACGACGTCATCGTCACCCCGGCAATACATGGCATAAACGCTATCGCGGGAACGAATATCCAGCCATCGCAAGAACCTCTCGGTGGTAGTGTTGGCCTGGCACGTAGCCTGCAGGATTTCGGATCGATCAAACCACCGAGCGATGATCCGGCCAAGCAATTTGGCCGCGGGATAATGGAGGAGATCGGCGGCACCGCCATTACGAGTTCAGGGGCCCTGGCAAAGGCCCCTGCCATACTTTCCGAAATAGGCAAGATCGCCCTTAGCGGGATTGGAAGCGGCGTCGGTGGCGCCATCGCAAACCGTTTTGCGCCCGACAACCCCTATGCCGAGCTTTTCGCCAAGTCCCTTGGGGGACGGATCGCGAGCGGACCACTCGAAATGGGCCGCCGCGCCGCCAATCAGCTCAACGGAGCCGTTCCGGAGCTTGAGAGGCGACAGGCATTGCTTGAAGCGATGTACGAAAAAGCCGGCGATCTCGCCTCCCTGTCCGCGCCGGCCGCAGTGGAATATGCAAGGCGGGCCTTCAAGGGTCGCCCCGTGATGGAAGGCCCACCGACAAAAGCGCGCGCCAAGAGAGGCGGAAGCGGGAATCGCATATGGGACGCACTGACGGCCGGCTGGCCGGCGACTACCGGCGATTGAGCCGGTCGCCGTACCAGTTCTTGGCATAGCCGGCCACGCACCCCCAGAAGAAGAAAACGACGGCGGTCGTAATCGGGTTCTGAAGCAGTGTGTTTTCGGATTGCGGCGTTCCAATCAGATAGTTGAAGAACCAGAGGCCAGAGGTAATCACGGCCGCGACGGCACCCCAAATGAATGGGTTTGTTTTCTTCATGGCATTACCGCGGCCGACTTGGCGGCCGCTCCCCAAACCCGTGCAGCGACGCTCATTCTTTCGCTCCCCTCCAACCCTCAATGAACCATAGCGCATTCCTGAGCGGTCGTTAAGGGCCAGCTAATCGGGGCGACAATGATAAACGAACTGCGCGCCTACATACCAACCTAGTGAGACCGGTTGCCGTCGCCTTGATCCCCCCAAGGCATTCATCCCGGCCTTCCGGGCCAACCATCATCATAAATTCGCATAGGAGGACCGCCCATGCCTCGCGTGAACGGCGTCTACCAACTCTTGCCCGGCGTCTACGGCGTGCCGAACGAGCCGATCGCCTCCGCACCCTACAACAGCCAGCTGGACGACCTGGCGAAAGACGCCAACGACCCGCGCCCAGTGACGGCCGGCGGCACGGGAGCGCAGACGCCGGGCGAGGCGCTGACCAATCTCGGCTTTTCGGCATTCGTCAAATCACTGGTTGGCAAGACGACGGACGCTCTCTTCCGCGCCGCCATTGGTGCCGATGATGCTGCCAATCTGACAAAGGGCCGGCTGCCAGCTGCGCAAAATACCGCTGGGGTGGTGATGACGGCCAGCGGGACGGATACCATCACGGATTGGAACACGCTGGTCTCGCCCGGCCTGGCACCAACGCTGTTCACGGGCACCTCACCCAATGGACCGGGGGATGGGTCCTATCTTTATGTGTGGAATTTCGAATATAGCGGCGGGCAGATCACCCAGGTCGCGTGGCCATACGCCTCGCCCCTGACCAATATCTACATTCGCGGCCGCTACTCCGGCGCATGGTCGGCCTGGAAGAAGCTGGCATACGAAGGTGACGTCGCCAAACTGACAGGAGCGGCGTTCAGTGGTGATGTAAAGGCACAACGGTTCCTCTCGGGCTACGCCGGAAGCGATCCAACCAATATCGCGACAGCCGCTCAGTTTGTAACGTACTCTCCGCGCCGCGCCATGGAGTGGGGCTATCCCTCCGGTCCAGCCAGGAGTTTCGTGAATTCGCTCGGCGCAGATGCTGCCGGATACGGCCACATGTTTTTCGGCGGCGACGCTTCAGACACCGCTGGTAAATGGAATGCATACGGCACGGCTCGGGGTATCGGCATCCGCAATCTGGGGGGTAACGCGCTTGAGTTCTTCGGAGTGCCAAACGGCTTGAACAAAGACGCCGTCACGCTGGGTCGCATCAACGAAGCAGGTAACCAGGTGCTTCGCGGATTCTATTTCGAGAACGAACAGAGTGGTCGATATCGCCAAGTCTGGAACATCCCAGCCGGCATGATTGGGTTTTTCGCTCTTGGCAGCACGCCGAGTGGTTGGCTCCCAGCAAATGGCGCTGGTGTCAACAAGGCGGACTACCCGGACCTCTGGGCGGCGGCGGTCTCCTCCGGCCTGACTGTTTCAGAGGCCTCGTGGCAGGCCGGCTACTACGGCCGATACAGCGACTATAATTCGGGCGTGTTCCGCGTTCCTCTGATCAACGGCTCCTTCGTTCGCGGCTATGACGGTGGCTCCGGCATTGATCCGAGTGGCGGGGCTATCGGCGTTAGGTACGTTGACACCATCAGGTCGCACAATCACCCGCTGACCATCGACGCAGCCGGCAGCCACAATCACGGCCAGGCAGTGTATCGCGGGTGGTCCGATTCCGGAACATATGCCGCATCCAACCTCGCAACCTCTCTGAACGCTTATGCGCAGACTGACTACAATGGCGCTCACTATCACACCGGTACAGTCGGATACGCAGGTTCAGCAGAAACCCGTCCGGCTCACATCCCGCTCCTCGTCTGCGTCAAATATTGAGGCCATCATGCAAGTCTATCACTACGACATCGGCACAAAGCTTCTGACTGGCAGCTCAGAAGCGCACCCTAACCCTATGCGGGAAGGCGAATTCCTTATTCCGGCTTTCGCGACACCGATGGCGCCGCCGACGCTTGTCCCAAACGAGGCAGCAAAATGGGAAAACGACCACTGGACAGTCGTCCCCATTGTCATGGACGCGGGAACCGGCACGCCGCAGCCGGTCGATCTTGTCGGCTATGCCGGCGACCTGCGCTGGCGCTTGGAAACTGGCGGCACAGGCATGCTGTTCGAGAATATCTCTATCCCGATCGCAACAGACCGAGACTCACAAGTGAAGGTCTTCGCAGCGCGCTACCAGGTCGACCAAGACCCAAACCTTACGGTCAACTGGAAATGCCCGGATGGTACATGGCGCATTTTGAACGCCTCAGCGATCCTGGCCGCAAGCAACGCGGTTTTACTGCATATCAAGAAGTGCTTCGACACCGAGCAGCTTGTCGTTCAGAAGATCGCCGCGGGCGAAATTACAACGGTGCCACAGGTCGACGCTGCTTTCGCAAGCATGTGATGATTTGATTGCCGCATAGGCAGTAAGCAGCCAAAACAGCGACATATTCAAAAGGACAAACCATGGACCGTTCGCGTTTCTACGCGGCGCTGCGCTTGCGCACGTCTGGCGTTTTCGGCATGTCTTTGTCTCAAAGCCAGGTGGATGGGCTGGAGGTCATCCTCGAGGCCGGGCAAAATGCCGGCCTGCCGCTCCGGCATCTCGCCTATGCCTTGGCTACCGCCTACCATGAGACCGGCAGCAAGATGCGGCCCGTCAACGAAAACCTCTCCTACAGCAGCGCTGCACGCATTCGCGAGGTCTGGCCGAAGCGCTTCACCAGTGTTGCCGCTACCATTCCTTATGTCCGCAACCCGCAGGGCCTCGCCAACCGCGTCTATGCCAACCGCATAGGCAATGGCGATGAGGCTTCCGGCGACGGCTGGCGTTATCGCGGCCGCGCCCTGCCGCAGCTCACCGGCCGGGAAAACTATGAGAAGGCATCCAAGCTGGTGGGGGTCGATCTTGTCAGCGACCCGGACGCCGCGAACGACACCGACATTTCGGCGCATATCCTCATCGAAGGGATGCGCGCCGGCATGTTCACCGGCAAGAAGCTGGCTGACTTCGAGGCAACCAATTCAACAACCTACGACTATGTGGCTGCGCGATCGATCATCAACGTCGACGTTCGGGCCAACGGCAAACTGATCGCTGGTTACGCCAAGGCGTACGAAACCGCGCTACGCAACGCCGGCTATATCGGGCAGGCACCGAGAATGCTCCCCATCCCGACGGAGAAGTCCGGCGACGCACCTTCGTCCGTTTCCGCGGCTCATCACACACCAGCTCAGCAAGTTGCGCCGGAAGCCACGCCGTTGGCAAAGGTCGGCATCTGGAACGTGATCGGAACGCTGTTCGCCATCGTCTTCGGCAGAATTTTCAAAGGAACCTGACCATGTGGCAGCGTATCAAACGTTTCTTCAAAGACAGCGAAACGATCTTCTGGGCGCGGCTTCAAACCGCGCTCGGCTTCGTCGTCGTGGCCCTGACTTATGTCGATCCGTCCGTGCTCCAGCCGATCATCCCGGCTCAATATTTCCCTTGGCTGCTGGTCGCGAACGGCATCCTCACCGAATATCTGCGCCGCCGCCGCGAGGACAGCCTGTGACCGCCCTTCTGCTGCAGTTCTGGCCCTACATCGTCGGGGTCGCCGCCGCCATCGTTGCCGGCTGGAAATTTAGGCAATCCGGCGTCGATGCCGAACGTGCACGGCAAATGAGGGAGAAGCTGGTTGCCGTCGAAGACCAGCTGGAAATGGACCGCGAGGCTACCGCAATTGAGCGGCGCACAGCTGGCATGTCCGACGACGAGGCGCGAAAGGAGGCCATGCGATGGTCAAGGCACTGATCCTTGTCGCAGCACTGGCGCTCGCCGGCTGCAGTTCGAGACCGGATGGCTCCTTTCCTTCCAATCCTCGCTCCGTCTGGTGCACGCACAATTTTCCGCGCCGGGATGCCAGATCGGACACGCCACGCACCGATCTGGACGAGATCAACAGGCACAACGCCCAGGGCGTTGCGTGGTGCGGATGGAAGCCATGACAAGGCATATCTCCGTCGACCCCGACGAATTGAAGCGCATCGTCAAGGAAGCGGTGCGCGAGGAACTGTCCGCCGCCGGCCTGCGCATCGACGAGCCCGAACACCAGTTCGAAGCGCGCGAGGATTTCCGGTTTCTCCGCAACCTCCGCCAAGCGCTTGCCGGCATTTCCAGCAAGGTCGGCGCGGCGGTGATCCTGTCGATTGTCTCAGGCCTGCTGTGGCTGTTGTGGAATGGAGTTCAGGCGCTGCTGCCGCCAAAATGACCTCCGCATTTTGTGCTCCGACTTGCAAGCGCTTAGGATTTTTCAGATCGCAATATTGCAGCCATGTTACGGAAACTGGTCGTGCTGATCGCCATGAAACAGCGGGCTATCGCGGCACACAGAACATGTCGAAATGCGGCCAACGCTCCATGTCCGCGGCATTGAGCAACTGCCCCTTCAACTCGGCGTATGGCCATGAACGGTGGCAGTCGTAGCCAAGCTCGTTCAGGAAATCGAGAAATGCGGTTCTCTGTTCGATCGATGTGCGTTTGTAGACCTCGCACAGGATGAAGGGCCTCACCGAGACGATCAATTCGCGCATCGTTTCAAGCACGGCATGGTCGTTGCCTTCGGCGTCTGTCTTGATCAGACGGATTCGGGACAGCCAATCGGGGCTGGTGGCGCGCAGTTCGGCAAGTACATTACGTCCCTCGACTTCGAGCGGGTACATATGACCATGGGCAAGCCGGCCGAAGCGATCGAGGTCACCGCCATTGCAGTAACCGGGATCACTGTAGTTGAAGACCAGCTTTGTCGGCTGCCCGGTCGCGGCAAAATGCATGATCTCGATCGGCGCCGCCTGCCGGTTTAGCGAGGCATTGGCCTCCAGAACCGGCCAGAGGTATCGGTTGGGCTCCACGGCAAAGACCTTGCCGCCCGACCCGACGGCCAGCGCATAAAGCACGCTCGTGTCGCCGACATGCGCGCCGATATCGATGACGGCATCGCCCGGCGAAAGATATTTTCTCAATTCGTCGATCGCGCCCTGACCGATATCCGGCGCACTGCATTTGGGATGCAGCCAAACGGCAAACCGCACCAACTCCCTGTTCGTCAGTTCGAACTCTTTTATGGTGTAACCATAGGTTTTCGGGCCTTTGCGAAAGCCAAGCGCGGCAAGCACATCCCTGAGTTTCACGACAGGCCCTCGCCAGTACCTGCCCTTCAATCGCACCAAGCTTGTCGAAGCTCAACAGCTTTCGCAGACGGCTCAGGATCGCGTGGATCTTGACGGACGGTTAGCCATCACTCGCGTCAAATCGCCTACACCGTCCATGACGGCATTGATGGTTACCTGCGCCCTCCCTAAACTATTTGGACTGCAGCGTGAGTCCATCGCCATGTCCGAGCAGGAAGCGAACCATCGCGAACGCGAGCACCGGCAACGGGTGCTCAAAGGGGCGACGATCATCACCAGCATCCACAATTCGGAAATCGCCTGCGTCGTGCGCAACCAGCATACCGGCGGCGCCGAACTCAAGGTGGCCGCCGATGCCATCATTCCCGAACGGTTCAGCCTTTATGTGCCTGTCGACGGTGTTGCCTACGAGGCCCTGGTGCGCTGGCGCCGCAACGACCGTGTCGGCGTGCAGTTCACCGGTACGGGACCGAAGCCCCGCTTCCACTACGGCTGAGCCTGACCATTCGTTACGGTGCTCCATTCTTGCCGTGCTTTCGCTTGTCCTGACCAAGGCATGCTGAGAGCCCTTCCGGGGAGCAAGTTGCCGTTTGCGGACATCGGGCGAATCTCAAGAGGCCTTGGTTGACGCTGCGCACTGCTGTGGTTAGCTTCGGATTCGGAATTGGTTCCGCCGGAAGGCGGATGAAAAGGGAACACGGTGCGGCCGAGCAATCGGTCAAAGCCGCGACTGCCCCCGCAACTGTAACCGTTGAGCCTTCTTCCACGATGCCACTGGCCGCCTCGCGCGACCGGGAAGGCGGAAAAGGGCGATGACACGGAAGTCAGGAGACCTGCCTGTTCCAGTCACCCATGCTTGATCACGAGGGGTGGTCAGGCGCGGTCGTCCGTGGCGGTGACACGTGAAGTGTTGCCGCATGCCGGAACGGCCAGGGGTGAGATGCGACTGTCCGCCAACCTGCCCCCAGCCAAGTCCGTCTGCGGTTCGAAATGAACCTCGCGGCGCTGTTGCGCCGTTGATCCTTTTGGGGACGGAAGTGAAGAAAACTCCATTGCTTGCCGGCGCTGTCACGCTGGCTTTCATAAGCCATGTTGTCGCTCAAGACGACAGCATTCCCGGCAACGCCACGATGCTCGATCGCATCGTGATCACGACACCGCTCAGGCGCGCGACCACTCTGGCGCGCTCGACCTCATCGGTGACGGTGATCGATCGCCAGAGCATCGAACATTCGGCCGCGCCAGACCTGCCGTCTCTGCTCAAATCCTATACCGGCGTTTCGATCGTTTCCTATGGCGGCCAGGGCGCTTCGACCAATCTCTACCTGCGCGGCATGTCGGCCAGCCAGACGCTGGTGCTGGTCAACGGCGTGAGGGCAAGCTCCGTCACCACCGGTACAGCCTCGCTCGGCAACATCCCGCTCGATTCGATCGAGCGCATCGAGATCGCCAAGGGTGCGCATTCCGCGCAATACGGCTCCGACGCCATGGGCGGCGGCGTCAACATCATCACCAAACAGGGCGGCCCCTGCGCCGACGGCCGCAACAGCTGCGGCTCGGTCACGGCCGGCGTCAGCCATCCGTGGGGCGGCACCTTGTCCGGCAATGTGCGGGGCCAGAGCGCAAGCGGCGTCGACTATTCGCTCGGCGGCAGCCTGATCGGCACGCGCGGCTACGACTTCACGCTGCCAACCGCTTTCGGTCACGAGCCGGACGATGACGGTTTCCTGCTCGGCTCGATCAATGCCTCGCTGTCCAGGCAGTTCGACTGGGGCCGGATCTATGGCGATGCCTTGATCGCCCGCAGCCGCGGCCAGTATGACGCCTCCTTTCCGCTCGCCGACGAGGTCGACACGACAAGCTTTGCCGGCAAACTCGGCACCGAGATCAAACACTCCGCGGACTGGTCCTCGACTGTCGAACTGTCGAGTTCGGTCGATCGCTCACGCAATTTCCGCGATGGCATCGTCGGCGACGACCGCTTCAATTCCAGCCGCTACGGTCTCTTTGCTTCGACACAAAAGAACTTCGACACCGGCGCCGTTTCACATGTGCTGACCGGCGGCGCTGAAATCTATCGCGAGCAGGTCGATTCGACCGTCGATTTCGACGTGACGGCGCGCACGCTGACGGCGGTGTTCAGCCAGTATTCGCTTTCCTACGAGGCACTCACCGTCGACAGCGGCATTCGCTACGACCACAATGGACAGTTCGGCGGCGCCACCACCTACAATGTCGGCGCAAGCTACGAGATCCTGCCTGACCTCACACTGCGCTCATCCTATACCACCGGCTTCCGGGCGCCGAGTTTCAACGAACTTTATTATCCGAACTACTCCAATCCAAATCTCAAGCCGGAGAAGTCCAAGTCCTATGAGGTCGGGCTGAGCTGGCAGGCGGGCGCCGACACCAATCTCGATGTCGCCTTCTATCAAACCTGGCTGACCGACGCGATCGCCTCCAATCCGCCGACCTACCTGCCCTTCAACGTGGCCAAGGCGCGCATCACCGGTTTCGAGGCAGTCCTTGCGCATCGCTTCAGCACAGAATGGAGCGGCAAGGTGAGCGTCGATATCCGCGAACCGCTCAACCAGGACACCGGCAAATACATCCCCTATCGCGATCGCCTCAAGGCTGCGGCGGAAGTGACCTATAGTCCGACCGAGCAATTGGACCTGACGACACGCGTGCTTTACGGCGCGGCACGTTATGCCAATGCCGCCAACACGGTAAAGCTGCCCGACTATGTCACGGTGGATTTCACTGCACTTTATGCGCTGGACGCCGCATCGCAGGTGAAGTTCGCCGTCGAGAACCTGTTCGACGCGGACTATTCGACGGTCGCCGACTATCGCGCGCCCGGCCGCACTTTCAATCTGAGCTTCACCCGGACATTCTGAGGACCGGGAGATGGCAATGCAGGAAACCAGGGCAGCAAGATCGAGCGACGGGGCTTTCAAGAAGCCCGGTTGCTCCTGGCTGTTCATCACCCTGGCGGCCGTGTGTCTGGCGCCCGGCAGCGCAACGGCGGCAGAAACGCCGAAGCGCGTGGTCTCCATGAATGTCTGCACCGACCAGATGGCGATGCTGATTGCCGGGGACGACCAGCTCCATTCCGTCTCCTATCTCGCTACCGATCCGTCAACATCGGTGCTGGCCGAGGAGGCTCGGCGCTTCGCGGTCAATCATGGCCAGGCAGAAGAGATCTTCCTGATGCAGCCGGACCTCGTCCTTGCCGGCAGCTATACGACACGTGCGACCGTCGGCCTGCTCAGGCAACTCGGCATTCGCGTCGAAGAATTCCAGCCTGAAAACTCATTTGACGACGTGCGAGCAAGCCTGAGACGCATGGGCGATATCCTCGATCGGCGGGAGCGCGCAGACACTCTGGTGGCCGAGCTCGACCGCAAGCTTGCCGAGGCGAAGGCAAAGCCCCATCACAACATCACCATCGCGACCTACTACGCCAATTCCTATACATCAGGTGCCGGCACGCTGGTCGATGCCGTGGTGGCTGCATCCGGGCTGACCAATCTGGCCACGAAACTCGGCCTGTCCGGCACCCAGCAATTGCCGCTCGAGCTGCTTGTGATGGCCAAGCCGGACATGCTGGTCGACAGCGAGGCGCGCTACGCGACGCCGGCCCTGGCGCAGCAGACCTTCGTCCATCCTGCCTACAGGACACTCGCCCAAGAAACCGGGCGCGTTTCCGTGCCCGCTAAATATACCATCTGCGGCGCACCCTTTACGGCCACAGCGGTGGAGATGCTGACCGACGCGGCCACCAATCACTCAGTAAGCGGCCAGACAGGAGGCACGCAACCGTGACCGACACAGCCCGCTATCGCGCCCTGCTCGCCGTGCTCAGCCTATTGGTTGCCGTGCTCTTCGTGCTGTCGCTGACCATTGGCCCAGCGGCGATCGCTTTCGGCGACAGTATCAAGGCGCTGTTCTCCGGCAAGGCGGACGCCATCGCGCTGATCATGCGTGAGATTCGCCTGCCACGCGCGTTGCTCGGGCTGATGATCGGCGCGACACTCGGCCTGTCGGGTGCCGCGCTGCAAGGCTATCTGCGCAATCCGCTGGCTGAGCCCGGCCTGATCGGCGTCAGCGCCTCGGCGTCGCTTGGCGCCGTGCTTGCCATCTACAGCGGCCTGACGATCGCCTTCCCATTGGCGCTGCCGTTGTCGGCTCTGCTGGCAGCGATGATTGCCGTGCTCGTCGTGCAGGCGCTTGCCGGGCGGCGCGGCAACACACTCACCATCATCCTTGCCGGTGTCGCCGTCTCCAGCCTTGCCGGAGCCATGACCTCGCTGGCGCTCAACCTGTCGCCCAATCCCTTTGCCGCGCTCGAGATCATGTTCTGGATGCTCGGCTCGTTGACCGACCGTTCGATGACGCATGTATGGCTGGCCGCCCCCTTCATGCTTGTCGGCTGGGTGCTTCTGCTGATGCTCGGCCGCGCGCTCGATGCGCTGACGCTGGGGGCCGACACCGCCGCCTCGATGGGCATCGATATGCGCCGCGTGCAACAACTGGCCGTGCTCGGCACCGCTGCCTCGGTGGGTGCCGCAACCGCCGTCGCCGGCGCCATCGGCTTCGTCGGGCTCGTGGTGCCGCATCTGCTCAGGCCATTGGTCGGCGCGAGACCATCGCGGCTGTTGCCGGCCTCGGCGCTCGGTGGTGCCGCGGTGGTGCTGGCCGCCGACATACTGGTGCGCCTCATCGCACCCGGCCGGGATCTGAAGCTCGGCGTGCTGACGGCGATCGTCGGCGCACCGTTCTTCCTGTGGCTCGTCTATCGCGAACGGCGGAGGCTGGCATGAGCCTGCTTGCCGTTTCCAACCTTTCGGCCTCGCTCGGCCGGCGGCGCGTGCTGAGCGATGTGTCCTTCACCATCGGTCCTAGCGAGTTCGTCGGGTTGATCGGACCGAACGGTGCCGGAAAGTCGACCTTGCTGAAGGCGGCCCTCGGCCTCGTGGCATCACAAGGCGGAATTTCGATCGCCGGACGCGATGCAGCCATGATCAGTGCGCGTGAGCGGGCGAGCAACATCGCCTACGTCGCGCAGGAGCACGAAATCGCCTGGGCGATCCCGGTCGAAGCCGTCGTCGCGCTTGGACGCACGCCGCATCGGCCGGGTTTCGCCGCGGCGTCGTCGGCCGATCACACCGCAGTCGAACAGGCGATGCGACGCATGGAGGTCGACGCTTTCCGCGACCGTGCCGCCACCGACCTTTCGGGCGGTGAGAAGGCGCGCGTGCTGATTGCGCGCGCGCTTGCTCAGGAAACACCCTTGCTCCTGGCCGACGAGCCGACGGCGGGCCTCGATCCGTCGCACCAGATCACGTTGATGCGCCTGTTTGCCAGCCTGGCGAAACAGGGCCGCAGCGTCGTCGCTTCGCTGCACGACCTTGGCCTGGCAGCACGCTGGTGCAGCAGGCTCATTCTGATCGACCAGGGCCGGATTGTCGCAGACGGGCCACCCGACACCGTGCTGACAGTGGAAAGTCTTGGCAGCGTCTACGGCGTCGATGCCTATTTCGGCACCGCGGCCGGGCGTCCCGTCATCCAGCCGCTGGACCTGATCGCATCTCCTACCCAAGACAAACCGGAAGACAACCATGACCGAACTTGAGCCGCTGCTGCAGAAACACCTTGGTGACTGGCGGTCGGGCTGGAGCATGGGCTCCTTCGGCGCCATCGCTGAATTCCACCAGGACGCAGCCGAGCAGCCGGTGATCGACGAGCCGCTCGACCTGACCCGCGCAACCCGTCGTGGCGCTATCCGGCTGGAGCGCCGCCGCCTCGCCGGGGCGACAGCTGTCGCATATGAAACGCTGAGCCCGAAGCGCCACCGCTGGAGCCACGCGGTTGCGCTATGCCTGCCGGAAGCGCGTGCGCGGCGAGACGAGCACAAGGTGCTGACCGAGGTCGGCCCGGATGACGATGCCATCCGCGGCATCGACCGCACCGGCATCCTGTTCGACATGGGTCTCGGCCTGCCGCAATGCGATTTCTGCATCCGCACCAGCGATCCGAAACTGCTGGGTGAATTGCGCGCCAATCTCGGCCGTTCGCTTTTCGAGCCCGGCAATGGCGCGACCGTTGCCATCATGGCCGCGCATCCACATCGCGTGGCACTGACCGCGCTGGGTCGTGTCGAGGTTTACCAGAAGATCGGCGGCCCGGACACCGGCGGCGTTTCGCCGGCCGGACCCCATACGCACCTTTTGCCCAAGCTGCTCGCCAGCGGCCCACCCATTCGGCCAACACGCCGATACCGCAGGGCCTGCTGCCGCTTGCCTTCCTGCACCCGGGCAATCCGGTGATCGGTCCGATGGGCGAGGACCAGCCCTTCGACGTCGACCTGCACGACGCATTCCAGAGCCTGCTGACCCGTTACGGGACCGCGGAAGCGCGCATGGCAAAACAGGCGGTCAGTACGGCGCTCAACGCCGGCGTGGCGCCGCAAAGCTGGACGCCGCCTGTCAGCCGCGCCGCCAAGACGGCAGCGCGCATAGCGCTGCGCCAGGAAGCGAGATTAGCCACCCATAACGCAGACCTCAGGCGGGCCGGCATTGTTACCACCTGGCAGATGACCTTCGATCAGCTTGATCCGGAGACTTCCGACAGCGTCGAGGAGGAAGCGCCCGGGCATTGATGCAGGTTGCAAATGTGCAACCGGCTATTTCGTCGCCTGCATCTTGTCGACCGCGGCGGTAAAGCCCTTCAGGGGAACGGGGATGGTGAGGGGCTTGCGCGTCACGGCCTCCATGCCGATGTTGAGCGTGGTGCCGGATTTCAGCCCTCCCAGCAGAGCAGGTGACAGCGGAACCGCCGCATAGGCTCCGTTCTGGTCGCTGGTCTGAACAGCTGCCGTCGCTTTCTCGCCACCGTCGATCTGATAGGACACTCCCGAAGGCAGGAAGAGACCGTGCGGCAGCGCCAGCAGCAGGACGAGCTCACCTTTTTCCTCTTGGCGTCGCACGGTCAGCGTCAGCACGCGCTGACCGGTCTTGGCCTCGGTCAGGTTCTGCGAAACCTGGCATTCGAGGTCGGTCGTTGCACCGCCGCTGCTGCAGTTGACGACCCAGGAAGCCGCCTCTGGTTGCTTGGCCTCGGCGGCTTTCACTTCGGGTTTTGCCTCCTGAGCAAACCCGGATGAGGTGACGACAGCCAAGGCGAGACACATCGCGCCAGTTTTCGTCACCGAACGCGCGCTACCGAACCAGCCCGATACCATGTGATTATCCCCATCTCTGTCGGCGCGATTTCTATACCAGCGCGTATCGCCCGCAAAGTGCGGTCCACCAGAAAGGCCGATATTTTGCGATCCCGATCATTCGTGACCTGGTGACTATTTTTGGGTGTTTCGCACTCCAGGCTCGCCAATCGTAACTTCCTGGATAGACTCCAAGCTCTGGGGTGACCCGATGGGCCGGGGAACGCGCGCCGTGTCGTATGGAGTTGTGCGGCGCGCGTGGGCTCAGGCCCAAGGCTCCGCTACGCGTGGCCAAACCGGACGCACCAGCTTTTCATAAGCCGTGCCCGCTGGATCGCTCGGATAAGAGCTCGGCGCCGAGACATAGATGATTTCGGCCGCGATCGGCTCGAAGCCGGCGTAGAAATGATTGGTCGACTTGATCAGCAGCACATCCTTCGACAGCGGATCGACGCCGAGATTGGAGAAGATGTCCGGCTCGAAGGTCTGGGTACGGTTGGTGTTCAGGATGACGTCGATCTCGGTGCCCTCCAGCCGCACCAGCGCTGAAGCGCCCAAGGTGACCCGGCTCGGCCCGAAGCTCTGCCAGCTCTCCGCAACGGCCTTCACCACGCGCACCCGGGCGTCGATCGGCTCGCCGGCGAGCGGGCCGGCTTTGCCGCCGAAGCGCAGGTCGATGACCGCACCCTCACCCGCCGCATGGCAGAAGGTGACGGCAAGCGGATCCCAGATGGTGGCGACGCCGATGTTGTTCAGGCCTCGCGCCAGCATCGCGCGCAGCAGCGAGGTGCCATCGCCGGCGACACCGCCGCCGGGATTGTCCCAGACATCGGCAATCACCACCGGCCTTGCCTTGCTGGCGGCGCGCACGTCCAGCGCGCGGTCGATACCCTGATCGGCCGTCAGCATCGGCATGGCAAGCTGGCCGCGCAGCGCGTAAAGCTCGCGCCCCAGTTGCTCGGCCAGGGCATCGCCCCTGGCCTTGTCGTTGTTGGTGACGACCATGATGCGGGCGCCCATTTCCGGCACGTCGGCGGCCATGAAGCCGTGGATGACGGAGACCGAAAGAATGCCGTCCCTGCCATGCAGCGCCTTGATGCGGTCAACGAAGCCGCGCATCGGCTGGCGGCTGGTCGGCATCACCTCGATCATGCGGCAGTCGAAGGTCGAGATCACCGGCTTGATCTCGCCGCGCGCAGCGGCAAGGCCGAGGTCGACGACATGTTCGCCGCGCTCATAGAAATCGGTGTGGGGGAATTCGAGGAAGGCGGCAAGCACGTTGGCCGCGGCCACACGCTTCGGCGTCAAATGGCTGTGCGGATCGAGCTCCGAGGCAATCACGATATCAGGCCCGACGATTTCGCGGACGCGGGCGAGAAGATCGCCCTCACAGTCGTCATAGCCCTGCGCCACCATCGCGCCGTGCAGGCCGAGGATGACGGCATCGACCGGAAGGGCTGTCCGCAACTGGCCGAGGATTTCGTCACGCAGTCCCTCGAAGGTCTGGCGCTGCACCAGCCCGCCGGGTTCCGCCCAGGTCGCGGTGCCCTCGATGACGGTCAGCCCTTCGGCGACCGCACGCCGCCGCAGAGCGACGATCGGCGAAGAGCACAGCGTCGGCGTTTCCGGATGCTCGCCCGGGCCAGCATAGAAAGCCATTTCGAAAGAGGCGCGGTCGGTCGGCACCGGCGAGAAGGTGTTGGTCTCGGTCGCCAGCGAGGCGGTGAAGATACGCATGCGCTTTACTCGATTGATCCGTCGGGAGATCGCCTTCCGCCGATCCTCGGCGGAAGGCATCAAACGCTCACTTCACCGGCGCGTAGGCAACCGCTTCGATCTCGACCTTGATGTCGATCATCAGCCGCGATTCCACAGTGGTGCGGGCCGGCGGCTCCTTGGTGAAGAAGGAGCCATAGACCTTGTTCATGCCGCCGAAATCGCGCGCATCCTCGATCCACACCGTGGTCTTGACGACGTCGTCCATCGTGGCCCCCGCGAGCGCCAGCGCGGTCTTGACGTTCTCCAGCACCTGACGGGTCTGCGGCTCGATGCCGCCGTCGACCACCGTACCGTCCGGGCGCACCGGCACCTGGCCGGAAACGAAGACAAAATCGCCGGCGCGCACAGCCGGCGACAGCGGCACATGCGACGTTCCGAAAACCTGCTTGCGTGACATGATCTCAAAACTCTCCTGTTATTTGACGGCGCCGAGGGCGAGACCCCGGACGAGATAGCGCTGCAGCCAGGCGAACAGCACCGCCACCGGCAAGGTCGCCAACAAGGCGGCCGCCATGACATGGTGCCATTCGATCGTGTAGCGACCGGCAACCAGCGCGAACACCTGGATGGGCAGCGTGTAGTTCTCCTGGCTGCGCAGGATGGTCAATGCGATGATGAACTCGTTCCAGGCATTGATGAAGGTGAAGATGGCGGTCACCGCGATCGCCGGCAGGCACAGCGGCAGGAACACCTTGCGCAGGGTCAGCCAGCGGCCGGCGCCTTCCATCCAGGCGGCCTCTTCGAGATCGCGCGGAATGGTGTCGAAATAGCTCTGCAGCATCCACACATTGAAGGCGACGTTGAAGGCCATGTAGACGACGCCGACGGCGGTCGTGCTTTCGATCAGCCCCCAGGCGGCGATCAGCCGGAACAGGCCGAGCACCAGCACGATCGAGGAGATCATCTGCGAGATGAGCAGGAACTGCCGCATCGCGCCATAACCGGCAAAGCGGAAGCGCGACATGGCATAGGCTGCCGGAATGGCGACGATGATGGCGCCGACTGTTGCCAACACCGAGACATAGAGCGAATTGAGCAGGGCACGGCCGAAGCCGGTCGCCACCCACATCTCGGCGAAATTCGACCAGCGAAACTCGCTCGGCCACCAGGTCGGCGACAGAACTTCGGGACGCGGCTTGACGGCGGTCAGGAACATCACCGCGAAGGGAAACAGCGTCACCACGATCAGCGGCGACAGAAGCAGCCAGGCGATGACGGAACGGACGAGCTTGCTTTTCCTCATGCTTCCCGCTCCCGCATGGCCAGACGCACATAGATCATGGTGAAGACGAGCAGGATCGCAAACATGACGAGCGAAACGGCCGAGGCTTCGCCGAGTTTTCCGACGCGGAAGGCCAGCTTGTAGAGATAGGTCACCAGGATGTCGGTGGAGTTGGCCGGCCCGCCCTGCGTCATCACCCAGATGATCGGGAAGGAATTGAAGACGTAGATCATGTTCAGCACGATGGCGATGTTGATGAACGGCTTCAGAAGCGGCAGCGTGATGGTGCGGAACTGCTGCCAGGCGGAAGCGCCTTCAAGGGCTGCCGCCTCATAAAGATCTTCCGGGATCGAGGAGAGTCCGCCGAGGAAGATGGTCACGGTGAACGGCACGGTCACCAGGATTCCGATCAGCACCTGCATCGGGAAGGCCGTTCCGGCGCTGGCCAGCCATTGGATGTTCTGGTCGATGAGGCCGAGCCCCATCAGCGCCGAATTCAACATGCCGCTTTCGCCGTTGAGCGCCCAGCGCCAGACCACGGCCGTCATGGTCAGCGAAACCGCCCAGGGCAACAGGATGATGACGCGGGCGGCACTGCGGCCATAAAAATCCGAATTGAGGATCATCGCCACGGGGATGGAGAGGATCAGCGCGCCGGCGACGACCGAAAGCGTCCACAGGCCCGTGCGCCAGAGCGCCGCCATGAAATCGGGATCGTCGGCAAGTGCCGCGAAATTGGCCAGCCCGATGAAATCGCGCAATTGACCGAAACGGCTGACGTCATGGGTCGAGATCTGCACCAGGTCGTAAACCGGCCAGAAGATCACCACCGCCGCCAGGAACAGGCTGGGCAGGATGAGCAGATAAGGCAGCGCCCGATTATGCATGCGGGCCGATCAGGGACATCATCAACGGAAAGACCTCAAATTTTGATATGTGCGCCGCCCCTCACCTGCCCGGCAGGGCGATGAGGGGCAGCGCCAACGGTCCGACTTCTCCCGAGCTTACTTCTTCAGGACGCCGTTTGCCTTGGCGGCAGCATCCTTCAGCGTCGCTTCCGGCTCGCCCTGGCCGAGATAGATCTTCTGGACGGCGTCGGAGGTGATCTGCGCGATCTCTTCCCAACCCGGGATGACCGGCGCGAAGCGGGCCTCGGGCAGCAGTGCGGTGAAGGCGGCTAGCCCTGCGTCCTTGGTGTAATAATCCATCTTCGCCTCTTCCTTGTTCACCGGCAGCAGGCCTTCATTCTGGGTGAACTTGGCGCGCTGTTCGGTCGAGAAGAGGAAGTCGAGCAGCTTCCAGGCTTCTTCCTTGTTCTTGGAATTCTTGAACATGATGATGGAGTCGGTGACGCCATAGGTGCCGCGCGCGCCGGTCGGCCCGGCCGGGATCGCCGCCACACCATATTTCAGGCTGGGCGCTTCTTCCTTGATCTGGTTCATCATGAAGGGAGCGGTGATCATCATGCCGACCTTGCCCTGCTTGAACAGGGCCATGACATCCTCGCGGTTCATCGAGGTGACGCCCGGTTGGGTCAGGCCTTCGTCGATCATCGACTTGTAGAGCTTGGCCGCCTCCAGCGCGCCCGGCGTGCTCAGGCCCGATGTGCCGTCCTTGTTCAGGATCTCGGTGCCGAACGACCACATCCCGTAGTAATAGTAGACGTCGGTCTCGATCTCCTTGCCCTGGATGCCGTAGCCGAAGGCGCCGGCTGCCTTGATCTTGCGGGCATCCTCCTGCAGCTCCGTCCAGGTCGACGGCGGATTGGCGATGCCGGCCTTCTCGAACAGGTCCTTGTTGTAATACATGGCGCGCGCGGAAGCGGCGATCGGCAGGCCATAGGTCTTGCCCTCCATGATCGACGGCGACAGGAACGTCTCGATGAAACGGCCCTTGAAATCGGGCGTCATGTAGCTGTCGAGCGGCTCGGCAACATCCTGCTGCACGAAATCAATCAGCCAGCGCGTGCCGATGATCGAGAGATCCGCATTGGTGCCGGCGGTGATATCGGTGGTCAGCTTCTGCAGGAGCACATCCCACGGCACCACTTCGAACTTCAGCGTCGTGCCGGGATTGGCGGCTTCGAACTCCTTCTTGACCTCCTCGAAATAAGGGCCGGTCTTCGAAGAGTATTCCGCGACGGTCACGCGCACTTCGCCCGCATCGGCCTGCGCGGCTACCGCCAACATGCTCAACCCGGCCAGAAGGCCGGCAGTCCATCGTGCCAGTTTCATAAACTCTCTCCCATTGTCATTGCGGGACCATCGTCCCCGATGCTCCCGAGCAGCAACATGCGGCTTTGCCTTCATGTTACTTTCCTACATTATCGCTGAAAATCCACCTTTCAAGCTGATTTTTCTGTTGCTTAATTACATTTTTGATTACATTTTTTGCGCTACCCTTGAGTGGGTCCCCAGTCAGGAGGAGACGGCGCGGGCAATGTCCAATACGGAATTCCAGGGCAAGACCGTGGTGATCACCGGGGCCGGCGGCGGGCTAGGCTCTGCGCTGGTGGCACTGTTTGCCGAACGTGGCGCACGGGTGGTCGGCTGCGACCAGTCGCTCGATACCCTGAGCAGCGAGGCGATCGCTTCGCGCCATGTCTTCGACCTGACCCGGCGTGAGGAGATGGAGGCCGCGGCAGGCGCGATCGTTGCGCGGGATGGCGTGCCCGACATCCTGATCAACAACGCCGGCTGGACACGCGCCGAAACGCTTGTAGCACTCAACGCAGCCACCATCGAACGCGAGCTCGACCTCAACCTCACAGGCGTCATGACCTTCGCCGATCCGCTGACCAAGGCAATGGCGCGGCGCGGCAGCGGCAGCGTCGTCTTCGTTTCGTCGGTCAACGCCATCGCGCATTTCGGCAACCCGGCCTATGCCGCCGCCAAGGCCGGCATCAACGCCTATGCCAAGGCGCTCGCGGTCGAGCTCGGCCGCAGCGGCATCCGCGCCAATGTCGTCTGTCCCGGCTCGATCCGCACCGCTGCCTGGGATCACCGATTGGAAAAGAACCCCGAGGTTCTCGGCAAGCTGAAGCGGCTTTACCCGCTCGGCCGCATCGTCGAGGCCCGCGAAGTGGCTGAGGCCGTCGTGTTTCTGGCATCGCCTCGCGCCTCCGGCATAACCGGCGTGGTGATGCCGGTCGATGCCGGCTTGACGGCAGGCTTTCTGCCTTTCATCGACGATATATTGGGAGGCTAACCATGACCGATGTCTCGTTTCGAGGCCTGTCGAAATCGTTCGGGCAACACAAGATCCTCGAGGACATCGACCTGGAGATCGCCAGCGGCGAGTTCGTCGTGCTGGTCGGCCCTTCCGGCTGCGGCAAGTCCACGTTGCTGCGCATGCTGGCGGGGCTGGAAACGATCACCTCCGGTGACCTGCTGGTCGGCGGCGTGCGTTCCAACGACCTGCCGCCGCAGAAGCGCAACATCGCCATGGTGTTCCAGTCCTACGCGCTTTTCCCGCATCTGAAGGCTTCGCAGAATATCGGTTTCGGCCCGAAGATCCGCGGCGAAAGCGCGCCGGTGGTCGAGGAGAAAGTGAAGAAGGCCTCCGGCATCCTCAACCTGTTCTCCTATCTCGACCGCTATCCGCGGCAACTGTCCGGTGGCCAGCGCCAGCGCGTCGCCATGGGTCGCGCCATCGTACGCGAGCCTTCCGTGTTCCTGTTCGACGAACCGCTTTCCAATCTCGACGCGCAGTTGCGCGTGCAGATGCGCACCGAGATCAAGGCGCTGCACCAGCGGCTCAAATCCACCATCGTCTATGTCACGCACGACCAGATCGAAGCGATGACCATGGCTGACCGCATCGTGGTGATGGACAAGGGCCGCATCCAGCAGGTCGGGAAGCCGCTGGACCTTTATGACAAGCCGGCAAACAAGTTCGTCGCCTCCTTCATCGGCTCGCCGTCGATGAGCTTCGTTTCAGGCGCGCTCAAATCGGCATCGGACGGCGCCTGGTTCGAACCATCGGGTGGCGGCAAGCTGAAACTCGGCAACGATCACGCGGCCTCGGGCACCATAGAAGCCGGCATCCGCCCGGAACATTTTGTCGTCGACGGTGACGGTTCTGTCAGCCTGCGCGTCGACGTGGTCGAGCCGACCGGCTCTGAAACCCATGTCTATGGCGCGATCGGCAACGACACCATCCGCGCGGTGTTCCGTGACCGCGTTGCGGTGAAGCCCGGCGACCGGCTGCCGGTCAGCGTCGCGCCCGCCAACATCCATTTGTTCGACACGGCAACGGGCCTGCCGCTGTGAAGACACCGGCGGACATCATCACCCGCTTGCAGATGATGGCCCAGGACGGCACCAAGTCGGACCGTCGGCTGGCAGGCATGGTGCTGTCCGATCCCGACTTCGTCTCGAAGGCAGCGATCTCCGAGATCGCCGCGCGCGCCGGCATCAGCGAACCGACCGTCACACGCTTCTGCCGCAATCTCGGCTGCGAAGGGCTCCGCGATTTCAAATTCTATCTCGCCCAGGCGATCGCCATCGGCGGCCAATATCTTTCGGCCGAACCGCCCGGCAGTGACGTGCGCGACCAGCGTATCGCCGCCGCCATCACCGAAGCGGCTATCGCTGCGATCCAACGCGCCAGCGGCATGCTGCCGATGCCAAAACTGATCGAGATCGCCGAACGCATCGCGGTTTCCGGCAACATCCTGTGCATCGGCTCCGGCGGCATCTCCTCGATGATGGCGACAGAGATGCAAAACCGGCTGTTCCGGCTCGGGCTCTCCGCGCTGGCGCAGGTCGATGGACAGCTGCAGCGCATGTATGCCTCGGTGGCGACGCCTGAGACCACGGTGCTTGCCTTCTCGGTTTCCGGCTATGCGCGTTCTGTGGTCGAGGCCGTGCAGGTCGCCCGCCAGTACGGCGCCACCACCGTTGCCGTCACCGCGCCGGATTCCGTGCTGGCCAGGGCGGCGGAAACGCTGATCCCGTTCCAGTCGCTCGAGGATGGCAACATCTACAAGCCGACCTCCTCGCGTTTTGCGCTGCTGGCCATTGTCGACATCATCGCCACGGCAACCGCCGAAGCGCGCGGACCGAAGGCACTGGAAAATCTGCGCCGGATCAAGCAAAGCGTGTACACGCTGAAAGTGGCCGACCCGCGCCTGCCGCTCGGCGACTGACCTTAGCCCTTACAGGTGACCTCATGACATCGCGCCCCAAGACCATTGCTGAAATCGACACGCCCGCCGTGCTGATCGACCTTGACCGCGCCGAACGCAACATCGCCAACGCACAGAAGGCGGCCGATGCGGCTGGCGTGAAGCTGAGGCCCCACATCAAGACGCACAAATTGCCTTTCTTCGCCAAAATGCAGGTCGAGGCGGGTGCGGCCGGCATCACCTGCCAGAAGATCGGCGAGGCGGAAGTGATGGCCGATGCCGGGCTGACCGACATCTTCCTGCCCTACAACATCATCGGCAAGGCGAAGCTGGAGCGACTTCTGGCGCTTCACAAGCGCATCACGCTTTCGGTGACCGCCGACAGTTCAACCACGATTGCCGGTCTCGCCGGGACCTTCACCGATCCGGCCCGGCCGCTCAAAGTCCTGGTCGAATGCGATACGGGTGCGGCCCGCTGCGGCGTCCAGACGGCCGAGGAGGCACTGACGCTGGCCAGGCAGGTCGACGCGGCGCCCGGCCTCGCCTTCGGTGGCCTGATGACCTATCCGGCGGCCGGCGCGCCTGAAGCGGCGGAAGCCTGGCTCGCTGCAACGCGCGACCTGCTTGGAAAAGAAGGGCTTTCCTGCGAGACCGTGACCAGCGGCGGCACGCCTGACATGTGGCGCAAGCAGGACGCGGCCATCGTCACCGAATACCGGCCCGGCACCTATATCTACATGGACCGCTATCAGGTCGAAAAGGGTGCCGCGAGTGCTGACGATTGCGCGCTCACCGTACTCGCTACTGTGGTTTCCGCTCCAACACCGACCCGCGCCATCCTGGACAGCGGCTCCAAGGCACTGTCCAGCGACCTGCTCGGCTTGCCCGACCACGGCGAACTGGTCGGCATTCCAGGTGCTCGTGTAACCGGCCTGAGCGAAGAGCACGGCAAGGTCGAGCTGACCGGCGGCGCGACGCTCTCGGTCGGCAACCGCGTGCGCGTCTTGCCGGATCATGCCTGCGTCGTCACCAACCTGTTCGACGAGGTTTATCTCGTTTCCGGCGACCGCGTCGTCGACGTGCTGCCGGTCGCCGCGCGCGGCAAGCTTTCCTGAACCCTTTCTCCAGACGAACGGAGCCACCATGACCGAAACCAAGAACCCATTTGCCGGCGACGCGGACCGCGCCTTCATCTGGGACATGCTGATGCCGCGTGACTTCGAAGCCTTCGCCTCGCAGGACTGGTCCATGGTGGCCGGTGATTTCGACGAGATGCGTTTCCTCGGCATCCACGCCCACAACTCGCCGAACCAGGACGACTGGAACGCCGCCTTCCCGACCTTGCAGGCCTATCGCGAAGAATGGCTGCGCCAGGCCGCTGAATCCGCTTCGGTCGCCTATGCCGAGCCATTGCCGTCGGCGCTGCTCAAGGCAGTGACGCTCAACCGCATCGATATCAACGGCAATGTCGCCGTGGCGCACAAGAAGTTCGACGGCACCGTGCCGCTGGCCGATGGCGGTGTCGACCGGCTAAACTGGCAGACCCTCTATTTCTGCCGCAACGACGGTGACCGCTGGCGCATCACCGGCTTTGTCGGCTACATGAAATACCGTTGACAGGAACAGGGCGATCGCCGTTAGAGCGTTTCCGTTTTTCACGGAAACGCTCTAGCTCTTTGTTTTTACGCAATTCCGAACGGAAAACCGTTGCACGCTTTTCCTGGAATTGCGCCCGAAATCAGCGCCTGCGCGGGCAGTTTATTAACTGGCGCTGCAATAAGTTCCTTTCGGCCGTCGCGTCGGCCACCGCCCGCATCCTGCGGGCGTGTATCGGAGCCGAGGAATGTCCGCGCATCGCCATCCCCGATTGGAAGGCCGCCTTGCTGATGCCATCGGCATCGAGGCGCCGGCATGTCTTTGAAGGGCTCGGCCAAGAGGTTCCTCAAGCACGGCGCGATCCGTGCGGGCCTGGAAGGCGTCGCGCTGACGCGTGCCGGCGTACTCTGGCCGGCAGCGGCAGGGCGCGGCGTGATCTTCACCTTGCATCACGTGCGCCCGGCGCGACGCGGTGGCTTCGATCCCATCGCGACACTTTCGGTGACGCCGGAATTCCTGGACGAGGCAATCCGCGTCTGCACTGAGACTGGCCTGACACCGGTGGCGCTGGAAGATCTGCCACGCCTGCTTGCCGACCCCAGGGACAAGCGCCGTTTTGCCGCCTTCACGCTGGATGACGGCCTCCGCGACAACGCCGAGCACGCCGCCCCGGTGTTTCGCCGGCACGACGTGCCTTACACCATCTTCATCGCCAGGGGTTTTGTCGAACGCACCCGCTCGATGTGGTGGGAAACAGCTAAGATACTGACGCGCTCCAAGGACCGGTTCGAGTTCGATTTCGGCCAGGGTGCCGAAATCGTCTCCACGCAAACGCTGAGCCAGAAACAGGACGCCTATGAGCGGATCGTCCATTTCGTGCATTCGAACAACGAGGACGCAGCCGTTGCGGAAGTCGAACGCGCAGCACGGTCACGCATGATCGACCCGCTCGCCATCGTCGATCAGTTGGTCATGACCGCGGAAGAGTTGAAGGCGCTTTCCGCAGACCCGCTGGTGCGCTTCGGGGCGCACACGCAAACCCATATCGCTATGGCAAGAGTCGATGATGCGCGGCTTGCCGAGGAAATCACCGGCTCCATGGATGCCGTCGAGGCTTATGTCGGCTACAGGCCGACCACCTTCGCCTATCCTTATGGAACCAAGGTTGCGGTATCGCCGCGCGAATTCGATGCCGTTGCCAAGGCCGGCATCAAGCTGGCGGTCACCACACGCCCCGGAATGCTGACGGCGGACAGCTTCGACAGGCCGACGGAGCTGCCGCGCGTCTCGCTCAACGGTCACTACCAGAGGCGGCGTTACGTGAAGGCACTGCTGAGCGGCATTCCCTTCAAGCTGTTCTAGAGCAATTTCAGGAAAAGAGTGTAGCGCTTTTCCGTCCGGAATTGCGTAAAAACAAAGAGTTAGAGCGTTTCCGTGAAAAACGGAAACGCTTTAGGATAAAGACATCTCAAATATCGGCCGGCAGCGGCCCTTCGTAGCGTGCGCGCGGGCGGATCAGCTTGCCCGACATGACCTGTTCGATGGCATGCGCTGTCCAACCGACACTGCGGCCCAGCGCGAACAGTCGGATCGGCGCATCGGCCGGCAAGCGGTAGGACCGGGTCAGCGCCACCAGCGCGAAGTCGACCGTCGGTTCGGCGCCGGTGGCATCGAACGCCGCCTGGCGCAACTCGCGGATGTCGTCGTCCAGCTTCATGTCCGCCAGCAACGCTGCCCCCCGCGGATCGCCGCCGGGATAGAGCGGATGGCCGAAGCCGGGCAATGGCCGGTCATGATCGATCCAGCGCGCCATTGCGGCGCGTACGCCGATCCGAACGGCGTCGTCCACCAGCATGGCGACGGCGTCGGCGGCCGTGCCGTGGCGCGGACCATAGAGCGTCGACAAGCCCGCCAGCAGGCAGGCGACGAGCGGCGCGCCGGTGGAGGCCGCCACGCGCGCGGCGAAGGCCGAGGCGTTGAGCTCGTGGTCAGCCACCAGAACCATGACGCGGCGCAACACCTCCGCAGCCCGGTCGACCCGCCAGCCTTTCGCCAGCCGCAGATGCACGGGTTCCACACCGGGTGCTGCCCCCAGCGCACCGGCAAGAGCCGCGATGGCCGGCATCGCATCCGCCTGCAGCACGGAAGCGTTGCGGCCCAGCGAAGGCTGCCCCCTTGCCGCCAGGCTGGCGAGGACCGAAAACGCCTGTGCGATGCCTGTCTCTGCCGGCACACCCGATGTTGCAAAACGCGGAGAAGCAGCGCTGGCCCACAACAGCCGTGCCGTGTCCTCCAGGGTGGCGGTTTGTGAAAAGGCCACCGCATCCTCGCCGCGATAGATCAGCCTGCCATGGATGACGGTGGACAGTTCGGTGGCGAAAACCGGCTCGCCCCACGAAACGGCGCTTTCGGCAATCGCAGCGACGCGGCGGCCACGCGCCCGGCGCGTGGTGAGCGCTTCGATATCCTCCAACCGGTAGAGACTGCGGCGTGGGTCGGCAGGGTCCGGCTGCATGCCGATCTGGCCGCGGCTGACATAGGCGTAAAGCGTCTGCGCACGCACGCCCAGCCTGTCCAGCGCTTCGTCCCGTGTCAGCCAGGAGCTCATATCAACTCGTATATTGATTCTATTGATCAAGATTGATGGCAATCAACAACAGCATTATCTCGGATCGAAAATTGGTCAAGGAGCAAGATGATGACGAGCGGACTGGATGATGTGATTGCCGCCGAAACCGTGCTTTCGGAAGTGGACGGTTTCGGCGGGCACCTGACGATCCGAGGCCATGCTTTGCGTGACCTTGCCGGACGACGCGATTTCGCCGGCGTCACACATCTGCTTTTCGACGGTTTCTTTGCCGACCTGCCGGATGAGAAGGAGCTGACGGCAAGGCTCGGTCAAGCACGGGTCGAGGTGTTCGAAAGGATGCAGGCGCTGCTGCCGACGTTGGCCGGGCTCTCCGTCTATGACGGCATGCGCGCCGGTACTGCGCTGATGCCCGATGGCGACACGCTCGACGATGGGCTGCGTCTGATTGCGGCGCCCGCCGTGCTGACGCCTGCCCTCATACGCATGCGCAAAGGCCTCGAGGCCATTGCTCCGGTTGCCAAGGCCGACCATGCCGCCGACATGCTCACCATGCTCACCGGCACGGATGCCAGCAGGGACCTGGCTGCCGCGCTCGACACCTATCTCGTCACCGTCTGCGACCACGGCCTCAACGCCTCGACCTTCGCCGCACGCGTGGTCGCCTCGACCCAGGCCGGTCTGACTTCGGCAGCGCTGGCCGGGCTCGGGGCCTTGAAAGGCCCACTGCATGGCGGCGCTCCGGGACCGGTGATCGCGATGCTCGATACGATTGCGGCAACCGGAGATGCAAAAGGTTGGCTTGAAAAGGAACTGGCCGAAGGCCGCCGCATCATGGGCTTCGGCCACCGCATCTACCGCGTGCGTGACCCACGCGCCGATGTGCTGAAGGCCGTTGTCCGCCGCATCGGCCCCGATGGCGCGGCTGGCCGCCGGCTGGCTTTCGCCGAGACGGTGGAACAGGCCGCGCTTGAAATCTTGAAGGGGGCCAAGCCCGGCCGCGTACTGCAGACCAATGTCGAGTTCTACACGGCACTTCTGCTGGAAGCGGCAGGCTTCCCCGAAGAAGCCTTCACCTGCGTCTTCGCGGCAGGACGCATAGTAGGGTGGATCGCGCATGCGCGCGAACAGCAGGCGACGGGCCGGCTGATGCGGCCACAGTCGCGTTACATCGGACCTGTGCCGGATCTTGTTGCCTAGAGCAGGCTTGCCTCATGCACTTGCCTCAGGCGCTCAGACCCCTTCGACGAGCACGATTTCGCCGTCGGCCACCTTCTGGCGGATGGCAACGGCGCGCTGGTATTCGGGCGAATGGTAGCAGTCGCGCGCGGCCTGAAGACTCTCGAACTCGATGATGACGTTGCGGCCGCGACCCGGCCCTTCTGCCTTCTCGTGTTCGCCGCCGCGGGCAAGGAACTTCGCGCCAAAGCGCTCGAAGGCAGGTTTCGCGGCTTCGACATAGGCTTTGTAGCCTTCCGCATCGCGCACATCGACACGGGCGATCCAATATGCCTTGGGCATGAGCAGTCTCCGTACTGGCGCCTCGTGCCAAGACGAGGCGCAGATTCAAAAGTGTTGCGGCTCAGGCCGCCGCCATCTCGTCCAGGATAGCCTGCGCGGCGGCGCGCCTGTCAACCGCGCCGACGATCGGCCGTGCGACGACGAGATGGCTCGAGCCGTTGCGGATCGCGTCCGCCGGCGTGACGACACGCTTCTGGTCGCCGCGATCCGCACCGGCGGGGCGGATGCCGGGGGTCACCACCGCCATGTCGGGACCGACAACCTTGCGCACGGCCGACGCTTCCTCGGCCGAGCAGACGATGCCGCCCATGCCGGCGGACAATGCCTGTTCGGCGCGCCGCAGCACCAGCGTGTGCGGATCGTACTCGTAACCGGCATCGATGACATCCTGCTCGTCCATCGAGGTGAGCACGGTGACGGCGAGCAGGCAGAGATTGCTGCCCCTGGCCGCTTCCACCGCCGCGCGCATCGTCTTTGGATAGGCGTGCAGGGTGAGCATGGTCATGCCCATCTTGACGATGTTCTCGACGCCCTTGGCGACGGTGTTGTCGATGTCGAGCAGCTTCATGTCGAGGAAGATCTTCTTGCCGTCGGCGGCAAGGTCGCGCGCGAATTCCAGCCCGCCGGCAAAGGCGAGCTGATAGCCGATCTTGTAGAAGGAGACCGTATCACCAAGCTCCTTCACCGCCTTCTCGGCTTCAGCGACAGTTGGAATATCGAGGCCGACGATCAGTCTTTCGCGCATATCGTTCATGTCTTCCAAATCCCTCACCTCGTTGACAGCATGCGGGCTCGTTCGATCAGCGCCTGCGCCACCAGATCCATCGCGTGACGAAGCCGTTCGTCGACAAAATTGCCGTCCGCGTCGAAAGCGCCGGCGCCGTTCGGCACCGAGCATTCCGGCGTGACGATGTCCATGTGGCAGCGCAGCAGGATGGCGCGCAGATGGTTGATGGCGCGTACGCCTGCGAAATGGCCCTTCGACGACGAACACAGCGCGACCGCCTTGCCGGCCATCGGTTTCAATTGCCGGCCGCCGTCATGGCGCACGATGCTCACCCAATCGATGGCATTCTTGAGCAGCGGCGAAACGGAGCCGTTGTATTCCGGCGTGACCAGCAGCAGTCCGTCATGGGCGCCGAGCAGGCGCGCCAGCTTCATGACGTTTTCAGGGATGCCGGTTTCCTTCTCGACATCCTCGTCGAAGATCGGCATCGGGTAATCGGCGAGCGAAATGCGGGTCACATCCGCGCCCTGCATGGCCAGCGCCTTCTGCGCGGCATTGGCCGTCCTGCCGCTGAAGGCACCGCTGCGGATCGAACCCGCGAAGACGAGGATCTTGGGAATCACGGCACAGCGCTCCTTTGCCGTCCGGCAGCTATAGGCGATGACGCAGCTGAATCAAGTGCAAAGCTCGGAAGGTTTGAAAACCTTCAAGCTCTTCGCGTCGATGTTGCCGGCCGTGTCAGAAAAACGCCGATGATGCAGATGACGAAGCCGATCACCGCCCCGGCGGTGATCGCTTCGGAGAACATCAGCCAGCCCCAGATCATGGTGACGGGAGGGGTCAGGTAGATCAGGCTTCCAACGCGGGTTGCCGTGCTTCTTCGGAGGCAGAGCCAGTACAAACCGTAGCCGCCGAGCGTGGAGAAGAAGATGAACCATGCCACGGCTGCGAGGAAGCGTGGATCGGGTATCGGCGCTATTTCACCCTCCAGAAGCGCCAGCGGGGCAAACAGGACTGCAGCGACAAGACTTTGTATGGCCAGCGACGGCAACAGAGGGGTGTTGTCCGACACGCCCTTGGCGATGATTGTCGCGATGACCAGGCTAAGCGTCGACGCCCCCGCCAAGGCATAGGCCAGAAAGGATGCTCCGCCAAGCGAACCACCGACAGCAAGCGAGACGCCCGCGAGGCCGAGGGTCAATCCTGCCCATTGGAGGCGGTTCACCGGCTCATGCAGGACAGAACCGGCGAGAGCGGCCGTCGCGATGGGCTGCAGAGCGGAGACCAGCGCGGCCGTGCCGACGGGAACGCCAAGATCGATCGCCTTCACCCCCAGCGCCAGATACCCGAACATCGCGAAGGCCCCCAGCATCGATTGGAGGATCAACGATTTGGCCGTCAGGCCCTGCCGCACCGCGCGGAACAAGAACGGCAGCAGGATGAGCGAGACGAGGACAAAACGCCAGAACAGCACGAGGAATACGGACCCGACATCAGCAGCCAGCCGCGCGCCGATGAACCCGGAACTCCAGGCAACGATCAGGCCGGCTTCCAGTGCTCCCAGGGAAAGCGCGCTCGCTTTCATCCTGATTCCGGCTTTGCGCTTCCGAGAATGCGTGCGGCCGCGTTCCTGGCCGTCGTGACCGCGGCGCCGTCGCCAAGGGTGAACGCCGCCGCGACCGCACCCTCCAGGAGAACGAAGATCGTGGAGCCGAGTTGCTCCGCCTGACCTTTCGACCAGCGGCCTTGCAGCAGTCGCTGCTCGATCACGGCAAGATATTCCCGTTTGTGACTTCGTGCCGCGTTCTGAATGCTGTCGTCAGCCGGATAGTCGGCTGCCGCCCGCAGAAAGAAGCAACCATTTCCGCCCTGTTGCGTGCTCCACGCTTCCAGGACGTCGAACAGTTCAAGGACACAATCTGCGCCCTTTCCAGCTTCGCCTGCTCCTTCCAGCGCATGAAGGAAGTCGCCATGTCGCCGCTGCAACGCAGCGGTGATCACCTCGGATCGGGTTTTGAAATGCCGATAGAGCGTTCCCAGCGCGACATTGGCCTCGCCCACGACACGATCGATGCCAACTTCCGCGAAACCGTCCCGATAGAAGGCGCGATTTGCCGCGTCGATGATGTCTTCACGCTTCGTACCCATGCCAGAAAAGTAGAACGATCGTTCTACTTGAGTCAAGCTTGCTCATGAGCATGCTGGCTCGCCCACGTCCTCCGCAAGGCAATGTCGGCTATCCGGGAAGCTGCGGGACAAGTTCTACGGATTGGGGGCAAAGCACGGATCAGGGCAGCGTCTCGAACGCCGCACGCCGAGACGGCGAAAATGCCTCACGCTGCGTCAGCAACGCCGCTCTTCTGTCTGATGGAGGAGATAAGGCGCTGAGTGCCTCAGTTCCGCGCCGGCCGCCGGTAGATCCACAGCCGCGTCGGCGGGATGTTGCGCAGCACGAACTGGAAATGCTCCACCGTATAGCTACCGCGCCCAGGCGGGATGGGCGACATCGGTCCGTAGGTTAATTGCACGACGGGACGGCCGGCTGGAATACGGTCGAGCAGGCTTTCGAGATAGCTGATGCGCTGAGCGACCGGGAAATTGAGCAGCGGAACGCCCGTCACCACCGAATCGAACGTCAAGCCACTGTGCTCGCCAAGCGCTTCGGTGAGATTGAAGGCATCGCCTTCGATGACATTGACGCCAGGATAGAGGCGGCGCAGATGCTGCACGAAATCGGCGGAATATTCGACCGCATAAAGGTTCTCAGGCTTCACGCCGCGCTCCAGTATAGCGCGGGTGATGACGCCGGTACCCGGGCCGACTTCGAGCACGGGCAGACCGGAGTCGAGATTGATGACCGAAGCCATCTTGCGTGCAGTGATCGAACTGGTCGGCACGATGGAGCCGACAGCCTTCGGCTTGTCGATCCATCCCTTGAAGAACTTCAGCTCGTCGTCGAATTTCTCCGCGAGCGACTTCCTCAGTCCCGGACCACGTCCCATCAAGCTCTCCTGACCGGCTCCCCCCGGACCCACTGCGTACGCTACTTACCAGTTACGTAGGGGTAGGCAAGGCAAACGTCCACCAATGTCGTGGACAAGATAGATTTTGTCGCCACCGAGGAGTGGCGTGCGCGCCCCTGCAAGTCGTGCTTCAGCTTCTTGTTCATCGCATGATCTTTGTCCGAAAAGTCTGCAACTTTTCGGAATCATGCTTCAGCGTTCGCCGAACGACTCGAAAAAGTCCTTCATGCGCGAGAAGAAGCCGCTCGACTGCGGGCTGTTTTCCTTCGACGAAAGCTGTTCGAACTCTTCCAGAAGCTCGCGCTGGCGCCGCGTCAGGTTCTGCGGCGTCTCGACCGCGGTCTGGATGTAGAGATCGCCGATCTGCGGCTGGCGCAGCACCGGCATGCCCTTGCCCTTCATGCGGAATTGCCGGCCGTTCTGCGTGCCTTCCGGCACCTTCACGCGGGTCTGGCTGCCATCCAGCGTCGTCACCTCGAAGGAACCACCGAGAGCGGCTGTCGTCATCGAGATCGGCACCTTGCAATAAAGGTCGGCGCCGTCACGCTGGAAGAATTCGTGCGGCTTGATGGCCAGGAAGATGTAGAGATCGCCCGATGGGCCGCCGCGCAGCCCGGCCTCGCCCTCGCCGGCCAGGCGGATGCGGGTGCCGTCCTCGATGCCGGCAGGAATGTTGACGGAGAGCGAACGCTCCTCGGTGACACGGCCCTGGCCGGCGCATTTCGGGCACGGATCCTTGATCGTCTGGCCGCGGCCCTGGCACTGCGGACAGGTGCGCTCTATCGAGAAGAAGCCCTGGCTGGCCCGAACCTTGCCGTGACCATGGCACATCGAGCAGGTGACCGGTTGCGTGCCTGATTTGGCGCCGGAACCCGAGCATTCGTCGCAGGAAAGCGATGCCGGCACATGGATTTGGGCGGTCTTGCCGGCATAGGCCTCCTCGAGGCTGATTTCCATGTTGTAGCGCAGGTCGGCGCCGCGTTCGCGCCCACCGGAACTGCGGCGGCGTCCGCCGCCCATCATCTCGCCGAAGATGTCCTCGAAGATGTCGGCAAAGCCGCCCGCCGCGAAACCGGCGCCGCCGCCATTCATGCCGCCATTCTCGAAGGCGGCGTGGCCGAAGCGATCATAGGCCGCGCGCTTCTGCGGGTCCTTCAGCGTCTCGTAGGCTTCGTTGATTTCCTTGAACTTGTGCTCGCAAGAGGCGTCGCCGGGATTGCGGTCGGGATGGAACTGCATGGCCAGCTTGCGGAAGGCGCTTTTGAGCTCCTTCTCGTCGGCGCCCTTTTGCACGCCGAGCGTTTCGTAGAAATCAGCTTTCATCGAGAGCCTGTTCCAATCCCGCCGACCGAAGGCTCAAGCAACGGCCAACGTCTGAAGCGCATTGTTTCGACCAGTCGTCCAAAAAGACTGGTCTCCGATTTAGTAACGATGCCGCGTCAATGCCAGTACCTGGGCCAGTACAGAGGCCAGTCCCAGCAAGAAACACTGCATTTTCCTGTGCATGGTTGCAAAAAAGCCCGGCTTGGCGCCGGGCTTTTCTGGATTTTTGACCCTCAGGCCACTTAAGCGGACTTCTTCTTGTCGTCGTTCTCGTCGATTTCCTCGAAATCGGCGTCGACCACATCGGAATCCTTGGCGGCATCCGCCTTGGCGTCGGCCTCGGCGGCCTCCTTCTGCGAAGCCTCGTACATGGCCTGGCCGAGCTTCATCGAAGCTTCGGTCAGCGCCTGGCTCTTGGCCTCGATCTCAGCGGCATCGTCGCCTTCGGCAGCCGTCTTCAGCGCGGCGATCGCGTCGGCGATCGCGGTGCGGTCGGCTTCGGAGACCTTGTCGCCATAGTCCTTCAGCGACTTCTCCGCCGAATGCGCCAGAGCCTCGGCCTGGTTGCGGGCCTCGACCAGTCCGCGGCGCTGCTTGTCGGCCTCGGCATTGGCCTCGGCGTCCTTCACCATCTTCTCGATGTCGGCGTCCGACAGGCCGCCAGACGCCTGGATGCGGATCTGGTGTTCCTTGCCGGTGCCCTTGTCCTTGGCCGAGACGTTGACGATGCCGTTGGCGTCGATGTCGAAGGTGACCTCGATCTGCGGCACGCCACGCGGAGCCGGCGGAATACCGACCAGGTCGAACTGGCCGAGCATCTTGTTGTCGGCCGCCATTTCGCGCTCGCCCTGGAAGACGCGGATGGTCACCGCGCTCTGCGAATCCTCGGCGGTCGAGAACACCTGGCTCTTCTTGGTCGGGATCGTGGTGTTGCGCTCGATCAGGCGGGTGAACACGCCACCCAGCGTCTCGATGCCCAGCGAAAGCGGGGTCACGTCGAGCAGCAGCACGTCCTTGACGTCGCCCTGCAGCACGCCTGCCTGGATGGCGGCGCCGAGTGCGACGACTTCGTCAGGATTCACGCCCTTGTGCGGCTCCTTGCCGAAGAACTGCTTCACCACTTCCTGGACCTTCGGCATGCGGGTCATGCCGCCGACCAGAACGACTTCGTCGATCTCGCCAGCCTTGAGGCCGGCATCCTTGAGCGCTGCCTTGCACGGCTCGATGGTGCGCTGGATGAGGTCATCGACCAGCGATTCGAACTTGGCGCGGGTGAGTTTCAGCGTCAGGTGCTTCGGGCCGGAAGCATCGGCGGTGATGAAAGGCAGGTTGATTTCGGTCTGCGCCGAGGACGACAGCTCGATCTTGGCCTTTTCGGCAGCTTCCTTGAGGCGCTGCAGGGCAAGCTTGTCGTTCTTCAGGTCGATGCCCTGTTCCTTCTTGAACTCGGCCGCCAGGTACTCGACCAGGCGCATGTCGAAGTCCTCGCCGCCCAGGAAGGTGTCGCCATTGGTCGACTTCACCTCGAAGACGCCGTCGCCGATTTCGAGAACCGAGATGTCGAAGGTGCCGCCGCCAAGGTCATAGACGGCAATGGTCTTGCCATCCTTCTTGTCGAGCCCGTAGGCGAGCGCGGCCGCGGTCGGCTCGTTGATGATGCGCAGCACTTCGAGGCCGGCGATCTTGCCGGCATCCTTGGTGGCCTGGCGCTGGGCGTCGTTGAAATAGGCCGGAACGGTGATGACCGCCTTCTCGACCTTCTCGCCGAGATAGGCTTCCGCCGTTTCCTTCATCTTCTGCAGGATCATGGCCGAGATCTGGGAGGGCGACTGCTTCTTGCCGCCGGCTTCCACCCAGGCATCGCCATTGTCGCCATTGACGATCTTGTAGGGGACGAGCTTCTTGTCCTTCTCCGTCACCGGATCGTCATAGCGGCGGCCGATGAGGCGCTTGACCGCGAAGACCGTGTTTTCAGGATTGGTGACCGCCTGGCGCTTGGCCGGCTGGCCGACGAGGCGTTCGCCGTCGCCGCTGAAGGCGACGATCGAAGGCGTGGTGCGCGCGCCTTCCGCGTTTTCAATGACCTTCGCGTCCTTGCCGTCCATGACAGCGACGCAGGAATTGGTCGTCCCGAGGTCGATACCGATTACTTTTGCCATCTAGTCTCTCCACTAAGCAGGCTTTCAAGGACCCTGTCAGGCGTTCCGGCGAAAGCCCCTGTTCACAGAAATTCCGCGCCAGGCTGCTTTTTCAAGGCGGCCCGCACGGTTGCGGCGTATATAAGAACAGGCCGCGCGGCACGCAAGCATTCTGCGCTTCCGCTTTTCCACTGCCAATCATCCTTTAGCTGCCCACCGATCACTTGTTGAAAATGGCCTGTCAAAAAGGCGTCCGGGGCGATGAGCCTGAACCCGCATCCGGACTCTGCAAGCCGGTTCCGCCGCTGTTTTGCACAGAAATCGTCCGAAAATGCCCCTGAACCACCATTCGGGCCGAGAGAAACGGACAAGGCGAATGGACTGCGTATGCCGGCTCGGCTAGGGTCCGCCCATCTCAGCGCATCTTGTTAGTCCACCTCGGAATGCCCATCCTGCCAGTCTCGCACCTGTTCGCCTTCGCCCGCAGAAGTCTCGTCGCCCTTGCCGCAGTGGCCTTCGTGGCCGGCTGTACGACCGCGACTCCGCCCGAGCAGGTGCTTTCGGTGCCGGCAAAGGAACAGAAATACGCAGCCATCGTCGTCGACGCCAGGACGGGCGCGCAGGTGTTCGAGGTCAATTCGACTTCGCTGCGTTATCCCGCGTCACTCACCAAGATGATGACGCTCTATCTCCTGTTCGAGGCGCTGGAGAGCGGCCGCATCGGCAAGGACACCCAGATCCCGGTCTCCGCCAACGCCGCCTCGCAGCCGCCGACCAAATTGCGGTTCCGGCCCGGCGAGACGATCGACGTCGATTCCGCCATCCGTGCGCTGGTTGTGAAGTCCGCCAATGACGTCGCCGTCGCGGTCGGGGAATATCTCAGCGGCTCCGAAGAGGGTTTCGCCGCCACGATGACGTCCAAGGCGCGCCAGATCGGCATGCGCTCGACAACTTTCCGCAATGCATCCGGCCTGCCCGACGATGGGCAGCAGACGACGGCACGCGACATGGCCGTGCTCGGCCTGGCGCTGAGAGCGCGCTTCCCGCAGCACTACCATTATTTCTCGGACACAGACTTCATGTTCCGGGGCAGGCTGATACGCGGCCACAACGAGATGCTCAAGAACGTGTATGGCGTCGACGGCATCAAGACCGGCTACATCCGCGCTTCCGGCTTCAACATCGTCACCTCCTACGACGCCGGCGGAAAACGCTTCGTGGTGGTTGTCATGGGCGCGGACACGGCGCGCCAGCGCAATGCCCATGCCGAGGCGCTGCTGCAGCGGGCGCTGAACCCCACCGGCTCCACGGCGCGTCTGCTCTACACGGCGGAGCAATAAGCCGGCCGCGGCGGATGTGAAGCCCGACGCGGGACACTCAGTTCGCCAGCCAGAGCGCCGACTTCGGCTTGAAGCCCACGGTGGTCGACCCGCCGGGCTCGAGCAATGAATCGCCAGAATGGAATGGCGCGTCGATCAGCACCATCGCGCCGCCGACCTGCACGCCATAGCGGACTGTGGCCCCCAGGAATTCGCGGTGAACGATCCTGCCCGGCAACGATACCGAATCCGCCGCATCAAGGCCGATCGTGGCGTATTGCGGACGCAGCACCAGCTTGGCGCCTTCGGGCACATCCACGCCCGCCGGGATCGGGATGGAGCCCGCGCCGGCCACTTCGAAACTGCGCGCGTTCCCTTCACCCCTGATCTTTCCCTCGAGGATGTTCGCCGTGCCAAGGAAATTGGCAACGAACAGATTTGCCGGCCTCTCGTAGAGGCCCATCGGCGTGCCGACCTGCTGGATGCGGCCTTCGTTGAACACGGCGATGCGATCGCACACGGTGTTTGCCTCTTCCTGGTCATGCGTGACGAAGATCGTCGTCAATTGCAGCCGCTGCTGGAGATCCCTGAGTTCGCGACGGACCTCGACACGCATCTTGGCGTCGAGATTGGAGAGGGGCTCATCGAGCAGAAGCACTTTGGGCTCGATCGCGATGGTACGGGCGAGCGCCACGCGCTGCTGCTGGCCACCCGAAAGTTGCGCGGGACGACGCTCCGCCAGGTGCTTGAGGCCAACCAGATCGAGTGCTGCGTTTACCCTGCGCTCGACTTCGGCTTTGCGCAGGCGCCGTTCTTCCAGGCCGAAGGCGACATTGTGCGCCACCGTCATATGCGGCCAAAGCGCGTAGGATTGGAACACCATGCCGATCTCGCGTTTCCAGGGCGGCATGTCGAGGACATCGTCCCCGCCGATCACCACCTTTCCCTGGCGGGCCTGGTTGAAACCGGCGATCAGCCTGAGCAATGTCGTCTTTCCGCATCCTGAGGGGCCGAGGAAGGCGAAGAACTCCCCGGGTTTGATCTCCAGGTTGATATCCTTCAGCACATGCTGCTGGCCGTAATAGAGATTGACGTCGCTGATGCTGATAGCCTTGGCGGCTCCCCGGGAGCGCGCTTCATTCCTGACTTCCACATTCATCGTTCACTCCCTGGAATTCTATTTGTTCATGCCGAGCGTCTTCTGACGGCGCTCGACCACGTAGTGGGACAGCAGCGTGCAAGCCGCGACCATGATGACGGCGATGACGCCGAGCGCCGCCCCCGGTCCGCGCCCCGCAGGTGATTGCATGAAGACGTAGAGGCCGTAGGCTATGGGCGCGTCGGAATTGCTCTGGATGAGCATCAGTGTTGCCGAAAGCTCGACGGCCGCGGTCGAGAAGGACGTGACGAAGCCCGCAAGCAGACCGCCGGTCATCAGCGGCAGGACAATGCGCCGGATGGTGCGCTGCTTGGTGGCGCCGAGGTTCTCCGCAGCCTCCTCGAGCGATTGCGAAACTTGCTGCAACGCCGCGTAGCAGGCCCGCAACGCATAGGGCAGTCGGCGGATGGCAAGCGCCATCACAACCATCACCCACAGTGTCGCAAGCGGGGTCCCGTCGGGCAAACTGATGCCGTAGAAAGTACGAAGATAGCCGATGCCGAGCACGACGCCCGGGATTGCCAGGGCCGCGGTCGCAGCCCAGTCGAGCCAATGCCGACCGATCACCTTGGTGCGCAGCACCAGATAGGCGATGGCGCCACCGACAATGACATCGATGAGACCGGCCAGGCTGGCGTAGATCAGCGTGTTCTTGATGTAGAGCGAACTCTCGCCGAAGACGCGGGTGTAGTGGGCGACGGTGAAACCATCGGGCAGAGGGCTGAAGGACCACACAGTGGCCAGCGACAACAGCAAAAGCCCGATATGCGGCGACAGCACCAGAAGCAGGATCAGGCCGACCACACCGTAAGCCAGGACTGCTTCGCCACGGCTGAGCGGGCGCTTGGACAGGCCACCGCCACCGCGCTGGACGGTCGAATAGTCCTTGCCGCGCATCGCCACCGCCGACAGCCACATGGCAAAGATCGAGACCACGATCAGGATGACCGAGATCACATAACCCATCGGGTCCGTGAGGCCGACCGACGTGACGCGCAGATAGGCCTGCGGCGCCAGCATGTCCTTGACGTTGAGCAGCAGCGGCGTGGCGAGGTCATCGAAAACCTTGACGAAAACCAGCGATGCTCCCGCGAGATAGCCGGGCATCGCCAGCGGGAAGACGATGCGGCGGAACAGGCGGAAACCCGAAGAACCCAGATTCTGGGCAGCTTCCTCCATCGATCGGTCGATATTTCTCAGGCTGGTCGAAAGGTTGATCAGGATGAAGGGGAAATAGTGCAGCGACTGCACGAAGATGACGCCGTTCAGCCCCTCCATGAAAGGAATGCGGAAACCGAACCAATCGTTGAGCAGGAGATTGACGGTGCCGTTGCGGCCAAACAGCAATTGCATGGCGACCGCACCGACGAAGGGCGGCATGATCAACGGAATGAACCCCAGCGTCTGGATCAGAAGCGAGCCACGGAACTCGAAGCGTGTGGTGAGCACCGCCAGGGGCAGGGCGATCAACGTACCCCAGACCACCGACATGGCCGACACATAGACCGAGTTGAAGAAGGATTGCTGGAACAGCTTGGTGCGGAAGAAGTCCAGGAAATTGACAATGGTCAGTGCGCCCGTGCCTTTCTCCGTGAAGGCCGTGTAGATCACGGTTCCCGCCGGGATCACCAGGAAGACGGCAAGGAACAGGGCGATCAAGGCGACCGCGGCGACCTGCCCGGGCTTGGCTGAGATACGGTTTATCGGGATTGCGGCAACGGATGCCATGGCGGACTCCGGATGAGTTCATCGTGCCCGGCTGTCAGCGTGCCGGGTACAGAAGCATGGATGATCGGAAATGGCCGCCTGCTTGCGCAGACGGCCTGCACGCCGGTTCGCTCAGTCGATGAGGCCCAGCGCGGCTTCCGCCTTGGTCTGTGCGGCAGCGTATTTCTCCGCGGCGAATGCCGCCCATTGCTGCTCGAGCTCGGCCTGGCGAGCGGTCTTCTGTTCGCCGCCGGTGAAGGCGTCCCGGATTTCCTGGCTTGCCGCCTGCTCAGCGGTGATCGGCATCGCCGCGATCAGCGAACGGGCCTCCTGGAGCAAACCGCGCGCTTCCGCATTGTCACTTTTGGCCAATGCTTCCTCGGTCGCGTGGATTGCCTTCGTCGCGCCCTTCAGCTTGTCGAGCTGGAACGAGATCAGCTGATCGAACAGGGTGTCGACGACATCGGTGCGCTTCTTCGAGACATCGGCGTCGAAGGTGATCATCGACTGGAAACGCTGATCCTTGAACGGGTTCGGGAAACCCTCGGGTGCCTTCTCATAAAGCGCAGGATTGATCGGCAAGCGGCGGATCGTCGGTTCGAGCAGGACGGTCTGGCCTTTTTCCGAAAGCAGGTAGTTGACGAAGGCCTCGGCTCCTTTCTGGTTCGGAGCATTGGCGACGATGCCGACATTGGCTGGAACCACCGTCGTCACCGACGGGTAGGCGAAACTGACCGGGAAGCCGCTGGCCTGCGCCGAGAAGGCAAAGAAATCGATGACGATACCGATGCCCGTCTGGCCCGAATTCACCGCATCCGGCACACCGAACGAGCGCTCGGTGACCTGCTGCAGATTGCCGCCGATGCCTTTGAGCGTACCCCAGCCCTTGTCCCAGCCTTCGCCCTGAAGGATCGTTTCGATGGTCAGGTGGGTGGTGCCGGAGCGGGAGGGCGCCGCGATCGCGACATGATCGTAGTATTGCGGCTTCGTCAGGTCGCCCCATTCGGCGGGCTTGGGGATTTCGTTGGCCTCGAGGTAGCGGTCGTTCGACATGATGCCGTAACCGGACGCCGCGAAGCCGAAGTAGAAGCCGTCGGGATCATTGACCGGGTAGGAGCCGACTTTCTCGGGCAGGCCGGTGACGGACGGCTTGAATTTGGTCAACAGCTTTCGGCTCTTCAGGCTGTCGAAAGCATCGGGCGCGGAGGCCCAGAACAGGTCGGTCTGGTTGTTGCCCTTGGTCTCGTCGACATATTTGACGCCGGAACTGGTGCTCTTGTTCTGGACGTCCAGCGTGTACCCTGGATTGGCCGCCTCGAAGCCGGCCTTGAATGGGTCGGTCACATCCTTGGAGAAGGATGTGACGATGGTCACCTTGCCGCCTTCTTCAGCGTGAGCGGCAACGATGGCGGCAGCCGAAATCAGCATCGCCGCGGCAATGGTCTTCAACATGAGATAGCTCCTCCCAATCACCGCCAGGCTTCGGCGGTCGCCAAAGACGGAGCAAGCCGCGTGCCAATCGCGGAAATCCCGCGATTCCGGCTCTCTTCAGCGGAGATTGGGTAAAAACGGTAACATTGCCGCGCTGCGGCATGGGTAATTCAGGTAACGTCACCGTCCTCCGCGCGCGCGGCTATGCCGTGCTTGCGCATCTTGAGGTAGAGCGTCTTGCGTGAAATGCCGAGCTGGTCGGCGGTGGCTCCGACGCGTCCCTCCTGGGCGGACAGGCTGTCGAGGATGATGGTGCGTTCCACGCGATCCATCTGCTCTTCCAGCGTCAACGATCCATCGAAATTCCTGCCCTCCCCGACATCCTCCAGGCCGAGAACGAAGCGTTCGGCGACATTGCGCAATTCGCGCACATTGCCTGGCCATGGCCTGCGGTCGAGATCTGCCAGGAAGGCAGTATCCACCTTGGGCGGAGTTCGTCCCTGGCGTTTTGCGGCGAGCGCCAGGAAATGCCGGAACAACAGGCCGACATCGCCCTTGCGGACACTGAGCGGGGGCAACTCTATCCGCGCGATATCGAGCCGATAGGCCAGGTCCTCGCGAAACTGCCCTTGCTTGGCCAATTGATGCAGGTCGGCTTTCGTGGCCGCCACCACCTGCAGATCGACGGACCGTTCCGTGTTCGAGCCGAGCCGTTCGATGACACGTTCCTGCAGGACACGCAGCAGGCGGACCTGAGCGGCCGTCGGCATGGATTCGATCTCATCGAGGAACAGCGTGCCGCCATCGGCGTGCTCGATCTTGCCGACGCGTTTTTCGCGCGCGCCCGTGAAGGCGCCGGCCTCGTGACCGAAGAGTTCGGATTCCAGCATGGTTTCCGGGATGGCGCCGCAATTCACGGCGACGAAATTGCCCTTGCGATCGCCGAAGTCGTGCAGGGCGCGGGCCACGACCTCCTTGCCGGTCCCGGTCTCGCCTATGACGAGGATATCGGTGGCAACGCCGGCGATGCGCTTCAACTTCTCGCGCAGCGCCACGACCGGTGCCGAATGGCCGATAAGGCGCGTTTCCCAACCGTCGGTGTCAGCCGTCAGACGCAGTTGCCGGTTCTCCAACAGAAGTTGCCGGTGCGCGCGCGCTTTCCTGATCGTCTCGATGAGATACAGCGGATCGGCCGGCTTTTCGATGAAATCCCAGGCGCCTTCACGCATGGCCCGCAAAGCCATCGGGACGTCGCCATGACCGGTTACCAGCACGATCGGGATATCGGGATCGATGCCACGCACCGCGGCGATCAGGTCAAAGCCGTCATGCCTGGGCATACGCACATCCGAGACGATGACGGCCCCGGTATCGGCCCTGAGGTCAGCGATGGCTGCGGCGACGGAGCCATGCGCGGCGACTTCGAGGCCTTCGAGTTCCAGCACCTCGCGGTAACCGTCGAGCACGCTGGCGTCGTCATCGACGAGGATGACATCGGTCATCTTTCGGGTCCTTTCAGCAGGATCTGAAAACGAGTGCCGTCCGGCCCGCTCTCAAGCACCGTGATGTCGGCGCCGAAGTCCTTGATGATGTTGTAGGAGATGGAAAGCCCGAGACCGAGGCCCGACCCTGCCGGCTTGGTGGTGAAGAACGGATCGAACACCGCCTGCAGATCCCCTGCGGCGATGCCGGGCCCGGTGTCTGCGATGACCAGGCTCGCGCCATCGGCGCTCGGCCTGGTGGTTACCGTCACGCGGCGCCGTGCCGTTTCTTTCACGGCATCGAGCGCATTGGCCACGAGATTGACGACAACCTGCTCCAGCCTGATCGGCTCGGCCATCACCAGCATCGGTCCTTCGGCGAGATCCATCTGGAGCTCCGCCTGTTCCTCGTCGAAACGGTGCTCGAGCAGACTGACGGCGTCACCAACCGCAGTGTTGAGATCGACCGGCCGCAATTGGGCATCCGGGCGCCGGGCGAAGCGGCGGATGTGGCTGATCTGGTCAGCCATGCGCGCCGTGAGCGCCCTGATCTTCTCCAGGTTGACCAACGCCTGCTCACTGTTGCCACGATTGATGAGTGTGGAGCCGCTATGGATCTGGGCGCGGATCGCCGCCAGCGGCTGGTTGAGTTCGTGACCGATCCCCGCCGCCATCTGGCCAAGGGCCGCCAGCTTGGCAGATTGGATCAGTTCGTCCCGGGTCTGGCGAAACAGGGCCAGCGCATGCGCAAGATCGCCGAGCTCATCCGGTTCGGCAGGTGGAAGCTGGACCGAATGCCGCCCTTCGCCGATGCTGCCCGCGGCCGCCGCCAGCAGGCGGATACGCGACAGCACATTGCGGTGCACGTAGAAGTAGCCGATCGCGATTGCCAGGACGATCGACGACAACGCGATCGCGGCCAGCATCTTGCGGCCGGTATCGATGGCCTGCGCGGCGCGCAGGCTGGCGGCATTGGCGTTTGCTTCGATGGCCGTGACCTCGGCTTCGATGTTGCGACCCAGGGTCTCCACCAGACGTGCGTTTTCCTGCGCCAAACCGCTCAGCTGGGCGGCCTGCGACATCTCGGAATTCTTGCGGTTCGGAATTCCGGTGCGCACATCCGCCTGCTCGAGTATGCGCCGGGCAAGCTGCCGCAGCGTGATGCTGTCGGGCCATCCCGAAAGCATATCCAGCCGCGTGGCCAGCTCGTCGACGCTGTCGCCGAGGAAGGCGTTGGTCTCCTGGATCTCCGCAACGGTGGTCGCGTTGACCAGCCGGCCGATCAGACCTGTGGCGAGGTTCGCCTGGGCAATCGCGGTCAGAAGCGCCTCGCTCTTGCGCTGCTCGGCGAGTGCATTCGACCCGCCCAACTTTCGTGCCTCGGCCTCGATGTTGAACCGGATGTCATCGACGAGCGGATCGGCTTCCTCGATCAGATCCGCCTGCAGCCATCGCAGTTCGTCGATGTCGGAACGCATCGCCTCCAGGAGCGTGAAACGCTTGCCGGCCGCGATATCGATCCGGCTCAGGTTCTCGCCGATGGCGCGGGCGACCGGACCGATCTGGGCAACGTCACGCACGGCATCGGGCTGGGCGAGCAGATCCTGCAAAACCTTCAGGCGTTCGCCATAGACGCCGCGCATTTCGTCATATTCGGCGCGCGTAGCGGCGCCGGTCAGCACCGCTGTCGCGGAGCCGATATCCGCCCCCGCCTTGGACAGGCGCGAGGCGAAAGCGAGACGCGGCATCTGGGCCTCGGCAATTGCGGAAAGCTCCCCGGAAAGCCTGGCATAGGAAAGCCAGCCGACGACGCAGGCACCAACCGCCAGCCCGACAATGGTCACGAAGGCTGCGAACAGCCGTGTGCCGATGCCAAAACGCCAGCGGCGCGGCATGCCATGCGCCGGGACCGTATGCGTTACTGCCGCCATCGAGCCCCCTGCTCGCCGGAAATCTCGGCGATCAGGGCCTCCGCGTCGGCGAGCTTGCGCTCAATATTGCCGCGCAAGCGGGCGGCGAACTCGACCTGCAACGGCGACCACGCGATGCGCCGGGGCCACTCGGCCTTCAAGGCGCTATCGAGCCGACCCGCTTCTGCTTCCGAGATCGGTGGTGCCTCGAGATCGTGCCGCGCGCGTGACAGCAGGCTCTGGGTCTTTGGTGACGCGATGTCCATCGCCTCGAATTCGGCAAGGCGTTTCCACAGACGCGCCAGGACCGCGCGGCGGCGGACGATATAGTCGTCGAACATGAGATTGACGAGGCCGTATCGTTCGGCCGACAGGCCCGCGTCAAAGGTTGTGTCCTTGAGCAACCCGGCATCGTTACCGGGCAGCAGGTCGCGATTGAGCGACGGAATGACCGGAATGCGCCCGACAGCCGGCGTAAGCAGGATGCGCTGGCCCTCTTCCGACAAAATGAACTCGATGAAGCGTTCCGCGGCATCGACATTTCGGGCACGCGACAGAATGCCGATGCTGGCAGGCACGAAGACCGTATCCGACGGCATGACAAAAACCGCGTCATTGGCGCCGATGCTGGGCGTTCGGGCGAGAAAGTCGATCGTGATGCCGATGCCGAACCGGCGTTGCGCCACGCCGGAAGCAACGCCGAAGCTGCGCGCGGTGACCGTGGAGAGATTGCCGCCAAGGTTCGAAAGCATCGCCCAGCCCTTTTCCCATCCGTAGGTCTGCAGCAGCGCTTCCACCATCAGATGCGTAGTGCCGGAACGCGACGGCGTCGTGATGCCGATGTGACCGGAATAGGCGGGCTCCAGCAGCTGTTGCCATTCGCGCGGGGGTGCCAGTCCATACTGTGCCAGGTAGGCTCCATTGTAGACGATGCCGTATCCCGACAGGGCAAAACCGAGATAATAGCCGTCCGGGTCATTCAAAGGGTAGCCAAGCACCTTTTCGGGCGCACCCGTGGAACGGGGATGGACTTTTCTTAAGCTACCGTGCCGCTTGAGCAGCTCGAACGCATCGGCCGCGGACGCCCAGAACATGTCCGCCGGCTGCTCCTTCTTTTCGATGACGAACCGGCTGGCGCTTGCAGTGTTCCGCTGGATTATCGAGATGCTTACGTCGCGATTTTTCTGTTCGAACGCCTTCTGGAACGGCTCGAAAAATGCGGGAGGGTAGGATGTCACGATCGTGAGCTTGCTCGGCTCCTCGGCCTGCGCGCCGACGGTGAACCGCAGCAGTATGAGAAAAAATCCCAGCAGTCGAAACGATCGCAATACCGAACAGTGCAACTGCCGTCCTCGACCCGAGTTTCACTTCCCTGCGGTTTTCGCAAAGGCCTCGGGTTTGTTTTGGCCCTATGCGACCTGTTTTTCCAGTCTGTTTTTCGTAGTGGCTCGGCCCTTTCGGATGTCGGCAGGTGTCTTCATGCGGCGGAGCGGCCAGCCTCCCGCGAATAAGAAAGCCGGTCGCCGGAGATGAACGGCGACCGGTGCTGCCATTGCGGGACTTCGCCTCATCGATGCTTTCGCGTCGCGATACCGGCGGCGAAGATGCCGAGAAGCGTGAGCAGCGCGATGCCGAAGCTGACATAGCGCGCGGCATCGACGACCGAATCTCCGCCCGCCGCCATCAGCGTGCCGGCGAGTGCCGAGGTGATCGAGAAGGCGATGAGCTGCGTGATGGTGATCGCAGCAGCCGCCTTGCCGCCTTCGGCGGGATCGGTGGTGCTGCTCATGGCGGCAACGCCGAGCAGCGGCCAGGCAAGGCCGATGCCGATGCCGGCCAGCGCAAGGACCGCCGCCCAGATGGCGGCCGTCGTCAGGTCGGCCCCTTCCGCCTGCAGCAGGCCGTATGCGATCAGCCCTGCCGTCAAAAGCAGCGGACCGAACCGGATGGCGCGACGGCGTGCCGTTTCGGACGAGACCGAGACGATGAAAAGCTGGGCGATGACCCAGGCCAGCGAGAGCACCGCGCCGAGCAGTCCGGCGACCACCGGGCTCAATCCGGCAAGCTGCTGGCCGAAGAACGGGATGAAGTTCTCCACCATCACGCCGGCACTGAGCGCCGCGACGGTGAGATAGACCCATTTCAGCGTGTTGCCACGACGATAGGTCAGGCGCGGCAGCAGCGTGTTGTGCGAGCGTCGCTCGACCACGACGAACAGGAAGAGCAGGACAAGGCCGAGCGCGATCGTCGCGAAGGTCGGCAAACCGATCGGCACGATGGCGCTGAGGCTGATGGCGACGATGGCCAGGATCAAGGGAATGAGCGAGGCGACGGGCACGGGCGCATGCTGGCCGGAGCCCGCTTTGCCGGCGAACGAGCGTTGCGCGACGATCGCAAACAGCAGCGCGAACACCGCCAGCGCGCCATAGGACCAGCGCCAGAGCCCGAACTCTGCGAAGACGCCACCAAGCACCGGACCGACCAGGGTGCCCACGCCCCACATGGCCGAGACGACGCCGGTCGCCCGCGCCCAGTGCCGATCCGGCAGCGCCGCGCGGATGACCGCATAACCGAGCCCCGCCAGCAGGCCGCCACCCAGACCCTGCATGACCCGCGCGACGAGCAGCAGCTCCATCGTCGGGCTTGCAGCGTTGGCTGCACCGCCGACGGCAAAGATGACGAAGGCGATCACATAGGCCAGTGCCGGGCCCTTGCTGTCGAGAATGCGGCTGACGAAAAGCGAGGCAATGATGGCGGCGATGACAAAGGTCGTCGTCACCCAGGCATAATACTGCTGCCCACCGATATCGGCGACGATAGAAGGCATGAGTGCGGCGGTGAAGTAGATGTTCATCGCGTAAAGCAGAACGCCGCTGGCCATCACCAGCACGATGGCTAGATGCCTGCCGGATAGAAGGTCGGACCAGCTGTCCGTCTGCCCTACGGACGTATCAAAGGGTTCGGCCGAACCGGCCGATGCAACGGGATCATTCATGGACAATGTCTCCTGGAAATCTGCGGCTCAGCGCCGTCGGAATGGAAGCCTTCTCTTCATTCACACCTCGTGAAAAAGGCTGGCGTCGCCTCGTCAGGAACTGGACGCGGCAGCTTTTCCATAATAGATTGAGCGATCACTCTATTTATCATCGCGACGACGTCAAGATATAATAGAGCGATCGTTCTAAGATTTTTCGGGGAGCCGATGGCACGCAAGCTCGTTCACGAACAGCATGAAGGGAAACGGCAGGAAATCCTGGCGGCGGCGCATCGCTGCTTCCTGCGCTACGGGCTGCAGGGCGCGTCGATCTCGATGATCTGCAAGGAGGCGGGGATGAGCCCCGGCCATCTCTATCACTATTTTCCAAGCAAGGAGGCCATCGTCGAGGCGATGGCCAACGACTACCTGGCCCAACTCCATGGCCATTTCAACGGCCACGAGGGCGGCGCAAGCACGGCGACCGTGCTGCTCTCGGAACTCTGGAGCATGAAGGACTGGGATGCTCTTTCCGAGTGCCGCATCCTGTTCGAGCTGCTGGCCGAAGCAGGCCGCAACGAGAAAATCCACGCGATCCTGAAGGAGAACACCGACGGCATCCGCGCGCTTCTGACAAAGACCCTCGAGGCGGGACAGGCACGCGGCGAGGTCGATCCCGGCCTCGATCCGGGACATACGAGCGCCATGCTGGTGGCGATCCTCGACGCCGCGCCCATGCTGCCGCTTATGGCCTCCGACATCGACTTCGAGCAAAGCCGCACGCTTATCACCACGATGGTGGCGAGGTTTCTGAAACCGCCGAAATGAGCAGAAGTAGTGAGTAGTGAATGAAACTCTCGCTACTCACTAACGCCTATGCGCGTTGCCGCCTTTGCCTTCCTCATTGGGCGCCAGGCCGTAGCTCATGCGGCGCATCTGTTCGATGACGCGTTCCATCTCGTCCTCGGGCAGGATCGGCGGCTCGCCGAGCAGGAGCGCCTGGATATACATGTGCGACAGCGTCTCCACCTCGATCGCCAGCCACAGCGCCGCGTCCAGTGTCTTGCCGAGCGAGATCTGCCCGTGCTGCCCGAGCAGACAGGCGAGGCGATCCTCGAGCGCAACCAGCGCATGGTCGGACAGCGCCTGCGTGCCGAAGGTGGCATATTTTGCGCAGCGTATGGTCGAGCCGCCGGCAACGCCGGTCATGTAGTGGAAGGCCGGGATCGTCTTGTGATGGCAGGCCAGAGTGGTGGCATGCACCGAATGACAATGCAGCACGACATTGATGTCCTGGCGGTGGGTGAGGATATCGCGATGGAAACGCCATTCCGAGGACGGCATGCGGCCGACATAACCGCCGTCGAAATCCATCGACACGATGTCGTCGGCCTCCATGGTTTCGTAGGGCAGACCGGACGGGGTGATCAGGAACCCGTCGCCTGAGCGCACCGAGAGATTGCCCGCCGTGCCCTGGTTGATGCCGCTGGAATTCATGCGACGGCAGATCGACACCATCTCCTTGCGCAGCGTCTTGTCGCTCATTGTCTACTCCAGATGAAAAACCTGCTGCAGCGGCACCACCAGCGGCTCGTTGCGGTCGGTGACCTGCATGATGTCGGCCATGAAGTCCCACCAGCGGCGGTTGACCTCGGTCTGCGGCAGCGCGTCCATGTCGTGATTGTCGGCCCGCACCAGCGTCGCGAAGAGATGGTTGGTCTCGGGATCCAGCCAGATCGAGTAGTCGGAGATGCCGGCCTTGCGCAGCGCCTGTTGCAATTCCGGCCAGATCGCGTCGTGCCGCTTCCTGTACTCGGCCGCCTGGCCGGGATTGAGCACCATTCGAAAGGCGATGCGTTCGGGCATAGCGACCTCTCCGCTCAGACGATACCGCCGCCGGCGGCGGATACGGCCGGCCGCTCCGCCGCGACCTTCGCCCGATAGCCACTGGCGCGGTAGGCCGAAACAGGATCGATGGCGCCGCCCCGGTTCAGGCGCGCCATGGCCAGGATCGGCTCGACATCGGTGCGGTAGGCAACCTTCAGCGTCTGCGTCGCCATCAGCGCATCGTTCGCTTCCTGGAAACCTTCCAGCGCCTTGCGGTCGACCAACAGTGCCGCCGCATAAGCACGCTGCACCTCGATCGCCGACAGCATCAGGCTCTCGATCGGATCGGTGACGTTGTGGCTCTGGTCGAGCATATGTGCCGGCTGGAAATCCTTGGCACCGGCAAGCTCGGCGTCGACCAGTTCGTTGAAGACGAGGAACAGCCGGTAGGGATCAATCGAGCCGGCATCGAGGTCGTCGTCGCCATATTTGGAATCGTTGAAGTGGAAGCCGCCCAGTTTGCCGAACTGGGTCAGCCGGGAGACGATCATCTCGATGTTCACATTGGGCGCATGGTGGCCGAGATCGACAAGGCAATAGGCTTTGTCGCCGAGTTCCCGGGCGATGATGTAGTTGGTGCCCCAGTCCTGCACGACGGTGGAATAGAAGGCAGGCTCATACATCTTGTGCTCGGTGAACAGGCGCCAGTCCTGCGGCAGCTCGGCATAGATTTGCTTCATGGCATCGAGATAGCGTTCGAAGGCGCGGGCGAAATTGACCTGGCCGGGGAAGTTCGAACCGTCGCCGATCCACACCGTCAGCGCCTTGGAACCGATGGTCCTGCCGATCTCGATGCATTCGAGATTGTGCTCGACGGCCTGACGGCGCGCGCCAGCATCGGCATGCGACAGCGAGCCGAACTTGTAGGAGAGCTTCTGGTCGATCGCATCGGAGAAGGTGTTGGAATTCATCGCGTCGAAGCCGAGACCGAAACGCGAGGCCGCCTGCTTGAGGCGGTTCGGATCGGCCTTGTCCCAGGGGATGTGCAACGAGACCGTCGGCGTCGCCCGCGTCAATTGGCTGATCACGGCGCAGTCCTCGATCTTGTCGAAGACATCGCGCGGCTCGCCGGGTCCTGGGAAACGGGCAAAGCGCGTGCCGCCGGTCCCGACACCCCAGGACGGGATCGCCACGCCGAAGGCCTCGACTTTCTTCAGGATCGCATCGATGGCGATGCCGCGCCGGTCGAGCTGTTCGCCGAGGACCGCATAGTCTGCGTCGAGCGCTTTCCTGCGCGCGGCGTTACCCTGTTCGACGACATCCCCCGCGATCACCGTTTCCATCTCGTCTTCCTCCTCCTCACCTCAGCGTGCGCATTTTTTTGCGCGATCGTCGGCGCTGCCCCTCATCGCCCTGCCGGGCACTTCTCCCCGTAAACGGGGAGAAGGAGGCTGGCCGCAGCGACGGTGCTCGTCCTGCAACGCAGGCAATTGGCGAAACCCTCGGTGGAAGCGTCCCTCTCCCCGTTCACGGGGAGAGGATGCCGGCAGGCAGGTGAGGGGCAGCGTCGACGATCCAAAACAATTGAGTGCGTACATCAGCCTCACCATACGAAAGCGCGCAGCAGGAAATCGGGCGTCGCGCCGTGTTCAGCATAAAGCTGTTGTTTCTCGGCGGCGGTCGCGGTCTCGAGAATGCCCGTCGTCACCAGCGCGGTGCTGAGCCCAGCGCCTCGCCCGCCGGCGATGTCGTGCTCGATGCTGTCGCCCACGCAGATGACGCGTGCACGATCGGGATTGCCCAGCAGCTTCAGCGCGACCGCATAGATCTCGGCAAACGGCTTGCCGATCCAGGTTATCGGGCCGCCGAGTTCGACATAGAGCTCGGCGATCGCCCCCGCACCGAAGCGCGGACCGACCGAGGTCAGCATGATCTTGTCGGGATTGGTGCAAAGACACACCACGCTGCGCGCCGCCGCGGGTTCCAGCAGGCGGCGGTAGTGGTCGAGGTCGAAGCGGTCGCCCTCGCTGGCAGCGAGCAGGACGATGTCGGCTTCCCCGCCGTTGTCGACCAGCGTCAGCGGCAATCCTTCGACCGCGGAACGATCGCCGTCGCGCGCCACAAGCAGGCAGCGCACCGTCTTCCCATCGGCAAGCGAGCCGCGCAGGCTCTGCCAGGCGACCTCGCCGGAGGACAGGAAATGCCCCCAGCTTCCGGGAATGAAACCAAGCTTTTCCAGCCGCGCTTCATTGGGCGCCGAGCGCTTGCCGGAATTGGATAAGAGCAAAGTCGACTTGCCGGCCTGTTTCAGCCGCACCAGCGTCTCGACCGCGCCGGGATAGGGTGCTGTGCCGTCATGCAGCACGCCGAACTGGTCGAGGATGAAGACATCGAACCGCTCGGCGAGCTCGCGGATGCCGCAAAGCTCCATCACAGATCCCCCACGGCCTGAAGCCCGCCCAGAGCAAGCCGTGCGGCACCCGCCGCCGCTTCGGTGGACTGGGCGGGCAGGAACGGAACCTGCAGTTCGCGTTGCCTTATCGCGTTCCATTGCGGATTGGCAGCGCCGCCGCCGACGCTGCGCACCGAACGGAGCGGGTCGGCGCCAAGCTCGGCAAGGCGGGCGAAGCCAAGTCTTTCGATGGCCGCCATGCCTTCGAACATCACTTTCAGGAAATCGGCATCGTCTTTGGGTCGTGGCGTCAGCCTTGGCGCAAAGGCGGGATCGAAGACGGGGAAGCGTTCGCCCGGCTCCAGCAATGGATAAAAATCCAGCCCGGTCGGAACCGTCGGATCGATCCTGGCCGACAGCCGCACGATCTCGTCAGCGGAGAAGAAATGCGACAGCACCTTGCCGCCACTGTTGGAGGCGCCGCCAGCCAGCCACATGCCGTTGATGCGATGGCTGTAGACGCCGTAATCCGGCGCGAAGATCGGCCGATCGCAAAGCAGCTTCAGCGTCAGCGTGGAACCGAGCGCGGTGACGCCATCGCCCGGCTGGTCCGCGCCGGTCGCCAGGAAGGAAGCACAGCCATCCGTCGTACCGGCAACGATCACCACCTCTTCGCCAAGCCCGAATGCCTCGGCCATCGCCGGTGCGATGGTCTCCACCGGTGCGCCGGGTGCCACCACGCGCGGCAGCAGATTGGTGTCGAGGCCCGTCGCGGCGATCCATTCCGGCCAGAGCCTTTCGACCGGATCATAGCCGGTCTTCAGCGCGTTGTTCTCATCGGTGGTGCCGAAATGACCGGCCAGCCGCCCGGCGATCCAGTCGGCCTGGTGCAGGACCTTGGCGATGCCCGATACGGACTGGAAGCGCAGCGCCTTGGCAAGCCCGGAGGTGGCGCCATGAGCACCGCTCTCGGCCGGAATGACGGCGCGGATGCGCGCCAGCAACCTATCATCCTCGACCCTGTCATTGTACATCAGCGGCGTCGCGAGCGGCTCGCCGTCGCCGCTGACGGGCAAAAGCGTTCCCGAGGTCGCATCCACCGCGATGGCGTGCACGCTGGCCCGATCGATCCCGGCAAGAGCCGCGCCCAGCGCGCGCTCCACCGCCTTCCACCAGATCGCCGGATCGCGTGGATCGGGCCCGAATTCCGTGAGGCGGGCAACACCCTGCGCCACGATATCGAAGGACGGCGTCATCGCCACGGCGCGAGCGCCGGACGTGCCGAGATCGATGCCAATGGCGAGTGGCGTATCCATCAGGCGATCTTCTTCTGAGCCCTGCGGGCAAGCTCCTGCCGGTATTTTTCGGCGTCCCAGCCGGTCAGCTGCCGATGTTCCTCTTCGGTCAGCATACGAACCGGCGCATCGGCGGGAATGCGTGCCAAGACGTCGGCGAGGCAGCGCGCCATGGCGTCGGCGCCCGGCACGGCATCGCCGCGCATGAGAATACCAATCCCGGGGAACACAATCGCGACGGGCGCTGTGCCCATACGCTTCACCACCGCAGCGGCATCTTCATTCCCTTTCGCGATGACTGAACCGGCGCCGAGGAAAATCACATGGTCGGGATAGAGGCTGCCTTGAGCTGCCAGCGCGGTGCTCTGCGCATCGGTCGCCACCCCATGAGCAACCTCGGAGTGCGGCAGCCGGTAATCGGAGCCGGCCGTCAGCCGGGCCAATTCATCAAGATCGGGTGTGGTTGCCATGCGCGGGACGATGCGCAACCTCGCCTTGACATCGGCCAGCAGCGCCGCAGCCTCCTTCACCGTTTCGCCGCCGACAACCAGGCCGTGATTGGCCAGGACCAGCACGTCGGGCCGGTTGCCGCTGTGCTCGGCAATGGCGAGCGCCAACGGCAGGCCCGGCCGCGCATAGGGCACACAGGACCAGTTGAGGCCCTTAAGGCGGGGACCGACCTGTTCGGCGCAGTCGCTGCGCACCGCAAAAGCGATCGTGTCGACGCAATGGACATGCAGCACGACACGATGCGGCATCAGCGCATGCACGGTGGTTTCGATCGACGGGCGCAGGCCCGAGCCGTTGAGTTCCGTGACGACGAATTGCTGCGCCTGTTCGGCGGCGGGATCGACGGCCTCGACCGCCGCGACCAGCGGCGCCATCTCGACGGGCACCATGATGTCGCGCTCGGTCGCATGGGCGAGCCAGGTTCCGGACGCCTTGATCCACAGCGTGCCGTCGACTTTCAGCGACGTGTTGCCGCCGGCTCCCTGCGTCAGCAAGGGGTCGTTGCCGATATCGGCCGACAGGGTCTTCAGCGCGGCAAGCTCGGCTTGCCAATCGACCGCAGGCATGTCGCGATCCTTTCCAGTTCAGTGTCGAAGCCAATCGACTTCGGGGCAATCGTGCATGCCGGGTTGCCCCTTCTCCGTCTCGGGCTTTGCCCGAGCCACCTCTCCCCCGCCTTCGGCAGGAGCGAGGAATCGCGGTTGTTATGCCGGCGCCATCTCCAGCTTGGGTTCCTCTCCCCCATGAAATGGGGGAGAGGTGGATCGCCCAAGGGGCGAGACGGAGAGGGGGGCCTCATATCCAATAGCCCTCCCCGTCCCCCCAACCCCTAGAAATCGAAGTTGTTGATGTTGTCCTTGCTGAAGACGGTCGGCGCGCCGAGCAGGATCTCCGAGCCGTTGATGACGGAGAGATCGCCAAGCTTGCCGGCCTTCACCGAGGTCGCCCCCGGCGCCAGCGTACCGTCGGCGACGGCGCGCAGCACATGGGCAGCGGCGTAACCGAGATCGACCGGGTTCCACAGCACCACCGACTTCACGCAGTCCGCCGCGACATAGGGCTTCATGGCGTTCGGCGTGGCGAGGCCGACGACCGCGACCTTGCCGCACTTCTTGGCCTGCGTGACCGCATCCGCTGCTGCCGGCGTGGCAACGCTGGTCATGCCGAAGACACCCTTCAGCTCGTCGCCATATTTGTTGAGCAGCGTGTTGGTCTGGTTGAAGGAGAGGATGTTGTCCTCCTGCGCTTCCACCGTCTCCAGCCACTTCATCTTCGGATGACACTTGGCCTGGTAGGCCGCCATTTCGGAGATCCAGCGCGCCTGGTTCGGCGTCGTGAAGGTCGAGGTGACGATGGCGAAAGCACCATCCTCGCCGGTTTCCTTGGCCATGGAATCGACCATCGCCTTGGCGATGCCGTTGAACTCGGCCTGGTTGACGAACCACTGGCGTGCGTCCGGCGTCGAATTGGCGTCATAGCCGACGACATTGATGCCGGCGGCAAGCGCCTTCTTCAGCACCGGCGCGATCGCGACCGGATCGTTGGCGGCGAACAGGATGCCGTCGACGCCGCTGGTGATGTAGTTGTCGATCAGTGTGATCTGGTCGTCGATGTTGGCCTTGCTCGGACCGTCGGTCTTGGCATCCATCGTGCCGATTTCCTTGGCGGCATCGGCAATGCCCTTGGACGTGGCGTTGAAATAGCCGATGCCGACCAGCTTGGGCACATCGACGACCTTCAGCGTCTTGCCCTTGCGGTCGGGCGCGTTGGTCGGCGACCCGCCGTCATAAGGCTTGGCCGCGACCGTCGCCGGCGTGGCATCGCAGGCGAGCGGGTTGGTCGGCAATTCGTCACCGCCGGTCCAGGCGGCGGATTGGGCATGGCTGAGGCTTGTCGAGAAGGACAAGGCCAGCAGTGCGCTGAGCACTCTATTACGCATTTTCATCCTCCAATTATTCGTCCGGACACTGATGAGCGGCAGTGAAGGACGCTTCTCCCTTGTTATCGAGTGCCGCTCCTCTCGAAGAGGTTGCTGGCGAGGATCGCCAGGATGAGTACCGCGCCGATGAGCATGATGGTGCCGTCGCCCTTCACACCGGCGAGCGACAGACCGTTCTTCAGCGCCTGGATGAGGCAAAGGCCGATCATGGTGCCGGCGATCGTGCCGCGGCCGCCGAAGATCGAGGTGCCGCCAAGCACCACCGCGGTGATGGCGTCGAGTTCGATGCCGGTGCCCATGTCGGAGCGCGTGGTCGAGACGCGCGAGACAAAGATGACGCCGGCCAGAGCTGCCGCGAAACCCGAGGCGGTGTAGAGGGCAAGCTTGGTCTTCTCGACCGAAAGCCCGGAAAAGCGGCTGGCGACCTCGTTGGAGCCTATGGCATAGACCGTGCGGCCCCAACGCGTGTAGGCAAGGATGATCGAAGCGATGATCGCCGCAGCTGCCAGGATCCAGAGCTGCGTCGGCACGCCCAGCACCTCGCCCTGGCCGAGCACGTAGAACCAGTCCGGATAGCCGCGCACCGAACGCGCCTGGCTGATGCCTTCGGCCAGGCCGCGATAGAGCGCCAGCGTCGCCAGCGTCGCGATCAGCGGCGGCACGCTAAACCGCGTGATGATCGCGCCATTGGCGAAACCGGCAAACGTGCCGACGGCGATCGCGCCAGCGGCGGCCGCCGGCAGCGGCAGGCCAAGCTTCTGCCAGAACACGCCGGTCAGGATCGCGGTCAGGCCGAGGATCGAACCCACGGAGAGATCGATGCCGCCGGTCGCGATGACAAAGGTCATGGCGATGGCGATGAGGCCGATCTCCGTCATCAGCCGACCCTGGTTGAGCAGGTTGGAGACAGTAAAGAAACGGTCGGACTGGAACGACAGCACGATCAGCACGGCGACCAGCAGCAAGGCCAGGAAGGTTTCGTGACGGAGCAGGGATTTCCAGTTCATCCTTGCTCCTTCAAATCCTGCCGCGCCGGCGCAGCATGTCGGCAAGCACCGTCGCCAGGATCAGCAGGCCGATGACCGCGCGCAGCCAGTAGGCCGAGACGTTGACGAAGATCAGCGCTGAACCGATCGTGGCGAACAGGATCGTCGCCAGCGTCGAGCCGATGACCGTGCCCGAACCGCCGAGGATCGACACGCCGCCGATGACGGCAGCGGTGATGACGGTAAGCTCGAGATTGGGCGGCACCGTGGACTGGATCACCTGCAGCTGTGTGGCGAAGAGGATGGTCGCCAGCCCCGCGAAGGCGCCGTGGATGACGAACACCGCGACGGTGCGGCGCTCGACCGGGATACCGGTGGCAAGTGCCGCTTCCGCATTGCCGCCAATGGCATAAAGCGAACGCCCGAAGGCCGAGTAGCGCATCCAAAGTGCTGCAAGCACGGTCAGCACCACCATGAAGACCAGCGGTACCGGCAGGCCGAGGACGCTCTTCTGGGCGATCAGGAAATCGGGCGGCAGATTGGTGATCCAGGTGCCGCCGGTGACGCTGATCAGCCCGCCACGCATGATCGACAAGGCGCCTAAAGTCACCACGATGGACGGAATGCGCGCGTAGGCGACGAGGACGCCGATACAGGCGTTGATCGCCATGCCGACCAGCACCGGCGCCAGCCAGGCGATCCAGACCGGATAGCCGGCGACCGCCAGCGTACCCGAGATCGTCGCCAGCACGCCGATCAGCGCGCCGACCGATACGTCGATATGGCCGGTGATGATGACCATGGCCATGCCGATGGCGGCAACGGCGATATAGGCGTTGCCGGAGAAGATCGTGGTCAGGTTGTTGGCGCTGATGAAACGCGGGTTGACCATCGTCACCACTACGAACAGCGCTATGATCGCGGCCAGCACGACCAGTTCCTGGCCGTAATCGGCAAACAGCCGCCGGAGGAAGCCGGGCCGTTGTGCGGTCGATGCGGGACGGGTTGGCGGGAGATCGACGACCGCACTCATCAGGCCGCCTCCCCGCTCTGATGCGTGGTCATCGCCATGCCGACGCGTTCGGGCGTTGCGTCCGCCCTGTCGATCTCACCGGTGAGGCGGCCGCCGCTGATCACCAGGATGCGGTCGCTCATGCCGAGCACTTCCGGCAGTTCGCTGGAGATCATCAGGATGGCGACACCCTGCTTCACCAGTTCACCCATGATGGTGTGGATCTCGGCCTTGGCACCGACGTCGACGCCGCGCGTCGGCTCATCGAGGATCAGCACCTTGGGATTGGTCTCCAGCCATTTGGCGATCACCACCTTCTGCTGGTTGCCACCCGACAATTCACCGACCGGTTGGCCGATGTTGCGGCAACGCACCCTGAGTCGCTTGACGGCGTCGAGAGCGCGCTGCGCTTCTTCGCCCGCCTTGATGAAGATGCCGGACGAGAAGCGTTCGATCGAGGCCATCGACACGTTCTTGCGGATCGCCATCTGCTTCACCAGGCCCTGCTGGCCGCGATCCTCCGGCACATAGGCGATGCCGAGGTCGCGCGCCTGGCGCGGCGAGGTGATGGCGACCGTCCTGCCTTCGAGCGCGATCTCGCCCGAGGTCGCCGGCGTCATGCCGAACAGAGTGAGCGCGAGTTCCGTGCGCCCGCTGCCGACCAGGCCGGCGACGCCGAGGATCTCTCCACGCCGCAGGGAAAAGGAGATGTCCTGCACATGACGGCCGTGATTGAGGTTCTTCACCTCCAGCACCGTGTCGCCGATGGCGGCGTCGGCCTTCGGGAACAGGCTGTCGATCGACCGGCCGACCATCATGGAAACGAGTTGCGCCTCGTCGACCTCGCCGATGTCGCGGGTGCCGACATAACCGCCGTCGCGCAGCACGGTGACGCGATCGGCCAGCGCGAAGATCTCCGGCATGCGGTGGCTGACATAGACGATACCGACGCCGCGCTCGCGCAACTGCCGCACCACCGCCATCAGGCGCTGCACGTCCGATTCCACGAGCGAGGCGGTCGGCTCGTCCATGATCAGGATGCGCGCATTCTTGGAAAGCGCCTTGGCGATCTCGACGCGCTGGCGCTGCGCCACCGACAGCGTCAGCACCTTGGCGTCGACATCGAGATCGAAGGTGTCAAGCTGGTCGAGCAGGGCGCGCGTGCGTGCCCGCACCTCGCTCCAGTCGATCCAGCCGCCCGGCTTGCGCGGATAATTGCCGAGGAAGACGTTCTCCGCGACGGTCAGCTCGGGAAACAGCAGCAGTTCCTGATAGACGGTCGCAATCCCGGCGGCCGACGCATCGCGCGTCGAGGCGAACTTCACCTCCTTGCCGTCGACGGTGATGGTGCCGGCATCCGGCGCATAGAGGCCGGACATCATCTTGATCAGCGTCGACTTGCCGGCGCCGTTCTCGCCGAGCAGCGCATGCACCTCGCCGGGGCGCACGTCGAAGCTGACGTCCTTCAACGCCTTCACGCCGACGAAGGATTTCGACATGCCGGCGAGGCTGACATAGGGGGCGGCGGTCATCGGCTCGCCTCCTTCGCGGCTTTGTCCGCACGCGCGGCATCGCGGGCATTGTCCGCACGTGCGGCATCGCGGGCATTGTCCGCACGTGCGGCATCGCGGGCATTGCCGGCCAGCTCGCGCCAGCGATCGCGATAAGCTTCGAGCCCGGGAACGCTGCTTGCGGCAACAGGTACCGTCTCGTCGCGAAACGGCATCATTCCGAGCGCCTTGAAGGCAAGAGCAGCGGCGCCGGTGGCGGAGCCTTCGCTCATCTCGGAATGGATGACCGTCTGGCCAGGGCGCAGTTGCGCGAGCATCGCTGTCAGCAATTCGATCTTGGCGAGGCCGCCATCGACGACCAGAAGGTTGTCGGAGCGGATCAGGTCCAGCGACAGGTCCGTCATCATCAGCACGTAGAGCGCGGCAACCGCGGCGCGATCCTCACCCTCGACATCGCCGCCGACGATCTGCCCGCTGGTTTCCGGAAACGGTCCGCCGGCAGCCCATGACGGCAGGGCGAAGACGCCGCGCGCCATCACGCGTTCGACCGCCTGCTGCGAGATCGGCCGGTTCCAGCTTTCGCTGATCAGGTCGTATTCGCGCCCGCCCATGAAGCGCAGCGAAGGCGCCGGCTCGCCATCGACCGTGACATTGGCGATCATGTCGCGCTCGCGGTCGAGCGCGTCGAGCGGGCAGTCGAGATTGATGATGATGACCCAGGTGCCGGTTGATACCAGCGTGAAGCCGGACAGGCCGGTCATGCGGTAATAGGCAAGCGCGGCATTGGAATCGTGCACGCCGTTGTGGACGCGGATCGAACGGCTGGAACCATCGGACAGGGCAACGTGCGTCTCGCCGATGACCGCGCCGGCGGGCTGTATCTCCGGGAATTTCTGGCGCCAGCCCAGCCGGTCGACAAGCGAGGAGAAATCGCGTTTCAATGGTGCCCACAGCTGGCTGTGCGCGCCGAGATAGGACCATTCCGCCAGCGGGCGGCCCGAAAACCGCCAGCCCCAGTATTGCGGATAGCAGAGGATCCACTCGGTATCGGCAAAGGCGGCCGGCTCTTCCTGCCTCAGCCAATAGATGTGGCGGGCGATCGAGAAACCGAGCGGCAGCCAGGGCGTGTAGGTCTCCGAGAAATCCGGCAGCATCGGATCGATCTCGCGCGCGATCGACGGTGGGATCTCCTGTTCGTAGTCCAGCACCGGATGGAGAAGCTCGTCGCCGCGCACCAGCGCGAAAGCACAGCCATGGGCGGAGACCATCAGCCCGACGACATCATGCATGGCAACGACCTCGGCGAGCTCGCGGCTCATCCAGGCAAAGAGGCGCTCGTCGTCCAGCACATGTCGGCCCCGGAAATCCTTCCACACCGGCCTGGTGCGGCGTTCGTCGAGCAGGGCGCCGTCGGGCGCGAACACAAACAGCTTCGAATTGGTCTTGCCGAGATCGAAAACTGCGAGTGCCCCGCTCATCCTAGCCCCCCGTTCGGAGCGATGCGCAGGGCGACACCGGCCGCTTCCAGCATCTTGGCATGCTGGTCCGACAGCCCGTCGTCGGTGATCAGGACGCCGACACGCGCAAGCGGCAATGCCACGTGGCGCGCATGGATGGAGAATTTGCGGCTGTCGGCCAGCACGATCACCTGGTCGACATTGCGGCTCAATTCCTGGATGGCGCGCACCATCAGCGGATGCGACTCCAGCAGCCCGTCGGGGCTGATGCCCTGCGCGCCGAGAAAGAACTTCGAGGCGAAAAAGTTTGCCGGCTGCGACGGCGAATAGATGACGCGCGGCTCGCGATGCAGTTCGCCGCCGGCGATGGTCAGGCTGCATTTGCCATGCTCGCCGAGATAGGCGGCCAGCGGCATCGAGTTGGTGAACAGGCGGACGTTGCGTTCGGCCAGCTTGACGCCGAGGTGGTAGCAGGTCGAACCGCCATTGACGATGACGGCATCGCCATCCAGCACCATGGTCGAGGCCAATTCGGCGATCTGGCGTTTCGCATCGACGGCGAGGTCGCGGTTCTCGTCATAGGGCCGGGCGAAGGCGGTGGCCTGCGAGGCGGCGCCGTCAAGCGCGGAGATGCCGCCATAGACCTTCCGGGCGCCGCCGGACTGGTCGATCTTATCGATGTCGCGCCGGATGGTGGCAGCGGAAACGCCAAGGCGCTCCTGTAGCTCGCGCACCGACGCGAAGGGCCGGTCGCGCAGCAATTCGATGATCTGCCGATGGCGGACCAAATCGTTCAAGCCAGAATCCTCCCGTGACGGCTCGAAAACCAAGCGTCATGATCCAAGTTACGCAAAATAGACGATCACGCAAGCCATTTGTGCAAAACTTCGCTCATATCGCATTGCATATAAAGCAGTTAGCACTTGCAATATGATCGACTTCAATCTTTCATGATTGACAAACTGCATGCCTTGGCCTGATTTTAACGCTCATGCCGCGCCCGAGAGGCCGGCGGGAGGATTTCGACATGCTCGACAAACAGCCGGCGCGGCTCGCCAATCTGTGGAACGATGGGAAGGCGGCAACGATGAGCGAGCCGGAACGGCTCGTCTATCGCTCCAATCTGCTGGGTTCCGACAAGCGCATCACCAATTACGGCGGCGGCAACACGTCATCGAAGGTCCGGCAGAAAGATCCCCTGACCGGCGAGGACGTCGAGGTGCTGTGGGTGAAAGGTTCGGGCGGCGACAGCGCCTCGATCAAGCTCGACGGCTTTGCCACGCTCTACATGGACAAGCTCAATGCGCTGAAGAACCTCTATCGCGGCGTTGCGCATGAAGACGAGATGGTCGGCTACCTGCCGCACTGCACCTTCAACCTCAACCCGCGCGCGGCCTCCATCGACACGCCCCTGCACGCCTATGTGCCCAAGCCCTTCGTCGATCACATGCATCCCGACGCGATCATCGCGGTCGCTGCCGCCAGGAACTCCAAGACGCTGACGAAGACGATCTTCGGCGACACGATCGGCTGGCTGCCGTGGAAACGGCCGGGCTTCGAACTGGGCCTGTGGCTGGCGAAATTCTGCGCGGAGAACCCTGAAGCCCGCGGCGTCATCCTGGAGAGCCACGGCCTGTTCACCTGGGGCGACACGCCGAAGGACTGCTACACGACCACCGTCGACGTCATCAACCAGGCCATCGACTGGTTCGAGCGTGAGACAAAGGACAAATCGGCCTTCGGCGGGGCTGTCACCCAATCCTTGCCGGCGGCCGAGCGGCGCACCATCGCGGCACGGCTGATGCCGATCGTGCGCGGCATGATCTCGAAACCCGGCGCGATGAAAATCGGTCATTTCGACGATTCCGACGCAGTGCTCGACTTCGTCAACTCGGCCGAACTGCCGGCGCTCGCGCCGCTCGGGACCTCCTGTCCCGACCATTTTCTGCGCACCAAGATCAGGCCGCTGGTGATCGGTTTCGATCCGGCCAAGCCGGATATCGATGCGGTTGCCACGGCCCTGCCTGCCGCGCTCGATGCCTATCGTGCCGACTACCAGGCCTATTACGAACGCTGCAAACATGCCGACTCGCCCGCCATGCGCGATCCCAACGCCGTGGTCTACCTGATGCCGGGCGTCGGTATGTTCACCTTCGCCGCCGACAAGGCCACCGCCCGCATCTCGGCCGAGTTCTACGTCAACGCCATCAACGTCATGCGGGGTGCGGCGGCCGTCTCCTCCTATGCCGGCCTGCCGGAACAGGAAGCCTTCGACATCGAATACTGGCTGCTCGAGGAAGCCAAGCTGCAGCGCCTGCCGAAACCGAAATCGCTGGCCGGCCAGATCGCCTTCGTCACCGGCGGCGCCGGCGGCATCGGCAAGGCAACCGCCATCCGTCTTCTGCGCGAAGGCGCCTGCGTGGTGCTTGCCGACATCGATAAGCCGGCGCTCGGCATGGCGCAGGATGACCTGGCCAAGGTCTTCGGCAAGGATTTCCTGCGCACCGTCAAGCTCGACGTGACGGACGAAACCGGCGTCGCGGCCGCCTATGCAAGCAGCGCGGTCGAATTCGGCGGCGTCGACATCCTGGTCTCCAATGCCGGCATTTCCTCCTCGGCGCCGATCGAGGACACCGAACTGTCGATGTGGAACCGCAACATGGACATCCTCGCCAAGGGCTATTTCCTGGTGTCGCGCGAGGCCTTCCGCACCTTCAAGCAGCAGAAGCTCGGCGGCAACATCGTCTTCATCGCTTCCAAGAACGGGCTGGCCGCCTCGCCCAATGCGGCGGCCTACTGCACCGCCAAGGCGGCCGAGATCCACCTTGCCCGCTGCCTGGCGCTGGAAGGCGCGGATCATCAGATCCGCGTCAACACGGTGAACCCGGACGCGGTGCTGCGCGGTTCAAAGATCTGGACCGGCGAATGGCGCGAGCAGCGCGCGGCTGCCTATTCCATGCAGCCGGACGAGCTGGAAGAGCACTACCGCAAACGCTCGATGCTGAAACGCTCGGTGTTCCCGGAAGACATCGCCGAGGCGGTGTATTTCCTGGCATCCGACATGTCGGCGAAGTCGACCGGCAACATCATCAATGTCGACGCCGGCAACGCCCAGAGCTTCACGCGCTGAGAGGCACTCCAGGACAATGCCAAGCCCGGCGACTGGCATCGTTTGACGCCAGTCGCCGGGAGAAGCTTACGCCCCTGTCACATAAGGCAGCAGTTCGAGCGAACCGCGGTAGATCATGTGGCCGGCGACATAGAGAATGACGACGAGGCCGACATAAGCGATCCAGCGATACTTCTGCAGCAGATTGGCGATGAAATTCGCGGCAATGCCCATCAGCGCGATCGACAGGACGAGCCCGAACACCAGGACACCCGGATGTTCGCGCGCCGCACCGGCAACGGCCAGCACATTGTCGAGCGACATGGAAACGTCGGCGATGACGATCTGCCAGGCAGCCTGCGCAAAGGTCTTGTTCGGCACGGTGGTCGTGGCACCATGTGAACCCTCGCCGGCGGCTGCGCCCTCAAGCGCCAGCGCTTCCTGGCCATGCCCCTGCTGCAGCTCGCTCCACATCTTCCAGCATACCCAGAGCAGAAGCAGGCCACCGACGAAGAGCAGGCCGACGATCTGGAGAAGCTGAGTGGTGGCGGCGGCAAAGCCGATGCGCAGGACGGTCGCGGCGATGATCCCGATCAGGATCGCCTTGGCGCGCTGATGCTTGGGCAGGCCCGCGGCGGCAAGCCCGATGACGACGGCATTGTCGCCGGCCAGCACCAGATCGATCATGATGACCTGCAACAGCGCTGTCATCGCTTCGGGCGTGAGAAAGGAATGGAGAATTTCAGTCATACGGCACCCTTTGTATCTGCAGGGCGGCGTAGCTTTCAGAGCTGCTCTGGCGCGATCGCGCTAGCGTATCAACACATATTGCCAGAATTCAGGGACGTCTCAGCCAGGCCACCGGATTGAAATCCCAGTCCGACATCACAGCCTGGATGGCTGCCAGAGGGGCCCGGCCTGGTGGACCTCACCTACTCGACATGAAGGGAAAACTCAATGCCGAATTGCGACGTGGTCGCCATGATGTCGTCGGGCCGGCTCGCATATTCTGCTCGGCACGCATAGCCGGTTCTGGACCGCATCATATCTCTGACGTTCCGGAATGGATCCCCGACACTCGCCGCTCCCTTTGGTCGCTCACGAGGTCGAGGATGACGGTCTGAGGGACGTTTCGGCCAATCTCCAACGTTGCGGACACCAATGCTGATGCGCACCAGCGTTCGCAATTTGCGCGAGGCATAGAAACTCCGTCATCCTCGACCTCGTAGGGAGCGCAGCGACCGAAGAGTGTCGGGGATCCATTCCGGAACGCTGGAGGAAGTCGGCTTCAGCAGGCGCGAACTCAGCCGAATGACCGCGAAACAGGCTGAAACACAACAGCGGCCGGCAATCATCTGCCGGCCGCTGTTGTCCGATGTCGCCCCTGATTACAGGCCGTTGTCCTTCAATATCTGCGGCGCGTTTTCCTTGGTGATCTTCAAGGTGGGCAGGATGACGGTCTTTTCGACCTTCTCGCCGCCCAAGAACTTCAGGGCCTGGCGCAGGCCTTCGGCGCCCGGTGTGGCGTAGAGGAAGGTCGCCGTCAGCTCGCCCTTGTTGACGAGTTGCACGCCTTCATTGGGCAGGGCGTCGATGCCGACGAACTTGATGTCCTTTTCACGGCCGACATCCTTGGCGGCGAGATAGGCGCCGTAAGCCATCGGATCGTTGTGGCCGTAGACCAGGTCGATCTTCTCGTTGTTGCGCAAGGCGGTCGCCATGATGTTGTAGGCCTGGTCCTGCTTCCAGTCGCCCGACTGCTTGTCGAGCAGGTATTTGATGCCCGGCTCCTTGTCGGTGAATTCATGGAAGCCGTCATGGCGGTCATGCGCGGGCTCGGTGCCCATGCCGCCCCAGATCTCGACGACATTGCCGGTGGCCTTGCCCTTGCCGCCGAGAAGCTCGACGGCGTATTCGCCCGCCGCGCGGCCGATCAGCTTATTGTCGCCGCCGACGAATTGCGTGAAATCCTTGGTCTCGACATTGCGGTCGAGCACGAAGACCGGGATCTTGGCCTCGATCGCCTTCTGCACGACGCCGGTGAGGCCTGCCGATTCCTTCGGCGAGATCAGCAGCGCGTCGACCTGCTGGCGGATCAGGTTCTCGACATCGGCGACCTGCTTCTCTGTCTTGTCCTCGCCGTCGGTGATGATGAGATTGACGTTCGGATGCTTGGCGGCTTCGGCAAGGATGTCCTTGTTGAACTGCGCGCGCCAGGGTTCGATGGTGGTGACCTGGCTGAAGCCGATGGTCCATTTCTTGTCTTCGGCGAAGGCCTTCTGACCCGGCATCAGCACTGTGGTTGCGGCAAGCACTGTCGTCAGGGCTGCCAGCCCCAGGAATTCACGGCGTTTCATTTGCGTTTCCTCCGATTGTTCGAGACTGCGTCTCTTTTGTCGTCCGCTCCTCCGCGGGCGTTGGCGTGTGCGCCGATCGCTTTCGCGAAAGTCGCAAATGGGAAAAGAGGTCGGTGGCGTTGCGCTCCTGCACGAGCACGGTGCCGATGATGATCAGGCCTTTGAGCACCAGCTGCAGGTTCGAATTGATGTTGTGCAGCTGCAGGATGTTGGAGAGCAGCCCGAAGATCAGCACGCCGCAGAATGTGCCGGCGAGGCTGCCGCGGCCGCCCATCAGGCTGGTGCCGCCGATGACCACGGCGGCGATGGCGTCCAGCTCCAGCCCGGCACCGGCGTCCGGCTTGCCCTGGCGGTATTGCGCCACATAGAGCACGGCGGCGATGCCGGCGAGCAAGCCCGACATGGCATAGGTCGCGATTTTGACGCGGCCGGCGGCGATGCCGGATAGCCTCGCCGCCTCCTCATTGCCGCCGATGGCATAGACGTAGCGGCCAAAGGGCGTGAAGCGCAGCACGGCACCGTAGATGATGATGGCGCCGAGGAAGAACAGTCCAGGCATCGGGATGATGCCGAAGGCGAGCGAGCGCAGGACCTCGAACTCCTCCGTCGCGTTGGACCCGGTATAGACCGGCAGCACGGCATTGTTCTGCCCGGCGGTCAGGCGCGCGATGCCGAGCGCCGTCACCATCATGGCCAGTGTGACGATGAAGGGCTGCAGCCGGCCCGCGACGATGATGACGCCGTTCAAGGCACCGAACAGCAGGCCGACGCAAGGCGCCACGATCAGCACGCCGAGCACGCCGAATTTCGAGCCGACCTGCGGCAGCAGGAACCACAGCGCCAGGGCGCAGAGGATGACACCGACGACGGCGGGCACGGCCACGCCGCGCACCGGATCGAGCTGGGCGGCGCGATGCGGCGCGCCGGCAGCCGACTTGGCGAGGTTGGTGAACAGGAATCGGGTGACGGTCACGCCGATGAACAGCGCGACAAAGCCCACCGCGGGGACGCCCATGACGGCGGCAGGCGTGGCGCCGGGCATCGTCAAAAGCATCGCCGTCACAACCGTGCAGATCGCCATCAGCGAGCCGACCGAAAGATCGATGCCGCCGGTGATGATGACCGCCGTCATGCCGGTGGCGATGAGGCCGGTGGTGGACACCTGGCGCAGCACGTCGAGCAGGTTGCCATAGGACAAAAAGATGTTGCTGCCCTTGGAGGTGACCGGCGACGAGAACACGCCGATCAGGAAGATGGCGATCAGCCCCCAGTAAAGCTTGGTGCGCGACACGAGCCTCAGCGCGTTCATGCCGCCGTCCGTCCGTTGGCATGCCGAGGTGCTGCCAGTTGCATGATGCGTTCCTCGCTGGCTTGGTTGCGGGGGAGAATGCCGGTCTGGCGGCCTTCGGCCATCACCAGGATGCGATCCGACAGATGCAGGAGCTCCGGCATCTCCGAACTCACCACGATGATGGCCAGGCCCTCGTCGGCCAGCTTGAAGACGAGATCATAGATCTCGCGCTTGGCGCCGATGTCGATGCCGCGCGTCGGTTCATCGAGCAGCAGCACGCGCGGTTTGGTGGCCAGCCACTTGCCGATCACCACCTTCTGCTGGTTGCCGCCGGACAAGGTGTTGGCGATCTGGTCGATGCCGCTGCAGCGGATGCCCAGCGCCTTGACCGCCTCATTGGCAAGGGCCTTTTCAGCGGAGACCGAGCGCAGGCCGAAACGCGACAGCGCGCTGACCAGCGGCAGCGCGACATTGTCGACGATCGAGGCCTTGAGATAGAGGCCTTCCGCCTTGCGGTCCTCGGTGACCAGCGCAATGCCGAGATGGCGGGCATCGCGCGGCGAATGGATCGCCACCGGTTTCCCGTCCAGCCGGATGTCGCCGTCGACGCGCCCTTGAGCGCTGCCGAAGATCGATTGCAGGATCTCGGTGCGGCCGGAACCGAGCAGGCCGCCGATGCCCAGAATCTCGCCGCGGCCGAGGTCGAAGCTGACGCCGGAGATCACCTGCCGCCAGCCACTTCGATCGGCCCTGTCGAAGGAAAGATCGCGCACCGTCAGGATCGGCGTGTCGTAATGGGCGGCGCGCATCGCCGTGGACGCGTCGAGCAAGGTGCGCCCAACCATGGCTGCAATCAGCCTGTCTTCGTTCAGCTCGCTCATCGCGCGGGTCAGCACGTGGCGTCCGTCGCGGAAGACCGTGGTGCGATCGACAAGGTGCATGACCTCGTCGATGCGGTGCGAGATGTAGACGATGGCGACGCCCTGCGCGGCCAGCTGGCGCATGATGCGGAAAAGCCGCTGGCATTCCGCCGGCGAGAGCGCCGAAGTCGGTTCGTCCATGATCAGGATGCGCGCATTCTTCGACAGCGCCTTGGCGATCTCGACCAGTTGCTGTTCGCCGACACGCAGGCCACCGACACGCGCCTCCGGATCGAGGTCGATGCCCAGCGACGTGAGCAGAGTGCGTGATGCGGCAAGGCTTGCCCTGCGGTCGACGATCAGGCCGGCGATCCGCTTTTCGCGACCTAGGAAGATGTTCTCGGCCACGGTGAGTTCGGGCACGAGGTTCAATTCCTGATGGATGATGGCGATGCCGGCATCCTCGGCGTCGCGCACGCCGGAGAATCGCACCGGCTCACCGGCAACGGAGATGGTTCCGTCGTAATCGGTGTAGACGCCGGAAACGATCTTCATCAGCGTCGACTTGCCGGCGCCGTTCTCACCCATCAATGCGTGGATTTCGCCGCGCCTGAGATCGAAGTTGACGTCGCTCAGCGCCACGACGCCGCCGAACGCCTTCGAGACGTTGCTTGCGGCAAGCACGGGCTGCCCCGAGGATGAGGCGCCATGATCCGGCGCAGACGGAATTTCGCGGTCGGCCATGACAGGAACGGCCTCCCTACCGTGCTGCCAGTCATGCAAAAAGCTAATCTAAACGTTTCGAATTAGTCAAGATTGGAGTTGATGGATCGAGGCGATGTTTTTTTGATTCTTGCTAAAAACAGGAGAATTCCATAGGTATTGACAATTGATGCGCTTCAAAACGTTTCGAAAATGACCGATCCGAGTGCCAGAAAATCCCGAAAGAGCGGCGCGCCCACCATGCTGCATGTGGCCGAGGCCGCGCGTGTTTCGGTGGCGACGGTCTCGGCCTATATCAATGGAACCACCACGGTGAGCCGGGAACTTTCCGGCCGCATCGAACAGGCGATCCGCGAGATCGGCTACAAGCGCAACGCCATCGCGCGCAGCCTCAAGATCGGCACCACCCGCACCATCGGGCTGACGGTGCCGCACATCACCAATCCCTTTTTCACCGACGTCGTCTCCGTCATCCAGCAGGCCTTCGACCGCGCCGGCTATGCGGTGATGCTGTGCTGTACCGACGAGGACCTGAACAACCAGGATGAGCAGATCCGGCTGCTGCTCGACCGCATGGTCGACGGCCTGATCATCGCCCGCGTCGGCGACGGCGCCTACCTGAAAGAGACGGTCGAACGCGCCAATGTGCCGGTGGTGCTGCTCGACCGCGAGGTCGACGACGTCGACAGCGACAGGGTGGTGCTCGACAACCATCAGGCCGTCCTCGACGCGATCACCTATCTTCTCGATCTCGGCCACAGGCGCATCGGCTACATCACCGGCGCCTTCAACATCACGCCGATGCGCGACCGCATGACGGGGTATCATGAGGCGTTGCTCAACGCGGGGCTCGCCTTCGACCAGAGCCTGGTGCGCTCCGGCGACCTGCATGAGGCCGACGGCTATACCGCCGCCATGCAGCTGCTTTCGCTGCATGACCGCCCGACCGCGATCTTCTCCGCCAACAATCCGATGGTGGTCGGCGCCATGAAGGCGATCCGCGACCTCGGCCTATCCTGCCCGGAGGACGTCTCCGTCATCTGCTTCGACGATTTCCCCTGGGCCGACGTCTTCAACCCGCAGCTGACCACGATCGCGCAGCCGGTGCAGGCGATCGGCGAACAGACCGCCAGCTTGCTGCTCGACCGCCTGAACGGCAATCGCGAAGCGCCGTCGCGCCGGCTGGTGCTGAAAGGCCGGCTGATGGTGCGCAACTCCTGCCGGCCGCTGCAGGCGGGGGCCAATACAACCGCTTCGGTGGCATGATCAGTCGCCGGGTCCCGCGAACAGGATGAGATTGCCATCGGGATCGAGCACGATGAAGTCCCGAGATCCCCAGGGTTCTTTCCTCAAGTCCTGGTGGAAACTCACCCCCGCCGCCTGGAACTCCAGGAAGAGCTGCTTGATCTCCGCCGCCGTATCGACGGTGATCGAAGCCGACAAAAGATGTTCACGCTGGCGGATGTCTCCCACAAAGACCGGCTCGCACACGAGACGCAAACAAAGCTGCGCACGATCGCGTTTGACGGCGCCGTAAAATGGTGGATCGCCATAGACAAAGTCGACTTCAAAGCCGAGCTTGGACGTGAAGAATTTGCATGATCCCTCCACGTCTGCGACGTAAAGGAGAGCCGCCGTCCCGCTGAGGAACGGGGCCGTCATTGCCGGTTTGAGTTGGGTGCTCATGGCTGGGATTCCTGCCTTAAGCGCCTGCCATCCGTCGAAGCCCTGCTTACGGGCAACAAGCTCCTGCGCATCGCTGAGCTTGAATTCCGCCTCCAGCACCTGAGCATCGTCGGCAAGATGCTGGAAACGAGGTAGCACAGCCTTGATCTCGGCAGCGACTGGATAGTACCGCTCGCGATGCCAGCGTAAATACCGCTTGGCCTGTTTCTTGAGGTTTTCGAGGTTCGGCATGGGCGCAGCTACGGTTCATGTATCGTAGGTGGGCATTGCCCTTTCAGCCTCAGCCGATGCGCCCTACTGCAACGGTTACATGATGGCTGCGTGGTTGCTGGATTGTCAACGGGACTAGTCCGCCGCATGCAGATCGCGCGGGATCGCTTCACCGACTGCAAACCCTGAGAACGACACGTCAAAGCCCGGCCCTTGCGGCGAGCAGGCCATGACGCCGATATGCGCCTCGGCCGCCGGGAACGGGCAAAGTCGCGCCATCTGCCAGGCCATGTCGCCGACCGCATATTGCACGCGCACGGCATCGTCATGCCGGGTCAGCCGGACACGGACCGGATCGGCCGGCCTCGCGGAAGGCAACGGGATTACCGACCAGTCCGAAACGCCACGCGTGACGACGACCGAAAAATGCATCATCCCGTCGGTGTATTCGATGCCGGCCTTGATCCAGTGCTGCTCGTCCAGACGCAGGAAAAGACCGGCCTGGTCATAGAGATCGGCATAGGCCCCGAGCACCGTCGCTTCCGCCGAGAAATCCCCGGCGACAGGGCAGGTGTAGGCATGGCCGCTGTCGCGGATGAAACCGTAGAAGGTCTCGCGCCAGAAATCCGTATCCGGCTCGGTCCTGAGCTTCAGCGCGGCTGCATCGCCGGACCATGATTTTGGCTCGTTGAGCCAGGAAAACTGCGCTGCCAAAAGACCGTCACCTCCGCGAATATCCCGGCGTTTAGTGTGACCACGCGCCGGGCTTTGTCAAAGTGCTCCAACGTAACCCCCGCACTTCGCTTTCACGATAGACGATGCAAGGATTGGGGTGTAACTGTCGGCTTGTTTCGGTTGGTCGATCGCTGGGCGGATCTCCTGGTTTGGGAGTGCGAAACGACCACACCTCGCGATGCTGTGCGGTTTGCATGGTGTCTTGCCAAAGGATCAAAATGGACGCCCCCGAAGTTTCTGCCCATCCGCTTGCGATCGATCATCTGCCGTCGTTTATCACTGCTCCCGGGCAGACGGACGTATTGTTCAACTTCGTGATCGTCTTCATGGTGGTCGCCGTCCTGGCGACCGGTGTGCTGTACATGCGGCTGCACGCATTGCCGGAACACCTGGCGCACCGCACCCAGAAAGTTCAGCTCGAGATCGTCGCGGTTCTGGCGCTGATCGCCTTGTTCACACACAGCAGGCTTTTCTGGATTGCGGCACTGCTGCTTGCAATGATCGACCTGCCGGATTTCCTGTCGCCGCTGCGCTCCATGTCGGCTTCGCTGCGCAGGATGGCCCGAGGGCCTGTGTCTCCTTCCGAGCCCCATGCAGCTCCAGCCGAGACGATAGCGTCAGAGGTGCCCTTCAAGGCTGAAGTTGCCGCCGAACCCACGCTTCCCGAGAGGACCACCGAACCGCCAGCGCCGCCAAAGGATGCAGCCCCACGCGAGGGAGCAAACTGATGTTTGAAACGCTGCTCTGTTCCCTGATCACCATCCTTCCCGACTATCTTTACCGGCGCTACGGCCAGGGTAAGCGGATCGGCAAGGAAATCACGCTCTATTCGGTTTGGTTCGAGCTGCGCTGGGGCATCACCGCCTGCCTGCTGCTTACGGTTTCGCTGATCACCACGATCTTCTATTTCCATCCCTCGACGACGAATGTGACCGCTGCTTATCGTACGGTGGCGGTTATCCCGGAGATCGTCGGCAGGGTTGAGGAGGTCTACGTCCAGCCCTATCAGAAAGTGAAGGCGGGCGACCGTCTGTTCCGCCTGGACAGCAGCAAGCAGCAGGCCACGCTTGAGACTGCGCGCAAACGCATTGCCGAGGTCGACGCGCAGACTGTTGTCGCAAAATCCGAGCTGGTGACGGCGGATGCGCAGATCAGGCAGGTCGAGACCGCGCTTGGCCAGGCGAAGGACGACCTGAATACCCAGCTCGACTTGCAGCGACGCAATCCCGGCGGCGTCGCCCGCCGCGAGATCGACCGTCTGCAGAGCGTTGTCTCAGGTCGGGAAAGCGAGCTTGCGGCGGTTGCCGCACAGAAGCAGACACTGGAAACACGCATCGCGACTTTGCTGCCTGCGGAAAAGTCGAGCGCAGAGGCGCAGGCTGCCGAGGCGCAGAATGCCATCGACAAGACGCTTGTGAAGGCTGGCATCGATGGCACGCTGCAACAGTTCACACTGCGTGTCGGGGAGGTCGTCAACCCGCTGCTGCGTCCGGCGGGCGTGCTGGTGCCGGAGGACGCCGGACGCGAGCGCCTGATCGCCGGCTTCGGCCAGATCGAAACGCAGGTGCTGAAAGTGGGCATGATCTCTGAAGTCACTTGCATCGCGAGACCCTTCACCATCATTCCCATGGTCGTAACCGAGGTGCAGACTGTGATCGCCGGCGGCCAGGTGCGGGCCAGCGACCAGTTGATCGACACGCAGCAGCTCATGACGCCCGGCACCGTCACCGCGGTCCTCGAGCCGCTCTATCCCGGCCAGTACGGTAATATTTTGCCCGGCAGCAATTGCATCGCCAACGTCTACACGTCCAATCATGACGAGCTCGCTTCGGGCAAGGCCGGCACCCTGAGAGGACTTTTCCTCCATGCCGTCGATGCAACGGCAATGGTGCATGCCATGATCCTGCGCATGCAGGCCGTCATGGCGCCGGTGCGGACGCTCGTCCTCTCGGGTCATTGAATCTGCGGACGTAGCTGTCCCCGACCAGCCGAGGGAACCGCTATGGTTTCCTCGTCAGACTTCACGCATTCAAACAACCAAGGCTACGGCCAGGCCTGAAAAAGCCAGCAGGAACCCGCAGATGTAGATGCGGAACGTGGTCTGATACCGGGCCGCTGCATCCGCGTGGATACGATTGTTGAGCATCCGGAAAAGCACGATCGTGAAGAGTACGGCACTGCCGAACAGCGTCAGTGCGATGATGAAATCGGAAGCGCTATACAGTGCGGGAGACGACGCGTCGGCCTGTGAGGCCCAATTGGCCAGGAACGCCAGCAGGAAGCCGAGGACGATGCCGACGGACGTGACCATCGGCTGTCGATAACCGGCAATCTCACTCTCGAATTCCCTTTTGTCGTCGTCCATTGGGTCACCTCCGCCAGCGGCTTCACGGACCGGGCCGTGCTCACAACAGCCTACACGGATAGCCAATCAATTCCAGAAGCAGACGATGGAGCTTGTCCCTTGGCACGGCAGCCAGGGGACAGCGTTACGCTCTCGGCGGCGTGGGCAACCCGGTAGACGCTGCCGGCTCATTTCACCGGCCGCTTCTCCAGCTTCCTTGCCAAAGTGCGGCGGTGCATGCCGAGCCGCCGCGCCGTTTCCGAGATGTTGAAATCGGTGTCGACCAGCGTTTCGTGGATGCGTTCCCATTCCAGGTTCTTGATCGAGGTCGGGCGCTGCGAGAGCGGCACGTCGACGTCGCCTTCCGCCTTGCCGAAGGCGGCTTCGATGTCGTCGGTGTTGGCCGGCTTGGCGAGATAGTGGCTGGCGCCGAGCTTGATCGCCTCGACGGCCGTCGCGATGCTGGCGAAGCCGGTGAGCACGACGATGCGGATCGACGGGTCACGGGCGCTCAGCGCCTTGACGCATTCGAGGCCTGAGCCCGTGCCGAGTTTCAGGTCCACCACCGCAAAGGCCGGCGTGTCATGTTCGAGAAAGTCCGTGAGAGCCGGCACGCTGTCGCAGACATGAACATCGTAACCGCGTTTCTCGAACGAGCGCGCCAGCGTGCGCGCAAAGGCGGCATCGTCTTCGACGATCACGAGCGAACGATCAGGCACCATCTTCATCTCCTGGATCAGGACGGTGTTCGGTTGAACCGTCATCCTGATCTCATTCTTTGCTGGAGCATGATCTTGTCCAAAAACCGGTTCCCACTTTTTGGGATCATGCTCTGAGGGCATCGAGAGGCAGCGTCAGCGTCACGCAGGCGCCACGGCCGGTGTTGCGCGCGGTGACGGTTCCGCCGAGCTTCCTGATCACGTTGACGACCAGGAACAGTCCGAGCCCTCCACCCTCGCGTCCCTTGCTCGACATATAGGGCTTTCCGAGTGCGGCGAGTATCTCCTTGTCGAAACCCTTGCCACGATCGCGAACCATCAGCACCAAATCCTGCGCCTGTCGCTTGACGGTGATGCCGACCCAGTCCGGGGATGCCTCCAGCGCATTGTCCAGCACGTTGAAGATGACCTGCTGGAGCGCCGCGTCCGAGACGATCGGTTCGTCCGGATCGAAATCGTTGACGTAGTCGAGCAGCGCCGGCGAGCTGTGATCGCGCCACTCGGTGACCACCCCGTCGAGAAAGGTGCGCACCGTCGTATGGACGCTGCCTTCGCCGCGGGCCTCGCCGGACGACATCAATATGCCGGAGACGATACGCTTGCAGCGGTCGAGCTGCGCCTGCATCTCGCCGACATCCTCGAGCAGCTCCGGATTGCGCGTGATGGCGTCGGAACGGCGCCAGTCGCCAAGCAGCACGGAGATGGTGGCGAGCGGCGTGCCGAGCTCATGCGCGGCGCCTGAGGCGAGAAGGCCCATGCGCACGATATGATCCTCCTCGGCCGACTGCTGGCGTAGGTCCGCCAGATAGGCATCCCGTTCGCGCAGGTTGCGGTTGATACGCGTCATGAACAGCACGATCAGCCCGGCCGCCAGCACGAAACAGACGAACATGCCGCGGATGTGCAGGTCGAAGAGATTGCCGCCGTGATGCGACATCTCGATCGGCAGGAACGCCATCGTCAGAAACACGAAACAGAGGGAGGCGGCGGCGACGAGCATCCAGGTCGACCAGGGCGCCAGCAGAACGGCGCCGAGCGTGATCTGCAGCAGGTAAAGCGAGACGAAGGGGTTGGACGCGCCACCGCTGAGATAAAGCTGCGCCGTCAGCGCGGTCATGTCGAGCAGCAGCGACACGAACAGAACGGCATTGGACACCGGCCTGGCGATGCGCAGGAACCAGAGACTCGCCAGGTTGAGGCCGACCAGCGAAAGCACGACGGCAGCCATCTGTGCCAGCGGCAGCGTGATGCCGAACCCCCATTCTATCGCCGCGATCGTGATCACCTGCCCGGCGACCGCGAGCCAGCGCAGTTGGATCAGCAGAAGAAGATTCTTCCTGTTGGTGGCGTCCGGATTGAAAATGATCTCTCTCCCTCGACCGGGCCCGGTCGAGGCGTGTGTCTTCCAGCGCGGCTGCTGCGTCAAGGTCATCGGTGCTTCCAGCCCCCGGCGCTTTGCCGGTGGCGAAACAGGACAAATCCCAGTGCGGCCGAGAGCATGGCGGCAAGGCCGAACCAGGTCAGCGCATAGACGAGATGACTGTTGCGGAAGGAGACGACCGTCAGGCCACCGCGCGGCGAGGCTGCGTTGTTGGGCAGCGCGTCCGCGTCCACGAAGAAGGGCGCGGCATCGGTCAGGCCGCGCGCAGTGGCGATGGCCGTCACGTCACGCGAATACCAGCGATCGTTGGCCGGGTCGTTTTCGCGCAGGAAGCCGCCGCCCGGCTCGTCGATACGCAACAGGCCGGTGACTGTCGTGGCGCCTTCGATGAGGTCGGGCTGCCGGGTCGCCGGGGCCTTGCGATCGGGCGGCACGAAACCGCGGTTCACCAGGACGACGAAGCCTTCGTCGGTCCTGAATGGCGTAATCACCCAGAAACCGCCGCCGAGGGCTGTCACCGCCTGCACGAACGTCTCGCGGTCGTTGATATAGGAGCCGCTCAGGCGCACCCGCTTGTATTCATGCGTTTGCGCGGTGACGCCGAGCCATTCGGAAGGTCCCGGCACCGCCGTCGCCGGCGCATGGATGCGCTGTTCGACACGGGCGATGAGGTCGAGTTTCCACTCGCGCCGCTCGACCTGCCAGACGCCGAGCCCGACCAGGATGGCGATACAGAACAGCGAAAGCGCGAAGAGCACGAAACGGACGACCGGCGAGCGGCGAGTGCGGCTCTCTCCGCCCGATCCGATGTCTTCTGCGTTGGTTCTCCCTGCGCCCTCGCGGGCGCTCACGGCATCTCGCTCATATCGTGGAGCCCAGGCATCATGTTCGTGTTGAGATGGTACATCACCCACAGCGAGCCGGTCAGCACGATCACCACAAGAATGATGGTGAACATCATCGCCAGCATAGACCAGCCGCCTTCGGACGACGAGTTCATGTGCAGGAAATAGACCATGTGCACCACGATCTGCACGACGGCGAAGACCATGACGACGATGGCGGCGGCCTGCTTGTTCTCGATCGCGCCGGTCATGACCAGCCAGAACGGGATCGCCGTCAGGATGACGGACAGGACGAAGCCGGTCAGGTAGCCCTTCAGCGTGGCGTGCCCATGGCCATCCGCGTGCGCGTGGTGGGCGTCATGCTTGTCGTGGGTGGCGGCGGTATCGTGGTTTGCGCTCATCGCAGCATTCCCATCAGGTAGACGAAGGTGAAGACGCCGATCCAGACCACGTCGAGGAAGTGCCAGAACATCGAGAGGCACATCAGGCGGCGGCGGTTGGCCGCGATCAGGCCACGCTTGCCGACCTGGATCATCAGCGTCACCAGCCAGACGGTGCCGAAGGTGACGTGCAGCCCGTGCGTGCCGACCAGGGTGAAGAAAGCCGACAGGAAGCCGCTGCGCTGCGGGGTGGCGCCCTCGTGGATCATGTGGGCAAATTCATAGAGTTCGATGCCGAGGAAGGCGAGGCCGAAGAGACCCGTCACCGCGAGCCAGGCCTGTGTCGCGGCGACGCGGTTCTTCTCCATCGTCAGCATGGCGAAGCCGTAGGTGATGGAAGACAACAGAAGCATCGTCGTGTTGACCGCCACCAACGACAGGTCGAACAGGTCCTTCGGCGCCGGACCGGCGGCATAGTTGGTGCCGAGCACACCGTAGACGGCAAACAGGATCGCGAAGATGAGGCAGTCGCTCATCAGGTAGATCCAGAAGCCGAGCATGGTGCTGCCGCCCTCGGCGTGGTCGTGCTCGTCCTTCACATAGAAGGTCGGAACGGCCTTTTCGGCGGCCGTCGCCACGACGGCGCTCACGACCTTGCCGCGAGGAGCTCAGTCCTCGCCTCCTCGGTGCGCGTGACTTCCTCGACGGGGATGTGGAAGTCGCGGTGGTAGTTGAAGGTATGGCCGATGGCGGTGGCCAGCAGGGCGACGAAGCCCAGTGCCGCCAGCCACCAGATGTACCAGATAAGGGCGAAGCCGACGACGGTACTGAGGCCGGCCAGGATGACGCCGGTGCCGGTGTTCTTCGGCATGTGGATCGGACGATAGCCGGAGAGCGGCCGGCTGTAGCCGCGCTTCTTCATGTCCCACCAGGCGTCGTTGTCGTGAATTACCGGCGTGAAGGCGAAGTTGTAGGCCGGCGGCGGCGACGAGGTCGACCATTCGAGCGTGCGGCCATCCCAGGGGTCGCCGGTTTCATCGACGAGCTTTTCGCGCCGCATGACGGAGACGAACATCTGGATGAGCATGGCGGCAATGCCGACGGCGATCAGGGCGGCACCCAGACCGGCGATGATGAACCAGATCTGCAGCGACGGATCGTCGAAGACACGCATGCGGCGGGTGACGCCCATCAGGCCGAGGATGTAGAGCGGCATGAAGGCGAGCCAGAAGCCGACCACCCAGCACCAGAACGACACCTTGCCCCAGAACGGGTCGAGCTTGAAGCCGAACGCCTTCGGCCACCAGTAGGCGATGCCGGCGAACAGGCCGAACAGCACGCCGCCGATGATGACATTGTGGAAATGCGCGACAAGGAAGAGGCTGTTGTGCAGCACGAAGTCGGCCGGGGGAACCGCCAGAAGCACGCCCGTCATGCCGCCGACCGTGAAGGTCAGCATGAAGGCCACCGTCCACATCATCGGCAGCTCGAAACGGATGCGGCCGCGATACATGGTGAAGAGCCAGTTGAATATCTTGGCGCCCGTCGGGATCGAGATGATCATCGTGGTGATGCCGAAGAACGAGTTGACGCTGGCGCCCGAGCCCATGGTGAAGAAGTGGTGCAGCCACACCAGATAGGACAGCACGGTGATGACGACCGTGGCGTAGACCATCGAGGTGTAGCCGAAGAGCTTCTTGCCGGAGAAGGTCGATGTCACTTCCGAGAAGACCCCGAACAGCGGCAGGATGAGGATGTAGACCTCCGGGTGACCCCATATCCAGATGAGGTTCACATACATCATCGGATTGCCGCCGAAGTCGTTGGTGAAGAAGTTCGTGCCGACGTAGCGGTCGAGGGAAAGCAGCGCCAGCACCGCCGTCAGCACCGGGAAGGACGCCACGATCAGCACGTTGGTGCAGAGCGAGGTCCAGGTGAAGACGGGCATCTTCATCAGCGACATGCCGGGCGCGCGCATCTTGATGATGGTGCAGATCAGGTTGATGCCCGACAGCGTCGTTCCGACACCGGCGACCTGAAGCCCCCAGATGTAATAGTCGACGCCGACCCAGGGACTGTAGCCGATGTTGGAGAGCGGCGGATAGGCGAGCCAGCCGGTCTGCGCGAACTCGCCGAGGAACAGCGACGCCATCACCAGGACCGCGCCGCCGACCGTCATCCAGAAGCTGAAATTGTTGAGGAAGGGGAACGACACGTCGCGTGCGCCGATCTGCAGCGGCACCACGTAGTTCATCAGCCCGGTGACGAGCGGCATCGCCACGAAGAAGATCATGATGACGCCGTGCGCGGTGAAGATCTGGTCGTAGTGATGGGCGTTGAGATAGCCCTCGGAGCCGTTGAAGGCCATCGCCTGCTGCAGGCGCATCATGACCGCGTCGGCGAAGCCGCGCAGCAGCATGATGAGGCCCAGTACCATGTACATGATGCCGATCTTCTTGTGGTCGACCGAGGTGAACCACTCCCGCCACAGATAGCCCCAGAGGCGGAACCAGGTGAGCGCGGCGAGGACCGCGACGCCGCCGAGCGCCACGACCGCGAAGGTCGCGACGACGATGGGCTCATGCAGCGGGAATGCCTGCCAGGTCAGGCGTCCGAAAAGGAATGTGGTTTCCACCTGTTGGGGAACAGCCATTACGTCAAAGCCTTGAAGAGAGAGCGGGGACGTCCAGTTGCGACATCACGCCGGGCAGTCCGGGGCGCGTCCACGGCCGAAGCAGGCCGGCGCCGCGGAGCGGAGAATGGTCCCTGGGACCGATGCTGTCGTCGCCCGCAGCTTGCGCCGCGCGGAATGCCGCTTCCGCTTCCTCGGCCGTGCAGATCGATGCGACATAAGATGGCCTCGGGCCGAGAATCGAGCCGCGCCGGGCGAACTTGTCGTATTCGAGCGGCAAGGTGTTGTAGGCGCCCTCCAGGCCGAGCCCGCCCTTGGCGTCGATCGCCATCATCTCGTTCATGCACATCTTGCCGCGATCGACGCACATGTTGAGGATGGCCTGGAAGAGGTTGGGATCGACCGTGGCATAGCGGCGGACCGGCTCATTCTCGCTCGGCCGTTCAAGCTCCAGGTAGTTCGCCCTGTCGAGCGTCTGGCCGGCCGCCTTTGCCTTCGCCACCCACTGGTCGAAGTTGGCCTCGGACTGGCCGTGGAAGGCAAAGCGCATGCCGGAGAAGCCGGCACCGCTGTAGTTCGCGGAGAAGCCCGTATAGCTGCCCTCGTGATTGATCACGGCATGCAGCTTGGTCTCCATGCCGGCCATGGAATAGATCATGCCGGCGAGCGCCGGGACGTAGAAGGAATTCATCACGCCGGACGAGGTGATGCGGAAATCGATCGGCCGGCCGACAGGTGCCGCCGCCTCGTTGACGGTGGCGATGCCGTATTCGGGATAGATGAAGAGCCACTTCCAGTCGAGCGCCACGACCTCGACCTTGAGAGGCCGATGTTCTTCCGTCACAGGCTGGCCGGGTGCAATCCTGTCGAGACGGCGATACGGGTCGAGCAGGTGAGTGCCGAGCCACGTCAGCGCGCCAAGGCAGATGATGATGAGCAGCGGCGCCGCCCAGATGACGAGCTCCAGCTTGGTGGAATGGTCCCAGTCGGGCTTATAGGTGGCCGATGCATTGGACTGTCGGTATCGCCAGGCGAAAAACACCGTCAGCGCCATCACAGGGAGGATGATCACCAGCATCAGCACCGTCGACACCACGAGCAGGTCCCGCTGCTGCGCGGCGATATCGCCCGAAGGCGCAAGGACCACGAAATCGCAACCGCTGAGCATGACTGCCAGAGGCAGGATCAGCAGGCATCCGAGCCAGCGGCCGAACCTGCGCGAAGAGAACCGCAAAGAGAACCAATGTGTGGACATACAAACGTCCGCCCGTCATTGTGCACTGCAAGATATGCCATGGAGTAACCGAGCCGGACGCGGCCACGACATTGGACAATTTGTCCAATCCCCCCGCCGAGTGCGATGCATCAAGACTTTATGTGCACCGCGGCAAAATCTCCGGGGCCGATGGAGCGGAACGAATTCCGCTCCTTCTCTTTGGTTTTACTGTATGGTCCCTGTCTGAAAAGTCAGCAACTTTTTACCGCGCTGACCTTCGGTTCGAGATCATGCTCTAGCATTGGGGGTGCCGGCCGGCACCGTAGAGATGACTGAAGCCACACAAGCCGAACGCGACACACGCGACGATCACCATGACGTCAATCCGGGCGACATCGCCGTTGGCGTCGTCATCGGCCGGACCTCGGAGTTCTTCGACTTCTTCGTCTACGCCATCGCCTCGGTGATCGTCTTCCCGAAGCTGGTGTTTCCGAACACCGACCCGCTGACGGCCACCGCCTACTCCTTCGCCATCTTCGCACTCGCCTTCCTGACGAGGCCACTGGGAACGATCCTGTTCATGGCCGTCGACCGGCGCTATGGCCGCAGCGCCAAACTGACCGTCGCCCTTCTTTTGCTCGGCACCTCGACCGTGGCCATCGCCTTCCTGCCGGGCTATGCGACGATCGGCGCTGCCTCCGCCTGGCTGCTGGCGCTGGCGCGCATCGGCCAGGGTATCGCCTGGGGCGGCACCTGGGACGGCCTGCCGTCGCTCCTGTCGCTCAACGCGCCCGAGCATCGGCGCGGGCTCTATGCGATGGTGCCTCAGCTCGGCGCCCCGATCGGGCTGATCGTGGCAAGCACGCTGTTCGCCTTCTTCGTCGTCAACCTGTCGGCCGAGGATTTCTTCGGCTGGGGCTGGCGCTATCCGTTCTTCGTCGCCTTCGCCATCAACGTCGTCGCTCTCTTCGCGAGGCTGCGCCTTGTCGTGACGCCGGAGTTCGCGCGCCTTTTCGAAAATGGCGAGCTCCAGCCGACACGGGTGCGCGAGACGATCAAGGCGGAAGGAGGCCTTGTCGTCGTCGGCGCGTTCGCACCGCTGGCGAGTTTCGCCCTTTTCCATATGGTGACGGTGTTCCCGTTGTCGTGGGTCTTCCTGTTCACGAAGGAGGGGCCCGGACGTTTCCTTATGATCGAGGCCGGCAGTGCCGTGTTCGGCCTGCTGGCCATCGTCGCGTCCGGCCTGATCGCCGATCGCATCGGCAGACGGTCGCTGCTGTTCAGCACGGCCATCGCGATCGCCGCCTTCAGCGGCTTCGCGCCGCAGCTCCTCGACGCCGGCACAGCGGGTGAGATCGCCTTCATGGTGCTGGGCTTCATCCTGCTCGGGCTGTCCTTCGGCCAGTCCTCAGGCGTGGTCGCGTCGCGCTTCTCGCGTCGGTACCGCTATACGGGCTCGGCCATCACATCCGACCTGGCATGGATGTTCGGCGCCGGTTTCGCGCCGCTGGCCGCCCTGCTGCTTTCAGCCAATTTCGGTCTGATCTCGGCCGGCGCCTATCTGCTCTCCGGCGCCATCTGCACGCTTGTCGCGCTCTGGATCGCCGGACAGGCGATCGACCGCTGGGGAGACAACCGCGCGGCCGACTAGATTTTACGCATGTCATCATCGCAAAACCGCGACACGCTTTAGAGCAATTCCAGGAAAAGTGCGTAGCGGTTTTCGTCCGGAATTACACAAAAAACAAAGAGTTAGAGTGTTTCCGCGTTTCCGAAAAACCGGAAGCCTCTAGACGATCTCCTCGGAGAAGGCCCGCATCGCGCCGACGACATAGTCGGCGAGACCCTGCGACTGCGCCTCGAGGCTGCAACGAAAATGCGGGTTTCCCGCGATCGCATCCACGGCATTGAGAAAACCGGCCTTTGAAAGCGGTGCGGGCGCGGTTTCGTTGAGGAGGCCGAGGAAACGACGCGCGATTGCGCGCACCTCGTTGGAGTCTGCTGGACGATTCTGCGAAAGCGCCACCACGAACTCGGCCCGTATCGCCTGGAAGCCACCAATGATGCGCTTGCCATCGGCTTCAGTCCAACCGCTCATGAGGTCATTTCGCCGCTTGATGCTTGCTTCCGCTGCTGACCCGTATCGATCTATCGCCCATTGATCCTGTGCAGCCCACCGCTTTGGATCGAGACCTTTGTAGAATGCTTTCTCGTTCATTGGAGTGTCTCCTTCTATTTGAGCCAAAGTGTCGTCGATGGTCTGGATCAGTCGCTTGTAGCGGCGAACCTCGCCCTGGAGCCTCTGGCGATGCGATCGGAGAGCGGCGGCTTGATCGAAGTCCGGCGCGTCCAGTATTTTTCCGATCTCCCCAAGCGGAAACCCGAGTTCCCGGTGGAAGAGTATTTGCTGCAGTCGAAGCAGTTCTTCACGCCCATAATACCGGTACCCGTTACCCCCTATATGTGCTGGTTTGAGCAAACCGATTTCGTCGTAATAATGCAGGGCGCGAATGGACACGCCCGAAAGCTCTGCAAGCTGTTTCACGGTGTGGTCGCGCAATCGATCATCTCCCGCCGATCTGGTCGTAACCTGGACCCTCACGCCACGTGAGGGTCAAGCCATAGATTTCGACCGGCATCCGCAGCGAAAAATCGAGCCGACCGCTGTCTCCAGATGGAGGCTCGCGACAGGATCCCATAAAGCTTCCCAGCCCCTGAAGGCGAAGACGGGTCAAATGCCCGGCCAGCGACAATGAATTGCTGCCGCGTCGTGGATGCGAAGCTGCCGAAGCCGGCTGGTTTCATGGCGCCGGCCAATCCAATCGACGCGCTCACGGGTAGATTCTTTTCCTTTTGACTTAATGTTCCATCTTCCGAAATTCTCGTTTCTCGGCTAGGCAAGTGGAGGGCAGCAAGGGGACAATCAATGGCCGACGACAACAAGGTTTCCAACGACCTCGTTACTGAACTTACCGCCGCGATCGTGGGGGCATATGTCACCAAGAATCCGGTACCGGTATCCGATTTGCCCGGCGTCATCGCCAGCGTGGCCGATAGCATCGGCCGCTTGGGGCAAGGCCAGGCAGAGGTTGCGCCGGAACCTCAGAAGCCGGCAGTTTCGATCCGGAAATCGCTCACCCACGATTATCTGATCAGCCTGGAGGACGGCCAGCAATACCGCACGCTCAAGCGCCATCTCGGGAAGCTCGGCCTAACGCCTGAGGAATACCGCGCGAAATGGGGCCTTCCCGTCGATTACCCGATGGTTGCGCCGGCCTATGCCGCGAAGCGATCCGAACTGGCCAGGAGCCTCGGCCTCGGCCGGAAGCCTGGTACGAAACGCGGCAAGCCTAAGGGCAAGGCCTGAGCAGGTATCCGGCGGCCAGGGCGCCCGGCTGCCGCACCATTCATTCGACGCGAAAGCTTATGACGGGCGCGCGCATGTCAACCGCACATGCACTTGCCTGCCTGCGACGAGAGCCGGCTCCGTCGCAAGGACGAGCGTTTTCGGCTCCATTTTCTTGAGTGCCACGATCCCTTCCAGCACGGTCTGTCGAACCCCTTCGACGTCAACGCTGCTGGTATAGGCAGCCAGCGCCGACATGCATCCGCATGCACCGATCGGCTGGTGTCCCTGGAAGTCGACGACAGCCGAAACGATGTTCGTTTCCGTTCGCAATTCCGTGACCTTGGGCGTCACGCAGGCGGCAAGGTCATTCTGAAAGACGACATTGTCCGCGCTCGCTGCGGCGGCAGTGCTGCCGAACAGCGCGGCCAGCATTGCGCCTTGGACGAATGCGAGACGGCAACCCAGCTTCGAGGCGACCAGCGGGTCCCGGTTAGCGGATGATCTCGCGCTTGCCGACATGGTTGGGTTCTCCGACGATGCCTTCCTGCTCCATGCGCTCGACGATCGAGGCGGCACGGTTGTAGCCGATGCCGAGGCGCCGCTGGATGTAGGAGGTCGAGCACTTCTTGTCGCGCAGCACCACCTTGACCGCCTCGTCATAAAGGTTGTCGCCATCCTCGGCGCCCATGCCGCTCTTGTCGAACACCGGACTGTCGTCGACCTCGGGCAGTTCCTCCTCTTCGTCGGCGGTGACCGTCTCCAGATATTCGGGCCTTCCCTGCGCCTTGAGATGGTTGACGACATGCTCGACTTCGGCGTCGGAGACGAACGGGCCATGGACGCGGGCAATGCGGCCGCCGCCGGCCATGTGCAGCATGTCGCCCTGGCCGAGCAGCTGCTCGGCGCCCTGCTCGCCAAGGATGGTGCGCGAGTCGATCTTCGACGTCACCTGGAAGGAGATGCGGGTCGGGAAGTTGGCCTTGATGGTGCCGGTGATGACGTCGACCGACGGGCGCTGCGTGGCCATGATCAGATGGATGCCGGCGGCGCGGGCCATCTGGGCGAGGCGCTGGATGGCGCCCTCGATCTCCTTGCCGGCGACCATCATCAGGTCGGCCATCTCGTCGACGATGACGACGATGTAGGGCATTGGCGCGAGGTCGATCTCCTGTTCCTCGAACACCGGCGCGCCGGTGCCTTTCTCGAAGCCGGTCTGCACCTGCATCACCACGACCTCGCCCTTGTCGCGGGCGACCGCCGCGCGCTGGTTGTAGCCGTCGATGTTGCGCACGCCGAGCCGCGCCATCTTGCGGTAGCGGTCCTCCATTTCGCGCACCGCCCATTTCAGCGCGGTGACCGCCTTCTTGGGGTCGGTGACGACCGGCGTCAAAAGATGCGGGATGCCGTCATAGATCGACAGTTCCAGCATCTTGGGGTCGACCATGATCAGGCGGCACTCTTCCGGCTTCAGCCGATAGAGCAGCGACAGGATCATGGTGTTGATGGCGACCGACTTGCCCGAGCCGGTGGTGCCGGCGACGAGCAGATGAGGCATCTTGGCGAGTTCGGCGATGACGGGCTCGCCGCCGATGGTCTTGCCGAGGCAGAGCGCCAGCTTGCAGCCGGTGTTGCGGAAGCCGTCGGACTCGATCAGCTCGCGGAAATAGACCGTCTCGCGGGTTTCATTGGGCAGTTCGATGCCGATGACGTTGCGGCCGGGGATGACAGCGACACGCGCCGAAATCGCCGACATCGAGCGGGCGATGTCGTCGGCGAGGCCGATGACGCGCGAGGACTTCACGCCCGGCGCCGGCTCGAACTCGTAGAGGGTGACGACGGGGCCGGGGCGGACATGGATGATCTCGCCCTTGACGCCGAAATCCTCGAGCACGCTTTCGAGAAGATCGGCGTTCTGCTCCAGCCGCTCCTGCGACATGTAGAAGCCCTGCCCTTCCGGCGGCAGCTGCAGCAGCTCTTCCGAGGGCAGCTCATAGTCGCCCGGCCCGACCTGCGCCGCTTCGCCAATCATGGGCAGTGACGGTGATTGGCGTGGGGCCGGCATGGTGATTTCGACAGTGCGCGACGGAGCGGTCGGCGCGGCGTCGTTTGCGGCAACGGGCCTGTTGGCTGAAATGGCCACGGCGGCTGGCGTTTCAACGGCGGATGTCGCGGCCTCGACGACCGCTGCCGGAGCCTTGACCGTTTCCACGGGCGTCAGCTGCATCGAAGCCGATACCTCGATGACCCTGTAGAGAGACGTCGCATCGGGCGCCACGACCGGCCTTGGTTCGTGCAGGCGCGCTGCGGGGACCTCGGCCTTGACGGGCACCGCAGGTGCCGACACCGGAGCAGGCGCCGCTGTCGACTGCGGCACGAAGCCGGAAGCGAACTCGAAGAAAGCGTGGTCTGAAATATACGACCAGCGCGCGCTGCGCCGCGGCGCCGCGGCCTTGGCCGCCGGCTGATGCGTTGCAGCCTGGACGGTAGCGGCCGCTGCCGGAGTTGCAACGGTGGGAGCTGCCCGGGCGATGGACGCTCCGGGTGAAGGGGCGACGGGTGCGGCTGGCGTTTGGTCCACGACGCGCCTGGCCTGGCTCAGCTGCGGAGACGGCGCCGCGGCTCGCGGCTCAGCCAAAGCCGGCCTGGCTGTTACGGCCGGGGCCGGCGTGCGCGGCTGTGAAATGGAGCCGGCAGCCTGTTCAACGGGCTCGTGATGTTCATCTTCCGGCTTGATCTTCTTGATCTCGCGGTCGGGCGTGCGCGTGAAGCGCACATTGGGCGCCAGGAAGAAATAGTCCTGCCATTCCGGACGGGCGAATTCGCCCTCGCCGCCGAAATTGGGGAACACCGCGCCATCGCCCTGGGGCTTCACATATGTGTGTGCGTTGCCGTCGCGTCCGGCGATTCGGCCGGCGAAGTCGATCGCCTGCGGCGTGGTCTCGTGGCGTTGCGGTTCATCCTCCTCAGGCGCAACAGCCGTCAGATTTGCCCGAGAAAAACGCGTGGATGCCATGCTGGAGACTCGCCGGTTTGAATGCCCCCTGAGACATAGGAACCGATGGTTAACAGTTCCTTCCGAAAACGGGCTGGATGAGAGGAAGAACACTCTCAGATGTCCTGACGACGAGAGCCCCGTTTGTCCCGGCGAGTGGAACCCCGCCAGCTTTGTAACTCACACCATCCGATATCCAGGCCTACGTTCGTCAGACGGAACGCCAGCGAAACACGAAGCCGCGACGGCTGACCGGTTTGGCTGCACACGACGGAAAGGAGAGCGTAATGTCTATGTCACCCACTGGTCTCACGACGCCTGGCAAGGCGCCGACGCAGTGCTGGATCGGCCTCGGCGTCATCGCGCTGCCTTGCATCCTTGTGTCGATGGACATGACGGTTCTGAACCTTGCAGTTCCGCATCTGGCGGCCGCCCTCAGCCCGAGCGCAGGACAATTGCTGTGGATCGTTGACATCTACGGCTTCATGGTCGCCGGCGCGCTCATGACGATGGGCACGCTTGGCGACCGTTTCGGGCGTCGGCGGCTGCTCCTCATCGGTGCCGCTTTCTTCGGTATCGCCTCGGCGGTGGCGGCATTTGCGACCAGCCCCGTTCAACTCATAGTGGCCAGGGCGCTTCTGGGTCTGTCCGCCGCAACTTTGGCCCCCTCCACGCTTTCGCTCATCCGAAACATGTTCGAGGATGAAGACGAGCGACGCATCGCGATCGGCGTGTGGATCGCAAGTTTTTCCGCCGGGGCTGCGATCGGACCGGTGGTGGGCGGGCTTTTGCTGGAGCACTTCTGGTGGGGTTCGGTATTCCTCGTCAACGTGCTCATCATGATTGTCTTGCTGACCCTCGGTCCGCTGCTTCTGCCGGAATACCGCGACCCCAACGCCGGGCGGCTCGACGTGGTCAGTGCCGGCCAGTCGCTTGTCGCGGCGCTCTCTGTGGTCTGGGGCCTGAAGCGCTTGGCCGAGCACGGGCCGGACGCGAGCGCTGCGGCGACGATCGTCGCGGGGCTGGCGCTTGCGGCCGTTTTTCTTCGTCGCCAACGTCGGCTCGCAGATCCGATCGTGGATCTTGCGCTCTTCCGCAGCCCGGCATTCAGCATCGCACTGGCCGTGAACCTGGCCGGCTTCTTCTTCATGTTCAGCATTTTCTTCTTTGTCCCGCAGTACCTGCAGCTCGTGGTCGGCCTGTCGCCGCTCGAAGCCGGGCTCTGGACTTTGCCCTCCGGAATTGCGTTCATCGCGGGCTCGCTTCTCTCGCCGGCGATCGCTGCAAAGCTGCAGGCGGAACGCGTGCTGATCGCCGCGCTCGTTGTCGCCGCGGCAGGGTTTGCGGTTTTGACGCAGGTGGACGCTGCCGGCTCGCTTGCCGTGGCCGTGATCGGCTCCGTGATCTTCTCGCTCGGTTTGACGCCGGTGATCACCTTGACCACCGACATCGTGGTCGGCGCTGCGCCACCGGAGCGCGCCGGTTCCGCGGCCGCGCTCAGCGAGACGAGCAATGAGGCCGGCGGAACGCTCGGCATCGCTGTCCTCGGAAGCATCGCAATGTCGGTCTACAGAGGCGCAATGGCCGGCGAACCGGCGGCCGCCTTGTCCGAGGCGGCGCAGGCCACGATCGGCGGAGCGGTCGCTGCGGCTGAAACACTGCAGCCGAAAGAGGCCGAAGCGCTCGTTTCAGCCGCTCGGGATGCTTTTACAGCCGGCATGCAATTGACCGCCGGCATTTCCGTCCTGGGCCTGCTCGCAACCGCTGCGCTCGCGGCAATGTTGCTTCGCCGGATGCGCTCCAGTCCCTCCTGTCAGGAGGCCTGAGATGCAGCAGCCCGAACCGCCGGATAGCGGTCCACGGGCGTTGCGGAAAGTCACCGACAAGGCGGCTTGCTGCAGCAACTGAAAACCACAGGTGAAATGGAGGAAAGAATGACCAACGCTAAAGCAGATCGACCCACCGTCCCGGACGTTGTCGATCGCGCCGCGTTCGAGACGCAACTCCAGGCGCTGCGCATTCGCGAGAAGGCGCACACCCGTCAGGGCGATGCCATCGCCGCCGAGCGGCGGAGACTGCCGATGGTCGCCATCGATGGCGCAACTCCGCTTGTCGGCGAAGATGGACCCACGACGCTGCTCGACGCGTTCGAGGGGCGCAGCATGCTCATCGCCTACTATTTCATGTGGTATCCTGGGAAGCCTGCCCCCAAGCAGTGCGAGGGTTGCACCTATTTCACCACACAGGTTCGCGAACTGTCGCACCTGCACTCGCGCGACGTGACCTACGCCACCTTCTGCCAGGGTCCCTACGCGGAGAGCGCCCGTTACCGGGATTTCATGGGTTGGGACATGCCCTGGTATTCGGCGCAGGATTCGCTCGACACGCTGCTGGTTGGGCGACGCATCGGCATGATGCACATCGTCTGCTATCTGCGGCGAGAGACCGAAGTCTTCGAGACATACTGGACGACCATGCGCGGCGTCGAGACGATGGACAACACGTACCGCCTGCTCGATCTCACGGTCTATGGACGGCAGGAGGAATTCGAAGATTCGCCGCAGGGTTGGCCCCAGGAATGGGGCGAAGACAAGCACCCCATGCGTATCGACGGGCGTCCCATCTCACAATGGCCTCGCTTGAAAGCCGGGCGTTCCGACAGGCTCGCATGACGGTGCCGTTCTAGCTGAACAACGAGTGGTTCTCGCTGTCGGCGTGGTGGGAATGAAAGAAGTGGCGCACCCGACAGGATTCGAACCTGTGACCCCTGCCTTCGGAGGGCAGTACTCTATCCAGCTGAGCTACGGGTGCTTCCGGGATCGTGAGATCCAGAAACGAACCAGCCCGTTGGAGCCGGTCAACGGCTTCATAGACGAAGCCGTGCCCTGCTTCAATGCAGAAATGGGCTGGGCCGCCCTTTCGGATCGGGCATCGGCGCCAGAAGCGTCTTCTACTGAACGGCCGCGTCTTGTTTGACCCGTGAAGCCGGGCGCGCGACGTGCGCAGGTTCAGTTGTCTTTCGGCCCAGATGCACGTCGTGGATATCGGCCACCAACGAACGGATCGATTCCTGCAAGCTTGACGGCAGCGCCGAGAACTCCTGCCACATTTTCCAGTCCGACGGGTCGACAAGCTCGGCAATCCCATCGCTTGCGGCGTTGCCGCCCTTGCGAACACGGGTGGCGAGGTTCGATAGCCTCGCCTGTTCGGAAAAGAAGTAGTCGATCGGCACGCTGAGATATGCGGCGCAGCGCTGCAGCATCGCCGGCGAGATGCGGTTGCGCCCGCGTTCGTATTTCTGCAGCTGCTGATAAGAGACGCCGATATGGCTGGCCAGTTCCATCTGAGTGACATTGCGGAGCTGGCGCAAGCCCAGCAATCGCGCGGCTATGGCGGCCGTTTCCGTATGGTGCATCGCTCTTGTTCCCCGTCTTCTTCGATCCCTTGCAGCCCAGGGCCCCCGACTGGCGACTTGAGCCCCAAATTCAGCTGCTGCATTCCATCATCGGCTCAGCGTCAGATAGAGCTTCGGCAAAAGGTCGGTCAGCCGCTCGACCGCCGCGATGGTGATGGCGTTGCGCTGGCCGAAAATGCGGCCGAGATAGGAATCCGCGTTCGAATCCAGGCCGACACAGAATGTGTCGATGCCGAAACGATTGAGGTGATGCACAGCCTTGCGGGCGTCCTCGACCAGATACTGGCGATCCTCGACATCGATGTCGGAGGGCTCGCCATCGGTGACGACCAAGAGCAGGCGGCGGTAGCTGCGCTCACGGGCGAGGTCGGCACCGGCATGGCGCATGGCGGCGCCGATACGGGTGGAAAGCCCGCTTTCCAGCCCATCGAGGCGTGCGTCGACGAGATCGTCATAGGTGCGGTTGAAATCCTTGATGCGGACATAACGCACGTCGTCGCGTTTGTCGGAACAGAAAGCGGCAATGGCAAAGGGGTCGCCGAGCCCCGCCATTGCCCGTGCCAGCAGCGCCGCCGACTGGCGCTCGACATCCAGCACCGAGCGCGTCGAGCCGCGCACCTTCTCGGCCGTCGACTGCGAGATGTCGAGCAGCAGAAGTACCGACAGGTCGCGGCTGCGCCGCTCGTAACGGCCGTGGATGCGGTGATCGGCTGCCTCGCCGATGCGACGCGCGACCGTCGCCTCGATGCAGGCATCCATGTCGAGGAATTCGCCTTCCGGCTGGCGACGCAGGCGTTCGGCACGGCTGACGCGGGCGGAGCGGATCAGCGCCGTCACCCGCGCGACGAGATCGGCATGGTCTTCGGCGAGCCGGGCGACCGGGCCATTCGCGGCGGCTTTCGGCGCATATTCCTTGACCGAGGTCCATTCGGGCTGCTCGCGCGCGGCGACATAGTCGTATTCGGGGTAACGGGCGACGAGCACCCCATCATGCGCCTGCTCGATGACTTCGACCCGCCCGCCGGTGTCACCCATTTCGGTTTCGGTGCGGTCGGGCGGACGGCTGTCGTCCTGCTCTTGCCGGATGCGCGCCGAGGACAGCACCTGCTCGGCCTCCGACGACTGCTGCTGGTCATCGTCGCCGAAATCCCACAGGCCGAGATTGTCGTCGCGATAGGGTGGCTGCACGACGTAGTTCTTGGGGTCGAACTGCACGCGCATCTGGCCGAGATCGTTGCCGAGCAGGTCGCCGAGGTGGCGGCTGACCTGCTGGTTGCCCCAATCGGCTTCTGCCTCGAAGAAGGCGCGACGGCCCTTCTGCACCCAGGGATCGGGATCGTCATGGGCCGGATCGGCGAGCGCCCGCGACAACCGCGCAAACAGGCCCGGCGCGGTGGCCGTGCCGGATGCTTCCGCTACATGGAAGGGTGTGAACAGGCGACGCAGCCCCGGAAGCTCGCGCATCGCCAGTTGCTCGACCCTGGCGTCCTCGATCAGCGAAACCAGCGCGATCTGGGCCGGCTTCAGCCCGCCGACCGGAAAGCGTTCCCGCGAAAACTTCAGATGGGCGCCGATATGGGCGACGGCGGCCCGGTAGAGTTTTTCGCTGTCGCTGCCGGAAAAGCCGGGATAGGCGGCGGGCAGCCTGACGACGCTGCCGTCGAAGCCAGGCCGGCGCCGGGCCTGTTCCGGCGCATTGGCCGGCGTCTCGCGTATCGGCGGCGTCTCGCCCCAGAGGGCTGCCAGATAGGGTTTCAGTCGCGCCTCGAGATCGAGGAAGCCGACCTCGCCGCTTTCGCGCAGCAGCCAGCGTCGCGCATTGGGGTCTTCCAGCGTGAAGAAGCGCAGGCGCCGCTCCGGCTCGCCATTGTTCGAACGCAGGCCGATCCGGACCCAGGAGGCCAGCGCGCGCACGTCGAGGCGCGCGGTCAGGCTGGCGGTCTGGTCGAGCAGGGCGCCTGCCGATTCCGGCGCCTGATCGCCGACCTGCTCGACGAGCCGCAGCCATTCCTGCAGCGAAGCTGCATCGGTGTAGCGTTTTGCCGCGACGATCGCGGCGGCCGGCGCCAGCGAGGCCGCGCGACGACCAGTCCGGATCGCCAGACCCGAAACGATCGCCGCCAGCGCGATCGCTGCCTGCGGCGAAGCCAGGCGGGCGAGTTCTGGCGAATGCTTGAAATAGCTGTCGGTGACGACATCGCCATAGCCGGCGCCTGCAAGGCGGCGGCAGACATCGCCCCAGGAATCGTAGAGATCGCCCGGAAAGACGGACCGGATGGCTTCGTCCGACTGCATCGTCCTGCTCGTCTTCTGCTCAGCACCCATCGCCGTCAGAGGCAGGCAGCGATCGCGGCGGTGAGCGCGTCGCGCATGTCGGCATCGTCGGTGATCGGTAGCACCAGCGCCACCTCGCAAGCCTGGTCGAGCGCGATGCCGCCGGCGACCAGCTGGCCGGCATTGATCAGCATGCGCGTCGAGGCGCCCTCCTCCAGGCCGTGGCCCTTGAGATTGCGCGAACGCTGGGCGATGCGCACCAGTGTCTCAGCGACAGGTTTCTTCACACCGGCTTCCGAGGCCACGATCTCCGCCTCGATCGCCGCGTCGGGATAGGTGAAGGCGATCGCCGCGAAACGCTGCTTGGTCGATTCCTTCAGGTCCTTGAGCACGCTCTGGTAGCCGGGATTGTAGGAGATGACGAGCTGGAAGTCGGGATGCGCCTTCAAGACCTCGTTCTTCTTCTCCAGCGGCAGGATGCGGCGGTCATCGGTCAACGAGTGGATGACGACCGTGGTGTCCTGCCGTGCCTCGACGATCTCGTCGAGATAGCAGATGGCGCCAGAACGCACCGCTAATGTCAGCGGCCCGTCATGCCAGACAGTGCCATCGGCATCGAGCAGATAGCGTCCGACGAGGTCGGAGGCGGTCATGTCCTCATGGCAGGAAACGGTGACCAGCGGGCGCTTCAGCCGCCAGGCCATGTGTTCGACGAAACGGGTCTTGCCGCAGCCGGTCGGTCCCTTGAGCATGACCGGCATGCGCGCGCCATAGGCGGCCTCGAACAGCGCGACCTCGTGCCCGACGGAGCGGTAATAGGGTTCCTGGTCGATCCTGAAATCGTCGAGCGCAGGATCGTGAGCCGATTTGGCGCCGCTGGTGCTGTGCATTTCCAACCTCGATGCAATTGCCGTTCAGTTCCGCCTGCCCGCTCGCTTCCCCGAGCCCTGGCAGAGCGAGCCCGCGGCAAAGCCACCGCGAGCAAAAAAGGCGTGAATGGAAAACCCGGGCCAAACGTGTCGCGACCCCGGCGCATGACCACGAAAATCGGAACCGATTTTCGGAAAGGATCATGCGCCCACCCAACGTGCTGGAGTGTCCTTTGCGCGTCCAAGAGGACGCGCGGCGCTCCAGGTGGCCGCGACACGTCGGTGGCCGCTCCGTTCAGCGGTGCGCCGCCACCTTGTTCGGGATGCCTTCGATCGGGCTTTCCGGCGTGCCGACCGTCTGACGGGTCATCGCCTCGACCTTCTCGCGCGTGCCTTCCGGATCGGTGATCCACTGATGGTAGAAGTTGTACGGGCACACGGCATGGCCGCGGGTGTCGTCACCGGAATTGATCAGGCCGGTGTAACCGCGATGCAGCAGCTTGAAGAGGTGGTTCTGCGACTGCATGTTGCGGCGCGCGTCGCGCAGCAGCGAGGTCGAGAGCTGGGCATACTGGATGCCGTTCTCCTCGGTACCGCATTCGCCGAGCGTGCGGCCGTCGAAGCCGATGATCGCCGAATGGCCGAAATAGGAATAGACGCCATCGAAGCCGGCAGCGTTGGCAACCGCGACATAGACGTTGTTGGCCCAGGCCATGGATTTCGAGATCAGGATCTGCTGTTCCTTGGCCGGATACATGTAACCCTGGCAGCGGATGATCAGCTCCGCCCCGCGCATGGCGCAGTCGCGCCATATCTCGGGATAGTTGCCATCGTCGCAGATGATGAGCGAGATCTTCAGGCCCTTGGGGCCGTCGGAGACATAGGTGCAGTCGCCGGGATACCAGCCCTCGATCGGCACCCAGGGCATGATCTTGCGGTATTTCTGCACGATCTCGCCTTTGTCGTTCATCAGGATCAGCGTGTTGTAGGGCGCCTTGTTGGGATGCTCTTCATGGCGCTCGCCGGTCAGCGAGAACACGCCCCAGACGCGTGCCTTCCTGCAGGCCTCGGCGAAGATCCTGGTTTCTTCACCCGGAATGGCCGAGGCGGTCTCGTACATCTCCTTCTGGTCGTACATGATGCCGTGCGTGGAATATTCCGGGAAGATCACCAGATCCATGCCGGGCAGGCCACGCTTCATGCCTTCCACCATGTCGGCGATCTTGCGGGCATTGGCGAGCACTTCTTCGCGCGTATGCAGCCGCGGCATCTTGTAGTTGACGACGGCAACGCCGACGGTGTCGTTGCTGCTCGAAATATCGCCGTGGTACATTTTTCAGTCTCCTCCTGTGGTTGCAGAATGGCGGTCTAGACGACGAGATGTTTGTGGATGAGGTCGTCGCTTAGCTCTTGAATGGCGCCGCCAACGGCGACGCTGCCGCGATTGAGGATCGCGAAATGTTTCGAGGCGCGGCGGGCAAAGGCGATGTTCTGCTCGACCAGCACGATGGTGAGGCCCTGCTTGCGGTTGAGGTCGATCAGCACGTCCTCGATCTGCTCGACGATGTTGGGCTGGATGCCTTCGGTCGGCTCGTCGAGCAGCATCACCTTGGGTTCCGACAGCAGCGCCCGCGCGATCGCCAGTTGCTGCTGCTGGCCGCCGGACAGGTTGCCGCCGCGGCGGTTGAGGAATTCCTTGAGGATCGGAAACAGGTCGAGCACCCACTCAGTGATGCGGCCACCACCACCCTTTGCGGCAAAAGTGCCGACCATGAGGTTCTCGCGCACAGTGAAGCCGGGCAGGATGCCGCGCCCTTGCGGCACGTAGCCGAGGCCGGCCAGCGCGCGTTCATGCGTGGGCCTGGCCACCAGTTCCTCGCCGTCGAGCCGGATCGAGCCGGAGGTGCGGCTCATCAGGCCGAGCATGGTGCGCAGCAGCGTGGTCTTGCCGACGCCATTGCGGCCCAGCACGGAGAAGAAGTCACCGTTTTCCACCGTCATCGAAACCGATTGCAGGGCGCGGCTGCGGCCGTAGAAGCCGTCGACATTGGCGAGCTCAAGCATGGCCGATCCCTCCGGAACCGAGATAGGCGTCGCGCACCGCCTGGTTGCCTTCGATGTCGGTGATGCTGCCTTCGGCGAGCAGCCTGCCCTGATGCATCACCGAGATGGTCTGGGCGATGTCGCGCACGAAGCCCATGTCGTGCTCGACAACGATCAGCGTGTGGCGACCGCCGAGCCGGTTGAAGAGCTGCGCCGTCTTCTTGGTTTCCTGCGCCGTCATGCCGGCGGTGGGTTCGTCCATCAGGATCAGCGAGGGGTCCTGCGCCAGGATCAGCGCGATCTCCAGCCATTGCGTCTGCCCATGCGAAAGATGCGCGGCCGGCGTGTCGAGTTCGTCCTCGAGCCCAACCAGTTCGGCCAGATGCTCGATGTCTTCGGTGTCGCCGCCCTGCCCGAAGGTCGCCAGATTGGCGAGCACGCCGGGTTGCTTCGAATGGCCGATGTGGAGGTTGTCGCGCACGCTGAGCGCCCGGAACACGCTGGGCACCTGGAACTTGCGGCCGATGCCGGCGCGCGCGATGGCGTGTTCGCTGAGCCGATGGATGGGCTTGCCCTTGAACACGATCTCGCCGCCCGATAGTTTGGTCTTGCCGCAGATCAGGTCGAGTGCGGTGGTCTTGCCGGCACCGTTCGGGCCGATCAGGCAACGCAGCTCTCCGGCGCGGACCTTGAGGCAAAGGTCGGACACGGCACGGAAGCCGCTGAAGGACACGCTGGCGTTTTCGACAATAAGCTGGTCAGCCTGCATTTCTCACACTCCATGTAGCCTGCGTTGCACTTTGGGCGAGGCGGATACGGCGCCGAGGGGCGAAGAGCGTATTGGACATACGGTTGAGCCTCTCGACGCCGTAGACGTCCGCCGAAAGGCAACCCGGAGGGCCGGTTGAAGAAGCCGACAGTGTGCGTCGCCATGCTTGCGCGATGCCCCAGCATCGCGTCTGTGCATGGCTCCTACCCTGTCGGCTTCTTGAACCGGCGCAGGCCACATCGAGTGTGAGAAATGCAGGCTGCTGGTCATCGCGTGCTCTCGATCTCGCGGCCATTGGGCACGGGTTCGGTGTGCTGTACCGGCTTCGGCGCAGGCGCGGGCCGCTGCCGCTCGAAGCGTCTGGCGAGGCTGGCGAAGGCGCCGGCGATGCCCTGTGGCAGGAACAGCACGACGAGCACGAACAGCAGGCCCATGATCAGGGTCCAGGTGTCGAGGAAGGTTTCGGATTCCGACAGCGCGCCTTGCACGCCAGTGACGATGAGTGCGCCGAGCATCGCGCCGAGCAGGCTCTGGCGACCACCGACCGCGACCCAGATGACGACAGAAAGCGAGAGCGGCACGCCGAGGAAGGTCGGCGAGGCGAACTCCATGACGATGGTGTAGAGCATGCCGGCAAGGCCTGCGATCGCCGCCGAAACCGAGAAGATGAAGATCTTGTAGAGCGCGACGTCGTAGCCGAAGAAACGGACGCGATCCTCCTCGTCGCGGATCGCCTGCACGATCAGGCCGGTCTTGCTCCTGGTGATGGCCAGCGCCAGGAACAGCGTGACCGTCAGGCAGATCGCGACCAGATAGTAGCTCGACGAACCGTAGGCATCGAAGGTGATGCCGGCGATGTCGAACTGGCCGAGATCGGTGATGCCGTTGAAGCCGCCGGTGAAGGCCTGCTGATCGATGATGACGAGCTGCACCACCACCATGGCGGCAAGCGTGATGATGGCCGCGTAGACGCCGGTCACCCTGCCCTTGAACACGAACCAGCCGAGCAGGGCGGCGACGCCGGCTGGCAGCAGGATGCCGGCCAGCACGCCGAACAGCGGCGAATAGAATGGCGTCCAGAACCAGGGCAGTTCAGTGACATTGTTCCAGACCATGAAGTCTGGCAGGCCGTCGGCGCCGGTATGCACCGGAACGGTCTTCAGCTTCAGCATCATCGCCATGCAGTAGGAGCCGATGCCGAAGGTCATCGCCTGGCCGAGGTTCAGGATGCCGCCATACCCCCAGGACAGGCTGAGCGAGACGGCCAGCATGCCGAAGACGAGGTAGCGGGCGTATTTGTTGAGCAGGAAGGCATCCTGCAGGAACACCGGCACAAGCAGGATGGCCACGCACACCGCCGCGTAGAGCGCGATTTCGGTCTTCGTTCTGGCAAGAGCGGTTTCGTTTTTCACGGAAACGCGGAAACGCTCCGGTTCTTTGTTTTCACGCAATTCCGCACGGAAAACCGCTACGCCCTTTTCCTGGATTTGCTCTGGCACTCTGTTGTTTCCCTGGCTTGACATGATCGTCGCTTCAGGCGCGCACGCGGGCGGTGAACAGGCCCTGCGGCCGGAAGCGGATGAGGACGACGATGGCGAGCAGCACCAGCGCCTTGGCGATCGTGTCGTTGGAATAGAAGGCGAGATAGCCCGACAGCTCGCCGAGGATGCCGGAACTGGCCAGCGTGCCCATCAGGCTCTGCGTGCCGCCAAGCACCACCACCATGAAGGCATCGACGACATAGGTAGTGCCCATCTCCGGCGACACGCTCTTCAGCGGCGACACCAGCGCACCGGCAAGACCGGCCATGCCGGCGCCATAAGCGAAGGTGGAGCGATAGATGCGGCCGGCATTGATGCCGAAGGAAGAGGCGACCGCGCGGTTCTGGGTGATGGCGCGCAGCTTCAGGCCGAAATTGGTGTAGTGGTAGATGCCCCAGGTCAGCGCGAACAGGCCGAGCGCCAGGAACAGGATGAACAGGCGATAGGCAGAGTCGGTCGCGCCGAGGATGTTGACGCTTTGCGACAGCGATTCCGGCATCTGCACATAGCGCAGCTCACCACCGGCGGTCAGGCGGATTGCCTGCTGCGCCATGACGCCGATGCCCCAGGTCGCCAGGATGGTGTCGAGCGGCCGATCGTAGAGATGGCGAATGACCAGCGCCTCGATGAGCCAACCAAACAAGGCAAGTAGCAGGAAGATCGGCACCAGGCTGGCCAGCAGACCGAGCCCGAACTGCGTCTGCAGGAACCAGGCCGCGTAGGCGCCCAGCATGACGAACTCGCCATGGGCAAGATTGATGACGCCGGTGACGCCGTAGATGATAGCGAGGCCGAGCGCGACCAAAAGCAGGATGGAGCCGATGCTCAGGCCCGTCATGATCTGGGAGACGAAGATTTCCATGTCGCCGCTTCTTCCGGAAAAGAGGAGGCGGTGGCGGTGCGAAGCCCGCCACCGGGTATCGCATTGTCAGCTCTGCTTCAGGCCTTCGGCCGTGCAGTGCTGGTTGGGGTAGGCCTTGTAGGGCGAGGGCTCGAGCCAGTTGGCCGACTGCTTCAGGATCTTGAACTGGCCGTCGGCCTGGCACTGGCCGATCTTCGGCCACAGCCAGGTGTGCAGGTTCTCCGGCTCGACGCGGACCTTGCCCTGCGGCGCCACCAGTTCCTGGCCCTTGACCGCCTCGCGGATGGCGTTGGGCGAGATGTCGGAGCCGGCCAGTTTCTCGACCGCCTGCTTGAACAGGTAGATCTGGAAATAGGACGGTTCGGACACGAAGTGGGTGACCTTGTCGCCGCCCCAGCGCTTCTTGTAGGCATCGACGAATTTGTGGTTCTCGGGCGAGTCCCACACCATGAAGTAAGGCGCCGACGTGAAGTGGCCCGCGGCCGCCTCGCCGCCCATCGCCGCCACTTCGTTCTCCGAGGTGGTGAGGCTCGCCATCGGCATCTTCTCGGGATCGAGGCCGGCGGCGTGGTACTGGCGATGCAGCGCGACGACGGAGTCGCCGACCACCGTCGAGAAGATGACGTTCGGCTTCTCAGCCTTCAGCTTGTTGATGACGGACGAGAATTCCGAATGGCCGAGCGGCACATATTCCTCGGCCACCACTTCGGCGCCGAGCTCGGCCAGCAGCTTCTTGCAGTAGTTGTTCTCTTCCTTGGGATAGATGTAGTTCGAGCCGATCAGGTACCAGCGCTTGCCGAACTTCTCGACCAGCCAGGGGACGAAATCGTCCTGCTGCTGGTTGGGCACGGCGCCGGTGTAGATGACGTTCTTGGAGCATTCGCGGCCCTCATAGAGGGTCGGGTACCAGTAGAGATTGTTCTGCTTCTCGAACACCGGCAGCACCGCCTTGCGGCTGGCCGAGGTGTAGGAGCCGAACACCGAAACGCATTTGTCGGACAGCACCAGCTTGCGGGCTTTTTCGGCGAAGGTCGCCGGATCGGAGGCCGGATCCTCGACCACCGGCACGAGCTTCCTGCCGTTGATGCCGCCGGCGGCATTGATTTCCTCGATCGCCATGATCGTCGCCTTGTTGAGCGACTCCTCGATGATGGCGGTGGTGCCGGTGAGCGAGAACAGCACCCCCACCTTGATCTCCCCGTCGGCGGCGTAGGCGAGCGAGGAATTCTTGCTCCAGATATGCGGGAACCCGACGAGGGACACGGTGCCGAAAGCGGCTGTGGCCTTCAGAAAACTGCGACGATTGCTTTTCACCTTCTTCTCCCCTGAAAACAAAAAAGGCCCCGAAGCGAGCTGCCGAAGCAGACCGTTTCGAGGCCGTATTGCCCTGTTGTTTTTCGCGGCAGCGACGCCGCTGCGAACCATGCCGGTTCGCTAGAGTAAGGTCGTAAGCAACAAAAAACCCCACGTCCCGCTTCCGCGAAAGTCGTGAGGTTCCGTTACCTGTATTTCGACGGCAGCGTCGTTGCTGCCGATGATCGAACGCTAGCCAAGAAGTTCGTAGGAGTCAATGATGGCGCTGGCGACAGCGCCGATCGTGACGCGCCGTTCCATCGCCTGGCGCCGGAGATAGTTGTAAGCCTCTTCCTCGCTGACATTCTTTAGCCGCATAAGCAGCGACTTCGCCCGCTCGACGCTGCGCATGGTGCGCAGGCTCTCGTCCAGCTTTTCGATGCGACCTCTCAGCCTGCGCTCATAGAGGAAATGACCGCGCGCCAGTGCCAGCGTCGACTGCACCGAGCGCGATGTCACCGGATAATGCAGCACGCCGTGGGCCGCGCAATTGTGGAGCAGGTTGAGGTCGAGCATGCCGGTGCCGGGATCGATGACGACCAGTGCCGAGGCCGGCTCACCGGGGATCCAGGGCAGGCGCTGCGGCAGGTCGGGTGAAAGCACGCAGAAGACGACGTCGTATTGCGCCGGTATCTGCGAGGGCATCGGCCATTCGTGATGCACGTCGCAGCGCAGGCGCTGCAGTTCGCGGATCAGTCGTTCGCCGTCGTCATCGCGATCGACGATGACGGCCACCTTGAGGTTCCAGAACGAACGCGAAGAGGACGGACCGGAAGGGGCGTCGCGACCGCTTGCGTCCTTCCTGGCGCCCGCGCCCTGCGGTTCGCGGGCAAATCTTGCGATGTCGATGGTTTCCTGCATTCTCTCCTCCCCGCCGCGCTATGCGAGCTCGAGATTTTTCTGGCCAAGGCTGCGCCCGTAACCCAGCAGATAAGGGTCCGACAGGACGCAGGATGGCGATTCATAAACGAGGTCGAACTGGCCCTGCCGGTTGGCGCGACCGATGCGCGTCCACAGATCGGCATGGCCCCATAAGGGGTTGATGGCGACATCGCCTTGCGGCGCCTCGAACTCCGATCCCATCACGGAAGCGCGCAGGATCTCGGTGTCCATCGAGTTCGTCTGTTCGAGCGTCTTGGCGAAGGCATTGACCTGGAAATAGGACGCCTCCAGGCACATGTTGGTCGGCTCGTCATCGCCGTAGCGCTTCTTGTAGTCGCGCACGAAGGATGAGTTGCGCTCGCTGCCGACGCCCTGGAAATAGGGCGCCGCGGTGATGTGGCCTTCGCCGACATCATAACCCATGGCGCGGATCTCGGCTTCCGTCGTGGTCAGGCTGGCGATCGGCATCACCTTGGGATCCAGCCCGAGATCGGCATAGGCCTGGTAGAGATAGACCGTGCCGTCACCGACGACAGTCGAGAAGATGACGTCGGGCTGCGCACGCTTGACGTCGCGCATCACGGGCAGGAACTCGCCCCGCGACGCGCCCATGCGCACATAGGACTCGCCCACGACCGTGCCGCCGCTGTTGCGGATCAATTCACGCATGATGCGGTTGGATTCGCGCGGATAGATGTAGTCGGCGCCGATGAAATAGAAGCGGGTGCCGTAGCGCTCCATCAGGATGCGGCAGAGTTCGACGCTGTTCTGGTTCGGCGTCGCTCCGGTGTAGATGACGTTGGGCGAGAATTCGAAACCCTCATAGAGCGTCGGATACCACAGCAGCCCGTTCAGCCTTTCGACCACCGGCAGCACGGCCTTGCGGCTGGATGAGGTGTAACAGCCGAAGATGGTGGAAACGCCATCTTCGACCATCAGCTTCTTGGCATAGCGGCCGAAAGCGGTGGCCTCGGAACCGGGATCATAGACCACCGGCTCGAGCGGCCGGCCATTGATGCCGCCGGCAGCATTGATTTCTTCGATCGCCGTCAGCGTGCCGCGCAATTGCGTCTCCTCGATCACGGCCATGAAGCCGGTGCGCGAGAAGAGGACGCCGACGCGCCACGGTTCGGAGGTATTGCTTGATCTCGTCAATATACGCTCCCAAAGTTCCCCAGTGCCGCTGGATTTCGTTGTTATTCTTGCTGAATGCGGCGGCCGGCCGCGCAGCTTGAGGCCGGCCGCTTCATGGGTCAACTGGCCAGCAGTTCCTTCAGCTTGCCGTCGAGGAATTTGACGTCGTTCGGGCTGGTTCCCGGCCCGCCCGCGAAATGACCCCAGACCGACTCGTACGGAACGAATTTGGCATTCGGCATGCTGGCCACCTCGAACTCGCTGTCTTCCGGCGGGAAGTAGAGATCGGTGCGGCTTGGCATGACGAAAGCCTTGGCCTTGATAGCCTTGAGCGCCTTCTTGAAATCGCCCTTGTAGAGCTCGTTGTCGCTGATGTCGCCGTTCTGCCAGGTCCACAGCATGGTCAAAAGGTTGTTGGCGTCCTTGGGCAGGAAGAAACCTTCCCAGAAGGCCACCAGGAAATCCTCCAGCGAGGAATAACCCAGCGTCTTGAGGTCGAGTTCCTGGCGATAGAAGGCTTGCGAGAAGCCCCAACCGGCATAGACGCGGGCCATGGCGCGCAGGCCCTTTTCCGGCTTGTCGTCATACCAGCCATTGTTCCAGGCAGAGTCGGCGGTCAGCGCCGCCTTCACGCCTTCCAGGAACACGAAATTGTGGCGCGAGCATTTGGCCGAACCGCAGAACGGTGCGATGCGCTCGACCATGTCGGGATACATCGCCCCCCAATGGAAGGTCTGCAGCGCGCCCATCGACCAGCCGACGACCAGCTTCAGTTTCTTGATGCCGAACTTCTCGGTCACCAACTGGTGCTGGGCGCGGACATTGTCGTAGGCCGTCACCTGCGGGAAACGCGACTTGTTGTAGGGTTCGGGCGTGTTGCTGGGCGACGACGACAACCCGTTGCCGAACATGTTCGGGATGATGATGAAGTATTTCGCCGGGTCGAGCGTCATGCCCTTGCCGATCAGCCATTCATTGTCGACGTGCTGGCCGGAATACCAGGTCGGGAAGACGACGACATTGTCCTTCTTGGCATTCAGCTTGCCGAAGGTCTTGTAGGCAAGCTTGGCATCACGCAGCGTCGCCCCCCGTTGCAGGACAAAATCGCCCAGCGAGTAGATCTCATAATCAGGCATCAGGCAGTTTCCTTTACTTTCAAACGTTGAGACGAGGCCCGGCGACCGGGCCTCGTCCGGAACATCATGCGGTTGCCCGCTCCGGCGACGGCCGCAGCGCCAGCGCCGCATAGGCGATGCCGCCGGCGAGCGCCGCGCTGATCGCGGTCGATAAATGCGGCAGATAGAATTCGACGACGACCGCCACCGCCGAGCCGATGATCCAGGCGATGAAGGCGGTCGGGCGCCAGTCGCGGTCGATCTCGGCGTTCTTGCGGGCCAGATACTGGTCGACCAGGATGATGGCGCCGATCGGCGGAACCAGGATGCCGAGCAGCGACAGCCACTGGATGAAGAAGGCCCAGACATTGCCTGCCGCGACTGCGATGCCGATGGCGCCGAGAAGCACGGCCATCACGCGCATGCGGGTGCCGAAGATGCGCGACCAGCCGGTGGCAGCGTTGTAGAGGCAGTGCGCGCAGACAGAGCCCAGGTTGAGATAGAGGAACACGAAGGCGAGTGCGCTGAGGAACACCATCTGCTTGCCGTTCATGTAGCCGAACATGTTGTCGGCACCGAACGGGTTGGCATTCGGAACAGCAAGGGCGGCCGTCATGATGCCGCCGACCAGCATGGCGATCAGGTTGGCGAAGGGGAAGGCGCTGAAGGTCGCGATCAGCGAGCTCCTGCCGTCCCTGGCCCAGCGGTTGAAGTCGGCACTCACCGTGCCGGCGTCGATGAAGAGCGCGATGACGACGGTCAACCCCACGCCCATGGACATCGTAGCCGCGCCATTGTTGCCGGGATAGGCGAGGATCGCCTGCCAGCCGGAGGCTGAAGCGGCATCGAACACCACCCAGCCGCCGAGGATGACGAAGAGCGGCACCGAGACCAGCCCGATCAGGTGCAGCCCATGCACGCCGACGAAGGTGATGCCGATGTAGAGCAGGCCGGCGACGATGGTCATCGCGACATAATTGAGGTCATAGGCCGAACTGATCAGCGCGCCGGTGATGCCGGTCTGCACCGCATACCAGCCGAGCAGCAGCGTCGACAGCAGGCCGGAGGCGAAGACATAGCCCTTGCGGCCGAACACGATCGAGGCCAGCAGCGCGAAGTTCATGCCGCGGCTGGTTCCAAGAAGCCCCAGCGCACCGACATAGGCGAACATGATGAGGTTGCCGATCACCATCGCCCACAGCGCGCTGGTGAAGCCCATGCCGAGCACGAGGATGGAACCGGTCATGGCGCCGGTGATGATCATCGGAAAACCGATCCAGACCGTCGTCACCGAAAAGGTCGAGCGCCGCGCCGCCATCGGCACGGGCTGATGTTCGTATTCTTCTCCCAATATGTGATCGACGCTATCGAGCGTCTCGATCTCCGTCTTGTTGTTCATGGCACCCTCCCAGGGCTCAATCGCGTTGCGTGTGCGGCTGTCGTCGCGATTGGACGTCCTTGTCCTCACCCGCTTTCCCGGTGGAAGCGCATTCAGGCCATGGTTCGGAAGGCGCGCGGGAACCATTGGCGGTTCGCCGGCGCAAGCCCCTTGCTCATAGCCGTCCGGCGCCGGTTCCCCATCGGCATCTCGGTCGGTATCGCCAAAACGACAAAGGCCTCCCGATGGCTTCGTTTCCGAAGTCAAAGGGAGGCCTTCTTGCCTTGATCTGATTGGGTGGCCCCGTTGCCACCTGCCTGCTTAACAGGCGAAGAAAAATTTAGACGGGCATCGAAACCCTGTCAATACGGCGTTTCGGAGTTCAAAATGATGCCCATGGAGCGCCCACGGCAAACAGCAGGAGCATTTCGAACAGGCATCCTCCCCCCAAGGGACAAGTGACGGCCAGCCTCCTTACGAAACCACCAGTTTGAGATGGCTCTGCCCGGCCGGCCGGCGGTTCTTCATGCCGGAAATGGCGTAGCCGTCACGACCGGCCGCCTTGGCGCGATAGAGGGCCTCATCCGCCTTGGCGGTGAGGTCGACGGCGGCGACGTAGATGTCGGGCGTCCATTCCGCGATGCCCAAGCTGATGGTGAAGCGCTCCTCGTCCTCTGTCTTGCCGCTGCCTTCGCGCACGGTGGCCACGAGGACGGACGCGACCTTTTCCGCCTGGCGCGCCGTCGTCTCCGGCAAGATGATGGCGAACTCGTCGCCGCCGAGCCTGAACACCATGTCGCTGCCGCGCACCATGGAGGTGGCGATCTCGGCGAACTGCCGCAGAATACGGTCGCCGAAGGCATGGCCGTTGGTGTCGTTGTAACGCTTGAAGTGATCGATATCGATCAACATCAGCGAGAAATGGCGGCCGGTGCGGCGCGTGCGCTTGTCCTCGGCTTCCAGCAAGGCCAGGAAATGGCGCCGATTGGGAATACCGGTGAGGTCGTCAGTCTGGGCAAGTTCGGCAAGTTCCTCGCGCAGCCGCCCGATCGACATGATGGTGAAGCCGAAGTTCCACACCACGCCCGAGAAGATGACGCACAACAGCGCGTAGGATTCCACCGTCGTGTAGAAGTCCTGGTCGACGCGCCCCAGCATCAGTCCGACATTCAAGAGGCTTTCGATGAGATGGCCGAGGATGCCGACAATCATGGCGATGGCCGCGATCATCGCGCCGAGATCCTTGCGATGCCAGCGCAGCAGATACCAGGCAGCAAGCACCAGCGGCACCGACTGACCACCGGCGTAGACGAGATTGCGGCCTTGCAGGCTGCCGAACAGAAGCAGCAGCAGGAACAGGCTGCCGGCGGTGATCGCCACGCTCGCCTTCAGGCCACCGGACTGGCCGTAGAAGACGCGCACGCCGATCCAGAACATGCAGAAGCCGAAAATGACGAAACCGTTGCCGACGACGGCGGGCACATAGCTGCCCTCATTGCCCTGCAGGGCCAGCACGCAGCCGCCGATGGTGGACAGCACGCATCCGGCCAGCCACACGCGCGCCGCCGCGAAATTGCGGTAGCGATAGGCGATCGCGCCCCAGATGACCGCCACCGTCAGCGAGTTGAGCAGGATGACGATGTAAAGCGTCAAGAAGTCGAGTTTCATCGCAATGCCCCGGACGAAGCCTTCCTCCTAAGGGTTCGCCGCTTTGCCGGACGTTAAAATAAAAGGTGGGTTTTGCGTCAACTGTTAGAAAATGCCAGCCGGCTGCGTGATCCGAGGCGCCTCCGCGCCAGAACGCACGGCGACGAGGGCGGCGGCCAAGGCTCCCGCGGCCAGGAGCCCACCCAGCCAGGGCAGGCTCTGCAAGGGCAACCAAGCCAGCACCAGGCCACCCAGAGCGGTGCCGAGACCAACGCCGATATGCATGGCCGACAGGTTGAGGCTGACGCCGGCTTCCGCTGTCTGCGGCCCTGTCGCCATGAGGAAGCTCTGCACCACAGGCGAGATCATCCAGCTGATCATCGCCCAGGCCATCATCGCGACGATGAAAAGCCCGGGCGCTTTCGCCGCGAGCGGTATGGCGAGAAGCGCGACCAGATAGGCGAGCGGCGTCGCCACGATGGCGAAACGCGGCCCGACGGCATCTGCCAGCCAGCCGCCGCAATAGCCTCCGCATATGCCGGCAACACCGAAAGCCAGGAAGAACAGCGCGACATTTCCCGTTGCGACGCCGACCACCTCGGTGAGATAGGGCGCCAGATAGGCGAACAGCGTGAAATGACCGCCGATCATCAGGATCGAGACAAGCTGGGCGGCAACCAGGGGCCGCGATCGCAGATGCTGCAGATATCCCGATGCCGCCGGGCTGTTACGCCCCGCCGTCGGCAGCGTGCGCAGGCAAATGGCGAGAACGGCCAAGGCCAGCAGGGCAAGCGCGACAAAGACGGCGCGCCAGCCAAAGCGTTCGCCGACCAGCATCCCTGCCGGCACGCCCAGCACCATGGAACCACTGATGCCCATGAAGATGATGCCGATCGCCCGGCCGCGCTTGGCAGGGCCGGCCAGTTCGGTTGCCAGCATGGTGGCGACAAGGCAGGCTGTGGCACTGGCTGCCGCCATGCCGATACGGGCCGCGAACAGAACCGCGTAGCCAGGGCTGGCTGCTGCAAGCACATTGCTGGCGATGAACAGCAGCAGCGCCAGACCCAGCATGGTCTTGCGTTCCAGCCGCGTCGCCAGCAAAAGCGCCAGCGGAGCGGTGAGCGCGAAGGTGATCGAGAAGACCGCCGTCAATTGGCCGGCAAGGCCGATCGAGATATCAAGGCCGGAAGCGATGCCCGGCAGGATGCCGATGACGATGTTTTCCGCGGTGCCGGTGGCAAAGGTGGCGAAAGCCAGGAAGAATATCCGAAGGTTCACGTGTCCGCCCCGTCGCGCGTCTCACCGCGACGGAAGGGCCTCCGATACGGCGTGGTGTTGCGTATCGGGTTTCGAGGCTGTGCTTCGGTTATCCCAGGAGCTGGGTTCTTAGCATGAGTGAAGTTGAGGGGAAAGGCGGTGGCCAGTTCATGCTGGGCACCTGACCGATAACGTTTGCACTGCCCCTCATCTGCCTGCCGGCATCTTCTCCCCGCGAAGGACGGGGAGAAGAGAGACTGGCCGCGACCCCTCTCCCCGTTTCCACGGGAGAGGTTAAGGGTGGCGGCGGCGTATGCGGCCACCGCATTGCCGCCTGCCGATCGTGCTGGCGCAACGTTCCACACGATCTACCGCTTGCGAAGGGCACGGAATTCCGCGAGATCGACAACCCGCATTGCTGGAAAGCCGAATATGTCTGCGCGGATGCGTACCTGGCCTGCGCCGGCTGGGGCGTCGCGCGAACAGTACAAGCGGTCGACCACCCAATCTGACCCGACCGAGGACCGATGCCCATCCACGAACTCGCAGCGCTCGGCGCCGCAACCTGCTGGGCGCTGACCGGCATCATCTCGGCAGGTCCGGCCGGTCATCTCGGCGCGCCGGCCTTCAACCGTCTGCGCCAGATCTTCGTCACCGCCATGCTGGCGCTTTATGTGCTGGCGACCGGCTCATGGCGAGAGCTAGAGGCGGCCAATGTGCTGCCGCTTCTCGCCTCGGGTTTCATCGGCATCTTCATCGGCGACACATTGCTGTTCGCTACGCTGAACAGGGTCGGTCCTCGCCGTTCCGGCATCCTGTTTGCGCTCAACGCGCCGATCGCAGCGGTCCTCGGCTGGCTGCTGCTCGGTGAGACGCTGACCGCCAAGGCGCTCTTCGGCATGGCGCTTGTCGTCGCCGGCGTCCTGCTGGCCATCCTGTTCGGCAAACGCCGATCGCAGCTTCATCAATGGGAGACGGTGAAAGGGCCGCTGTGGATCGGCGTGGCGCTTGGGCTCGGCGCCGCGACCGGCCAGGCGATCGGCTCCATCATCGCGCGACCGGTGATGGAAACCGGCATCGACCCGTTCGTGGCCTCGATGCTCAGGGTCGGCGTCGCTGCGGCCTTCCTCAGCGTCATGATCCAGTTGCCTATTCCCGCGTTGAAGCCCAAAGGCCCGCTGACCTGGAAGGTGGCGGCGATGACCGCGCTGACCGGCATCCTCGCGCTGGCGATCGGCATGACGCTGCTGCTGTTTGCCCTTTCCGGCGGCAAGGTCGGCATCGTCTCGACCTTGTCGGCAACCTCGCCCGTCCTCATCCTGCCGCTGCTGTGGCTGCGCACCGGCGAACGACCGGCCGCCGGCGCCTGGGCGGGTGCGGCGCTGGTGGTGGCCGGCATGGCGCTGATCTTCATGGCGTGATGCCGAGCGCCGGTTTAGGCTTGCTGGCATGCATGCCGTGACACATAAGCCCCATGAGATCGAAGCTGCCGTCGTCGACGCGACAGGCGAGATCGCGACCTTCATCGCCGCCAACCTGCCGGTCGCCGCGGTTCCCGACATTCCCGAAATCCGGCTGCATGGCGCACGTCCCGGCAGCGGCCTGCGCCGCCTGACCGAACAGCGAAGCAGGCTCTCGCCCTATTGGGCCTATCAATGGGCAGGCGGGGCCGTGCTGGCACGCCATCTGCTCGATCATCCCGAAACGGTGCGCGGGCGGACCGTGCTCGACCTGGGCACCGGCTCCGGCCTTGTCGCCATCGCGGCCGCTAAGGCAGGCGCTGGCAGTGTGACCGCCGTGGACATCGACGCGCACGCGATTGCAGCGCTGCGCCTCAACGCCGCCTTGAACGATGTGACGATCGAGCCCCTGCTCTCCGATCTGACCATCGGAGAGCCGCCGCGTGTCGACCTGATAACGGTCGGCGACCTGTTCTACGAACGCCGGCTCGCAAAGCGCGTCACCGCGTTCCTCGACCGCTGCCTTGCCGCCGGTATCATAGTCCTGGTCGGCGATCCGGGCCGCGCCTATCTGCCGCGCGAGCGGCTGGCAGCGATCGCCGAATACCCCGTGACCGACTTTGGCACAGCGGCCGGCGAGATAACCCGGGCGACGGTCTTCTCTTTCATGCAAAGCAGCTAATTCAACCCTGGCGGAAGAACATGCTTCTACGCCACCTGCGATTGCCTGGAAGAATGCCGCCTATTTTTGCGTGTATTGCCTAAAAAACAGAATCTCATGCTTCGCGTGCACAAGATTCTTGCTGCATGCTGAAAAAATCATCCGGTGATTCCTCCCGTAGCACCGGATGTGTTCTTCCCTCCCGAGAGGCTCTTCAGCCTCTGCTTCGGCCGGGACGCCCAGCGTCCCGGTCTTTTTCTGTGCGCAGCCCTGTGTCGCAGACCCTATTTTGCCGGGTCGATCCAGCCGTTCGGCGGCCCGAATTTGACCATCGCCTCGGCCGGCCCCCAGGTGCCAGGCTCGTAGATCGCGGGCTGGCTCTTGTCGTCGAGTATCGGGCCGACGATGCGCCAGGCCGCTTCCGACGCATCCTGCCGCGTGAACAGGCGCACATCGCCGTTCATAGCGTCACCGATCAGGCGCTCATACGGCTCCATGTCGCCGGCGGAATCGTCCACCGCCGAAAGCTCCACCTGTTCACCGACCATTTCATCGCCGGCCTGCTTGCGGCGGGCGCCGATGCTGATCGAGATTTCCGGGTTGATGCGAAAGCGCAGATAGTTGGTCTCGTCGGGCGCAATCGCATCGAACACGTCGAGCGGCGGCCGCTTGAGCCGGACCACCACTTCGGTAGCGCGCACCGGCAGGTTCTTGCCGGCGCGGATGAAGAAAGGCACATCCTGCCAGCGCCATGTGTCGACGAAGAAACGCGCCGCGGCGAAGGTCTCGACCGTGGAACCCGGCGCCACGCCAGGCTCTTTCAGATAGCCGGCAAACTGTCCGCGCACCACATCGTCCTTGGTCAGCGTGCGCACGGCCTTCAGCACCTGCACCTTCTCGTCGATCAGGTCCTCGGCCGAGCGGCCCGACGGCGGCTCCATGGCCAGGAGCAGCATGATGTTGAGCAGATGGTTCTCGATGACGTCGCGGATGCAGCCGACCTCGTCATAGAACTTGCCGCGCCCCTGCACGCCGAAATCCTCGGCCATGGTGATCTGCACGCTCTCGACATAGTTGCGGTTCCAGATCGGCTCCAGGAAGGAGTTGGCGAAACGGAAATAGAGCAGATTCTGGATCGCTTCCTTGCCGAGATAGTGGTCGATGCGGAAGATCGAATTCTCATCGAAGACGATGTGCAGGACCCGGTTCAGCCAGCGCGCCGACTGCAGGTCACGCCCGAACGGCTTTTCCACCATCAGTCTGGCGCCGGCGGCACCGCCGGACTGTTCCAGCCCCTGCACAACCGGCTCGAACATCGAGGGTGGCACGGCCAGGTAGTAGAGCGGGTGACGGAAGCCGTTCAGCGCTTCCTTCAGCTTGTCGAAGGTTTCCTGGCTGCGGTAATCGCCGCTGACGTAGCGCAACAGGCCGACCAGCCTGGCGAACACCTTTTCGTCCACTTTCCCGAGAGCCGCCTTGATGCCGTCATGCGCACGCTCGGCCAGCTTCTCCACCGTCCAGTCGTCATAGGCGATGCCGATGATCGGCTCTTTCAGGTGGTCGCGCTCCACCATCGAATAGAGTGCCGGGAAGATCTTCTTGTGCGCCAGGTCGCCGGTGGCGCCGAAGAGCACAAGCACATCCGATCGGGTTTCAGCCGCTGCTGCCATGATCGCTTCTCCTTATGCCTTCGGCTTCTCGAGATGGCCGCCGAAGGCATAGCGCATGGCGGACAGAAGCTTGTCGGCGAAGGCCGACTCGCCCTGCGAGGAGAAACGGTCGAAAAGTGCGGCCGAAAGCACTGGCGCCGGCACGCCGGTGTCGATGGCGGCCTTCAGCGTCCAGCGGCCCTCGCCGGAATCGGAAACGCGGCCGCCGAACTGCGCCAGCGCAGGATCCGCCTTCAGCGCGCCGGCGGTAAGATCGAGCAGCCAGGAGCCGATGACCGAACCATGCCGCCACACTTCGGTGACCGCCGGCAGATCGATGTCGAACTGATAATATTGCGGCTCGGACAGCGGCGTGGTCTCGGCATCGGCGCTGCGCTTGGCCTTGCCGGAACCGGCGGCTTTGAGGATGTTCACGCCCTCCGCATAGGCGGCCATGACGCCATATTCGATACCGTTGTGCACCATCTTGACGAAATGGCCGGCGCCGCTCGGGCCGCAATGCAGATAACCAAACGGAGCAGTGCCGGCGGCCTTGTCGGGCGTAGCCCCATGATCGGCGCCTGGCGCCAAGGAGGCGAAGATCGGATCGAGATGTCTCACGGCAGCATCGGGTCCGCCGATCATCAGGCAGTAGCCGCGCTCCAGGCCCCAGACACCGCCGCTGGTGCCGACATCAACGAAGGCGATGCCCTTTTCGGCATATCTGGCACCGAGATCGACCGCGTCGCGATAATTGGAATTGCCGCCGTCGATGATGATGTCGCCCTTGTCGAGGAGAGCTGCGACCTGATCGGCGACCTTGCCGGTGATCGCGGCAGGCAGCATCAGCCAGACGGCACGCGGCTTGGCCAGCTTGCCGATGAACTCCTCCAGTGAACCGGAGCCGGTCGCCCCTTCCTTGACCAGGGCTTCGACGCTGGCCGGGTTGATGTCGTAGACGACACATTCATGGCCGTCGCGCTGCAGGCGCCTGACCATATTGGCGCCCATCCTGCCCAGTCCCATCATTCCGATCTGCATGTTTCCATCCTACTTGCTGACATTGGCCTGCCCGATCGCCCTGCTCGCCGGCACCAGCCGACGCAACCGAGGTGCAGACAATCTCCGATCCGTCGCGATCAAGCCAGAAGAATGTGAAGGTGGTGTCAAATGAAGAGCCTGTGTTGGCGTCCCTTCTCCCCTTGGGGGAAAAGGAGTGTCGGAGCTATTCCCGGTGCCAGCCGTCGATTTGGCAGCCGCTCAATTGCTCCGCTTCGTCTCGCGGGACATGCCGCATGGTCTCGGCAAAGGTCCAGACGTGGCCTTCCGGGTCACGTGCCCTGTAGGTGCGCTCGCCATAGAACTGATCGGCAGGCTCCTGCACGATCTCGGCACCGGCGAAACGCGCTTGTTCGCAATGCTCGTCGAGGCCGCTGGGCAGCTTCAGATACACGCGCTGCGTATTCTTGCCATTGACCGAGACAGGGCTGGCGATGTCGTCCGCCCATTCATGGTCGACGACGATATAGGCGTCGGCGAAGCGCATTTCGGAATGCATCAGCCGGCCCGATGGATCAGTGACCAGCATGCTGCGCTGGAAACCGAACGCACGCTCGAGCCATCCGAGCGCAGCCCATGGATCACGGTAGAAGACGCCGACACCGAGGGTGGCGTGCTGGAAGGGGTCGTGCACAACGCATCTCCATTCGACCGGGCCCCAGCGCCTTTATCTCCCCGGAGAAAGGGCGCCAAGCGGCGAACGCTCTGTCACCCTCTCCCTGCCAGAAACGCCGGCAGGTCCGCAACCGAAGCCAGCACCACGTCGGCCAGCGGCGCCAGCGACTCGCGCGTGCCGGTGCCGGACAGCACGCCGACCGCCAGGCCGCAGCCGCCGGCGCGGGCCATGTCGAGATCGTGCCGGTTGTCGCCGACCATGGCGATCTCGGAAGGCTTCAGGCCGGTGAGGTCGCAGAAGGCGATCACCGCGTCCGGCGCGGGCTTCGGGTTGGCGACCGCGTCGTAGCCATAGGCAGCCTCGAACAGCTGCGCCATGCCGATGGCCGAAAGCGTGCGCTCGCAGCCGGCGGTGGAATCGTTGGTGGCGACGCCTAGCCGATAGGATTTCGCATGCAGCGCTGCGAGCGACTCGGCAATGCCGGGCAGCGGCACGGCGAGCGCCGAGCCCTGTTCGGTGCTGATTGCGTTGAAATGGTCCAGCGCATCGCGCTGTTCGGCCGCCGACAATTCGGGAAACCACAGCGCGATGATGTCGGCATTGGTGCCGGCGGCAAAGACGGAGTCCGGCTTGAAGCCCTTCGTCTCAAAATCATAGCCGGCCTTGGCCAGCAGCGCGTCGGCCCTGGCACGGTCGCCGTTCGCCGCTTCCAGCGCCATGCGATCGGCCACGCCTCCCCAGGTGGCGTGGAAATCGATCAGCGTTCCGTCCTTGTCGAAAAGGATACCCTTGATGCCCGCCAAACCCGTCACTCCCGTCCGCTCAGCCGGTGGATATGTCCCACCAGTCCCGCGGTCGAGGCATCCCTCTTGGCGGCATTCTCCTTGCCTTCAACGACAGGCAGCAGGCTGGTGGCGAGCTCCTTGCCGAGTTCGACACCCCATTGGTCGAAGGAATTGATGTCGTAGAGCGTGCCTTCGACGAAGACGCGATGCTCGTAGAGCGCGATCAGTCGGCCGAAAGTGCGCGGGTCGAGCTTGCGGTAAAGGATCGTGAGCGAGGGCCGGTTGCCGGAAAAGACGCGGTGCGGCGCGATTTTGTCGACCTGTTCCGGCTTCATGCCCTTGGCCAGCATCTGCGCACGCGCTTCCTCCAGCGTGCGCCCCTTCATCAGCGCTTCCGACTGCGCCACGACATTGGCCAACAGCAGATCATGATGGTGTTTGAGGTCCGGTTCATGGCCGATCGCGGCGGCGATGAACTCGACCGGGATGATGTCGGTGCCCTGGTGCAGCAACTGGAAGAAGGCGTGCTGGCCATTGGTGCCCGGCTCGCCCCACACCAGCGGACCGGTCGGCGTCACCGCCTTGCCATTGTCCAGCATGACGCTCTTGCCGTTCGATTCCATATCGAGCTGCTGCAGATAGGCCGGCAGGCGCGACAGGCGCTGGTCATAAGGAATGACGGCGCGAGCCGGATAACCGCAGACGACACGGTGCCAGAAACCGACAAGGCCGAGCAACGCCGGCAGGTTCCTGTTCAGCGGCGCGGACTGGAAATGCTCGTCCATCTCATGCGCGCCGGCCAGGAGGGCGCGGAAATTCTCAGGTCCGACGGCAATCATCACCGGCAGGCCGATGGCACCCCAGACCGAGTAGCGCCCGCCGACCCAGTCCCAGAAACCGAAGACGCGGTCTTTCTCGATGCCGAATTTGGCAACCAGGTCGAGCGCGGTGGAGACGGCGGCAAAGTGCTTGCCGACGGCTTCCTTGCCGAGTTTGGCCTCCACCCATTTGCGCGCCGTCTCGGCATTGGTCATGGTCTCGACGGTGGTGAAGGTCTTGGACGCGACAATGAACAGCGTCGTTTCCGCCGAAAGGCCCTTCAGCGTGTCGTGCATGTGGGCGCCGTCGATGTTGGAGACGTAATGCGCGCGCGGCCCGTCATGATAGGGGGCGAGCGCCAGCGTCGCCATCACCGGGCCGAGATCCGAACCGCCGATACCGATGTTGACGATGTCGGTGATCTTCTTGCCGGTGTGGCCGGCCGCCTTGCCGGAGCGGATGGCGTCGGCAAAGACGCTCATCGCATCCAGCACCGAACGGACATCCTTCTGCACGTCCTGTCCGTCTACATGCAAGCCCTTGCCGTCGAGGTTGCGCAGCGCCGTGTGCAGCACGGCGCGATCCTCGGTGATGTTGATGTGCTTGCCGGAAAACATCGCGGCGCGTCGGCCCTCGAGGTCGGCCGCCTTGGCCAGGCTTTCGAGCAGTTCCATCGTCTTGCCGTCGACCGCGCATTTGGACCAGTCGAGCAACAGGTCGCCGTCCAGCGCCGAGAAGCGCTTGAAGCGGTCCGGATCGGCGGCGAAGGCCTCGCGCATGTCCATCGGAGTTGCCGCGCGATGGGCGCGCAGGGCGGCGAGCTGTTTGTCGAAGGCGGTGCGGTCCACGGCGATCTCCAGACTATGGCAGGGTCGGTTCAGACTTTAGCAGAGCGAGTGCGGCAAGCGACAGGCTTGCAGCGAACTTATCTAGCGGAGTTTCAATCGGTTCAAGCCAATCGGCGCGCACATTTTTGCGTCCGCGCGAAATGGAGCGGGGCATGCATCCTGCCACGCCAACCAGAGCGGGAAATTTCTACTTTTTGGTGTTCACCGGCGGGAATGAAGGATCACTGGCATAAATCCCAGCGATCAGAAAAATTGATTGGCGCAACCCCTTGTACCAATCATACAGTCCAATGGTCCACAAAACAAAAAAGACTGACCAACGAGGAGCGCCCGAATATGCCACAGCGTAACGACACCGCGATATGGTCGGGCCTGTTCAGGATTTCGGCCGAGTCCGGCCAGACCCTGCAGGCGCAGATCCGCCAAGCCATCGTGGCCGCGATCCTCGACCGTCAGATCGCCGCGTCCATGCCGCTCCCCTCATGCCGGATCCTCGCCGAGAAGCTCGGCGTGGCGCGCGGCACCGTGGTGCTCGCCTTCCAGCAGCTGGTCGATCAAGGCTTTTTGGTGGCACGCGAACGGCGCGGTCACTTCGTGAACCCGGAGGTTCTGGCGACGCCGGCACGGCCGCAGAAGACACCGGAACAGGCCAACGAGATCGACTGGAAGAAGCTGCGCCAGATCGCCGCCAGCGACATGCCGCCGCCGGCCAAGCACGACAACTGGATCAAGTCGTCATATCCGTTCGTATACGGCCAGTTCGACCCGGCGCTGTTCCCGACCGCCGAGTGGCGCGAGTGCAACCGCATGGCGCTAGCCGTGCTGGAGATCCGCAACTGGGCCTCCGACATGGTCGACCGCGACGACCCGCTGCTGATCGAACAGATCCAGGCGCGGCTGCTGCCGCGGCGCGGCATCTTCGCCAATCCGGACGAGATCATCGTGACGCTGGGCGCGCAGAACGCACTTTATATGCTGGCCACACTCTTGATGACCAAGGGCTCGAAGGTGGCAATGGAAGACCCCGGCTATCCCGATGCCCGCTCGATCTTCCGGCTGGCCGGCGCCGACATCCAGCCTGTCCCGGTCGACCAGTCCGGCATCGTCACCTCGGCGATCCCGGCAGACACGGGCTTCGTGTTCGTGACGCCGAGCCACCAGTGCCCGACGATGGTGCCACTGTCGCAGGAGCGCCGGCAGGACCTGCTGGCCCGCGCCAACCGCAACAACCACATCATCATCGAGGACGGCTACGACAGCCAGTTGCTGGACGAGGCCCCACAGCAGGCGCTGAAGAGCATCGATCGCTCCGGCCGCGTCGTCTATGTCGGCTCGATGTCGAAGACGCTGGCACCCGGCCTGCGCCTCGGCTACATCGTGGCCTCCGCCGGGCTGATCGCGGAACTGCGCGCGCTGCGCCGCTTCATGCTGCGCCACCCGCCGGCCAACAACCAGCGCGCGGTGGCGCTGTTCCTCTCGCTCGGCCATCACGAGGCGCTGGTGCGCCGTCTTTCGACGGCCTTCGACGAGCGGCGCAAGCGGCTGGTGCACGCGATCTCGGCATTCCTGCCGGAATGGCGCGCTACCGATTCCGCTGGCGGCACCTCGCTGTGGCTGGAAGGACCGCGCGGCACCGACTCCCGCGATCTCGCGGCGGCGGCGGCCAGCCGCAGCGTGATCATCGAACCGGGCGACCGTTTCTTCGACCGCACCGACAAGCCGTCACGATTCATGCGGCTGGGCATTTCGTCCATTGCGCTTCAACATATCGAACCCGGCATTCGCGAGCTCGCGACCGCAGCAGGCCGTAGGCCGGCGGCGGCATAGGTCCACCTCCCAAGCGACAATAGCCCTCCCCCTTGAACGGGGGGAGGGTTTTTAAATTCGCGGCTCTCCGGTTCGTCTCCGCCGCGATTCGGTGCCGGAACCTGGATGCTCCTGCGCAGGCGCTCCATCTGCCGGGCGATCCATTTCCCCACCTGTCGTTCTGAACCTTCAGGAATTTCCGGCACTTGGATTGCAGGGCTTCGCGGCCGCGCTGGCGGCCCGGGCAAATCGCTTTTTCAGAAGTGATGCGGCCCAAGGCGAGTAACCGCATTTCTGCCTCTTCGCTGGTCCATCTTCCCGAAATCGCTGGCACATATGCTGCACCAATACGATTGGCATAGTTCCGCGAAGCAAGGGGAAGAAGCTTGCTGATGGTGGACCAACCGCCACATGCAAAGCTTCAGGACAAAAAGTGGAGGTTTTCCATGTCCATGACGGCGGAAAAGCAGGATTTGCAAGGCGACAGCCGGTCCCGACGATCCGGCGGGCGTGAAGCGAGACGCGCCATGCGCGCGGCGCCACTGGCTGACGACATTAGGCCAGTGAGAGCCGGCCTGGAGGGCGGACGCTACGGTCCATTGGCCCAAAACGACCTGGAACGCATCCATGAGGCGGTGCTGACGCTTCTGGAAACAGTCGGCTTCGCCAACGCCATTCCATCCTGCATCGAGGCGCTGACCAGGGTCGGCGCCAGCTACAGCGAGGATGGCCGCATCCGCTTCCCGCGAGCGCTGGTGCTCGACACGATCCGCAACGCCGCACGCAACTTCACGCTGCATGGCCAGGATCCCAAACACGACATGTTGATCCAGGGCAAGCGCGTGCATTACGGCACGGCGGGTGCCGCCGTGCATCTGGTCGATGTCGAAAAGCGCGAATACCGCGAGAGCCTGCTGCAGGACATCTACGACGCCGCGCGCATCGTCGACGGGCTGGACAACATCCACTTCTTCCAACGGCCGATGGTGCCGCGCGACATTCCCGATCCGCTCGAGATGGATTTCAACACGCTCTATGCCTGCGTGATGGGAACCTCCAAGCACGTCGGCACCTCGTTCACGGTGCGCGAAAACGTGAAGCCGGCTCTGGAGATGCTCTATGCGATCGCCGGCGGCGAGGAGAATTTCCGCGCCCGGCCCTTCGTTTCCAACTCCAACTGCTTCGTCGTGCCGCCGATGAAATTCGCGGAGGATGCCTGCGGCGTGCTGGAAGCCTGCGTGGAAGGCGGCATCCCGATCCTGCTGCTTTCCGCCGGCCAGGCCGGCGCGACGGCACCCGCGGCAATCGCCGGTGCGGTGGTGCAGGCGGTGGCCGAAGTGCTGGCAGGACTGGTCTATGTCAACGCCCTGAAGCCCGGGCACCCCGCCATCTTCGGCACCTGGCCTTTCGTCTCGGACCTGCGCACCGGCGCGATGTCCGGCGGGTCGGCCGAGCAGGCGCTGTTGACTTCGGCCTGCGCGCAGATGGCGCAATTCTACGACCTGCCCGGCGGATCAGCCGCCGGCATGGCCGATTCCAAACTGCCCGACATCCAGTCCGGCTTCGAAAAGGGCATCACCGACGTGATGGCCGGCCTGTCGGGGCTGAATCTCGTCTATGAATCGGCCGGCATGCACGCTTCGCTGCTCGGCTTCTGCCTGGAAAGCCTGATCATCGACAATGACATGATCGGCCAGTGCCTGCGCTGCGTGCGCGGCATCGAGGTCAGCGACGAGGCGCTGTCGATCGACACCATCACCGAAGTCTGCCTCAACGGTCCCGGCCACTATCTCGGCAACGACCAGACGCTGAAGCTGATGCAGACGGAGTATTTCTACCCGGCCATCGGCGACCGTTTCTCGCCGAAGGAATGGAACGAGCGCGGCAAGCCCGACATCCTGCAGCGCGCCATCGCCGAGAAGAAACGGATCCTGGCCGAGCGTTTCCCGCACCACGTGCCGCGCGCCATCGACGACCGCCTGCGCCAGCGCTTCGACGGCATCATCCACCTGCCCCGTTCCGGCATGGGAGGGTGAAGGCAACGCCGGCGTCGTCGTCTCCGCTTGCCGGAAATACGGTGCCAGGCTCGCCATTGCTTCCATCCTGTCTCGCGCGGGACAGTGTGACCACAACGCCGGAGCAGCAGCATGGCAGCATCCAACCAAGAGAAGCTGATCACCTTCCTCGATGACCTCGCGGCCGCGATCGAGCCGAAAGCGGTCGGGGACACGCCCTTGGCACGTGGCTGGCGGCGGGTGGCCGACAGCATTCCGCGTGGCGAGATCGAGACCGGCCCGGCGCAGCCGGCACGACGGCCGGCCTGCACCCATCTTGCTGCCGGCTACCGCAATCTGGAAAATGCCGGACCGCATTTGCGCAAGCTTGCCGTCTCCTTCCAGGCAATCGAGCCGTTGCTCGATTGGACCAGCCGCGAGGAGAGGCGTGATTCCAAAGCGCTCGCCGAAAACTACGCCGGCGCGACGATCGTCGGTCGCGACGGCGTGATCGCGAGCGAGCATGTCGAGATCGGCGTCTCCATTCTCAGTCCGAACATGGTCTATCCCGACCACCGCCATCCGCCGGAAGAGGTCTATATCGCTCTGTCCGCCGGAGACTGGCGCCAGAATGATGAGCCATGGATTGCGCCGGGTATCGGCGGGTTGATCCACAACCCTGCCAACATCGTCCACGCCATGCGCTCGGGCGACCAGCCCCTGTTCGCGATCTGGTGCCTGCCCTTGCCTTAGGCGATGGCGAGGCGCTTTTATCTCCCCCCTTGCGAGGGAGAAAGGATTTTCACGATCTTAGCGAGCACGCCCGCAGGGCGGCGCAGTCTAAGTCGTAGAAAATCCAAGAGAGGGGATTTTCAGCTGATACATCTCGCATTTGACAAATCTCTTCTCTTTGTTCGAGAGGGTAAGAAGCAGATCACCAACGTGGCGGCTGCAAATCCCCTCTCTTGCGATTTCTAGCACTTAGCTGCGCCGCCCTGCGGGCGTGCTCGCTAAAATGCTGAAATCGCTTTCTCCCCCACATGGGGGGAGATAAGGGCGCACTCACACCGCGGCCCCGGCCATCGCCAGCAGGACCACCACCACCCAGGGCGGCGCCTTGGCGAACACCAGCAGCAGGAAGCCGCCGAGGGCAAGCAAGACATCGAGCCAATCGGCGATCGCGCTGGTCAACACCGGATCGTAGAAGGCGGCAGCGAGGATGCCGACCACCGCGGCATTGGTGCCGCGCATCGCCGCCTGCGCCTTTGGCAAAGTGCGCAACTCATCCCAGAACGGCAGCGCGCCATAGACAAGCAGAAGGCCGGGCAGAAAGATCGCGACGAGCGCAATGGAGGCGCCCAGAAGGCCATTGGGCACGATGCCGGAAACGGCGCCGAGATAAGCGGCAAAGGTGAAAAGCGGACCGGGCACGGCCTGTGCCGCGCCGTAGCCGGCGAGAAAATCCTGCACCGGCACCCAGCCGGGTGCGGCAACCGCGTTCTCCAGCAGCGGCAGCACGACATGACCGCCACCGAACACCAGCGCGCCGGAACGATAGAAAGCGTCGAAGAAGGCGAGCGCATGGCTGCCGGTCCAGCTGGCGAGCAGCGGCGGCAGCGTGAGCAGGACCGCGAACAGGACGAGCGCGGCGATGCCGGCCCTGCGGCTGACCGGAAAGGCCGGATGTGTCGATGCTGCACCGGCCTCGCCCTGGCAGAGGAACAGCCCGGCAACCGCACCGGCAGCGATGGCGCCGACCTGGCCAAGCCAGCCGCCAACGAGGGTGCTTAGCATAAGTGCGCCGAACGCAATGGCGATGCGCTGACGGTCGGGCGTCAGCGTGCGCGCCATGCCCCACAGCGCCTGCGCGACCACGGCCACCGCCACCAGTTTCAGCCCATGCAGAATGCCCTGGCCGACGGTATTGTCGAGGGCGCCGGCACCCAGCGCGAAGGCAAGCAGCAGCAATGCCGACGGCAGCGTGAAGGCGGCCCAGGCCGCAAGCCCGCCGACGAGACCGCCGCCGCGCAGCACGCCGAGCGAAAAGCCGACCTGGCTGGAGGCGGGACCGGGAAGGAACTGGCACAGCGCGACGAGATCGGCATAACCGGCCTCGTCGATCCATTTCCTACGCACCACGAAGGCGTCACGAAAATAACCGAGATGCGCGATCGGTCCGCCGAAAGACGTCAGGCCAAGCTGGAGAAAGGCCAGGAAGACCTCGGCGATGCGCGATCCTTGCGATGCCGCTTCATCGCTTTCCCCCGTCACCATCCGCCTCGCTACTGCCACCTCGTTGCGGCGGCGATCCTACCGCCTTGCGGTGGAGGAGCAAGCTTGCTGTCCTGCTTTTCAAACATGGGAGAAGAAGGAGGTCAGCTCTCCCCTTGCGGTGCCAGGCCGGCGCGCCCGCGCGGCACGCCGAGGCCGGTATCCGGCGGTTCGCCCGCGGCCGGCCGTTCCTCTTCGATCATGTGCATGGTGCGCCATTTGCCGAAGCGGTAGTAGGCGACGGCCAGCACCAGCGAGGCGATCGAGCCGGCTGGGAAACTCCACCATAGCGCGTCCTGGCCGAGCACGTCGCGCAGCGAATAGGCAAAGCCCGTGCGGACGAAGAGCACCGAGATGATCAGGATGATCAGCGGCGGCATCACCGCCCCGGTGGCGCGAACGGTAGCGAACAGCACGATGGTGACGCCGAACAGGATGAACGACCACGAGGCGACATTGTTGATGCGCTGGGCGATATCCACCGCGGGACCATCGGCTGCCAGGAACAGGCCAAGCACCGGCCGGTCGAACAGATAAAGCAGCAGCACCAGCGTGCCTGTGAGCAGGAGATTGAAGCCAACGCCGGCGGCGCAGATACGGCCGATGCGGTCCCAGCGGCGGGCGCCGACATTCTGCGCCGCCATCGAAGACACGGCGGCGCCGATCGCCAGCGCCGGCATCTGGACATAGGTCCACAACTGAGCGGCGATGCCGTAGGCAGCCGCCACCTGCGAGCCGTAGCCATTGACCATGCCCATCAGCACGAGCGCCGCCATCGAGATGACGATCATCTGCAGGCCCATCGGGATGCCCTTGGTGACGACGATGCGCAGCAGGCGCGGATCAGGTTTCAGCAAGGCGAGATCGGGGCCGGCCAGCCGCAGGGGGTGCTTGCGCCGGTAGAGCAGGATCAGGATCGCGGCCACACTCACGGTCTGGCCGATCAGCGTGGCGAGCGCGGACCCGGCGATGCCGAAGCCCGGTATCGGGCCGAAACCAATGATGAGCAGCGGATTGAGTATGATGTCGAGCACGACGGCGAGCGCCATGAAGAAGAACGGCGTGCGGGAATCGCCGGCGCCACGCAGGATGGTCATGACGAAGGAGAGGAGATTGGCCGCCGGCACCGCTGCGAAGATGATGACCAGATAGGCGCGTGCCAGCGGCATCACATCGGCCGGCGTGCCGAGCAACCCAAGAATCTGATCCACGAACAGCCAGCCGCCAAGCGCGAAGACCAGCGAGACCAGGAAGAAGAACGTCGCGCTGGTGCCGACGATGCGCCGGGCCTCGGCCATGTCGCGGGCACCGACCGACTGCGCAACCAGAATGGTTGCCGCCATGCCGATGCCGAACATCGTGCCGAGCAGAAGGAACAGCACCAGATTGGCGTTGGAGGTCGCGGCAAGCGCGGTTTCGCCGAGGAACCGGCCCACCCAGATCGAGTTGATCGAGCCGTTGAGCGATTGCAGCACGTTGGAACCGAGCACCGGCAGCGCAAACACCAGAAGCGTCGACGCGATCGGCCCGCTGGTCAGGTCGCGCTGGCGACGGGAAGCCTTGTCGTTCATGCCGGTCGTTCCTGATTCCGCCGTAGCGGCGACTGTAGCGAAATGCCGCCGCTGCCGAAACGTCCGCCCTATGCCCGGCTTTATCGGTCACGTCAATATTATCCGGGTAAAATTATCGACATAACAGCTCCTACTGAGCGGCAGCCGCATATGGCCATGTTTCTTCCGGGCCATTCCGGAACGTGGACGAAGGTGCGGCGATCGAGACCCTGCTTCAAGTCGCGCTGCATGCAAATGCGATTGCCCTGCCCTCGGTGGCAAGAACTGGCCATAACGATGCCGCCCGCGCGTCGAGGCGGGTATCGTCGCAGCGGACAATGTGCATGCTTGCGAAGCCGGTCGAATGGAAGACGGGGAAGAGGATGAAGAAGACCTATCACGGCAGCTGTCACTGCGGCTTTATCCGCTTTTCTGCCGAACTCGACCTCGACGAAGGCATCCGCCGTTGCAACTGCAGCTTCTGCCTCAAGGTCGGTTACAAGAAGTCCTTTGCCGCCTATGAGGCGGTCGACATCACCAGCGGCAAGGCCGAGATGGCGGAATACAAGGCCAGTCCCTCAAATTGGCCCGAAGGCGACATCAATCATTACATGTGCCCGAAATGCGGCGTGCATCCGTTCTCGCGCGGCTATCTCGAGTTCATGGGCGGCAATTTCTGGGCGGTGAATGTTGCCTGCCTCGACGACGCCACGGAAGAAGAACTGGCGGCCGCTCCCGTCATCTATGAAGACGGCAAGCGCGATCAGCAGCTGCAGGCACCTGAAATCACGGCCTATCTCTAGAGCGTTTCCGCTTTTGTCGAAAACGCCGCGCACTTTGCTGGAATTGCCCAGGCGCAGCGCTTTTGCCTGAACGCACGACACTTCTGTCCCGAGGCAAACAGATTTCCGGCACCATGGAGCCTGTCTTGGGCCAAGGCTCGGGGGCTGCCGACGCTCAAGAAGCCGGCCGGACACTCATCGAATTCGATTTAAATGCGATTGCCTCTGGCATCCCATTCTTAAAGACGGCAAGCTAGAAGGAAGGAGGGCAAGGGGCACACTCGATTACACGTAGCTAATGCAGCAAATACAGATACTTGGCTCCGGTCAGAGAACAGGAACCATGGCGCGGTTCCTGTTTTGGATCGCACTGCTCGGCCTCGCCAACTACCTTTCGAATTCAGTGTTCCGCATTCAGGGCATGGTTGCCCTGCAGCTGACCTATGCCCTGCTGCTGGCGATCCTTCTCCTGACGCCGCGCCGGCAATGGCCGGCCTATCTGATCACCGCATTTCCGATGCTGATCATGGTGCGGGCACTGGCAATCGGCTCGCTCTCCGAACTGACCAGCTTCTTTGCACTGGTCAGCACCGTAACATCGATCCTCGCCGCCACGGCCGGCGCCGCCATCCTGTCGCGCGACCGCGACTGGGTCGAGGGCCGTTCCGACCAGCTCGGCGCCTGGGCAACGGCCGGTTTCGTCACGGTGGTGGTGCTGCCGCTCGTCTGCGCCAGCATATTTGCCGCCGTGCGCATTCCGCCGCCCGGATACAGTTCGGCGGAATACTGGTTCAACGTCTATTCCAACGTGGCGCTGGCCTATCTGGTGCTGACGCCGCCGGTGCTGCGCGCCCGGCCACGGCAATGGCGTGAACTCCACCGCAGCGGCAAGATGGTGGAAGCAATCGCCTTGATCGCCGGTTTCGGTGTGTTCGCCGCACTGATCTTCAAGCAACCGTCGGTGCTGCCGCTGTTCCTGATCCTGCCGCCGCTGATCATCATCCTTTTCCGCGTCGGCTTCATCGGCCTCTCCGTCGCCATGGCCCTTCTCGTGCCGATCGCGGTACTTTTGACCGGCACGGGACAAGGCCCGTTCCATGCCATGGACAATCTGCACGTGGTGGGCGGCGGCCAGAGCGACGCCAATGTCCATCACGCACTGCTGTTTTGCCGGGTGTTCCTGGTCATCACCTTCATCATCGTCGTCATGATCGCGGCACTCCTGCACGAGCGCGAACAGTTGCAGCGCCTGGCGCAAGCCGACCGCGACATCTACGAAATGGTCGCCCGCCAATCCGGCGACATGGCCTTCGTCTGCGATCTCGACGGGCGCATCGTCTTCATTTCACCGGTGACCGCACAGGTGCTCGGCCTCGGTGAAGGCGCGCTTGGCGATTTCGACTGGCGCAACCACATACATCCGGACGATCTCGGCATCATAGACGCCGCCTTGCAACGCGCGCGCCGCGGCGAAGAGGATGTCGACTGTCTCTTCCGGGCCTTCGATGCGGACGGAAACGAACTGTGGTTCGAGAACCGCATGCGCCTGTCGACCACCACGTCCAAGGAGGGGCCGCGCTTCATCGTCGGCTCCACACGCGAGGTGACGGTGCGCGTGTTGCGCGAACAGCAACTGGAAAAAATGGCAGCCGTCGATGTTCTCACCGGACTGCCGAACCGGCGCCAGCTCAACGAGCAAAGCCGCGTGAAGTGGCGCCTGGCCGCGCGGCACAGCGACTTTCTGTCTCTCCACGTCATCGATATCGATTTCTTCAAGACGTATAATGACGTCTATGGTCATGCAAAGGGCGACAAGTGCCTGGGCGAGGTGGCTTCCGCCATCCGCAAGGTGCTGAAGCGGCCGGACGATTTCTGTGCGCGTTACGGCGGCGAGGAATTCGTGGCGCTGTTGCCCGGAACCGACGCGGCTGGAGCGCTGAAGATCGGCGAGGATATCTGCGCCGCGGTGCGTAACCTCAATATACGGCACGACGCCAGCGAATATGGGATCGTATCGGTGAGCGTGGGCTGCGCGACCATCCGCCCCGCCTTCGCCGACGACGACGGCTCCCTGTTCGAAGCCGCCGATGCGGCTCTCTACCAGGCGAAACGGCAGGGCCGGAACCGGGTCGTGGCCAGCAACCTGCGCAACCTCATGATCGAAGCGGCGCTCGTGGCGATGCCCAAGCGCCACGTCTGACCCACCGAGGCTTATCCGACCCGATCGAGAAAGCGGCGCACTTCCCGATTGAACTGAACCGGACGCTGCAGCGGCGCGAAATGGCCGACGCCTGCAAGCACGACGAGTTCGGCGCCGGGAATGCTGAGCGCAAGATAATCGGCATGGTCCTGCCGGATGAACTCGTCCTGTTCGCCGATGACGACCGCAACCGGCACCCGGATGCCTCTCAGTTGCCTGGCGCTGTAGTTCGGCTCGGTCGACATCATGCGCCCGACATCGGACACGAAGGTCGAGAAATCATCGGGGGTCGCCGACAGGGCCGCATAATCCTTGCCGTGGCGGCTGAAGCAGCGATCGGTCAGCGGCGTCGGCTTGAAGTCCAGCGTGCCGCTGGGATCCATGTTGCAGGCGAAGAAGAAGACGCCCGAAACACGCTCCGGATGCTTGTCGGCCAGGATCAGCGCCGTGCAGGCGCCGTCGCTCCAGCCGACGAGCGCCGCCTTCTCGAGGCTGAGGTGATCCATGACGGCCAATACGTCGCCCGCCATCCGCTCGTAGCCGAATGCCCCGGCGTCGCGCGTGCTGCGGCCATGGCCGCGGCTGTCGATGACGACCACCGTCCTGCCTGCCTGGACGAGTGCCGGAACCTGATGGCCCCAATTGCCGGCATGCCCGAGCCCGCCATGCAGCAGGACGACGGCGGGACCCGAGCCATAGACGGCATGCCAGATCCGAGCGCCGTCGTTCTCCACGAACCCTTCCATCATTGCAGTGGGAAGCGGCGCGGCGCCATGCGCATCGAAACTCAAGAGTTCGTCGTCCGTGAAATTCATAGGCCTCTCCTTGGAGCGCGACACGCCCTTTTGGACACGCAAAGGATGCTCCATCTTTTATAGACGATCGGGCGCGACCGTTTTCGACAAGTCCAGATGAAAAAGTTCGAGCCGACCTCAGCATCACCATCCAAATTCGCGTTGTCTGCCGTTGCCTCTAGAGCGTTTCCGTTTTCCACGGAAACGCGGAAACGCTCTAACTCTTTGTTTTTACGCAATTCCGGACAGAAAACCGTTACACACTTTTCCTGGAATTGCTCTAAGCTGCCGCCGTCAAACCAGGAGAATTGGCATGTTTGGTGGTTTGAAGTCGGGGATCGTTGCAGCAGCGCTGGCGATGGCGGTTTCCGCGAGCGCAGCGGAAGTCAACCGTACCAATCTTTATCGTGGCCAATCGGTAACCAATGGCTTCGGCGAAGTGAACCGGGCGCGTGCGCTGGCCCCTAGCCTGGAAGACGTGCTGGTCAAGGTTTCCGGCGATCCTCGCCTGATCGGCGATCCGCGTGTCGCTGAAATGGCGCGACACGCTCCCGATTATCTCAAGGCGTTCAGCTATCGGGACCTCCTCAACAACCGCCCGCCGCATGACGAACAAGGCACCTACGACCGGCCGCAATATCTCACCGCCGACTTCGATCCGGACAAGATCAATGCTCTTTTGGCATCGCTCGGACGCAAACCCTGGCCGTTGCCGCGACCCAAGATCGTCGCACTGATCGAAGCCGCGCCGATGAAAGGCGACAGCTTCATGCTGGCAAACAAGAGCGACAACTATCTCGCCGCGGACATGCGTGCGGCGTTGTTGGCGGCCGCTGAACAGACAGGCATGCCGTTGCAGTTGCCTGCGCGGTACAAAGCCGATGCAATCCGAACCGGGAAGTCCAAGCCGGAAGTGCTCGCCAAAAGAGCCAAAACCCTGGGTGGCGACCTCCTCCTTGTCGGCACCATGGTCTGGCGCGAGGAAGCCCTTGGCTGGGTCGCCGACTGGCATCTCGTTTCAAAGAGCCAGGACCGTCATTGGCAACTGCGCGGCTTCGGCTTCGACGATACGTTCCGCAACGCCCTGCGCGGGGCGGCGCAGATCCTGTCGGGAAATGGACAGCCCGAAGCCGTTGTCACGGCGAAATAGGCCTGCCGACAGCTTTCAGGAAATGGTCTCGCGCGGAAGGCAGGGCGCGAGCCAAAATGCAGGTGTTTACCTGCTTGATATTGACATGCAGGCTTTTACCTGCATATTATCATCCCACATTCGAGCGGGAACGATGGACGCGGACAAGGTTTTCAAGGCGCTGGGCGATCCGACACGCAGAAGGCTGCTTGACCTTCTCTATGAGAAGAACGGGCAGACGCTCGGCCAGCTTTGCGAAGACCTGGACATGGCCCGGCAATCCGCCACCCAGCACCTTGGCATATTGGAAGAAGCCAATCTGGTCAGCACAGTCCGGCGTGGCCGGGAAAAGCTGCATTTCATCAACCCCGTGCCGCTGCATGAGGTCTACGAGCGATGGGTGCGCAAATTCGAACGTCAGCGGCTCGCACTGCTGCACGATCTGAAGCAGGAACTCGAAGGAGAGTGAGGATGGCCAAGGAAACGACCAGTTTTGTCTATGTGACTTACATCCTCTCGACCCCGGAAAAGGTGTTCGAGGCCATCGCCAAACCGGACGTCACGCGACGCTACTGGGGCCACGAGAACGTCTCCGACTGGAAGCCGGGATCGGCGTGGGAACATGTGCGCGCCAGTGACGAGCGCACCGTCAAGGTTGTCGGCAAGGTCGTCGAGGCCACGCCGCCGACCCGCCTCGTCGTCACCTGGGCCGCTCCGGCGCAGGCTGCCGATCCTGCAAACCACAGCCGGGTGACCTTCGCGATCGAGGACTATGAGAACATGGTTCGGCTGACCGTCACGCATGATGAACTCGAAGCCGGCAGCGACATGGCGAAAACCATGAAGAACGGCTGGCCTGTGGTTCTCTCCAGCCTGAAATCCTTCCTGGAAACCGGCCGCGGCCTCGACATTTTCGGCAAGCCGAAAGCGGCCTGACCTTCATCCAACGAGAGATTCCCGATGACCAAGATCTATCGCGGCGGATGCGCCTGCGGCGCGGTCCGCTATGAGACGAAAAGCGAACCCATCTTCGAGAACCACTGCCAATGCCGCGACTGCCAGAAACAGAGCGGCACCGGACACGCCTCCTATCTGACCTTTGCCAGCCGGGCCGACATGGCGATGACGGGCGAAACGAACAGCTGGCGTGTGGCGAGCGACAGCGGCAACGAAAAGATCTACGCCTTCTGCCCGACCTGCGGCGCGCCGGTCTATCTGTCGACCGTCGCCATGCCGGACTTCGTCGCGGTCTCGGCGGCCAGCCTGGACGACCCTGGCCAGTTCAAGCCGCAGGTGGTCACCTATGCCGCTCGTGGCCATGCCTGGGATTTGCTTGATCCGTCACTGCCAACATTCGACGGCATGCCGAACGGATAGGCTCGCATCAGCGTGTACTCCTGCCGACGCTTGCCTGACCGGAGCAGAGATTATCGGAACCGCGCAAAACCGTACGGGGTTGTGGCTGCACAGGAGGTTGCCATGATCCGCAAGCTGAAATCAGGCGAATACCGTCTCTATTCGCGCAAGGTGGACCCCAGGACCCACAAGCGCAGGAACCTCGGCACGTTCAAATCACGGGAAGCGGCCGAGAAGCACGAGCGTGAGGTGCAATACTTCAAGCGCCACTAGCCGCTCGGCGGGACCCTTTGGCGGTCCAGCCGAGTGACGCCACCGCAAGCTAGTGGTTGTCGCGCGGCATGCCTGCGGTGTGGGCGACGTCCTGGTATTTGACGGCCGGCTTCAGCACCATGCCTTCCGAGAACTGGTCGACCATCGAGCGCTGGATTTCCTGCCATGGCGTCTGGTGCTTCGGGTAATGGTAGCCGCCATTGCTGCCGAGCGCGGCACGGCGGCGGGCAAGCTCGTCCTCCGGCACCAGCATGTCGGCGGTGCCCTTGCGCAAGTCGATACGCACGCGGTCGCCCTTCCGCAACAGCGCCAAGCCGCCACCGACCGCGGCTTCCGGGGAAGCGTTGAGGATTGAAGGCGTGCCGGACGTGCCGGATTGGCGGCCATCACCGATACAAGGCAGCGAGTGGATGCCCTTCTTGATGAGATAGGCAGGCGGCTGCATGTTCACCACTTCCGCGCCGCCCGGATAACCGACCGGACCGGCGCCGCGCATGAACAGGATGGTGTGTTCGTCGATGCCCTCGGCGGGATCGTCGATGCGGGCGTGATAATCCTCCGGCCCGTCGAACACCGCGACCTTGCCTTCGAAGGCTTCGGGATCAGCCGGGTTCGACAGGTAGCGGTCGCGGAACTCCTTGGAGATCACGCTGGTCTTCATGATGGCGCTGTCGAACAGATTGCCCTTGAGATTGATGAAGCCGGCTTCCTTCTTCAGCGGATCGGCAACGGGCAGGATCACCTTCGGGTCGAGGTTTTCGGCCTTGCCGCAATTCTCGCCCATGGTCTTGCCGTTGGCGGTGACGGCGCCGGAATGCGGCAGCAGGCCTGCCTTCATCAGTTCTGCGACCACCGCCGGCACGCCGCCGGCATGGTGGTAGTCCTCGCCGAGATATTCGCCGGCCGGCTGCAGGTTGACCAGAAGCGGGATCTTGTGGCCGATCGCCTGCCAGTCGTCATTGTCCAGCCTGACGCCGAGATGGCGGGCGATCGCGTTGAGATGGATCGGCGCATTGGTGGAACCGCCGATCGCCGAGTTGACGACGATGGCGTTCTCGAAGGCTTCACGCGTCATGATGTCCGAAGGCTTGAGGTCCTCATGCACCATGTCGACGATGCGCTTGCCGGTCTCGTAGGCGATCTGGCCGCGCTCGCGATAGGGCGCCGGAATGGCGGCCGAACCCGGCAGCTGCATGCCGAGCGCCTCGGCCAGGCTGTTCATGGTCGTGGCCGTGCCCATGGTGTTGCAATAACCGACCGAAGGCGCGGAAGACGCAACGATCTCCATGAATTCGTCGTAGTCGATCTCGCCGGCCGACAGGCGCTGGCGCGATTCCCACACGATGGTGCCGGAGCCGGTGCGCTTGCCCTTGTGCCAGCCGTTCAGCATCGGCCCGACGGAAAGCGCGATCGCCGGGATGTTGACGGTGGCCGCCGCCATCAGCATGGCCGGCGTGGTCTTGTCGCAGCCGATGGTGAGCACGACGCCGTCGAGCGGGTAGCCGTAGAGCACCTCCACCAGCGAGAGATAGGCCAGATTGCGGTCGAGCGAGGCGGTCGGGCGCTTGCCCGTTTCCTGGATCGGATGGCAGGGGAACTCGAAAGGAATGCCGCCGGCCGCAACGATGCCTTCGCGCACCCGCTTGGCGAGTTCGAGGTGATGGCGGTTGCAGGGCGACAGGTCGGAACCCGTCTGGGCGATGCCGATCAACGGCTTGCCCGACTGCAGTTCGGCGCGGGTGAGACCATAGTTCAGGTAGCGCTCCAGATAGAGCGCGGTCATGCCCGGATTGTCAGGATTGTCGAACCATTCCTGCGACCGGAACTTTTTCTTATCGCTAGGCGCGCCTGCCATGGCTGTCTCCGCATTTGTCCGACAATTGGATATGTCATCGCACGCATCCCGGCAAGGCCATGCCCCCGGACTTTGGTGCGATGGACAGCATTGATGCACTACGCTACCGCTTTGGCTAGTGGCGGGCCGTCTAAATGAGAGGACCGTCTCAACGGGAGGATTGCATGGCTCTGGTTATCGAAGGCGAGGAACGCATCGCAGCCCCGGTGGAGAAGGTGTGGGCGGCGCTCAACGACCCGTCGGTGCTGAAGGAAAGCATTCCCGGCTGCCAGAGCCTGGAGATGAAGTCGCCCACAGATATGGCGGCCACGGTGGTGCTGAAGATCGGGCCGATCAAGGCCACCTTCAACGGCGAGGTGACACTGAAGAACCTCAAGCCGCCGCATTCCTACACCATCCAGGGCGAAGGCAAGGGCGGCATCGCCGGCTTCGCCAAGGGCGGCGCCGACGTGACGCTGGCCCCCGACGGCGATGGCGCGACACTCTTGAAATACGCGGCCAAGGCCGATGTCGGCGGCAAGATCGCGCAGTTGGGCAGCCGCCTCATCACGTCGACCTCGAAGAAACTCGCCGGCGAGTTCTTCTCCACCTTCGGCAAGAAGGTGGGCGGCTGAGGCTCAGGGTCGCAGCCGGCGGCACTTTCGCGCCTGTTTCGTCTCGATCCGTTTCCCCCTGGTGGATCTCACGAGAGCGGAATGCGACCCAGAAGAACCGCTATCCCGCTCCCACCCTTTGCTTCGCGACTTAAATCAACTGGTCTCCGCAAGCCGGAGCCGGTTGATGCTCACTTTGCCGCAACGTCGACCAGCATGTCATGGATGAAGGTTGTCCCTTCTTCCAACGACTTGACGGCCACGCGTTCGTCATTGCCGTGCATTCGTTCGAGTGTCTCGTTGTCCAAAGGGTATGGATAGATGCCATAGACCGGGATGCCGCGATCCCGCCAGGCGGATGCGTCCGTACCTGCCTCGAAGAGAGCCGAAACCACCGTGGCTTCGGGCCATGTCTTTTTTGCTGCCTTCTCGAGAGCCTTGAACAAAGGAGTATCCGTAGGCGATGCCTGAGCTTCGGTGCGTTCCTTGTAGTAGGCCCTCGCGTCGGCCTCGTTCATCGTCGTATCGACACTGATCTTGACATCCGGATCAGACACGACTTTCTCGACCTGTTGCTGCACATCCCATGGCGTGGAGCCGGGAACGAGGCGTATATTCACATAGGCCTCAGCGGCGCCTGGAATGACGTTCTCCTTCACCCCGGCTTTGACGATCGTCGGCGCCACCGTGTTGCGCATCAGAGCATGCCACAGCAAGGGATAATCGCCCGTTGCGGAGACGCGCTCGCCCGCTTCTTTCAACGCTGAAGCGTCGCTGCTCGACGCCAAGGTTTCGAGATCCGCTTTCATCTGCCCGCTCGCGCTCGACGCAAGCGCCTTGAAGTAAGCTTTGGTTTGATCCGTAAGGGTCGGCTCGGTGTCCCATGTGGATATTTTCGCCAGGGCTCTGGTCAATTTGCCGATCGCGCTGTCTGGCTGTGGACGCGAGGAATGCGTAGGCGTGCCAACCACCCGCAGCCGCAGACCGGCGTAGATTTTGTCACGCGTTGTGATGTTGACCTGCCGGGCGACGCCGTTCTTGTCCTGGAAAATCCACCCGCCTTCGTTCAGCACGAATTCGGCCTTGATTTTCTCCCAGTGGTTCTTTGCCAGCCAGTCGGTGCCATAGTCGCCGGCCTCCTCGTCGGCCTCGGCGAGAAAGATCACGTCCCTCGACAGGGCGACACCACTCTTTTTGAGATCCAGAAGAGCTTGAACGAAGACAGCCTGGCCGCCCTTGAAATCCATCGCACCGCGGCCCAGCACATAGTCGCCTTTTATTTCGCCGGCGAAAGGATCGACACTCCATGTCTGCCGCTCCACCGGAACGACATCGGAATGTGCGGCCAGCAGGATCGGTTGCTTGCTGCCGTCCCCTTTGAGCCGGGCGATGAAATGAGCCACGCCCTCTTTCGGGGTTTTTATGATCTCGTTCTCTATGCCCGCTTCGTCGAAGACCTTCTTCAGGAAGGTCGCTTCTTCCAACGTCTTCCCCGGTGGATTCGACGTGTCGAAACGCAAAAGCTGTTGAAGAAGCTTAACGGCTCCATCGGGTTCCTGCGCAGCAACGGGCGCCGTTGTTCCCATCAAGGCAGCAACGCCGAACACAGCCACGCCAGTTCTCAAAATGGACTGAACCGATCTCATCGTTTTCTTTCCTCAACCGTCTATGGATTTCCCCCGTTGAAACGCCCATTCGTCCATCCTAATGAAAGCAACTTCTTATGACATACGACTTACGACATACGACTAAGTGCTAGGTATGCTCCCCCAAGGTGAGGGTTCATCCCGAACGCGTGTCAGTGAAGAGTGGTGGTGAGGTTCTGGCGATAGCGAACGCACGCGCGATGCCTTCGAGCCGAGCTCCAGGCATTGCGGCAGGACACTGCGAGCCCTGCCTGCGGCCACTGCATTGAAGGAGAGTACCTCGATCCGGCCACGGCCTCCGATGGCCGCGCGCCGGCAGCAAGGTTGGCCTATTCGAAAACGATGCTTGGCCCGCTCTCGGCGGCGCCCTTCCCTGCCTGCAGCTGTGCCCAGGTCTTGGCCGCGATGTCCTTGTAGATCTTCGCTTCTGCGCCATCCGGCTTGGCAGCGACCACCGGGGAGCCGGCATCCGAGCTTTCGCGAATGCCCATTTCCAGCGGCACGGCGCCGAGGAACGGCACGCCGAGACGCTCGGCTTCCTTCTGCGCGCCGCCATGGCCGAAGATGTCGTAGCGCTTGCCGGTGTCGGGGGCGATGAAATAGCTCATGTTCTCGACGATGCCGAGCAATGGCACGTCGACCTTCCTGAACATGTTCAGCCCCTTGCGCGCATCGATCAGGGCAAGATCCTGTGGCGTGGAGACGATCACCGCGCCGGCCAGCGGCACCTGCTGGGCCATGGTCAGCTGGGCGTCGCCGGTGCCGGGCGGCATGTCGACCACCAGCACGTCGAGCGGCCCCCATTCGACCTCGCGCAGCATCTGGGTGAGCGCCGACATCACCATCGGCCCGCGCCAGATCATCGGCGTTTCCTCATCGACGAGGAAACCCATCGACATCACCTTGAGGCCGTAGTTCTCCTTCGGCTTCAGCACCTTGCCGTCTACCGTCTCCGGCTTGCCATGGATGCCGAGCAGCTTCGGCATGGAGGGGCCGTAGATATCGGCGTCGAGAACGCCGACCTTCAGGCCATTGGCTGCGAGACCGAGGGCGATGTTGACGGCGGTGGTGGATTTGCCGACACCGCCCTTGCCGGAAGCGACGGCGATGATCGCTTCGATGCCGGGAACGCCGCGCTTGCCGGAACTTTGCGATGGCGGCGCCTGCCGGGGTGCGGGTGCAGGGCGTGGGGCGGCAGGCGGTGGAGCCGGACGGGGCGCTGCCGGACGCTGCGGCACCGGCGCTTCCATACCGCCGCTCTTCTTCTCGGCGGTAAGCGCCACGACCGCGCCGGCAATGCCGGGAATGGCTTTCACCACGCGCTCGGCGGCCGCGCGCAGCGGCTCCATCTCCTGGGCGCGCGCTGCCGGTACGGTGATGGAGAAGAACACCTTGGCGTCGGCTATGAAGATTTCCGACACCATGCCGAGATCGACGATATTGCCGGAGAAATCCGGCCCGCTGATCGTCTTCAGGCGATCGATGACGGCTTCCTTGCTGACGGACATGCTGCTTCTTCTGCCTGTGCTGCCTGTTGTTTGAGCCTGAAATAGTGCACTTCCCGTGCAAGACCAAGCCACCCCTACCTTCGACAAATTAAAACCCTGCCCTTTTGTCGGGGTAGGACCGGTACGTTCGTCCTAGGAAAGCACACCGTCAGTTCGTGATCGTCTTTCGCGCCGATGCTGTTCTCGCAGCTCACTGCGGGACAATCGGCGGACGAACCAGAGCAAGGAGATTGAAGATGCTTTCCAACAACAATGCAGCCGCCAACATCGCCGTCCGCGACGTCAAAGCCGCGCGTGCCTTCTACCAGGGCATATTGGGGCTGGAAGAGGTCTCGCACATGGACGACGACCTCGTTGTCCTGAAGAGCGGCGAGACCGTTCTTGTCGTCTACCGTTCCGAGTTCGCGGGTACCAACAAGGCGACCTCGGTGACGTGGGCCGTGGGCTCCGAGATCGACACCATCGTCAAGGACCTGAGATCGAAGGGCGTGCCGTTCGAACACTACGATATGCCCGGCACCACACTGGACGGCGATCTCCACGTCGGCCACGGCATGAAGGTCGCCTGGTTCAAGGACCCGGATGGCAACATCCTGAACGTGATCGACCAATAGCGCAGTCGCATTGGCGATATCTGTCAGCTGACATGCGGCTCTCGCGTCGACATCAAACGACGCGAGATGCATTATTCAGGCTTGGACAGGACTGCAGTTTTCAGATCGCCAGGAGCTGATCATGACCATCACCGAGCTTGCCAACGACTTCACGCATCTGCTCAAGCAAAACGATCACAAGGGAGCCGCCGAGAAGTACAACGCCGACAACATTGTCAGTTACGAAGCCATGGAAGGTCCGATGGCGGTCTGCGAAGGCAGGCAGGCCGTCAAACAGAAGAGCGACTGGTGGACGGAAAACCATGACGTCCATAGCGGTTCCGTCGAAGGACCCTATGTCAACGGCGATCAATTCGCCCTCCGTTTCACGATGGACGTCACGCCAAAGGCAACGGGCGAGCGTATCAAAATGGACGAGGTCGGCGTCTACACGGTCAAGGACGGCAAGATCGTCGAAGAGCGCTTCTACTACTAAAGCCGAGGCCTTGCGCGGTCCACCGTTTCACGGAAACGGCGACCCGCGCCAGCTCTTTGGTCTGACGCAATCCCTGACGGAAAACCGCTGCACACTTTTCCTGGAATTGCTCTTTGGTCTGACGCAATTCCTGACGGCGTTCCTTCGCATTGCCGATAGGGCATTTCCTACCCGCCCGTATGGTTCAATCCGGTCGGGAAATGCTCTAGTTTTCGGCGCATGATCGACAAGCTCGAATTTTTCATAGCCCTGGCCCGCGAAGAGCATTTTGGGCGCGCGGCCGAGATGTGCGGGGTGACCCAGCCGACATTGTCGGCCGGCATCAAACAGCTGGAAGACCAGCTCGGCGTCATGCTGGTGAAGCGCGGATCGCGTTTCCAGGGGCTGACGCCGGAAGGCGAACAGGTGCTGACCTGGGCGCGACGCATCGTCAGCGACACGCGCTCGATGAAGGAGGAGATGCGGGCGGCCAAGCACGGCCTTTCCGGCCGCATCCGAATCGCCGCCATTCCGACCGCGCTTGCCATGGTGGCGAGGCTCACCACGCCGTTCCGCGAAAAACATCCCGGCGTCACCTTCTCGGTGCTGTCGCGCACCTCGATCGAGGTGCTGTCGCTGCTCGGCAATCTCGATATCGATGCCGGCATCACCTATCTCGACAACGAGCCGCTCGGCCGGGTGACCAGCGTGCCGCTTTATGACGAGCGCTATCAGCTGATCACGGCGGCAGGCACCGAATATTCCGATCGCGGAGAAGTGACCTGGGAGGAGGTGTCGAGCCTGCCGCTCTGCCTGCTCACGCCCGACATGCAGAACCGCCGCATCATCGACCAGCATCTGGCGGACGCCGGCGTGCAGGTGCGCCCGACGCTGGAAAGCAATTCCATGATCGTGCTGTTCTCGCACATCCGCACCGGAAAATGGTCGTCGATCATGCCGCTCAACCTCGCGGAAACATTCGGCTTTTCCGAACCGATCCGGGCGATCCCCATCGTCGACCCGGACGCGCGCCACGCCGTCGGACTGGTGACGGCGCCGCGCGATCCGCAGACGCCGCTGGTGCAGGCGCTGCTGGACGAGGCGACGACGCTGGCAGGCAATCTGCGCCGCGAGGCCGAGGCTAAGCTCCGATCGAACCTTAATCGATAGAAAATTTTTATCATACGACGAAACAGCTTTATTGATTCCAAGGGTTTGCATCGCATTTAATAGGGAGAAGGCGCCCAATAGGGCGCGGTGTCAGGGAGGGCGCTGCATGTCGTTGCAGCCTGCAAGTACCGAGATAGCGGCGCGAACCGCCGCGGTGATCAGCGAGATGAAGGGCCTCGAAGGTCCGCTGTTGCCGATCCTGCACGGTGTCCAGGAAGAGTTCGGCTACGTGCCGCAGGAAGCGTTGCTGGTGATTGCCGACGCGCTCAACCTTTCCCGCGCCGAGGTTCACGGCGTCGCCACCTTCTACCACGACTACCGCAAGCAGCCCGCAGGCCGGCATGTGCTGAAGCTCTGCCAGGCCGAAGCCTGCCAGTCGATGGGGTCCGACGCGATCGCGGCCAAGGTCAAGCAGGCCCTCGGCGTAGGCTTCCACGAGACGGCCAAGGACAATTCTGTTACACTGGAGCCGGTCTATTGCCTCGGACTGTGCGCCTGCGCGCCGTCGGCGATGCTGGACGGCCAGGTTATCGGCAGGCTGGACGACGAGGCGATCGACGAGATCGTCGCGGAGGTACGTCGATGAGCGCGACCATCTACATCCCGGGCGATTCGGGCGCGCTGGCGCTCGGCGCCGAAAAAGTTGCCAAGGCGGCTGCCAAGGAACTGGCGGAGCGCGGCATCGCCGCGAAGATCGTGCGCAACGGCTCGCGCGGCGCCTATTTCCTGGAACCGATGGTCGAGGTGGAGACGGCTGAAGGCCGCCGCGCCTACGGCCCGGTGAAAGCTGCCGACATCAAAGGCCTGTTCGATGCAGGCTTCCTCACCGGTGGCCAGCACAGGCTGGCGCTCGGCGATCCGGAAGACATCCCGTTCTTCGCCAAGCAGACACGGCTGACCTTCGCCCGCTGCGGCATCACCGACCCCGTGTCGCTGGAAGACTATGAAGCGCATGGCGGCCTCGACGGGTTGCGCAAGGCCGTGGCCATGGCGCCCCTCGACATCGTCAAGCAGGTCACCGAGTCCGGCCTGCGTGGACGCGGCGGCGCCGGCTTCCCGACCGGCATCAAATGGAAGACGGTGCTGGATACGGCGGCGGACCGCAAATACATCGTCTGCAACGCCGACGAAGGCGACAGCGCCACCTTCGCCGACCGCATGATCATGGAAGGCGACCCGTTCGTGCTGATCGAAGGCATGACGATCGCCGGCATCGCCACGGGCGCCACCAAGGGTTTCGTCTATATCCGCTCGGAATATCCGCATGCGGTGGCGACGATGAACAAGGCCGTCGAAGTCGCCCGCAAGGCCGGCGTGCTGGGAGCCACGGTGCTCGGCTCGCCGAACGCCTTCGACATCGAGATCCGTGTCGGCGCCGGCGCCTATGTCTGCGGCGAAGAGACCTCGCTGCTGAACTCGCTCGAAGGCAAGCGCGGCGTGGTACGCGCCAAGCCGCCGCTGCCAGCGATCCAGGGCCTGTTCGGCAAGCCGACGGTGATCAACAACGTAATCTCGCTCGCTTCCGTGCCGATCATCATGGACAAGGGCGCGGCGTTCTACAAAGACTTCGGCATGGGCCGCTCGCGCGGTACGATCCCGATCCAGATCGCCGGCAACGTCAAGCATGGCGGCCTGTTCGAGATCGCCTTCGGCCTGTCGCTCGGCGAGATCGTCGACGAGATCGGCGGCGGCACCCGTTCGGGCCGGCCGGTGAAGGCCGTGCAGGTGGGTGGGCCGCTCGGCGCCTATTTCCCGCGCGAGCTGTTCGACACGCCGTTCGACTATGAAGAATTCGCCAAGCGTGACGGCCTGATCGGCCATGCCGGCATCACCGTGTTCGACGACACCGCCGACATGCTGAAGATGGCGCGCTTCGCCATGGAATTCTGCGCCATCGAAAGCTGCGGCAAGTGCACGCCCTGCCGCATCGGCTCGACACGCGGCATGGAGGTGATCGACAGGCTTGCCGCCGGCATCGAACCGGAAAAGAGCCTCGCGCTGGTGACCGACCTCTGCAACACGATGAAGTTCGGATCGCTGTGCGCGCTGGGCGGCTTCACGCCCTATCCGGTCATGAGCGCGATCACCCATTTCCCCGAGGATTTCAAGCCGGCGCCTGCGCGCGTGGCTGCGGAATAGGAGCTGGCAGATGAACATCAAGGCCGACTTCCCGACACTTATCGAAGAAACCGACTACGGCACGCCGGAGTCCAGGGCTGAAAAGCAGGTCACGCTGACCGTCGACGGCCGCAGCATCACCGTGCCGGAAGGCACCTCGATCATGCGCGCAGCGATGGAAGGCGGCGTCGAGATCCCGAAGCTCTGCGCCACCGACATGCTGGACTCGTTCGGTTCCTGCCGCGTCTGCCTGGTCGAGATCGAAGGTCGCGGCGGCACGCCGGCCTCCTGCACGACGCCGGTCGGCGAAGGCATGGTCGTGCACACGCAGACCGATCGACTCGACGCCATCCGCCGCGGCGTCATGGAGCTCTACGTCTCCGACCACCCGACCGGCTGGAACGAAAAGGCCGGAACCGGCGCCAGCGAATTCGACGCGGTGGCCAAATCGGTCGGCCTTGCCGAGAACCGCTACGGTGTCGAAGGCCGCAACCACGTTCATGAGAACGGCGTTGCTCCCGGCCACGGTTCGCTGGCGGTCGACTACATCGCCCGCGACGAAACCAACCCCTATTTCAGCTATGATCCGGCACAGTGCATCGTCTGCTCGCGCTGCGTGCGGGCCTGCGAAGAAGTGCAAGGCACCTTCGCGCTGACCATCGAGGGCCGCGGCTTCGAATCGCGCATGGTCGCCGGCATGCACGAGGACTTCATCGCCTCCGAATGCGTGTCCTGCGGCGCCTGCGTGCAGGCCTGCCCGACGGATGCGCTGCGCGAAAAGGCGGTGCTGGAAAAGGGCATGCCGGAGCGCTCAGCCGTCACCACCTGCGCCTATTGCGGCGTCGGCTGCTCGTTCAAGGCCGAGGTGAAGGATGACGAGGTCATCCGCATGATGCCTTACAAGGACGGCAAGGCGAACCATGGCCATTCCTGCGTGAAGGGCCGCTTCGCCTATGGCTACGCCACCCACAAGGACCGCATCCTCTCGCCGATGATCCGCGAAAAGATCACCGATCCGTGGCGGGAAGTGAGCTGGGAAGAGGCGATCGCCCATACTGCAAATGAATTCCGCCGCATCCAGTATCAATATGGACGCGGCGCCGTCGGCGGCATCACCTCGTCACGCTGCACGAATGAAGAGACCTATCTCGTGCAGAAGCTGGTGCGCCAGGGCTTCCTCAACAACAATGTCGACACCTGTGCCCGCGTCTGCCATTCGCCGACCGGCTATGGCCTCGGCCAGACCTATGGCACTTCCGCCGGCACGCAGGATTTCGACTCGGTCGAATACACCGATGTCGCCGTCATCATCGGCGCCAACCCCGCTTCCGCCCATCCGGTCTTCGCCTCGCGGCTGAAGAAGCGGCTGCGCCAGGGCGCCAAGCTGATCGTCATCGATCCGCGTCGCACCGAGATGGTGAAGTCGGCGCATATCGAGGCGGCGTATCACCTGCCGCTGAAGCCCGGCACCAATGTCGCCGTGCTGACATCGCTCGCCCATGTCATCGTCACCGAGGGCCTGTTCGACGAAGCCTTCATCCGTGAGCGCTGCGACTGGGCGGAGTTCCAGGACTGGGCCTCGTTCGTCGCCCTGCCCGAAAACAGTCCTGAAGCCGTCAGCAAGCTGACCGGCGTCGATCCGGAGCTGGTTCGCGGTGCTGCCCGCCTCTATGCCAAGGGCGGCAATGGCGCGATCTATTACGGCCTCGGCGTCACCGAACACAGCCAGGGCTCGACCACGGTGATGGCGATCGCCAACCTCGCCATGGCCACCGGCAATATCGGCCGCCAGGGCGTCGGCGTGAACCCGCTGCGCGGCCAGAACAATGTGCAGGGCTCCTGCGACATGGGTTCCTTCCCGCACGAGCTGCCCGGCTACCGCCATATCTCCGGCGAGGCGGTGCGCGACATCTATGAGAGCCTGTGGGGCGTGAAGCTGGACGATGAGCCCGGCCTGCGCATCCCCAACATGCTGGACGCAGCCGTCGACGGTTCGTTCAAGGGCATCTACATCCAGGGCGAGGACATCCTGCAGTCCGACCCCGACACCAAGCATGTCGCCGGTGGCCTTGCCGCCATGGAATGCGTGGTCGTGCACGATCTCTTCCTCAACGAGACCGCCAACTACGCGCATGTCTTCCTGCCGGGCTCGACCTTCCTGGAAAAGGACGGCACCTTCACCAATGCCGAGCGCCGCATCAACATGGTGCGCAAGGTGCTGGAGCCGAAGGCGCGTTACGCCGACTGGGAAGCGACGCAGGAGCTCGCCCGCGCCATCGGGCTGGACTGGAACTACACGCATCCGTCTCAGATCATGGACGAGATCGCCAAGACGACACCGAGCTTTGCCGGGGTTTCCTTCGAACTGCTCGACCGTGTCGGCTCGGTGCAGTGGCCCTGCAACGAAAAGGCACCGCTCGGCACGCCGATCATGCATGTCGACGGTTTCGTGCGCGGCAAGGGCAAATTCATCCGCACCGAATATGTGGCGACGGACGAGCGCACCGGACCGCGCTATCCGCTGCTTCTGACCACCGGCCGCATCCTCTCGCAGTACAATGTCGGCGCGCAGACCCGGCGTACCGAGAATTCCATGTGGCATTCGGAGGACCGTCTGGAAATCCATCCGCACGACGCCGAGAACCGTGGCGTCCGCGACGGCGACTGGGTGCGGCTTGCAAGCCGTTCGGGTGAAACGACGCTTCGCGCTCTGATCACCGACCGCGTCTCGCCGGGCGTTGTCTACACGACGTTCCATCACCCTGACACGCAGGCCAACGTCATCACGACCGACTTCTCGGACTGGGCGACCAACTGTCCGGAATACAAGGTCACGGCCGTGCAGGTGGCGCCGTCCAACGGTCCGACCGAATGGCAGAAGGACTACAATGAGCAGGCCCGCCAGAGCCGGCGCATCAAGGGTCACCTCGAGGCGGCGGAGTGAGGACAACGTCGACCTCCCACTGAGGGCTGCACCATGATCCGCCCCGCCACCACGTCGACCACCCGCATTGCCCGCCGTGCCGGCGGAACCAAGGCGGCTGCGCGCATGGTGCCAGAGGAAACACCGGTCGCGCTTTCCTATGCCGGAACCACCCATGCGGTGATGATGGCTTCGCCGGCCGACTTCGAGGATTTCGCGCTCGGCTTTTCGCTGACGGAAGGCATCATCGGCTCGCCCGACGAAATCGAATCCGTCGAGGTGCAAGACGTCGAGGCCGGCATCGACATCCAGATCCGGCTGAAGGACAAAGCGAACACGCGCTTCGAGGCACGGCGCCGACGGCTGGCAGGTCCGGTCGGCTGCGGATTGTGCGGCATCGAATCGATCGAGGAAGCGATGCGCTCGGTCGACGCCGTCGACACTTCCAAGCTCACGCTGAGCGCCGACGACATCACCGGCGCGGTGAGGGCGCTTTCGAAGCAGCAGCCGCTGCATGCCGAGACTGGCGCCGTGCATGCCGCAGGTTTCTACCTGCCAGGCAAAGGCATCGTTGCTGCGCGAGAAGACGTCGGCCGTCACAACGCGCTGGACAAACTGGCAGGCGCATTGGCCAAGGCCGGTGTCGACGGCAGCAGCGGCGCGGTCGTGGTCACCTCCCGTGTCTCTGTCGAGATGGTGCAGAAGACGGCGGCGATCGGCTCACCCTTCATCATCGCCGTCTCGGCGCCGACAGCGCTTGCCATCCGCACCGCCGAGGCAGCCGGCATGACGCTGGTGGCGCTGGTGCGCGGCGACGAATTCGACATCTTCACCCGCCCGGAGCGGGTCAGCAGTGGAGTTTCCCAACATGTCGCATGACGAGGATCATGTCGCCTCCACCAGCGAGAAGCTGGTGCGCATGGCCAACCAGATCGCGAGCTTCTTCCATTCCAAGTCGCGGGAGGAAGGTGTAACGGGCGTGGCCGAGCACATCAACAAATTCTGGGAGCCGCGCATGCGCCGGCAATTCTTCGAGATGCTGGACGCCGATCCGGCGGACTTCGATGAATTGGTGGTCGCCGCCTCGGCCAAGATCAAGCGTCCGTTGACGCCGGAGCAGGCCGACAAGAACCTCGGTTACATCAGGTCAAAGGGAGCCGAAGGCGCTGTGCCGCTCAAATAAGAGCTGCGGCATGCCGTCGGCCTCATAAATCTATTTTCAGTCTCTAAAATTTGTCTGCGCGCCCGGTCGCGTTCTCTGCTATGGTTGACGACCCTATCGTCTGGCCGGCGGGACAATTGCGTGAGGCCAATCGAGACCAGATACGCGCGTAGCGGGGATGTGCGGATCGCCTATCAGGTGGTCGGACAAGGCGCGCTCGACCTCGTCTTCGTGCCGGGCTTCATCTCCAATCTCGACCTGCAATGGGAAGACGAGGGTTACAGCCGCCTGCTCAAACGGCTCTCCGCCTTCTCGCGACTGATCCTGTTCGACAAGCGCGGCACCGGCCTATCCGACCGCGTCGACAGCCATCGCCTGCCCAGCCTCGAAACCCGCATGGACGACGTGCGCGCGGTGATGGATGCCGCCGGCAGTGGCCGCGCGGCACTGCTCGGCGCCTCGGAAGGCTCGCCGATGGCGATGCTATTCGCCGCCACCTATCCGGAGCGGATAAAGGCGCTGGTTCTCTATGGCGGCTATGCACATTTCCACAAATGGGTGATGTCGCCGGAGCGTCTCGAAACCTTCCTCGAAACAGCCGAGACCTCGTGGGGCACTGGTGCCACCTTGCCCAATTTCGCGCCGGGGCGGCTGGACGACACGCATTTCATCCAATGGTGGGCACGGTTCGAGAGGTTGTCGGCCAGTCCAACCGCGGCTGCGGCTCTTGCCTGCATGGATGCAGGGATCGATGTGCGCAGCATCCTTTCGTCGATCGGCGCACCCACGCTGCTCATCCACCGCCGCAACGACGTGCGCGTCGACCCGCAGGCCAGCCGCTTCCTCGCCAGGAAGATCCAGGACGCCCACCTCATCGAGATAGCCGGGCGCGACCATCCGGTCTGGACCGGGGACGTCGACCGAGTGTCCGACCTGATCGAGGAATTCCTGACCGGTCAACCGGCAGTGGCGGACACCGAGCGCGTGCTCGCTGCGCTGCTGGCAACGCGCATCTACGACACGGCCAGGCTCGGCGACCGCATGTGGAGCGAGCGGAGCCAGCGCTTCCACGAGACATGGCGGCTGCTGGTCGGCCGCCACGGAGGACGCGTCGCCGGCACGCATGGCGAGCTGATGATTGCGCGCTTCGACGGGCCTGCACGCGCCATACGCTGCGCGGCGGCGTTGCGCGAAGCGGCGCAGCAGATCGGGGTGGCCAGCGCGCAGGGCGTCCACGTCGGAGAGATCGAATTGCGCGGCCTGCCAGCCGGCCTGACGGCACGGGTCACAATGCAACTCGCCACCCATGCCGGGCGCGGCGACATCATCGCCTCGCGGCTCGTCGCCGAACTTGCGGTGGGCTCCGGCCTCCATTTCGTCGACGCAGGCCGCGTCAGCTTGGAGGAGCTGGGCGAGCCGCTGCCGGTGGTCCAGGCAACCTCGGAACAGCATCTGGAACCGGCCTGCCGTTCCAAGGCCAAGCCCGTGGAGCCGGCGGCGCTGACGGCGCGGGAAAGCGAGGTGGTGAGCCTGATCGCCGACGGCAAGAGCAACGCGGCGATCGCCGCCGAACTGAAGCTCAGCGAGCATACGGTGAAGCGACACGTCGCCAACATATTGCTCAAACTCGACCTGCCGTCGCGGGCGGCAGCGGCGGCCTTTTCGGCCCGGCATGCTGGCCCGGACGGGCCATGAGAGCCATGGCGCTTTCGAGCGAAGCGCTCGGGGCGCCTTGAGGATTACGATTTGTCTCCATGCAGGCCAGGCGATCTCGCCGTTACGGCGCTGCGAAATGGAGGATGAAATGCTGAGACTGATTGGCAAGACCGGATTGCTGACATTGGCGGCAGCAGCACTGCTGGCCGTCACACCGGCGCGGGCCGAAGATGCTTCGGCAACCGCAGCCTACAAGGACATCCAGGCCACGCTCGGCTCGGTGCCCGACATGTTCAAGACATTGCCGGACGTGGCCGTGGCCGGCGCCTGGGCCGAGATCAAAGGGGTCCAGCTCAATCCCAACACCGCGCTCGACGGCAAGACCAAGGAACTGATGGGGCTCGCGGTGGCCGCACAGATCCCCTGCCAGTACTGCATCTACTTCCACACGCTGGCGGCCAAGGCCAATGGCGCGAGCGACGAAGAGATCAAGGAGGCCGTGGCGATGGCGGCGATCGTGCGCCACTGGTCGACGATGCTCAACGGCAGCCAGGTCGACCTCGCCACCTTCAAGAAGCAGACCGACGAACTGCTCGCCGCCGCCAAGGCGAAGTCGCAGTGATTACAGGCCGCCCGGCGATGGGCGCCGGGCAGCATCCGATCAACTCGAACACCCCAGTCAAACGGGTATGGAGATGAAAAATGCTGACCAGGACAAAAGCAGTGGATGGCGCGGCGATCAAGAAGGCGATCGAAGGCCGCGACGGCAAATTGCTGTCGAGCTTCTACGCCGACGATGCGCTGGTGCGGGTGATCGACCGCAACAATCCGCCGAGCAAGCCGCGCGAAATTCGCGGCCGCGCGGCGATCAGCACCTTCTGGGACGACATCTGCAGCCGGGCCATGACCCACAAGGTCGACACCACCATCGCCGAGGGCGACAGCCTCGCCTTCACCCAGGCCTGCGCCTATCCAGACGGCACGAAGGTGTTCTGCGCGGCGACACTTGAGCTGAAAAACGGTCTCATCGCGCGGCAGACGGTCGTGCAGGCCTGGGACGAGTAGACCAACGGGGGAGCCTGCCCATCCCGATCCCATCGGGATGGGGCTCTGTTTCAGCGGTCGAGCACGATCTTTCCGTGTTCGAGCCGCAAAATCGCGGGAGGAAAACCAGCATGTTCAGCGCCAGATGGCAGATCGACGCCAAATTCGGGCACAAGCAGACCGTGCTTGAGCTGATGCGGAAATGGGAGCGCGAGATCGGCTCCCAGGTCGATATCGCCGAGCTCAAATTCCAGATCATGACCGGATCGATCGGCGCGCGCGAGGCGACGATCGAGACGCATCACCAGGTCGAGAGTCTCGCTCGACTGGAGGAGTTCTTCGCCAAGATCGCCAAGATCGACGCCCACGCCAAGTGGGGCAAGGAGATAGAGCCCTATGTCGTCTCGGGCTCCAGCCTCTGGCAGATCTTCCGGGTGGTGGAGTAGTGCTCTTTCCTTCTCCCCGTGAACGGAGAGAAGGTCCCTAGAGCGTTTCCGTTTTTCACGGAAACGCGGAAACGCTCTAACTTTTTGTTACGCAATTCCGGACGGAAAACCGCTACACTTTTCCTGGAATTGCACTATCCGTGCGCCACCATCACGTGGCGCACGGCGGTGTAGTCCTCCAGCGCATAGACCGACATGTCCTTGCCATAACCGGATTGCTTGAGACCGCCATGCGGCATCTCGTTGGTCAGCATGAAGTGGGTGTTGATCCAGGTGCAGCCATATTGCAGGCGGGCGGCGATGGCCATGGCGCGCGAGATGTCCTTGGTCCACACTGACGAGGCAAGACCGTAGTCGCTGTCATTGGCCCAGCCGACCGCCTCATCGACATCCGAGAAGCGGGTGATCGACACAACCGGCCCGAACACCTCGCGGCGCACGATCTCGTCATCCTGCAGGGCGCCGGCGACGACGGTCGGCTGGAAGTAGAAACCCGAGCCCTCGCCCGGCTTGCCGCCGGTGGTGATCTCGATGTGCTTCAGCTCCGAGGCCCGCTCGACGAAGGAAGCGACGCGGTCACGCTGGCGCCGCGAGATCAATGGTCCGATCTCGTTTTCGGTATCGTCCGCCTGATCGAATTTGATGGTCGATACCGCCGACGAAAGCTGCGAGACCAGCTTGTCGTAGATCTTCTTGCCGGCATAGATGCGGCAGGCGGCGGTGCAGTCCTGGCCGGCATTGTAATAGCCGAAGGCGCGCAGGCCGGTGACGACGGCGTCGAGATCGGCATCGTCGAAGACGATGACCGGCGCCTTGCCGCCGAGTTCCAGATGGGTGCGCTTGACTGACTTGGCGGCTGCCTGCAGCACCTTCTTGCCGGTGGCGATGTCGCCGGTGATCGAGATCATGTTGATCTTGGGATGATTGATGAGCGGGCTGCCGACGCTTTCGCCACGGCCGAGCACGACGTTGACGACGCCCTCCGGCAGGATGTCGGCCAGGATGCGGGACAGTTTCAGCGCGGTGAGCGGCGTCTGCTCCGATGGCTTGAACACCACGGTGTTGCCGCCGGCGATGGCCGGCGCCAGCTTCCACGCCATCATCATGAGCGGATAGTTCCAGGGCGCGATCGAGGCGACGATGCCGATCGGGTCGCGGCGGATCATCGAAGTGTGGCCGGGCAGATATTCGCCCGCCACCTGGCCCGGCATGGAACGCACCGCACCGGCGAAGAAACGATAACAATCGACGATGGCCGGGATCTCGTCGTTCAGCACGGCATTGATCGGCTTGCCGCAGTTCAGCGCCTCGAGTGCCGCGAATTCCTGCGCCTCGGCCTCGATACGGTCGGCAATCTTGAGCAGGTAGGCGGAGCGCTGCGCCGGCGTGGTGCGCGACCACGTGGCGAAAGCCTTCTCGGCTGCCGCGACGGCGCGCTCGATCTGCGCCTCGCTCGCCTCGGCCAAGCTGAGGATGGTGGCGCCGGTACGCGGGTTCAGCACGGCTTCCTCGGCCTCGGCGCCCTTTTCGAACGCGGCACCGATCAGCATTTCAGTGTCCATGATGGTAACTCCCTTTCTTGGGTGAATAGGGAGTAGTCAGTAGTGAGCAGTGGTGACTGCCGCGGATGCGGATATCCCTACTCACTATTCCGTACTCACTACTCACTGATTTCATTTTCCCGCCCCCGCGACCTGGTCGCCGTCGCGGGTGAGGTAATAGGCAAGCAGGATGGGCAGCAGCGTCACCAGCACGACGACCATGGCGACGACGTTGGTGACCGGGCGCTGGCGCGGCCTGATCAGTTCCTCCAGCATCCAGATCGGCAGCGTCTGCTGCTGGCCGGCGGTGAAGGTGGTGACGATGACCTCGTCGAAGCTCAGCGCGAAGGCGAGCATGCCGCCGGCAAGCAGAGCCGTCGCGATGTTGGGCAGCACGACATGCCGGAAGGTCTGGAAACCGTCGGCGCCGAGATCGTAGGACGCCTCGATCAGCGAACCCGAGGTGCGGCGGAAGCGGGCGACGGCGTTGTTGTAGACCACCACCACGCAGAAGGTGGCGTGGCCGAGCACGATCGTCCAGAACGAGAAAGGTATCTCGGTCAGTGCAAAGGCCGAGCGCAGCGCGATGCCGGTGATGATGCCGGGCAGCGCGATCGGCAATATGACCAGCAGCGACACCGTTTCGCGGCCGAAGAAGCGTGAACGCGAGACAGCCGCCGCACACAGGGTGCCGAGGACAAGGGCAACCAGCGTCGAGATCGCCGCGACGCGGACCGAAAGCGACAGCGCCTCCCACACATCGGGCCGATTCCAGGTGACGGCGAGCCATTGCGTGGTGAGGCCGGGCGGTGGCCACTGGTAGCTCTTCTCTTCGGTGGTGAAGGCATAGATGAAGATCAGCAGGATCGGCAGGTGCAGGAAAAGCAGGCCGCAGGTGGCGGCGATCTTCAGGCCGAGCGGGGCCGACTGGCTACGGTCAGAGCGCATCGAAAGCCCCCATGCGCTTGGCGCCCCACAGGTAGAAACCCATGATGACGATGGGCACCACCGCGAAGGCGGCGGCCAGCGGGATGTTGCCGGCGGTGCCTTGCTGCGAATAGACGGCCTGGCCGATGAACAGGCGCGACGTGCCGATGATCTGCGGCACGATGTAGTCGCCCAGCGTCAGCGAGAAGGTGAAGATCGAGCCGGCGACGATGCCGGGCAGCGCCAGCGGGAACAGAACATTGCGAAAGGTTTGTCCCGGCGAGGCGCCGAGATCCGACGAGGCCTCGACCAGATTGCCGGGCACACGTTCCAGCGCTGCCTGCATCGGCAGGATCATGAACGGCAGCCAGACATAGACGAAGGCGATGAAGGTACCGGTCGCCGACACCGACAGCGAGTTGCCGCCGACATAAGGCAGCGCCAGCCAACCGTCGAGAAGCCAGAGCAGGTGCAGTTTGGCGAGCAGCCAGGTGAGGATGCCTTCCTTGGCAAGGATCAGCTTCCAGGCATAGACCTTGACGAGATAGCTCGACCACAGCGGCAGCATCACCGCCAGGTAGAACAGCGCCTTCCAGCGGCCCTGCGCGTAGCGGGCGGCGTAATAGGCAATGGGAAATGCGACCGCGATGGAGGCCAGCGTCACCAAGGCCGCCATCGTCACCGTACGCACGATGATGTCGAAATTCGCAGGCTGCAACAGATCGGCATAGGTCTTCAGCGTGAACTGCCGGTTGATGAGGCCCGAGAATTCGTCGATCGAGAAGAAGCTCTGCAACAGCAAGGCAAGCAGCGAGCCGATATAGACGACGCCGAGCCAGAGAAGCGGCGGCATCAGCATCAGCACGAGCAGGAAACGGGGCCGGCGCCAGAACAGATCGGACAGCGCTCCCAGCATGCCGCCGCGGGCGGGCAGGATCGCCGAGACAGGCGCATCGCGCGTTGCGGTGACGGAAGCGATGCTCATGGCGCTTCGTCCATCAGGTGGATGGCGTCGCGGTTGAAGGTGAAGGCCACCGCGTCGCCCTGCTCCGGCACCGCCGTGCCCGATGGCACGCTGGCATGCAGGCGCAACCCTTCCGTGTCGAGCGCCAGCCGCGTGGCGGCGCCGAGATAGGAGACGCCGGAAACCCGCGCCTGAATGGCGTCACTGCCCGTCTCGCGCGTGATGCAGATCGCCTCCGGACGCAGGCTTCCCCAGCGGCGCTGGCCTGCGTAACGCTGCACGAAATCCGGCGGCAGCACGTTGGAGGAGCCGACGAAATCGGCGACGAAACGTGTCTTCGGGCGCTGGTAGATTTCCTGCGGCGAGCCCACCTGCATGATCCTGCCTTCGTTGAAGACGGCGACACGGTCGGCCATCGACAAGGCCTCACCCTGATCGTGAGTGACGAAGACGAAGGTGATGCCGAGCGCCTTCTGCAGCGACTTCAGTTCTTCCTGCATGTTCTCGCGCAGCTTGAGATCGAGCGCGCCGAGCGGCTCGTCGAGCAGCAGCACCTTGGGCTGGTTGACCAGCGCGCGCGCCAGAGCGACACGCTGGCGCTGGCCGCCGGAGAGCTGGCCCGGACGGCGCGCGCCATAGCCCGGCAATTGCACGAGCGCCAGCGCCTCTTCCGCGGCCTTCAGGCGCTCGGCCTTACCGATACCCTTGACCATCAAGCCGTAGGCGACGTTGTCGAGCACGTTGAGGTGCGGGAACAGCGCATAGTCCTGGAAGACGGTGTTCACGTTGCGCCGGTAGGGCGGCACACCCTCGGCCCGTTCGCCGAAGATCGAGATCGTGCCGGCGGTGGGCTGCTCGAAACCGGCGATCAGGCGCAGGCAGGTCGTCTTGCCCGAACCGGAAGGGCCGAGCATGGCGAAGAACTCGCCGGCGGCGATATCGAGGTCGAGCGCGTCGACGGCTTTTACCGCGCCGAAGTGACGGGCCACTTTCTGGAAGGAAACAGCTGGGGTCATCTCATCTGCGATCATTGTTTCGAACGATCATGCCTAACCTGGCGGCTCGACAGCCGTTGGGCAGACGCGGTCACCTCCCATCACGGGGAGGCTGCGCCAAAGGGCGGGTGAAAGCTCAGGTCCGCGCGGCTCCCGACCCGCCCCTCAGGGGCGATCCTCCCCGATTACGGGGAGGGAGGGAGATCAACGCCCGCCGATGACGCCGATGTAGTCCGAGACCCAGCGATAGTAAGGCACGCACTGGTCGTTCTGGCTGGCGCATTTCGAAGTCGGGGTGCGCCAGAACTTGATCTTCTCGAACTGGTCGTAACCGTTGGTCTTGCAGCCTTCGTCGGTCAGCAATTCATTGCCCTTGCAGGCGGCCGGCACGACGGGGAGCGAGCCGAACCAGGCCGAGACATCACCCTGCACCTTCGGCGACAGCGAATGCTCGAGCCACATATAGGCGCAGTTCGGATTGGCGGCGTCGGCTTCCATCATGGTGGTGTCGGCCCAACCGGTGGCGCCCTCTTCCGGGATGGTCGAGGCGACCGGCTGCTTGGCGGCAACCAGCGTGTTCACCTGGAACGGCCACGAACCCGAGGCGACGACGCCTTCGTTGCGGAAGTCGTCGACCTGGATGGCGGCGTCGTGCCAGTAACGGCCGACCAGAGTGCGCTGCACGCGCAGCAGGTCGAGTGCCGCCTTGTACTGGTCCTCGCTCAATTCGTACGGGCTCTTGATGCCAAGGTCGGGCTTGTGCGCCATCAGGTAGTTGGCGGCGTCGGCGATATGGATGGGGCCGTCATAAGCCTGGACGCGGCCTTTGTTGGACTTGCCGTCGGAGAGCGTCTGCTCCTCGAAGACGACATTCCAGCTCTTCGGCGCTTCCTTGAAGACGTTGGTATTGTACATCAACACGTTCGGGCCCCATTGGTAGGGCACGCCATAGTGCTTGCCATCAACCGTAAACCAGGGTGCATCCTTGATGCGGTCGTCGACCGTCTTCCAGCTCGGGATAAGGTCGGTGTTGATGGGCTGCACGCGCTTGCCGGCAACGAGGCGCAGCGAAGCGTCGCCGGAGGCGGTGACGAGGTCGAAACCGCCCTCGTTCATCAGCGAAACCATCTCGTCGGAGGTGTTGGCGGTCTTGACGTTGACCTTGCAGCCCGACTTCTTCTCGAAATCCGAGACCCAGTCATAGGCCTTGTCGGTTTCGCCGCGTTCGATGTAGCCCGGCCAGGCGATGATGTTGAGCTGGCCTTCGCCCTTGCCGACTTCCTTCAAGGCTTCCTGCGCCACGGCCTGACCGGCAAAGGTCAGCGCGATCGTCAGGGCGGTGCATGATTTGAGGAAAGAATTCATCGTCGTCTCCCATCTCAGGGGCCGCGCTCTGACGGCGGCTTCGCTCCCTGCAATGGAAGGTGTCTTGAAAAAGCCGCTTTCGCAAATTCATTTATCAGAAAGGCGATATCGGTTTTTCCGATAGCTTATGACCTTCCCGCGACTATTGCCGCTGCCGGATGGTGCGCTGGGACTGCGCGATGCCGATGAAGTCGCGCGCCGGCTGTGCCAAAGCCGAGCCACGGCGCCAGACCATGCCGACCTGGACCACGGGCAGCGAGCCGGAAACATCACGCGATTCAATACGATCGCCTTCCAGCGACCATGGGCGATAGATCAGGTCCGGCAGCAGGGCCACGCCCGCGCCGGTGGCGACGAGACTGCGCACGGCCTCCACAGAACGGGTGCGGAAAGCGACATGCGGCCTGGCGCCGATCGCGGCCAGAAGCTTGCCGGTGTTCTCCTCGATCTCGTCGATTGTCAGCATGATCAGCGGTTCGCTCACGATGTCGCCGACGCCGATGATATCGGCACCGGTCAGGCGATGCCCGAGCGGCATCCACAGGCGATAGGCCGAGACCTCGAGGATTTCCGATTGCAGCGCGGTGCGGTCGCGCAGGTTCGAAATCACCATCACCGCGACGTCGAGCTTGCCGCCGACCAAAAGGTGTTCGAGGTAATCGCCATTGTCCTCGATCGCCGAAATATCGACGCTGGGATAGGCGCGGCGATAACGCGCCAGGATGTCGGACAGGACATAACCCGCAACCAGCGAAGTGACGCCGAGCTGCAGGCGGCCCTTGGTCTGTTCCTGCTCGCCGAGGAAGGTGCGGCGCGCATCCGACACGTCGGACAGGATCTTGGTTGCGTGGCGCAGGAACTGGTGCCCCTTGTGCGTGATGTTGAGGCCGCGTGAATGGCGCTCGAACAGCTCGACGCCAAGGTCGCTCTCCAGCTCCTTGACAGCTTCGGTGACGGAAGATTGCGAAATGGACAGTTTCTGCGCGGCCCGCGAGACCGAACCCTGGTCCGCGACGGCGACGAAGAACTGAAGCTGCCTGAGCGTGAATGCCATGCACCAAATAACCACGGGCGCCGGCAGGAAGAAAGGTGCTCAGCCGCCGGCCAGTTCAGCACGGCGGCGGCGCATCGTCCGATACCGCAAGGCAAGAAAGAACGTCGCTTCCACCAGCACGACGACGGCGATGATGCGGAAGCCGATGGAAACCAGGTTATGGTCACCACCGCGCAGCAGATAGCCAATGAGCAGGAACGACGAATTCCAGATCATCGCGCCAAGCAGCGTAGCCGAGGCAAAAGGCAGGATAGCCAGCCGCAGCGCACCGGCACCGATGCCGAGATAATTGCGCACCGTTGGAATGAGCTGCGCCACCAGCGAAGCAGCAAAAGCCCTGCGGCGATAGGCTTCGGCCAGCTTGCGATAGGTTGCAAGCGGCAGAAAGACATATCTGCCGAAGCGGCCGACCAGCGCTTCCGCACGCGCTTCGCCGAGGCGGCGGCCCATCATGTACCAGAACAGCGAGCCCAGGGTGGACCCGGCGACGGTGATCGCCAGCAGCAACTCCAGCCGATCGAGACCCGGCGCCGCCGTCATGCCGAGGAACAGCAGCACGATGTGTGACGGCGGCGCCGGAAAGATCTTCTCGACCGACGCGACACAGAACACACCGAGAAGCCCGGAACCCAGGACGACCTGCAGCGATCCGGTCACGCGTAGCGCCAGTCGTACGACTTGACGATCGGAATGCGGCTGATGCGGTAGACCGTGGCCGGCGGGAAATTGCGCAGCGTATGGCCGACACGACTGGCCTTCAGATCGAGCTGGTCGAGCATGCTCTGGTCGATCGGGCAGCGCAGGCCGAGCGTGAACTGATAAAGAGAGGCACCTGGCCGCAGATTGGCGAAAACGCCTTCCAGGATCAGTCGCGTGCGGCGCGGCGAGATCAGCCGGAACGGCAGGCCGCTGACAGCGGCACCCACCACAGGCCCGTTGTAGAGCGCCAGGTGGCGCAAGCCGGTGGCGTCCATTTCGAAGATGCGCGCCGCGGGGAAGCGCTTGGTGAGCATGGCGGCAAAATCGCTGTCGGCTTCGACCAAAGTCAGATCCTGTTCGCGCACGCCGCGCTCGATCAGGGCCCGCGTGAAGGGGCCGGTACCGGGTCCAAGTTCCAGCACGGGACCGGTATCCGGGCCGATCTCGCGGGTCATGAGCCCAGCCAGGGTGGAGCCCGAAGGCGCGACCGATCCGATCCTGAATGGCGCCGCCGCCCAGGCCATCAGAAAGGAGAAGGCGTCGTTGGTGTGCATATCAATCCTCGATCCGAAATCGAACTGCCGGCGAATCGAACGCCAGCCGATGCAGCGCTGTTTGCTGCCGCTGGATTGCATAAACATTGCGGAAATTGGCGCTCCGGTATGAAAAACGCGTTCTGGACACTCACATCGTTTTGCCATGTTTACGCAATGTTGAGGTCGTAGCCCGCCGTGACGAGCTCCATCACAAGAGACGACAATGCGTATCCTTCTGGTCGAGGATGAACAGGAAATGGCTTCGGCGCTGCGCGTGGCGCTCAAGCGTCACGACATGGTCACCGACCATGCCGCCTCGCTTCTCGAGGCTGAAGACTTCGTGGCGACCGACAGCTACGACGCGATCCTGCTGGACCGCCAGCTGCCCGACGGCGACGGGCTTTCCCTGGTGACCAAGCTGCGGGCCGGAGGCAGCGCCACGCCCGTGCTCGTCCTGACGGCGCGCGGCGACACCGCCGACAAGGTTGACGGGCTGAATGTCGGCGCGGACGATTATCTGGCCAAGCCCTTTGCCTTCGAGGAACTGATGGCCAGGCTGCGCGCGTTGCTGCGCAGGCCGGCGACGGTGCATTCCCAGGTGATCCGTGCCGGCGACCTTGCCTTCGACGTCGGCCACCGCGAGGCCAGCATCCGCGGCGAGCCGATGGCCTTGCCGAGACGCGAATTGCTGGTGCTGGAGGCGCTGATGCGGCGCATGGGCCGCATGGTGCAGCGCGAGTCCCTGATGGAGGCGGTGTTCGGCCTCGACGACGAAATCCAGTCCAACGCCCTCGACACGCACGTCTCGCGCCTGCGCCGCAAACTGGCCGAGGCCGGCGTCGGGGTGACGATCAACGGGGTGCGCGGTGTCGGCTACCTCCTGCGCGAAACCTCATGATCTTCCGTAAGCCCCGCCGCCCCCGCTCGCTGAAATGGAGCCTGGTGCTGCGCATAGCGCTGCTTCAAGGCATCCTGATCACGCTGCTCGTCCCCCTGCTGATCGTCGCCCTCATCTGGTTCGGCGTGGCCAGCATGAACGACTATGAAGGCGGCACCGCCGACGTGATCAAGGACGCGCTGACCCGCGATGCCGGCGGCAAGCTGGCGCTCAAGCCGACGCGTGAACTCCAAGAGTTGCGCCGAACGGAAAAGGGCCTCTGGTATGTCGTCCGCGACAAGCAGGGTAACGTGCTAAAGGAAGGTACGATCCCGCCGGCACTCGCCCCATTCGCGAGCCAGCTCGACAACATCAGCGAGGCGCGCTTCTCATGGAAGATGGGGAAGGTCGACCGGCCCGCGGGCATCGTGGTGTGGGAGGACAACACTGGGGCGGGAGCGGTGCAGATCCTGGCCGGCACCGAAGGCCGGCTTTCATGGAGCCGCCTGGCATTTGCCGCCTGGGACTTCTTCCTGGTCGTCATCCTGCCGGTGGCCGGCGTCATGGCGCTGGCGACACTGTTCGTGACGCCCTGGGTCGTGCGTGGCGCCCTGCGTGGGCTTGGGGCGGCGGCAAGCGAAGCCGGACAGATCGACATCGACAAGCGCGGCGTGCAGTTGCCCCTCAAGGGCGTACCGATGGAGGTGACGCCGCTGGTCAATGCCGTGAACGAGGCACTGGTGCGGCTGGACAATGGCTATGAGCGCCACCGCCGCTTCCTTACCGATGCCGCGCATGAGCTGCGCACCCCGGTGGCCATCCTCAACACCCGCGTCGCTTCCCTGCCGCCGACGCCGGAACGCGCGCGTGTGCTGCGCGACGCCGCCCGGCTTTCCACACTGACCGACCAGTTGCTCGACCTGCAGCGGCTCGGGCGCCAGGTCGATCGTTTCACGAAGGTCGATCTCGTTGAAATCGCCCGCAGCGTCGTCGTCGACATGGCGCCGATCGCCTTTTCATCCGGCTATGAGATGGCTTTCGAGCCTGCCGTCGAGAAGCTGTCAGCCACCGGCGATCGCGCCTCGATCGAACGTGCAGTGACCAGCCTCGTTCAGAACGCCATCGAACATGGCGGCAATCGCGGCAAGATCACCATCAGCGTCTTCAGGCCGGCCGCAATCGAAATCCTGGACGAAGGCGAAGGCGTGCCCGAGGACGAGCGCAAGAAGATCTTCCAGCCATTCTATCGCCTGCGTCCGCATGACCATGGCGCCGGGCTCGGCCTCAACCTGGTGCAGGAGATCATGCAGTTGCATGGCGGCCGCATCGAGGTGCTGGACGGCTTTCCGGGCGCGCTGTTCAGGATGACGTTTCCAGAACGACAGAAGGGAGCCGCGACGTCGCGGGGAGCATGTTGATGTGGACGTGCCGATACGCCCTAGTTGAGGGCGGGGGCAGGAACCGGCGTCAGGTTGCCCCTGGCCACCGACAGGAGCGAGGAAACCAGCGACTGGCGCTCCTGTTCCGAAAGGACCTGGAAATCGAACAGGCTGGCGCTGCGCATGCCTTCGACCGCGAAATAGGTGAGAAGCAGAGCCTTGAAATCGGGGGTTTCCGCTTTCAACCGGTCGAACAGCTCACGCTGGAAGATGCGGATGGGCGCGAGGAAATCCGGATTTTCGGCAATCGCCGAGAAAATCCAGGCGGAAGGCGGCTGGTCTTCCTCGAACTTCTTCGCGGAGAGTTTCACATAAGCCGCCAGGAGATTGCCCTGGGCACAGTCCCGCCTGGCCGTTTCCAGCGCTTCCTGGAACTCCTGCAGGTGATGCTCGACCAGTGCCTGCATCAGCTTTGCCTTGGTTGGAAAATTGTAGAGAAGGCCGCCCTTGGAGACGCCGGCGCGTTGTGCCACGGCATCCAGCGACAAATTGCCCGGTCCCGACTCACGCGCCACATCGGCAGCGGCTGCCAGGATTTTGTCGCGTGAGTTTGCTCGTGGTTTCTTCATCTCTGTCGCCTATAAGACACACTAGACCCAATTGACAAGACCGTCCAGACGGTACAGTAAGGCGTCGAAAAAAATCACAGCCGGGGTTTCGCACAAAACACACCCGGCTATTTTGATTCAATTGTCATTGCCACGCGCCGTCTGAGGGATCCCATGATCAAGCGCTTTATCATTCGTTTTATTTTGCTTGTCCTCGTGGCCGCGGTGGCCGGCGGCATCATCTGGTTCAACTTCTTCCGCGACAAGATGATCGCCGGGTTCTTCGCCAACATGCCGGCGAACGTGCTGACGGTCTCGGCCAAGAAGATCGAGCCGACCACCTGGACACCGGGCATCGAGGCCATCGGCACCGTCGGCGCCTCGATGGGTGTCAACCTGACGATGGAAACGTCGGGCGTGGTCAAGGAGATCCTGTTCAAGGCCAACGACAAGGTCGAGAACGGCCAGTTGCTGGTGCGCCTGGACGATGCGGTCGAACAGGCCGACCTGATCGCAGCCAAGACCAAGGCAACGCTCGACCAGCAGGCGCTGGCGCGCGCGCAGGCCCTTCGCAAGACCGGCGTCGGCACCGAGGCTGCGCTGGATACCGCCAATGCCAACGCCGAGACTTCGGTCGCCCAGGTTGCCAAGGCGCAGGCCCAGGCGGATCTCAAGCTGCTCAAGGCACCGTTCGGTGGCATCGCCGGTATTCCGAAGATCGAGCTCGGCCAGTATGTCGCGCCCGGCAACGCCATCGTCACCCTGCAGGACTTGGAGACGATGCGCGTCGACTTCACCATTCCCGAGCAGCAGCTCGAGAAATTGAAGGTCGGCCAGCCCGTCACCTTCGGCCCGACCTCCGACGACATGTCGTTCAAGGGCGTGGTCACCGGCATCGACCCCAAGATCGACCCGAGCAGCCGCCTGGTTTCGGTACGCGCCCGCATCGACAATCCGGAAGGGCGCCTGAGCCCCGGTCAGTTCGTGCAGGTGCGCGTCGAGCTGCCTAAGGAAGACAATGTCATCACCGTTCCGCAGACCGCGCTGACCACCAGCCTCTACGGCGACTATGTCTACACCGTCACTCCGGCCAAGCCGAAGGAAGGTGAAGCAAAGCCCGCCGAAGGCGCCAAGCCAGCCGACGGTGCCGCCGAGCAGAAGCCGGCAGAAGGCCCGCAGCTTGTCGCCAACCAGGTCTTCGTCAAGGTCGGCCGTCGCTTTGGCGGCGTCGCCGAGATCGTCGAGGGCGTCAAGGCCGACGATCAGGTTGTCACCGCCGGACAGAATCGGTTGAGCAACGGCGCGCTGGTGAAGATCGACAACACGGTCGACCCCAGCAAGCCGGCAGAGCAGAAGGCTTCCGCCCAATGAGTTTCTCTGACCTCTTCATCAAACGACCCGTCCTGTCGACGGTGCTCGGCGCCATGATCCTGCTCGTGGGTATCCAAGGCATCTTCAATCTGGCGATCCGCCAGTATCCGAAGGTCGAGGAAACCGCGATCACGGTCACGACCGCCTATCCCGGCGCCAGCGCCGACCTGATCCAGGGCTTCATTTCGGCCCCGATCGCGCGTGCCGTCGCCTCGACGGAAAACATCGACTACGTCACGTCTTCCAGTGCGCCTTCGGCCAGCACCGTGACGGTCAACATGAAGCTCGGCTCCAATCCGGACGTCGCGCTGGCCGAAGTCCTGTCCAAGGTGCAGGGCGTGCGCGGCGACCTGCCTTCGGAAGCCAAGGACCCGGTGATCGTAAAGGGTACCGGCGACTCGTTCGCGATGATGTACATCTCGATGCAGAATCCGAACATGACGAAGGAGCAGCTGACCGAGTACATCGAACGCGTCGTGCGTCCCCGCATCACCACGGTCGAGGGCGTCGCCGATGTGAAGATCTTCGGCGCCCAGCAATATTCGATGCGCGTGTGGATCGACCCGGTCAGGCTGGCTTCGCGTGGCGTCACGGCCGCGGAGGTGGTGCAGGCGATCAACAATTCGAACTTCCTGTCCGCTCCGGGCAAGACCGAGAACGAATATGTGATCTCCTCGATCACCGTGCGTTCGACGCTGCAGACGCCGGAAGCCTTCTCGGCCCTGCCGATCCGTTCGGTCGACGGCAATGTCGTGCGCCTGCGCGACGTGGCGCGCGTCGAGCTGGGTGCGGAAAACACCGACACCCGCGTGACCTTCAACGGCAAGCCGGGTACCTTCCTGGCCATCTTCCCGACGCCGGCGGCCAACCCGCTGACGACGGCGGAAGCCATCCAGAAGCTGGTGCCGGTCATCCAGGACACGCTGCCGAAAGGCATGACGATCGAGGTCGTCTACGATTCCACGGAACAGATCAGCGCCTCGATCGAGGAAGTGTTCAAGACCATCGGCGAGGCCGTTGCCATCGTCGTGGTGGTCATCCTGTTGTTCCTCGGTTCGTTCCGTTCGGTGCTGATGCCGATCATCACGATCCCGCTGTCGCTGATCGGCGTCTGCTTCATCCTCTATTTCATGGGCTACTCGATCAACCTGCTCTCGCTGCTCGCCATGGTTCTGGCGATCGGCCTGGTGGTCGATGACGCCATCGTGGTGGTGGAGAACATCCACCGCCACATCGAGGAAGGCATGACGCCGATGCAGGCCGCATTTGCCGGCATGCGTGAAATCTTCTCGGCTGTCGTGGCCATGACGATCACGCTGGCGGCTGTGTTTGCGCCGCTCGCCTTCACCGGCGGCCTGACCGGTTCGCTGTTCCGCGAATTCGCGGTGACGCTGGCCGGCGCTGTGGTCATCTCCGGCCTCGTCGCCGTGACGATCACGCCGATGATGTCGGCGCGCCTTCTCACGGCCGGCTCGCACAGCCGGTTCCAGAGGATCGTGGACGGCACCTTCACGCGTGTCGAAAACGTCTATGAGCGACTGGTCCACCGGTCGCTCCAGGCACGCTGGGTGACGCTGCTGATCGTCATCGCCCTGGTCGGGGTGACGGGTTTCATGTTCACCAAGACCTCGAGCGAACTGGCGCCGGAAGAAGATCAGGGCTTCCTGCTCTCGATCGTCACCGGTCCGCAATACGCGACCTCGGACTATACCGAGAAATACGTCAACCAGATGCTCGACCTGGTGAAGGACATTCCGGAAACGCGCGCGCTGTTCTCGGCGGTCGCTTTCGGCAGCGCCACCAACAGCGCCTTCGTCGGCTTCGCCTTCAAGGACTGGGCTGATCGCGTGCGTTCGTCGAAGGAACTTCAGGCCGATATCACGGAGCGCCTGAAGAAGGTTGCCGGCGTCGAGGCCTTCGTGTTCGCACCGCCGACGCTGCCGGGTTCCGGTGGTGGCCTGCCAGTCGGCCTCGTCGTCCGTTCGACGGGCGAGTCCTCGAAGGTGTTTGAGGTGGCTGAGGAGATCAAGCAGAAGGCGCAGGCTTCCGGCCGTTTCATCGTCGTGCAGAACTCGATGTCGTACAACGCGCCACAGACCTCGATCACCATCGATCGCGATCGTGCGGCCGCGCTCAACATCCCGATCAGCGACATCGGCCGCACGCTGACGCTGCTGGTCGGCGGCAACGAGGTGGCCAAGTTCGACCGCGACTCCAACGCCTACAAGATCATCCCGCAGGTGCCGATCATCTATCGCGACAACCCGGCAAAGCTCGGCGACTATTTCGTACGCAGCGTGACGGATGAGATGGTGCCGCTGACCTCGGTGGTGAAGATCGAAACCAACGCATCGCCGGCAGCGATCGAGCAGTTCAACCAGTTGAACTCGTCGACGATCACCGCGCTGCCGATGCCGGGTGTCACCACCGGCGACGGGCTGAAGACGATCGAGGATATCGCTCGGGCAACCATGCCGGACGGGTTCTTCATCGACTACACCGGCCAGTCGCGACAGGAGAAGGAACAGGGCAACACGATCATCATCGCCTTCGTGGCCGCGATCATCGTGATCTATCTGGTGCTGGCGGCGCAGTTCGAGAGCTTCCGCGACCCGCTCATCATCATGATGTCGGTGCCGCTGTCGATCTTCGGCGCTATCCTGCCGCTGAACCTGATCAACGGCGGTATCGCCGGGGCCACGCTGAACATCTATACACAGGTCGGACTGATCACACTGATAGGCCTCATCACCAAGCACGGTATTCTCCTGGTGGAGTTCGCCAATCAGCAGCGCGAAGAACACGGCCTGTCGATCCGGGAGGCCATCGTAGCCTCGGCAAAGGTTCGCCTGCGCCCGATCCTGATGACCACCGCCGCCATGGCGCTGGGCGTCGTGCCGCTGATCACCGCCCAGGGTGCGGGTGCAGCCGCCCGCTTCTCCATGGGTCTGGTGATCTTCACCGGCATCCTGGTGGGCACCTGCTTCACGCTGTTCGTGGTGCCGATGTTCTACACATTCCTGGCGCATCGGGGCCACGCTCCCGAGCAACAGCCGGGGACGGCAGTGCCGGCGCCCGCGGAATAAGCGACGGGCAAAACGCAAAAAAGACAGGGCGCCGGAGCAATCCGGCGCCCTTTTTGTTTGGGGGAAATCGCTGCAGGCGCGACACTCCTTCTCCCTTGGGGGGAGAAGGGGAAACACATCAGCCTCTGGCAGCCGCTTCCAGCGCGGCGATGTCGATCTTCACCATCTTCATCATCGCCTGCATCACGCGGCCTGCCTTCGCCTGATCCTTGTCCTTCAGCAGCTTGGGCAGCATGTCGGGCACCACCTGCCAGGAAATGCCGTATTTGTCCTTCAGCCAGCCGCACTGGACCTCCTTGCCGCCATCGGCGGTCAGGCCATTCCAGAAATGATCGACCTCTTCCTGGTCCTTGCAGTCGATGCTGAGCGAGATCGCATCGTTGAAGGTCGCGTGCGGACCGCCGTTCAGCGCCTGAAAGCGCATGCCGTCCAGTTCGAAATCGGCGACCAGCAAGCTGCCCTCGGGGCCATGGCCATCCTTGCCCCAGCGCGTTTCGCTGATGACCTTCGAGTTCTTGAAAATCGACGAATAGAATTTGATCGCGTCCTCGGCATCGTTGTTCTCGAACCAGAGGCAAGCGGTGATCTTCTGCATCTTCTTCTCCAGAGGTTCATTTCGAATATTTTGCGGCGGCTCTGGACACGACCCGAAGGCCGAAACAGGCTACCGTCATACCAAGGACGGCTCCGGTCGCGTCGATCCGACAGGCGCCTGAAACTTTTCCGCAAAGGGCAAGCTGGCAAGGGTCGCATTTCCGTGAAGCCGGCTTTGTCGCAAAACCGTGGCCAGACTGGATCATGGCGTATATAACGCCAGCTCCCTATCTACGTTTATCGCACAGGAACGTGCCGTACAGGCATCAAGGACAGTACCCATGCCAGCCTACCGCTCCCGAACCACCACCCATGGCCGCAACATGGCCGGCGCCCGCGGCCTGTGGCGCGCCACCGGCATGAAGGATTCGGATTTCGGCAAGCCGATTATCGCGGTGGTGAACTCCTTCACCCAATTCGTGCCCGGTCACGTGCATCTCAAGGACCTCGGCCAGCTGGTTGCCCGCGAAATCGAGGCCGCCGGCGGCGTCGCCAAGGAATTCAACACGATCGCCGTCGACGACGGTATCGCGATGGGCCATGACGGCATGCTCTATTCGCTGCCGAGCCGCGAAATCATCGCCGACTCGGTCGAATACATGGTCAATGCGCACTGCGCCGATGCCATGGTCTGCATCTCCAATTGCGACAAGATCACGCCCGGCATGCTGATGGCGGCGATGCGGCTGAACATCCCGGCCGTGTTCGTCTCCGGCGGCCCGATGGAAGCCGGCAAGGTCGTCTGGAAGGACAAGGTGACCGCCGTCGACCTGATCGACGCCATGGTAGCCGCCGCCGACGACAAGGTTTCCGACGAGGAAGTCCAGGTCATCGAGCGCTCCGCCTGCCCGACCTGCGGCTCGTGCTCGGGCATGTTCACCGCCAATTCGATGAACTGCCTGACCGAGGCGCTCGGTCTTTCGCTGCCGGGCAATGGTTCGACGCTCGCCACGCATGCCGACCGCAAGCGGCTGTTCGTCGAGGCCGGCCATCTCGTCGTCGATCTTGCCCAGCGCTACTACGAGCAGGACGACGAAAGCGTGCTGCCGCGCAACATCGCGGCCAAGCCGGCCTTCGAGAATGCGATGGCGCTGGACATCGCCATGGGCGGTTCGACCAACACCGTGCTGCACATCCTCGCCGCCGCATTGGAAGGCGGCATCGATTTCACCATGGACGATATCGACCAGCTGTCACGCAAAGTGCCGGTGCTTTCCAAGGTCGCACCCGCCAAGGCGGACGTGCATATGGAAGACGTGCACCGTGCCGGCGGCATCATGGCCATCCTTGGCCAGCTCGACAAAGCCGGACTGATCAATCGCAACCAGCCGACCGTGCACACGGAAACGATCGGTGAAGCGCTTGATCGCTGGGACATCTCCCGCACCACGGCCGAAAACGTGCGCAAGTTCTACATGGCTGCGCCCGGTGGAGTGCCGACCCAGGTCGCCTTCAGCCAGGACCGCCGCTGGGACGAGCTCGACCTCGACCGCGAAAAGGGTGTCATCCGCTCCGCTGAACACGCCTTCTCGAAGGATGGCGGCCTCGCCGTGCTGAAAGGCAACATCGCGCTCGACGGCTGCGTGGTGAAGACCGCCGGCGTGGACGATTCGATCCTGAAATTCACCGGCCCGGCCAAGGTCTATGAGAGCCAGGACGCGGCGGTGAAGGCCATCCTCAGCAATGAGGTCAAGGCCGGCGACGTGGTGGTGATCCGCTATGAAGGCCCGAAGGGCGGGCCCGGCATGCAGGAAATGCTCTATCCGACCAGCTATCTGAAGTCGAAGGGGCTGGGCAAGGCCTGCGCGCTGTTGACCGACGGGCGCTTCTCCGGCGGCACGTCCGGTCTGTCGATCGGCCACGCCTCGCCGGAAGCGGCGACCGGCGGTGCCATCGGCCTGGTGCGCGAAGGCGACCAGATCGCCATCGACATCCCCGGCCGCACCATCAATCTTCTGGTCAGCGACGAGGAACTGGCGGCACGCCGCAAGGAGCAGGACGCCAAGGGCTGGCAGCCTGCCGAAAAGCGCAAGCGCAATGTGACGCCGGCGCTGCGCGCCTACGCCGCCTTTGCGCTCAGCGCCGACAAGGGCGCGGTCCGCCACGTGCCGGAATAAGCGCCACCAACAGCATTTCCCGGGCGATCCGATCGCCCGGGACGGTTTTCCGTTCGGAATTTCGTAAAAACAAAGAGAGCGTTTCCCCGTCTCCGTGAAAACGGAAAGGCTCTATGTCTGCATCAGATAAAGCTTGCGGGTCGTCTCGATGATCCGCCACTCGCCCTTCCAGCCTTTCGGCAACACCAGCAGGTCGCCCGGACCGAGGATGCGTGACTGCCCTTGATGGTCCCGCATCTCGGCCTTGCCCGAGACGATGTGACAGATCTCGGTCGAGTCCGAGCGGTCGGCGGTGAAACGGCCCGGCGTGCATTCCCAGACCCCGACGTCCAGCCTGCCGTCCGGCGAACTCCACAGCGACGTCGCCGCTTCCATCTGGTTGCCCTCGATGGACGTCGGCTTGGGCACCGGCGTACCCAGCTCGACACCGGCGAGGCTTTTGAAAGTCTCCAGATCGATCATGCTCATTCCCAACGTTCGTGAAAACTCAGTGTCCCGTAATGCGATCGGCGATCGCCGCCAGCCGGGAGGAATGCTGCAAACCGCGCTCCTCGCGCTCGTCGGCGATGCGGTAGAGCTGGTACATGGAATGGACCCCGAGCCATCGCAACGGCTCGGGCTCCCACTTGCGCACCTGGCGATTGACCCATGGCAAGCGCACCAACTCGGAGTCGCGGCCGAGGACGAGGTCTGTCAGCGTGCGGCCGGACAGGTTTGAGCTCGACACGCCCAGGCCCACATAGCCGCCAGCCCAGCCGATCCGCGTCTTCGGATCGAGGCCGACCGTGGTGCACCAGTCGCGCGGGACGCCCAATACGCCGCACCAGGCATGGTCGATGCGCAGATGGGCAGCCTGCGGAAGCAGGCGCTTCAGGATGGCGTGCAGCTTGTCGATGGTCGCCTGCTGGGTCTGTCCATTCACATCCGTCGCAGAACCATAACGATACGGCACGCCACGCCCGCCCATGGTGATACGGCCTTCGCGGGTGCGTTGCGCATAACAATAGGCATGGGCGGCGTCGCCGAGGAGTTCGTGGCCGGCCCAGCCGATCTTTTCCCAGAGCTCGTCCGGCACCGGCTCGGTGACGATCTGCGCGCTGTTGAGCGCGAGCCAGGTGCGCTCCTGCCCAGGCAGGCCGGCGCTGAACCCTTCGGTCGCGCGAATGATGGTCCGGGCTTTCACCGTCCCGCGATTGGTCGAAACGACACCCGGTTCGATGTCCGTGACGGTGGTCTGCTCGTAGATCGCAACATCCAGCCGTTCGACCGCCTCCGCCAGGCCGCGCACCAGTTTTGCCGGCTGCACGCGCGCCTGACCGTTGATGACATAGCCGCCGAGCACATTGTGGATGTTGATGCGTGCTTTCGCCTGGGCCGCATTGAGCCATTCCAGCCTGGAAGGGTTGAAGTCCCAGGACCGCGTTTCTTCGAATTCGGATTTGGCTCGCTCGAGCTGCGGACCGTTGGTCGCGACGGTAAGGTTGCCGGTGCGCCGGATATCGGCGTCGATTCCTTCCTTGTCCGCCACGCGGATGACCTCATCGACGGTGCCGGCCATCGCCTTCTGCATGGCGACCACGCCTTCGCGGGTTGATGTCTTCAGATATTTCTCCCGCGACCAGCCGAAGCCGCCGGAAAGCCAGCCGCCGTTGCGCCCCGAGGCGCCAAAGCCGGCGAATTCGCGTTCCAGGATGGCGATGGAGAGGTCGGGCTTCGCCTGCTTGAGATAGTACGCCGTCCAAAGCCCGGTATAACCGGCGCCGACGATCGCGACGTCGACCTCGAGGTTGCCCGGCATGGGCGGCCGAGGCGCTGGCCGGCCGCCTATGTCGGCATACCAGAACGAGATGTCGCCGTTGCGCTCAGCATGCATGGTGAAGGTCTTCCAGTGTTCGTTCAGGTGAGAGTGGTGTCAGCCGTGCTGTCGTCGGCGAGGAGCTTGGCGTCCTCGCCACGGAAGCAGAGCTCGACCGCGTCGCCGATCGCGAAGCTCTCGTCGGTCAAGGTCGATCGCACGATGGCCGTCGAGCCGTCGCGCAGCCTGACCTCATATTTCGAGCCGGAACCGAGATAGATCGCTTCCGATATCGTGCCGGAAAGCCGGTTGTCGCCGTCGCGTCGGTCGAGGCCGGGCCGGCGGATGGCGAGTTTCTCCGGGCGCAGGAGCATGACCGGCGGATTGCCGCCCGCATGTTTGTGTGGTGCCGTCACGGTCTCGCCGGCGATATCGAGCGCGGTGCTCGAGCCGTCGCCGCGCGACTGGCCGCGCAGCACGGTGGAATCCCCGATGAAACGGCCGACGAAAAGCGTGGCTGGTGAATCGTAGAGGTCGCGCCCGGTGCCCACCTGCTCGATCTTGCCGCGATTGAAGACGGCTATGCGGTCGGACAGCACGAGCGCCTCTTCCTGGTCGTGCGTGACATAGACGAAGGTGGTGCCGAGTTCGCGGTGGATGCGCTTGATCTCCAACTGCAACCATTCGCGCAGCTTCTTGTCGAGCGCGCCGAGCGGCTCGTCCATGAGAAGCAGCGGCGGGTCGAAGACGATGGCACGGGCGAGTGCAACGCGCTGCTGCTGGCCGCCTGAAAGTTCGCTGGGATAGCGATGGGCGAAATCCGCCATCCGCACCATGTCGAGTGCCCGCTTCACCCGGGCCTCGCGCTCGGTCCTGGCAACGCCGCGCAGGCTTAGCGGATAGGCGACGTTGCGGCCGACCGTCATATGCGGGAACAGCGCATAGTGCTGGAAGACAACGCCGATGTTGCGCTTGTGCGCCGGCACGCCGACCACGCTGCGCCCACCCACCTGCAGGCTACCGGAGGTGACCTCGGTGAAGCCCGCGATCACGTTGAGCGTCGTGGTCTTGCCGGAGCCGGAGGGGCCGAGCAGCGTCATGAACTCGCCCGGCTCGACATGGAGCGAGATGTCGTCCAGCGCCCGGAAGCTGCCATAGGCCTTGCTGACCGCGCTCAGGTCGATCGCCGCGCCGCGCTGTTTGCCGGTCTCGCTCACAGGCTGCTCCTTCTGTCGCGTCCGAGCAGCAGCAGGCCGCCGCCGATCAGGATGGTGGTGGCGCAAAGCAGGATCGTACCGACGGCGGCGACCGTCGGATCCGCATCGCGCGTGATCGAAGTGAAGATCTGCACCGGCAATGTCTTCATGTAGGGGCTGGTGATGAACAGCGAGACGATGATCTCGTCGAAGGACGTCACGAAAGCGAAGAGCAGCCCGGACAGGATGCCGGGTGCGATCAGCGGAAGCGTCACTGTGCGGAAGGTGGCGATACGGCCGGCGCCGAGGCTTGCGGCGGCGGTTTCCAGGCGTTTGTCGAAGACTTCGAGGCTGGCCTGCACGGCGATCAGCACAAAAGGCAAAGCCAGGATGGTGTGGGCGAGCACGAAGCCGGTCATGGTGCCGACAAGCCGCGCATCGAGGTAGACGGCATAGATGCCGATCGCCAGCACGACGCCCGGCACGACCATGGGCGTCAGCAACAGCATGCGCAGCAGCCCCGCGGGCCGGGCCCGCATGCGGTCGAGCCCGAAGGCGGCGAGCGTGCCGAGGACGGTGGCGAGGATGGCGACGACCGTGGCGACCTTCAGCGAATTGAGGAAGCTCGTCGACCATTCCGGATTGGTGACGAAGTTCTGGTACCATTGCCAGGAGAAGCCCTGCGGCGGGAAAGCCAGCGACTTGTTCTCGTTGAAGGACATGGGCACGACGACCAGTGTCGGCGCGACCAGCCATAGGCCGACGAGGATGCAGGCCAGCCCCAGCAGGACGCGGGTGAGCGGATGCATCGCCATCAGCGCGTTCCCTGCTTGTGTTTCTGGCGCATCAGCGGGCCTGCCAGCGCCAGAAGGATGAAGGTGGCAACGAGCAGCACCACACCCATGGCGCCGCCGCGCCCCCACTGCAGCAGGCTGAGCACCTGGTTCTGGACCAGTGTCGACAGCATGGTCGAGCGCGGACCGCCGAGCAAAGCGGGTGTGATGTAGAAGCCCAGCGCCAGGATGAAGACGATGATCGCACCGGCATAGACACCGGGCAGCGACAGCGGCAGGTAGACGGTGAAGAAGGCGCGGACCGGACCGGCACCGAGGCTGCGTGCCGCCTGGACGAGGCGCAGGTCGATGCCCTTCATGACCGAGTAGAGCGGCAGCACCATGAAGGGCAGCAGCACCTGCGCCATGCCGATGATGACGCCGGTCTGGGTACGGATCAACCTGACGCCATCAAGACCGACCGAGCGCAACAGGGAATTGATGACCCCGGAATCCTGCAGGAGGATGACCCAGGACAGCGTGCGCACCACGCCACTGACCCAGAACGGGATGAGCACGCAGAGCGTGAGCAGCAGCCGGACCTTGGGGCCAACGGCGGTCATGGCATAGGCGAAAGGGTAGGCGCAGACCATGCAGACGACCGTGACCCAGGCCGAGATGACGAAGGTGCGCTGCAGCACGATGAGATTGACCGGCGTGCTGAAGAACCAGCTGTAGTTCTGCAAACCCCATTGGGGTTCGGCCAAGCTTCTCAGAACAATCGTCGCCAGCGGATAACCGATGACGGCGACGAGCAGGACGAGCGCCGGCAAAGCCAGCGCGAGCGGACCCCAGGAGCGGCGGGATGAAGCTGCCCTTTCGGACGGGGCGTCGCTCGCGCTCATCGGATCAGCCGCCGGCCATCATGGCAGCCCACTGCTCGGAGGCATCCTTGAAGTTCTCGACCCAGAACTTGATGTTCTGCTGATAGCCTTGGCCCTGGCGCTCCGGCGTATTGGTCAGGAAGGCCGCGACCGAGTCGTCGACGACGGGCTTCGCCTCGCTGTTGATCGGCGTATAGGAGGTCTCCTTGGTCAGGATCTCCTGCGCGCTCTTGCCGAGATAGGCGTTGATCAGGGCGTGGGACGCATCCGGATCCTTGGCGCCGACGGGGATCGTCAACTGATCCATGACGACGAGCCAGTCCTGCCAGGCCGGCGTGTATTTGGCGCCGTTCTTCACCGCTGTCATCGCGCGGCCGGTCCACATCATGAGCATGTCGGCTTCGCCGGATTCGGCGAGCTGCTGGGATTCGGCACCGGTCTTCCAGTAGATGGTGTCGCCACCCAGGTCGTGAACCTTCTTGATCGCGGTGGCGATATCGTCCTTCGTCATCGCCTTCGGATCGCCGCCGGTGGCGCGGAAGGCCTGTTCGAGAAGGCCGCCGGTGAAGTCGCCGGAACCATCGATGCCGCGCACACCCGGGAACTTCTCCGTATCGAAGAAATCGACCCAGTTCTTGGGCGGGTTATCCTTGTATTTCTCGGTGTTGTACATCAGCACGACACCGTAGTTCATCGCCGGCACGGAGCAGTCGCTGACCTGGCCCTGCGGGATCTTCGATGTGTCGATCTTGGTGAAGTCGAGTTTCTGGAACAGCGTCCCGCAATGGACGTAGGGCGGGAAGTCGGCGGTATCGACGACATCCCAGGTCACGTTCTTCGATTCGACCTGCGCCTGCACCTTGGCGATCTCGGTCGGGCCGTCGCTCAGCAGCTTCACGCCCGATTTGTCGACGAATTCCTTGAGGGCCGCGATCTGTCCGTCCTGGAAGATGCCGCCAAAGGAGGCAAAGGTCAGCGTCTTGTCCTTGAGTGAGCCCTCGGCAACCGCGCCGGCTACCGGTTTCTCCTGCGCAAAGGCACCTGTCGTCGTGGCAAGACCCAGCACTGCAAGAGCGCTGATCGTTGCTAGAGCGTTTCCGTTTTTCACGGAAACGCGGGAACACTCTAACTCTTTGTTTTTACGCAATTCCGGACGGAAAACCGCTGCACACTTTTCCTGGAATTGCTCCAGTCTGGAGCGTAAGATGGTCATCGTCATTCTCCCATTGGCTCACGTTCTGTGAAGCGTCACTGGCCGCGAGCGGTTACCAGCTGACGTATTGATCGAGCTCCTCGCCTCCGGATGTCGGCGGCGCGATGATCCACATCACTTCGGCCCGGCCATTGCCGATGTTCTCGGTTCGATGGGGCGTGGAGGTCGCGTATTCGATGCTGTCGCCCTCTTCGAGCACGTGGCGGCTGTCGCCGAGGCTGACCTCGACAACGCCACGCGTCACCACCAGCATCTCGTGGGCATCGCCATGGGTGTAGAGGTCGGGACCGGTGGAACCGCCAATCTCGAATTCACCGACATAGACTTCCATCTCGGTGGCAGGGCGGCGGGACAGAAGCGTTTTGCGGCAGCCGTAGCTGGTCGGGATGGCAGGCCGCTGACTGCGACGCAGTACACCCTCGGGTGAAGGCATGGCCGGCTCTTCGAAAAGCGCGGCGACGGTGACACCGAGTGCTGCCGAGATCTGATTGAGCGAGGCGGTGCTGGCACCGGTCAATCCCCGCTCGAGCTGGCTGATGAAGCTCGCGCTGGTGCCGGTCTTGTCTGCGAGCTGGCGGAGCGAGAGCCGTCGCCGCAGCCTCAGGTCCTTGAGACGCTGGCCAAGCAATGTCGTTTCGGGCCCGGCCTGTTCAGGCGAGGTCTCGTCGGAGGCATGCTTCAACGAAGATGCGACAATCGTCATGTCGTGAACTCCACTGAACAAAATGTACAGTGAGACTGCACAGTGATCAAGATGGCAGATCAGGGCACGTGATATGGCCCGGACGTCATTGATATCCCTGATCAAACAGACGCAGCAGGGCGGAAAATCGTCGTCCGGCCCTCATTTCTTTCGCCACGGATGAAGTCTACAATGCTCCTCACCTTTTGAACCGAGGAGACGGCGATGTCGCTCAAAGTCCTGGCGGCGGTGGTTGTTACGGCCCTTCTGGCCGGTTGCCAGACGATGACGCCGGAAGAACGGCGCGCGGCGGATGAAGCGAAATGCAGCTCCTACGGCTTCAAGAGGAATACCGACGCCTTCGCCGCATGCCTGCAGCGGATCGACCTGGATCGCTCGGCCGAGATGCGAGCCCGTGATGCGGAGTTCGCGCGCTTCAACGCCCGCCCGCCTGTGGTGATCTATCGCCCCGTCGTGGTGAAACAGTAGGCCAGGCCCTTCCGCTGCGCTTATTGCGGCTGCGGCGGAACAACGATCGCGATCGCCGCACCGCCGCCCGGCCTGTTGCCTGCCTCCAGCCTGCCGCCATGCGCCCTGGCGATCGCCTCGACGATGGAGAGCCCGAGGCCTGTTCCGCCGGTTGCACGCGAGCGCGAGGTCTCGCCGCGCCAGAAGACGTCGAACGAAATCGAGCGGATCTCCTCGAGCAGGCCGGGACCACGATCCAGGAAGCGGACGAACGCGCTGCCGTCCTTGTCGAGGCCGGTTTCACAACGAAGTACACCACCCGCCGAGGCATAGCGGCAGGCATTGTGAACAAGCGCCAGCATCGCCTGGCGCAGACGCTCCGGATCGACATCGGCCGGGGCTGAGCCAAGATCCGTCTCGAGCCGCATGCCGGCTTCTTCGAGCATCGGGCGGGCCGCCGCAAGAACGGTCCTGGCCTCGACCGCAAGGTCGGTGTGTGATCGCCCGGCGATCAGCTTGTGGCCTGCGGCGAGCGACAGCGTGCGCAGGTCTTCGACCAGCCGCGACAAACCCTGGACCTGCATGAGCAGATCCTGAAGGCCTTGCTGGCGGACGGGGAAAACGCCGTCGATCATGCCCTGCAGATTGCCCTGCAGGATGGTGAGCGGCGTGCGCAGTTCATGCGCAACGGCCATGGTGTTGAAACGCAGGCGCTTCTCCATATGGTCGAGATCGGTCGCCAGCGCGTCGATGGTCTTGCCGAGACGGTGAACCTCCGAGGTGCCACCGCGAAAATCGCCAAGGCCAATTGCGAAATCGCCCTCTCGCAGCGCTTCGGCAGCCGATACCAGTCGCTTCAGCGGACGAGCGATGCGGCGCGCGAGCCAGAAACCGATCGCACTGCAGACGAAGGCAGCGAACAGGATGTGCCCGCCAAAGGTCCAGTTGAGCTGGCTGTCCAGGCTCTTCTCGAACTCGGGCATCAGAAGCATGAGTTTCTGAAAGCTCTCGAAAGGAGGCGTCACGCCTGCCTGGATGTCACGATATGCCTGGGCCGCATCCGCCGGCAATTCCAGCAATCGCACGTCCGTCACGCGCTTCATGATCCAGAAGAAGCTGAAATAGGCGATGAACATGGTAAGCGAGATCATCGCCGCGATCGTCATGGCCGTAACGGTTGAGAGGGACAGGCGGCGCAGTCTCATTTCGGTGCCGCGAACCGGTAGCCGATGCCGCGCACCGCCTGGAAGAGGCCGGGGACTCCGGCATTTTCAAACTTGCGGCGCAGGTTGGCGACATGCGTGTCGACAGTCTTCGCCAATGCATCGTTTTCCGGCAGGCAGGCATCGAGGATGTCCGCCCGTCCAAAGGCGTGTGTCGGCCGGCGGATCATGTAGGCGACGATGCGGAATTCGCTGAGTGTCAGCGCAAGGGGCTGGCGACTTGTCCCGGCATCGATGAAGACAGCATGCGCGTCGAGGTCGACCTCGACCGGAGCAAATCGCAACGTCCGGGAGGCGCCGGCAGCGCGCGACCGACGCAACACCGCATTGACGCGCGCCACAACCTCCTGCGGGTTGAACGGCTTGACGACATAGTCGTCGGCACCCAGCCGCAGGCCGGAAAGACGGTCGATATCCTCGGCCAGCGCGGTCACCATGATGACGGGCGTCGTCGCCTCCTGGCGAATGCGCGCCAACACCTCGAAACCGTCGAGGCGGGGAATGCGTACATCCAGCAACACCAGATCAGGCGAGAGCATCGCATGGTGGGAGAGTGCCAGTTCTCCATTCGCCGCAGTGACCGTGCGAAAACCTTCCCGCGCCAGATAAGCCTCGAGAATCTCGGCGATGCGCGGTTCGTCTTCGACGATAAGGATCAGCCCCTTGTCCATGCCCCGCCCTTCAATGGTTTGCAGGGCCATATTCCGCAACATGAACCGGCAGGCAATCGCAAACACCTGTAATTGTTAGGTTCCTCGGCAAACCTCGACGGGCTCTCCGCCAAACCTTGGTGAAACTCGACAAAGGTCCGGCCGTCGACGCGTCGTCACGGTATGGGCGGATCCCAACGGCGCGCCGGCGCTATCTCGTCGGGACCATCATGCAAACGCCACCAAAGACCTTCGGACACGTTCAGCGTCCGCGCATAACAGCCCTGTGGATCGTCACTTTGGTCCTCATCGCCTTTGCGCTGCTGTTCCAGTCCGCCTGGAAACTCTATCCGCCGGGCGGCGTGGATCTGCAGCTGACAATCAGGATCGCCGGCATCGGCCTCATCGGCACGGCGATCCTGGGACGGCTCTGGTGCACACTCTATATCGGCGGGAAGAAATCGAAGGTGCTGGTCGATGACGGTCCCTATTCGATGTGCCGCAATCCGCTCTATTTGTTCTCGATCATCGGCGCGACTGGTGTCGGCGCACAGACGGGCAGCGCTGCCCCCGCTCTGATCTGCGCCCTCGTGGTGCATGCCATCTTGCTCAGGACAGCAACGCTGGAAGAACACGTGCTGCGGGTGCATTTCGGACAGGCTTATGCCGACTATTGCAATCGCGTCCCGGCATTTTGCCTGGATTGCCGGCTGTTTATCGACCGCGAGACGATCGAGATCACGCCGAAGCGGCTCTACGGCACCCTGATCGACAGCCTTGTCTTCCTTGCCGCCGTGCCGGCCATGCTGATGGTCGAATATCTACAGGACGAAGGCTATCTGCCGGTGTTTTTCAGCCTTTATTAAGCAAGTCATTGTGCCGCCGGACTAGCGGATGATGACGTCGGTCTTCTCGAAACGTGTGACGTCCACCAAGCCGATATCGGAGATGCGTAGCTCCGGGATTACCACCAGCGCGAGCAGCGAGTGCTGCATATAGGCGTTGTTGAGGCTACAGCCGCAGGCACGCATAGCATCCACCAACCGATTTGCCTTTTCAGCTACGATTTCGGCACGCTCGTCCGACATCAGGCCAGCGACAGGCAGCTCGACGAGGGCTAGCTCCCGCCCGCCAGCAATCAGCACGATGCCTCCGCCCACCTCCTGCAACCGGTTTGCTGCCTGCGCCATGTCGGCCTTGTTGGTGCCAACGACGATCATGTGGTGGCTGTCATGGGCAACTGTCGAGGCCATCGCGCAATCGGTGTCATAGCCGAAACCGGAGACGAAGGCATTCACCACGCCGCCGGTCGCCTGATGACGCTCGACCAGCGCGATCTGGCAGACATCGACGGCGCGATCCATCTGCACGACCCCATCCTTCACCGGGAGGCAGTGCTGCAGGGCTCTGGTTGGCGCCTGGTTTTCGACAACGCCGATGACCCGCACATCCACCTCCGATGCGCCAACCGCGGAAATATCGAAATCGGCAGCGGCGAGCCCTTTGCCGAGCTTCACCGTATTCCTGGCACTCGCCGGGTAGTCGTAGGCAGGGATATCGGCGACCAGCGCGCCCTTTGCCGCCAAAAGCTTGCCGCGGGCAAAAACCGTTTCGACCGGCAGAGTGGCGAGATCCGAGGTCATGATCAGGTCCGCGCGGCGGCCGGGTGCGATAGAGCCAAGCTCCCGTTCAAGGCCGAAATGCTGGGCCGTGTTGAGCGTCGCCATCTGGATGGCGGTGATCGGGCTCAATCCTTGCGCAATGGCATGGCGGACCACGCGGTTCATGTGACCCTCGTCGACCAGCGTACCGGAATGGCTGTCGTCCGTGCAGAGCACGAAATTGCGGGGGTCGATGCCTCGTTCGGTAATGGCCTTTACCTGCGCTGCGACGTCGAACCAGGCCGAACCGAGGCGCAACATGGCGCGCATGCCCTGCCGCACGCGCGCGATAGCATCGTCAACCGTCGTTCCCTCATGATCGTCGGCCGGACCGCCAGCCACATAGGCATGGAAGGCCCGGCCGAGATCCGGAGAGGCGTAATGACCGCCGACAGTCAGGCGAGCAGCCTGGGTTGCCGCGATTTCTGCGACCATCTTCGGGTCGTTCGCCGCAACGCCGGGAAAATTCATCATCTCGCCAAGGCCGATGATGTTCGGCCAAGACAGAGCGTCGCGCACGTCATCGGCGCTCAAGGTCGCACCGGCGTTTTCCAGCCCCGGCGCACTCGGAACGCAGCTCGGCACCTGGACAAAGATGTTGATGGGCAGGCTCTGCGCCTCATCGTTCATGAGCTTCACGCCGGCCATGCCGAGCACATTGGCAATTTCATGCGGGTCGATGAACATGGTGGTCGTGCCGTGCGGAATGACGGCACGGGCAAATTCCGTCACCGTCACCAATCCGCTTTCGACATGCATGTGGCCGTCGCAAAGGCCAGGCACGAGATAACGACCTGCCGCGTCCACGATATTGGTGCCATCGCCGATGGTGTGGCTGGCGTCGGGACCGATATAGGCAAAACGACCTGCTGCAACCGCAACATCGGTGTTCGCGACGATCTCGCCCGAGTAGACGTTCACCCACTGGCCATTGCGGATGACGAGATCCGCCGGTTTGCGGCCCATCGCGACATCCACGAGAAGCGGTGCGATCTCAGGCCATGATTGCAGCATGCTGCCTATCCTTCCAATCCGAACTGTTCTGTGGGCTGGCGGCGGCACGGTGACGTGCCGCCGCCCTCAAAGTCATTGGACCTGCGCCACGAGCATGGCAGCGAGTACCGCCACGAACCACATGACGGGCCGCACGTCCCGTGCCTTGCCCAGCGCGAGCTTCATGACGACGTAGCCGATCATCGCAAGCGACAGGCCGAGCGTGATCGAGAACGTAAGCGGGATGAGCACGATTGCGAGGAAGGCCGGGATGGCGTCCTCCATGTCTGACCAGTTGATCCGACCCATCGGCTCCGACATGAAGAGGCCGGTAAGGATGAGTACCGGTGCAGTGGCAATCGCGGGAACCAGCGAGAGCAGCGGCGAAAGGAACAGGAACGGCAGGAACAGCAGGCCGGCAATGAACGCGACAAGGCCGGTACGACCGCCCTGCGCGATGCCTGCGCCCGATTCCAGATAGACCGTCGCCGGGCTCGTGCCGAGCGGTGCGGAGATCAGCGCCGCGACCGCATCGACATGCATCGATTCTTTCACATTGCGCGGCATGCCGTTCTCGTCCTTCAGGTCGGCCGCTTCCGCCAGGCCCAGGAAGGTCGAAAGCGCTTCCACGAAATTGGTGAAGAGGAAGACAAAGATGAAAGGCAGGTAGGCGAACTGCAGCGCGCCGATCAGGTCGATCTTGCCGACGAAACTGAAATCGGGCGCAGCCAAGAGGCCGTTCCAGTTGACGAGCGTGTGCAGGTCTGGCGTGCCAGCGGCAAAGGCACTGCCATCACCCCACCAGCGTCCGATCGGGATCGCGAGAAGGGTGGTGATCACCATGCCTGCCATCATGGCACCGGGCACGCGGCGCACCACCAGCGCTGCGGTAATGATGAAGCCCGCAATGAATGTGAGCGTGACCGCCGTGAACGGGGTCAGCGCGACGATCGTGTCGGGGTTGGCGACGATGAACTTGGCGTTCTCGAAGCCGATCAGTGCGATGAACAAGCCTATGCCGCAGGCGATGCCGTAGCGCAGGTCCTTGGGGATCGCGTCGATGACGGCTGTGCGCAGGTTGAGCACAGCGAGGACGGTGAACAGCAATCCCGCCCAGAAGACGCAGCCGAGCGCGATCTCCAGCGGCACCTTCGCACCCATCACCATCGTATAGGCAAAGAGGGCATTGATACCCATGCCGGGCGCGACAAGAATGGGGCTGCGCGCATAGAGACCCATGGCGCAGCTGCCGATGAGACTGACCAGTACGGTGGCCGTGACGCCGGCTGAAAACGGAATACCAGCGTTCTGCAGGATCGCCGGATTGACCACGATGACGTAAGACGCTGCCAGGAACGTCGTGAGAGCTGCGATGATTTCCGTGCGGACAGTCGATCCGCTTTTGCTGACTTCAAAAAAGCGGTCGAGCCAGGATTGCCGGCTCGCGGAATCCTCCGCGACTTTCGATTGATAATTCATGTTGCTCCTCCCCTTTTTGAGCACCATCAATCTCGCTTGGCGGGTTCTCCTATTCCGCCGCGAGTGTATCCGCCGACGCAGACCCGTCGGGGTCCAATGGCGAAATGATCCGCAGATTGACGCAGTCAACGACCCCGAGATCGGTGATGGCATAGTCGGGGATGGCGGTGATCTGCAGAACGAACATGTACATGAAAGGCCATGGCAGGTCGCAGCCGAGGCGTCTTGCCGCTTCGTCCAGCCGAATCTCGGCCGCCGCCATCTCCTCGGGGTCGATGTCGGATACGATGCCACCGATAGGCAGATGCAGGAATTCGACCACTTTGCCGTTGTCGACCACCACCTGGCCGCCATTGTTGGTGATCAGGTGGTTGATCGCAATCGCCATCTCTTCCGGATTGGCGCCGACGCAGATGATGTTGTTATCGTCGGGTGCGGTGGAGCTGGCGATAGCGCCCGACTTCAGGCTGAATCCGGAAGTGAAAGCGACCGGACGATTCCGCGTTTTGCCGTAACGCTCGACGACAGTGACATACTGGACGTTCTGGCTGGTGTCGGCGAGAACCTTGCCGTCGACGACCGGCAGGGTGACGTTGCGCCGGGTGCGCACGAAGATTTTCTCCGGCGTGACCGCGATCGCCAAAGCCTCTGCGGACGATGCGTTGTCGGGACAAGAGACGGCGATATCGGCGGCCGTCACCAGCTTGGCCTTGACCGATTGCAGCAGGCCAGCGCTGCGCTGCGGCGCAACAAGTTCCATCGCCATGCGTCCGTCGCGGGCAGCAAGCGTCCCGTTCGCCACCACCGCCTCGACGCGGAACTCACGCAGGTCGTTGACGATGAGGATGTCAGCGGTGCGGCCAGGCGAGATCGACCCAACCTTGTGGTCGATGCGCAAGGCTTCCGCACCGTTGATCGTTGCCATTTGAATGGCTGCCATCGGTGAAATACCCATGGCGATCGCCATGCGAACCATGTTGTCCAAATGGCCGCGGGACAGGATGTCGCTGGCAACCACGTCGTCCGTGCAGAAGCTGATACGGCGCAGCGCCTTTACGCCCATTTCCGTGACGATACGCAGATTGTCGGAGAGGAAATGGGAAATGGAGGATTCGCGCACGACGACATGCATGCCTGCGCGCAGTTTCTCCAGCATCTCTTCGGGCGTGTAGCTTTCGTGGTCGGCGCGCACCCCCGATTGCATGTAGCCGTCGAGGCGAGCGCCGCGGGTCATCGGGCAGCAACCGAGAACCGGCAGGCGGCTCGCCTGGCCTATCTCGATCGCCTCAAGGACATCCTCGTCCTCTTCCTGGATGAACTCGCGCACCGTCTCCCAGATCCCGACGCATTCCGGCCAGTGGTGCGTGTCGCGATGATCCTTCGGGCTGAAATAGTGCCCGACAGTAGAGCGGGGCATGGTGTAGGGCGTTTTGCACGGCGCACCCCAGAATACCTTGAGCGGCGTCTGCGCCGCCTCGTCGAGGAATTCGCGCGCCGCATCCGGGCCGCCGACGACGATGATCTGGTCCAGACCAGAGACGATGGACGTCGTGCCAAGCGGCACGACTGCCTTGGCGAAACTGGTCAGCGACAGCTTCGAGCATTCGACGTGGAGATGGCCGTCGATCATCCCAGGCGTGAGGTATTTGCCGGTCGCGTCGATGATCTCGGTCTGCGGTCCGACATGGTCGCCGACATCGCCGACGGCGATGATGCGGTTGCCGTAGATGGCCACGTCAGCCTGGTAGATTTCCTCGGAAACAACGTTGACCAGCCGGCCACCGCGGACGACGGCGGTTGCCTTGGATCCGCCGGACGCTGCGCGGATGAATTCTCGAATGTCGGACATTCAGACCTCCCTATTCCATGGGAAGTATTTCAGCCGCATACCGTTTGAACAACTAGCCGAATCCTGGCTATTATCGAACGTATCGTCCAATTTTATGAACGAAAGGGCTGAGAAATGGACCTTTCAGTGATCGACTGTTTCGTTAAAGTGGCAGATGCACGGTCGATCTCCGCAGCGTCGCGCCTGCACCGCCTGCCGAAATCAACACTCAGTCATCGTATTCGGCAGCTTGAAGACCAATTCCGCGTCGAGCTGTTCGTACGCGAAGGCCACCAGTTGCATTTGACCGACGCGGGCTCGGAACTCCTGCGTCATGCGCGAAAGATCCAGACCAGTTGCGATGATGCCGCAACCGCGATGGCCGAAATGCATCAGGAGGTGGCGGGAACGCTGCGGGTCGGCTCGACCGGTGAGTTCGGTACCACCATCACTTCCGAACTGCTCTATGCCTTCCAGAAGACCTATCCGCAGGTCATTCTCGACGTTGTCTTCCTTTCAGCACGCCAACCATTCACCGACGTCTCCGACATGGCACTGGATGGGATCTTCCATTGGGGCGAACCATCGGATGTTGACTATGTCAGCCGCAGGCTGGCCACTGCCTCCTACGGGCTCTATGCCAGCCCGGAATATCTTGCCCAGAACGGTCAGCCGGCAACCCCGGACGATCTCCCCCGCCACCGTGGCCTTCTCTTCCGGAACACCACGCGCCTGCAGCCCTGGTATCTCTCCACCCAGGGCGGTGAGGAGACCGAGATCCTGCTTTCAGCCAGCTTGATGGCAAACGACTACTGGACCCTAAAATATTTCGCCGTAGCCGGACAGGGCATTGCCTATCTTCCCGACTTTTTCGTCGAGACGGAGTGTCAGAGCGATCTGCTTGTACCGGTTCTGCCGGAGTGGCACTCGCGCGAAACGACGATCAACCTCATCTATTCGCGACGGCGACATGTCTCACGGCGCTTCAAGGCTTTCGTCGGTTTCTGTGTCGACTTCTATCGTCGGCGCGAACGAGATCAGATCCCGCGTTACTTCGTCGAAAAAATCCACCGATAGGCCGAGGCTTTTCGAAGCTTGTTGCACAAGGACCATCGGACGCTTCTGGCGTAACCAAAAGTTCTGCTTCCCTCTCGCCAAACTCTCTGCCAACGGCTAGTGGGCCGTCGGCTGAACGATCGGCGTGAAGGATTGTCGACCCATGGCGTCGCTTCGGGCACTTGCACCCAAAAACCTTGTCGTGGCCGGCATCCTGCTGATGCTGGCTGGCGATTTCATGTTCGCGCTCAACGACGCGATGGGCAAATGGCTGGTCGCCAATTTTTCTGTCGGGCTGGTGGTCGCGGTGCGCTCGATCGGCGCCTTCATCATTCTGGGCCCGATGATCGCCCGACAGGGTGTCGCCAAACTTGTCCAGGTCGAGAGACCCGGCACGCAGGTCCTGCGCGCCATCATGACAACGATCGATACCGGTCTTTTCTATGCCGCCGTCGTGCACCTGCCGCTCGCCGATGTGATGAGTTTCTACATGGCCGGGCCGATCTATGTGGCAGCGCTTTCGCATTTCATGCTTGGCGAGCGCATCCGCTGGCGCCGCTGGGCCGCCATCCTGGTCGGTTTCTGCGGCGTGCTCGTCATCCTCAACCCTTCGGCAGCGGCCTTCTCGCAATCGGCGATCTTTGCCTTTGTCGGCTCCGTCGCCTTCGCCCTGTCGATCGTCTACAGCCGCCAATTGCGCGGAACGCCCGATACCACGCTGGTGACCTGGCAAACCATCGCCGCTTTGATAGCGGGCCTCGCCTTCGCGATTCCCGACTGGCAAACGCCGGGTCTCGTCGATATCGGCCCCATGCTCCTGCTCGGCGTCGTTTCCTGCGCCGCCCATCTGATGATCACCCGCGCGCTGAAACTGGCACCGGCTTCGACGCTCGCCCCACTCCATTACAGCCTGCTTCTATGGGCTGTGGTGTTCGGCATGGTGTTCTTCGGCGACGTGCCAGGCCCGCGCGTGCTCGTGGGTGCTGCCATCGTCGTGCTGGCCGGCCTGTTCATCTTCCACCGGCAGAAAGTGGTCGACACCGTGCCGCCGGAGAATGTGCCGAAGGGCGTGAACTAAACTAGATCGGGTTCAGTCAACCGACGAAGCCGGCCGCCTTGTGGCTACCGTCGCAGAACGGTTTGTTCTTCGAGTGGCCGCAACGACACAAGAACACCTTGGTGACGCGGTCGACGGTACGGCCAGTGCCCGAGACGATCTCCAGATTGCCTTCCACCTTGAGCGATCCGTTGGGCAAGGGTGTTACCTTGACCGTGCCATTGCGCGCCTCCAGCGCGACGGACTCCTTCGTCTCCGGTTCCCCGGTGGCGGCAAAGCCGGCCTTGGTATGGCTGCCGTCGCAGAACGGCTTGTTCTCGGAGGCGCCGCAACGGCAAAGCGTCGCGCGCAGCATCGTCTCGCCGTTGATGTCCATTTCCGCATTGAACGCGAGCGGCCCGTTTTCGCGCACCCTGACCAGATTGACCACGGGTGCTGCTTCCTCCGCTCCGCCATCCTTGCGACGATAGGTGATCGCACCGGAAGGACAGGAATGGGCGACACCGACGATCGCTTCGATCGCTCCGGCTTCCGGATGGATCCATTGACCCGGCGCATTGGGCACGAAGACCTCGGGGTGGCCGAGCACGCAATTGCGTGAGTGGATGCAGAGCTTGCCATCGAAACCGATGTCGATGTTTTCGCCTTCGATGAATTTCCGCACCATTGGGTAGCTCCTCAGCTTGCCTGCATGAAGCGTAGAGCAAGCTGGATCGCAGGTGCAAGGGCGAACCCGTGCCTGAAACGCGGAGCTGGCCATCAGCCTAGGTGCTCCGCCCTGCCGTTCAGGCCTTGATGCGGCTCATGCCGGGATCAAAGAGCGGTTCCAGATGCAGGCGCGCCGGAACGCTCTGCGTCGCGACGACCAGCTGGTAATCGCCGTCGCGCAGGAACGCATCGTCGACACCGGCTGCATCACGCACATAGCCGTAGCCGATGTTCCTGGCCACGGTGTAGCCGTAACCGCCCGAGGTGAGATAGCCGACCGGTTCGCCATTGCGCAGGATCGTCTCGCGGCCGAGCAGGACGATCTCGGGATCATCCACGGTGAAGCCGGCAAAACGCTTCGCGAGCGGCAGCCCGTCCAGTTTTTGCAGCGCCGTGCGGCCCACGAAATCGGTTTCCTTCTTCAGCTTCACCGCCCAGCCGAGGCCGGCCTCGAATGGCGTGTCGTTCGGCGTGATGTCGGAACCCCAGGCGCGGTAGCCTTTTTCGAGGCGCAGCGATTCCAGCGCGCGATAGCCGACCGGGCGGATATCCTGGGCCTTGCCTGCCTGCATCAGGGCATCGAACACGTCGCCGGTGGCGGCGATGGGGACGTGCAGTTCCCAGCCGAGCTCGCCGACATAGGTGACGCGCAGCGCCCGCACCGTATGCCCCGCAATGGCGAACTCGCGCACGTGACCGAACGGGAAAGCGGCGTTGGAGACATCGGCCGTCGTGACCTTCTCCAGCACCGCTCGCGCCTGCGGCCCCATCAGCGAGAGCGTGCCGAAGGCTTCGGTCACGTCGGCGACGCCGACATCCAGACCCGCGCCGATGTGATCGCGGATCCAGGCGAGGTCATGGGTGCGGAAGCCGGTGCCAGTGACGATGTAGAATTTGTCGTCGGCCAATCGCGCCACGGTGAGATCGGCCTCGATGCCGCCGCGTGTGTTGAGGAGCTGCGTGTAGGTGAGCCGCCCGACCGGCTTGGCCACATCGTTGGCGCAGATCCAGTCGAGCGCTTTGCCGGCATCCTTGCCGCTCAGCTCGTATTTGGCGAAGGACGACTGGTCGAAGATGCCTACCTTCTCGCGCACATGGCGATGTTCGTCGCCGACCGGTTCGAACCAGTTCTGGCGACCCATCGAATAGATGTCTTTTGCCTCTGCTCCGACCGGAGCGAACCAGTTTGGCCGTTCCCAACCCAACTTGGAGCCGAAGACGGCACCGTGCTTGTGCAGGCGCTGGTAGAGCGGCGAGACGATGCGCGGCCGGCCGCTGTCATATTCCTCATGCGGAAAGCCAACCGTGTAGTGCTTGCCATAGGCTTCGAGCGTGCGGTCGCACACCCATTGCCGGTCGCGATGCAGGTCGGAGAAACGGCGGATGTCGACCACCCAGAGGTCGAGCGGCGCCTCGCCGTCGACCACCCATTTCGCCAGCACCCAGCCGGCGCCGCCGCCCGAAGCGATGCCGAAGGCATTGAAGCCGGCGCCAACGAACATGTTCGAACATTCAGGTGCAACGCCAAGGATGAAATTGCCGTCCGGCGTGAAGCTCTCAGGACCGTTGATCATCTGCTTGACGCCGACGGTTTCGAGCGCCGGCACGCGCGCTATGGCTTGTGTCATGTGCTGTTCGAAATGATCGTAGTCGTCGTCGAACAGGCGGAACTCCCATTCGTTCGGCACGTCGCCGCCGGGCAAGCCGGTTTCCCAGGCCTGCGGGTTCGGCTCGTAGCCGCCCATGACGAGGCCGCCGACCTCCTCCTTGAAGTAGGTGCGGCGGTCGGGATCGCGGATGGTGGGGGCATCGGTGGCGAGACCCGGGATCTTCTCGGTGATGATGTACTGGTGCTTGACCGGCTGCAGCGGCACGCTGATGCCGGCCATGGCGCCGACCTGCCTCGCCCACTGGCCGGCGCAATTGACCACTTTCTCGCAGGCGATGTCGCCCTGGTCGGTCTTCACCGTGACGATGCGGCCGTCCTTCATGTCGAAACCGGTCACGCGGACCTTCTCGAACAGTTTTGCGCCATGCATGCGCGCGCCCTTGGCGAGCGACTGGGTGATGTCGGACGGGCTTGCCTGGCCGTCGGTCGGCAGCCAGCTGGCGCCGACGAGATCGCCGGTCTCCATCAGCGGCCACATCGCCTTGACCTCGGCCGGCGAAAGCAGATGCATGTCCATGGCAAAGCTGCGTGCCGTCGTCGCCAGCCGCTTGAATTCGGTCCAGCGGTCCTGATTGGTGGCAAGGCGCAGGCAGCCGGTCATCTTCCAGCCGGTGGCGAGCCCGGTTTCAGCCTCCAGCCCCTTGTAGAGCTCGACCGAATATTTGAGCACGCGCGTGATCGAGGCCGACGACCGCAACTGCCCGACCAGGCCGGCGGCATGCCAGGTCGAGCCGGAAGTGATGGCGCCCTGTTCGAGCAGGATCACGTCGGCCTTGTGGTCGCGCGCCAGATGATAGGCCGTGGAACAGCCGATGATGCCGCCGCCGATGACGACTATTTCGGCGTGACTTGGCAGGGTCATGACAGGATTTTTCCGTATTTCGAGCTGTAGCTTTCGAGCGCCGCATCGAGGCGGGCGAGGTTCTCGGTGGTGTAGGCGACATAGTCGACGCCCGGTGCATCGAGATGCAGTTCGGAGACCATGCTCCACATCGCCTCGCGCAGCAGCGAAGCGCATTGCATGGCCGCGAAGGAACGGCGCAGGGCCTCATCCGGCTTGTGGCCAAGGTAAGCGGCAAGCAATGGCTCCGCTTCCGCATCCGGCATGCCGGAGTTGGAGGCTATACCGGCGAGGTCGAACATGGCCGTGCCGAAGCCGGCATATTCGAAATCGATCAGCCAGAGTTTGTCACCGTCGTCGAGAAAATTGGCCGGCAGCAGATCGTTGTGGCCGAACACGATCGGCAGCGGCGTCTGCACGCTTTCCAGCCGATCCGCCAGCGCAAGGTAAAGCGGCAGCACCGGCATCATGCGGCTTTTTCCAACGCTCAGCGTGCGGGCGTAGTCGCGGATGACGTGGAAGACCCAGAACATGAAGCCGGGGCCGGAGACATGTTCGGGCATATGCCGGTGGAAACTCTGCATCAGCTTCGCGATTCGCTCGGCATTGGCGCGCACATCCGCTGCACCGTAGGTCCTAGCTCCGAGGAACTGCGTGACCATGGCGCCGGGTTCGGCATATTCGACCGCTGGCCCGAAACCCGCCGCCGAGGCCGCCTGTGCCGTCATCAACTCACGTTCGCGCAAGACGTGATGGAAGGGGTAATCGCGCCCCAGCCGAACAACATGCTTGCCCGCGGCATCGGTCACCAGGAAGTTCTCGTTGCTCAGGCCGCCGGACAAGGGAGCGACATTAACGCTTCCCTTCCAGCATGGCAGGCGGCGAATGCGATCTTCGCTCGTCACATCTCCTCCCTTCGATCGGCGCCTAATCGTATATGGCGCCAAAGCCCCCTCTCCGTCACCGCTTCGCGGCGCCACCTCTCCCCCACTTTGTGGGGGCGAGGAACCCAAGCTGGATAAACGCCAGCGCCGCCACCGCGATTCCTCGCCCCTGCCAAAGGCGGGGGAGAGGTGGATCGCCCGAAGGGCGAGACGGAGAGGGGGCCTGCAGCACCGCCAGCCGCATCTCCTCACCCTCAAAGTCGAACGACAAGGTTGGATTGTCAACGCAATTCTGTGGCTTTTTATGTTTTTCTGACCGCTTCTGTTGTTTTCGATCCAGCAAAGTCCTACAAATCGGTCATTAGCATACCAGACCAAGCGGGCTCCCAGTGAACCATTCCAAGCGGCACGGTGAAATCCTGCGCCTCCTGAAAGAGGAAGGCACGGTCACCATCGCCGATCTCGCCGAGCGGCTCGATGTCTCGCTGGAGACCGTGCGGCGTGATGTGAAGCCGCTGACCGAAGACGGTTCGGTGCTGAAGATGCACGGCGCCATCAGCCTGCCCGGCATCATCGGCGAAGCGCCGTTCGAGCGGCGCATGCGCGACAATGCCGACGCCAAGCGCGCAATCGCGCGCATGGTGGCGGCAACGATCCGTGACGGCGAGTCGATCATGCTGGACTGCGGCACCACCACCAGCTTCCTCGCCCGGGAACTGCTCGGTCATCGCCGCCTCACCGTGGTGACCAATTCTTCCGACATCGCCCGCACGCTGGCCACCGCCAACGGCAACCGGGTCTACATGGCCGGCGGCGAGCTGCGCAGCGATTCAGGCGCGGCTTTCGGCGTCTCGGCGATCGACTTCGTCGGCCGTTTCAGCGTCGACCACGCCATCATTTCCGCCGGCGCGATCGATGCAGCGGGCGGCGTCATGGATTTCGATCTCGAAGAGGCGGAATTCGCCGCAATCGTGCTGTCGCGCGGGCAACGGTCCGTCGTCATCACCGACCAGAGCAAATTCGGCCGGCAAGGTCTGGTGCGGGTATGCGGCTTTTCCGGCTTCTCCGAACTGGCGACCGACAAAGCACCGCCGGCCGACATCGTCACGGCCCTGGAAACGGCGGGCGCACGCCTGCACGTGGCCGGCTGAACCAGGGCAAACCTGCCTGACGCGATCCTTATCTTTTCTTGATACCCGGCAGATTGATTCCCAATCGATATTTGACCGGCATCGGGAGCATTTTCCGCACTTCTTGAACTGCGGAGAAGCATCGTGCTCGACCTCGCCTACCTTGCCCTTGGCATAGGATCCTTCCTGATTTTCGCGCTCTACGCGCGTGCACTGACGCGGCTTTGAGGGAGGTGATCCTGATGGAAGCCTTACTCGGCCTCGCCGTTGCCGCAGCCCTTGGCGTCTACCTGCTGGTGACGCTGCTGCGGCCAGAAAAATTCTAAGAACATAAGAACAAAAGAGTTCCGCCATGTCTTTGATCGGATGGCTGCAGATCGGCCTGCTTTTTCTCGTTACATTTTTGCTGCTCAAGCCGCTTGGCTTGTTCATGGCAAAAGTCTTTTCCAATGAACGAACCTTCCTGTCGCCCGTGCTTGGCCCTGTCGAGCGCGGCTTCTATGCGCTGGCCGGCGTCGACCCGAAGAAAGAGCAGGGCTGGCTGGCCTATGCGTTCTCGATGATCGCCTTCTCCATTGCCGGCCTGGTGCTGCTCTACGCGATCCAGCGGCTGCAGGCCTACCTGCCTTACAACCCGCAAGGCTTCGCAGGCGTGGCGCCCGACCTCGCCTTCAACACCGCCGCCTCCTTCGTCACCAACACGAACTGGCAGTCCTACGGTGGCGAAACCACGATGAGCCATTTCACCCAGATGGCCGGGTTGACGGTGCAGAACTTCGTTTCGGCCGCCAGCGGCATCGCCATGGCGCTGGCGCTGACCCGCGCCTTCATCCGCTCCAACGCCAAGACCGTCGGCAATTTCTGGGTCGACCTGACCCGCTCCACGCTCTACGTGCTGTTGCCGATCGCCATCGTCATAGCGATCGCCTTCGTGGCGATGGGCTTGCCGCAGACGCTCGACGGTTCGGTGACCGCGACCACGCTCGAAGGCACCAACCAGACCATCGCGCTTGGACCCGTCGCCAGCCAGGAAGCGATCAAGCAGCTCGGCACCAATGGTGGCGGCTTCTTCAACGTCAACGCCGCGCATCCGTTCGAGAACCCGACGGCGCTGTCGAACTATCTCAACATCCTCGCCATGCTGATGGTGACGGCGGCACTTGCCTACACCTTCGGCCAGATGGTCGGCGACCGCCGTCAGGGTTGGGCTTTCGTCGCCACCATCGCGATCCTCCTGATCACCGGCGTCGGCGTCATCTACTGGGCCGAGACGCAGGGCAACCCGATCCTGACCGCGCTCGGTCTCGACAATGCGCTCGGCAACATGGAAGGCAAGGAAGTGCGCTTCGGCCAGGCCATGACCGCAGCCTATGCCGCCGTCACGACCGGCATTTCCGATGGCGGCGTCAACGGCATGCACGGCTCGCTGACCGGCATTGGCGGCCTCATCCCGATGTTCCTGATGCAGCTCGGTGAGGTGCTTCCAGGTGGCGTCGGCTCAGGCCTCTACGGCATGATCGTCTTCGCCATCCTCGCCGTCTTCGTCGCCGGCCTGATGGTCGGCCGCACGCCGGAGTTCCTCGGCAAGAAGATCGAAGGCCGCGAGATGAAATACGCCATGCTGGCGGTGCTCATCCTGCCGCTGTCGATCCTCGGCTTCAGCGCACTCTCGGCCATGCTGCCCTTCGCCGTCGCCTCGATCAGCATGAGCGGCCCGCACGGCCTGTCGGAGATCCTCTATGCCTATACGTCGACGACGGCCAACAACGGCTCGGCCTTCGGCGGCCTGACGGCGAACACGCCCTGGTACAACACCACGCTGGGCATCGCCATGCTGCTCGGCCGCTTCGGTTATGTCGTGCCCGTGCTGGCCATCGCCGGCTCGCTGGTCGGCAAGACCAAGACGACGGCCTCGGCCGGCACCTTCCCGACCCATACGCCGCTGTTCGTCGGCCTGCTCGTCGGCATCATCCTCATCCTGGGCGGCCTGCAATATTTCCCGGCCCTCGCCCTCGGCCCCATCGTCGAGCATTTCGCGATGCTGGCCGGCCAGACTTTCTAGAGCGGAATGCGTTCAAGATGAACGACATTCCACTCTAACCCTTTGTTTTGTCGCATGAACCTTATCCGAAAAGTCTGCAACTTTTCGGGGTCATGCTCTAGAGGACATCCTCCATGTCGACCGCTATCCAACACAAGCTGTTCGAGCCGGCCATCCTGTGGCCGGCGCTCGGGCAGGCCTTCACCAAGCTGGCGCCGCAGAAGCTGATGCGCAATCCCGTCATCTTCGTCACCGAAGTGGTGGCGGCGCTGGTGACGCTGATGTTCCTGCGCGATCTCGTCATCGTCGGCGGCAAGCCGCTGTTCTCCGGCCAGATCGCGGCCTGGCTCTGGTTCACCGTGCTGTTCGCCAACTTCGCCGAGGCGGTGGCCGAAGGCCGCGGCAAGGCGCAGGCCGACAGCCTGCGCCGTACCAAGTCGCAGCTCACCGCACGCAAGCTGCTGTCGGAAGACGGGCTGGACATCGCCAGCATCCCGGCCACCGACCTCAAGGTCGGCGACATGGTGCTGGTCGAGGCCGGGGAACTGATCCCCGGCGATGGCGAAGTGATGGAAGGCATCGCCTCCGTCAACGAAAGCGCCATTACCGGCGAGTCCGCGCCTGTCATCCGCGAATCCGGCGGCGACCGCTCTGCCGTCACCGGCGGCACCCAGGTGCTGTCCGACTGGATCAAGGTGCGCATCACCGCGGCTCCGGGCTCGTCCTTCGTCGACCGCATGATCGCCCTGATCGAAGGTGCCGAACGGCAGAAGACGCCAAACGAGATCGCGCTGTCGATCCTGCTGTCGGGCCTCACCCTGGTGTTCCTGATCGCGGTGACGACGCTCTGGGGTCTCGCCAGCTATTCAGGCACGGTGCTTTCGGTGACGGTGTTGGCGGCACTTCTGGTAACGCTGATCCCCACCACCATCGGTGGCCTGCTGTCGGCCATCGGCATCGCCGGCATGGATCGCCTGGTGCGCTTCAACGTCATCGCCACATCCGGCCGCGCCGTGGAGGCAGCCGGCGACGTCGACACGCTGCTGCTCGACAAGACCGGCACCATCACCTTCGGCAACCGCATGGCGACCGAATTCCTGCCGGTACTCGGCATCAGTGCGGAAGAACTGGCCGAAGCCGCCATGCTGGCGAGCCTTGGCGACGAGACGCCGGAAGGCCGTTCGATCGTTGCGCTCGCCACCGGCGAATTCGGTGCCACTGCGCCGGCCAAGCAGCCCGATGCGATCGTGCCGTTCGCGGCCGAGACCAGGCTGTCGGGTGTCGACCTCGGCGCACGCCACCTGCGCAAGGGTGCGGTCGATTCCGTGCTGAAGTTCACCGGCTTGGACGAGGCCCGCGTGCCAGCCGCCTTCCGGCAGGCGGTGGAACTGGTCGCCCGTACCGGCGGTACGCCCCTGGCTGTGGCGGAAGGCAGCAAGCTGCTCGGCGTCATCCACCTGAAGGACGTGGTGAAACCCGGCATCAAGGAACGCTTCGCTGCGCTGCGCGCCATGGGCATCCGCACCGTCATGGTCACCGGCGACAACCCGGTCACCGCAGCGGCCATCGCCTCCGAAGCCGGCGTCGACGACTATCTGGCCGAAGCGACACCGGAACAGAAGCTCGGCTATATCCGCAAGGAGCAGGAAGGCGGCCGGCTGATCGCCATGTGCGGCGACGGCACCAACGACGCACCGGCACTCGCCCAGGCCGATGTCGGCGTGGCCATGCAGAGCGGCACCCAGGCCGCGCGCGAAGCAGCCAACATGGTCGACCTCGATTCCAGCCCGACCAAGCTCATCGAGATCGTCGAGATCGGCAAGCAGTTGCTGATGACGCGCGGCTCGCTGACCACCTTCTCGATCGCCAACGACGTCGCCAAATATTTCGCCATCATCCCGGCGCTGTTCGTGGTGACCTATCCGGCACTCGACTACCTCAACATCATGCGTCTGACGTCACCGGAATCGGCGATCCTGTCGGCGGTGATCTTCAACGCGCTGATCATCATCGCACTGATCCCGCTGGCACTGAAGGGTGTTGCCTACCGCCCGGTGGGCGCCGCAGCCCTTCTGCGCCGCAATCTCCTCGTCTACGGCCTCGGCGGCCTGATCCTGCCTTTCGCGGGCATCAAGCTGGTCGACATCGCCGTCTCGGCTCTTCATCTGGTGTAATCATGACAAGCTATCTTCGTCCCGCCTTTGTAATGATCGTGCTGTTCACGATCCTGCTCGGCATCGCCTATCCGCTCGCCATCACCGGCGTCGGGCAGATCGTCCTGCCGGCACAGGCAAATGGCAGCCTGATCAGGCAGAACGGAACCGTCATCGGATCCGAGCTGATCGGCCAGAATTTCACCACCGACCGCTATTTCTGGCCGCGTCCGTCGGCGATCGGCAGCACGCCCTACGACGCCGCCAATTCGAGCGGCTCCAACCTCGGCACGACCTCGCAGAAGCTGAAGGACCGGGTGGCGGCCGACATCCAGCGCCTGGGTGGAACCGGCATTGCGGCGCCGGTTCCTGCCGATGCCGTGACGACGTCCGGCTCGGGCCTCGACCCGCACATCTCGCCCGATTTCGCGCACGACCAGGTGGCACGCGTCGCCAAGGCGCGCGGCTTGCCGGAAACGGACGTGGCCAAACTGGTCGACGACACGCAGGAAGGCCGGCTGCTCGGCCTGATCGGCGAACCGCGTGTCAACGTGTTGAAACTAAATCTCGCGCTGGATCGGCTAAAGTCCTAAATCTAGAGCATGACCCCGAACCGAAGGGCCGCGAAGCAAAAAGTTGCAGACTTTTCGGATAAGGATCATGCGTGAAAGAAAAAGGAGATAGAGCGGAATGCCTGCATTCCGCTCTAGCGAATGGCCGATAGCGACCGTCACCGAGAAAAGCGCGCAGATCCTGACGCGCTGCTGGCACTGGCAGGCAAACAGGAACGCGGTCGGCTGACCGTGTTCCTGGGTGCTGCGCCTGGCGTCGGCAAGACCTACGCCATGCTGTTGCGCGCACGCCGCGTGAAGGACGATGGCGGCGACATCCTTATCGGCCTTGTCGAAACGCATGGGCGCAGCGAGACCGCGGCCCTGCTCGAGGGGCTGGAGGTGCTGCCGCTCCGCAGCATCCCCTACCGTGGCCGCGCGATCGAGGAATTCGACCTCGACGCGGCGCTGGAACGCCGCCCCCACACCATCGTCGTCGACGAACTGGCGCATACCAATGCGCCGGAGAGCCGCCACCCCAAGCGCTATCAGGACATCGACGAGCTTCTGGGTGCCGGCATCAACGTCTGGACGGCGCTGAACATCCAGCATCTGGAAAGCCTGTCGGACGTCGTCACCCAGATCACCGGCGTGCCGGTGCGTGAGCAGATCCCGGATACGGTCCTGAAGAAGGCCGACGAGGTGCTGCTGGTGGACCTGCCGCCGGCGGAACTGCTGGAGCGGCTGAAGGAAGGCAAGGTCTATCTGCCCGCCAATGCGGCGCGGGCGGCGGACTCCTTCTTCCGCCTCGGCAACCTCACCGCGCTGCGTGACCTGGCGTTGCGGCGTACCGCCGACCGCGTCGACGACCAGATGGTCGACTATCTCAAGCAGAATGCCATCGAAGGCCCGTGGCCTTCGGCCGAGCGGCTGCTGGTCTGCATCGGGCCGGATGCGCTTTCCGAAAAGGTCGTGCGCATCGCCAGCCGGCTCGCCTCGGGCCTCAACGCACACTGGATCGTCGCGTCGATCGAACCGGTGGATCGCGCCGTTGCCGATCAAGCCGGCGAGCGCAGGCTGGATGATACTTTCCGCCTTGCCGAGCGGCTCGGCGCGGAAACACGCAGGGTCAAGGGCAGCGATTTCGTCGAGGAGATCCTGCGGCTGGCCAGGCGGGAGCACGCCACGCAGATCGTCATCGGCGGGCGCAGGCAGCCTTTCCCATGGCGCCTGTTCCGGCGCTCGTTGCCCGATGCCCTGATGGAAAAAGCCTCCGGCATCGGCGTCTATGTCGTCACTGGCGACGATACGATGCCGCCGCCGACAACACCGGTGAAGCAAAGGCCGCTGGCGCTTCGCCTCGCCCGCGACGTCGGCGTGGCCCTTGCCACGGTTGCCGCCGCGACCGGCTTCGGCCTCATGATCGGCGAATGGGTGCGGCTGCCGAACATCTCGATCATCTATCTGCTGGCGGTGCTGGTCTCGGCAATCAACAGCGGCTATCTGGCTGCGATCGTTGCCGCACTCGGCTCCGCGATCGCCTATAATTTCTTCTTCATTCCGCCCTTCTACACGCTCACCATCGCCGAGCCGCACGAGGTCTTCGCGCTGTTCGTCTTCCTCGCCGCCGCCATGCTCACCGGCGGCCTCACCTCGCGGCTGCGCGAGCAGGCCAAGGTATCGGGCGAGCGCTCCGTCACCACACAGACGCTCTACGACTATTCGCGCAAGCTTTCGGGCACGGCGAAACAGGACGACGTGGTGTGGGCAACGGTTTCTCAGTTGCAGGGAGCGCTGTCGCGCACCGTTGCGCTGCTGCTTCCCGACCAGGGCGAATTGCGGCTACAGGCATCGTGGCCGCCTGACACCGAGCTCGGTGTCTCGGACATGGCCGCGGCCCGCTGGACCTATGAGAAGAGCGAAGAGGCCGGCAGCGGCACCGGCACACTGCCCAACAGCGCCTTCCGCTTCATCCCGCTGATGAGCCCTCATGGCGTGGTCGGCGTCTGCGGCATCCAGCAGGACGGCGAACTGCTTGAAGGAACCGAGGAAAGGATGCTGAACGCCATCCTCGACCAGTCGGCGGTGGCCATCGACCGGGCGCGCTTGTCCAAGGAAAGCCTCCGGCAGGCCACGGCCCTGGAAGGCGAGCGTTTCCGCTCGGCCCTGCTTGCCTCAGTGTCGCACGATCTCAAAACGCCGCTTGCCACCATCACCGGCGCCATCACCAGCCTGCGCGAACTTGGTGACAGGATGAACCGGCAGAGCCGCGACGACCTGCTTGCGTCGATCGATGAAGAGAGCGCCCGGCTGTCGCGTTTCCTCGCCAACCTGCTCGACATGACACGCATCGAATCCGGCTCGGTAGAAGCCAAGCGCGACTGGGTCGACATATCCGACGTGATCAATTCAACGGTGGAGCGTTCCCGCAAGGTGTTTCCAGGTCGTGCGATCGAAGTGCAGCTCGAACCCGAACTGCCGCTCATCCGCGGCGACAGCGTGCTGTTGGGTCAGGTGCTGTTCAACCTGATAGACAACGCCGACAAATATGGCGGCGCCGAGCCGATCCGCATCTATGCCCGGCGCGACCGCGACGAAGTCACCCTTTCGGTGGTAGACATGGGCAGGGGCATTCCCGAGAAGGACCTCGAGCAGGTCTTCGAGAAGTTCTTCCGGCGCGGCAAGCCGGACGGCCGCGCGCCCGGCACGGGTCTCGGCCTGCCGATCGCACGCGGCTTCGTCGAAGCAATGGGCGGCACCATCAGGGCGGAAAGCCCGGCCCAGAAACGAAAAGGCACGCGCATGATCCTGCGCTTCCCGGTCGAAGACATGCCTGTCGAAGCGGAGACCATGTCGTGAGCGGCTTTCGTGTCCTGGTCGTCGACGACGAACCGCAGATCCAGCGCTTCCTGCGCCCGGCGCTGACGGCTGCCGGCTACGAGGTGATCGAGGCCGGCACCGGCGCCCAGGCGCTGAAGGCGATCGCCACGGCGGCGCCCGACCTCATCATTCTCGATCTCGGCCTGCCCGACATGGACGGCAAGGAGGTGGTGAAGAATGTGCGCGGCTGGTCGGAACTGCCGATCATCATCCTTTCGGCACGCGACCGCGAGAGCGAGAAGATCGCCGCGCTCGACCTCGGTGCCGACGACTATATCGAAAAGCCCTTCGGCATCGGCGAACTGACGGCCCGTATCCGCACAGCGCTGCGACACCGTACCCGCGAGGATGGCGGCGTGACGGAGATTTCGGTCGACGGGCTGCATATCGATACCGTGCGCCGGCTTATCACCCGCGACGAGGCGCCGATCCATCTGACACCGAAGGAATACGATCTCGTGCTGATGCTGGCCCGCCACGCCGGGCGCGTCGTCACGCACCGGGCGCTGCTGACATCAGTCTGGGGTCCGGCCCATGCCGACGACCTGCATTATCTGCGCGTGTTCGTCGGCCAGGTGCGCGGCAAGATCGAGCGCGATCCGTCCGCGCCGGCGATCATCCGGACGGAACCTGGGGTCGGCTATCGCTTCGTCGGGGATGAGACCTGACTGCGGTTGAACTTGTCTCCTCATACCGGTGTGCATACGCTTGTGCCTATGTCAGTCACTCCTGTCGTCACCGTCGGCGCATTCTTCATAAATGACGAACACAAGGTTCTGATGGGCCTTCGTGCTGCCTGGAAAAGTGCCTGGCCGGGGCACTGGGATACCATCGGCGGCCATGTGGAAGCGGGGGAGACCCTGGAGGCCGCGCTCGTTCGCGAGGCGTGGGAGGAAGTCGGCGTGACGCCAACCGAATTCACCTTGTTGGCCTCGGTGGAAGAGCGGCGGCCCGAGCTTTATGGCAGCGCCATCCATCACGTGTTCAAAGTATCCGCGTGGGAGGGCGGTTCTCTCGTTAACAAGTGCGACGAACACACCGAACTTCGATGGTTCGACGTCGCCGAGATGCAAGCGCTCTCCAATCTTGTCGATTGCGATTACCCAGCGCTGGCAAAGCGCGCGGCGAGCTGAGCCGCCCAGGTCCCACAAACCGCAGATTCAGCCCGATGCATGAGCGACTTCGGCAGCGCGGCGGGCTTCGTCACTCTCGTTGCGTGAGGCTTCAACTTCGGCCAGCAGCCACTCGCGAAAAGCCTTGATCTTGGGCACATTGCGCCGCGAGGTCGGATAGACCAGCCAGTAGGAATGGCCGTCGTCGCCAACCAGGTCGAAGGGCTGGATCAGCCGGCCGTCGGCGAGTTCGGCCTGGAAAAGTTCGCGGGTCAGGATGGCGACGCCGTGACCTGCGATCGCGGCGCTTGCCTCATACATCTGGGCACCCATGCTGGAGGCAGTTCGCGAGGCAAGCCCCGAGGCATCGACACCGGCGAGCTTGAACCATTCCTTCCACCAGATGTCGCCTGGATCCAGGATCGGCAGGCGCAGCAGATCCGCCGGCGTGTGCACGCCACCGATGCTTGCAGCCAGAGCCGGACTCAACATCGGCGTGAAATCCGCCGAGAACAGCTTGTGCGTCTCGGTGCCAGCCCATTTACCGCCACCGGAGCGGATGGCGATATCGACATCCTCGCGCGCAAAATCGATGAGCCTGGACGATGTATCCAGACGCACGGCGAGTGAAGGAAAGGTCATCTGGAATGCGCCAAGGCGGCGCGCCAGCCAGTTGGAGGCGAAGGTCAGGATCGTGCTGACGCACAAGACGCCCTCCGCGCCGGAACGCGCCGCCGAATAGGCCTCGCCGATGATGGCGAAGGCATCGGTGATCGCCGGTGCCAGCCGCTGCCCGACCTCGGTCAGTTCGATATGGCGCGGATGGCGCAGGAAAAGCTGTGCGCCGACACGCTCTTCCAGGAGCTTGATCTGGTAGCTGACGGCGGCCTGCGTCATGCCAAGCTCGCGCGCCGCCTTGGTGAAAGACAGATGCCGCGCGACCGCTTCGAAGACGCGGGTGGCGGTAAGGGGCGGAAGTTGAAAGCTCATAGCTATAAGCTGTCTTTATAGGTCATAATCGACGTTCAATTGGAAACAAAGGCGTAACGACACGACATTCTGGCTCAACGGATCAGATGCATTTAGGCATATCGGAGGCGTTCCGCCATGACAACGACACAGCAATTGATGCTTTCGGTTTCCAGTCACCGCTGGCTGTCCTGGCTGGCCGATGGTTTCGGACGCCGTCGGGGCGTGCAGCTCGACGTCAGGGAGTTGTCGCCGCACCTGCGCCGCGACATCGGCCTGCTCGACGGCAACGATCCCTGCGGGCGCTGGCAAAGCTGATTGGCAGGCCCTACGCTACGTGTTCGGAGCAATGAGGGTCAGTGAAGGAAAATAGGTTCGGAAGCGGCCAACGTCGCGCGTCAGAATCGGCTGTTGGGCAACTGCGGCGTGTGCACCGACAAAGAAGTCCGGCAACACACCTGTCCGTGAGCCACCGGCGCGGCGATATTGCGTAAACACCTTCCCCGCAAGGAACAGCGCCTCCCGGGGTATCGATAAGACCTCGAGACCAGCTTCCTCGATGAATGTTTCCAGGTCTTCAATCCGCTGATATCGGACTGCGAGTTCTGCGTAGACGATGTCGTTGATGAACAACGGTCCTTGCAAGCTGCAGGCCTCGAGCTGTCTGACCGACCAGTCAGCCCAATGGGGATCGTTCGTAACCAGGTCGAGCAAGACGTTGGTATCGACCAGCGTCACTCCTCGCCCCGTGTCAGCGCCATGATCGCATCCGTGTCGAGACCGGCTCCGGCATGGCCGCGCAATCTTGCGAACCGACTCGGCGGCCGCTTCTTGTCAGCGCGTGCGATTACCACGCTGCCGTCCGCAGCGCGCTGGAAGTCTACCTTGCTGCCGGGCACGATCCCCAGAAGGTCGCGGACGGGCTTTGGGATCGTAACCTGGCCTTTGGCTGTAACTGTCGTCGCCATCTTCGCCTCGGTAATGATTTATTTTCTAGAGGTATTACCGATCGCGCCGTTTTTCAATCCTACGGCTCGGCTGGTTCCTCCTCTTTAACTCAGGATGAGGCCTACCCAACACCGACATAGCGTTTGACCGCAGCCGGATCGGCACGCAGCGCTTCGGCTGTCATGATCTCGCGGTTGCGGCCGTTCTCGATGAAGGCAACGCGATCGGCGACGGCAAGCACGGCTTCCACCCGTTGCTCGACCAGGATGGTCGACACGCCGAGGCCGCGCAGCTTTGCTACGGTCTCGCGGATCTTGTCGATCATCGACGGCATCAACCCCTCGGTGGGCTCGTCCAGCAGCAGGACCTGCGGTTCCAGGCAAAGCGCGCGCGCCATGGCAAGCATCTGCTGCTCGCCGCCCGATAGCGTGCCGGAGCGTTGCCTCAGCCGTTCGCGCAGGCGCGGAAACAGGTCCAGCACGGCTTCGCGCGTCGCCTGGCCCTTGCCGCGCGCCATCAGGCCGATCTCGATGTTTTCGGCAACGGTCATTTCGGCGAACAGCCGCCGCCCCTGCGGCACATAGGCGACGCCCGCCTTCGGCACCTCGTGCGCGGCCAGTTTCGACAACTCGCGGCCTTCCAGGCTGATCGAACCGGCCGCCGTCGGCACGAGCCCCATGATCGCCTTCAATGTCGTCGTCTTGCCGGCGCCGTTGCGGCCGAGCAGGCACAGGACCTCACCATTGTTCAGCACAAGGTCCAGCCCGTGCAGCACCTGCACTTCACCATAGAAACAATCGAGCCCCTTGATGGTGAGCAGCTCAGACATGTGCTGTCCCCAAATAGGCTTCCTGAACCTGGATGTTGGCGCGGATTTCCGCCGGATCGCCCTCGGCGATGATCCGGCCGGCGTCGAAGACGGTGATACGATGGGCAAGCTGCATCACCACCGGCATGTTGTGTTCGATGATCAGCACGGTGGCATCGCGCGCGATCTCGCGGATCAAAGCGACGAACCCTTCGATCTCACCGTCGGAGAGACCCTGCGTCGGCTCATCGAGGATCAGCAGTCGCGGCTGCAGCGCCAGGCCCATGGCCACTTCCAGTAGGCGCTGGTGACCATAGGCAAGTTGCCCGGCAGGCGTTCCTGCCCGCTCCGCCAGCCCCACCTGCTCCAGGGCTTTCATCGCGCCTTCGCGCACCGCGCCCCTGGAGCGACCGTCGGTCAAGGTGCGCTGCACCGAAAGCGCGACATTGTCGTAGGCGGAAAGATTGGCGAAGACGCTGGTGACCTGGAACGTATAGGCGATGCCCAGCCGCACCCGCTTGTACGCCGGCAGGTTGGTGATGTCCGTGCCGGCGAAATCGATCGTACCCGACGACGGCAGGATACGGCCGCAGACCAGGCTGACGAAGGTCGTCTTGCCGGCACCGTTCGGGCCGATGATGGCTCGGATCTCTCCCGGCATCAGGCTGAAGTCGGCGCCGTCCACGGCGCGCAGGCCGCCGAAATGGCGCGACAGGCCCCTGGTCGTCAGCAATGGCTGGGTCATGGCAGCCACCCGATCCAGCGCCGGCGGACGAAACCAAGGATACCCTTCGGCGCAAACAGCACCAGAAGGACGAGTGCGGCGCCGACGATCAGCAGCCAGGCTGAGGTGTAGCTGCTGGCGATGTCGGTCACATAGTAGATGAAGATCGTACCGACCAGCGGCCCGAGCGTGGTGGCGGCGCCGCCGGCCAGCACCCAGAGCAGCGGCAGGATGGAATACTGCACCGAGGCGAAGTTGGAGCCGACATAGCCGAACAGCAGCGCGTAGGCAGCGCCGGCCGCGGCGCAGAAAACGCCGGACAGCACGACCGCCGCCAGCTTGTTGGCGAAGGTGTCGTAGCCCAGCATGCGCGTGCGCTCTTCATTCTCCCGGATCGCCACCAGGACACGGCCGAAGCGCGAGCGCACGATGGCGAGCGTGGCGAACAGCACAATGGCGAACAACAGGAGCGCTGCGAGATAGCGCACGGCCGGCGCGGTCAGATCGAGGCTCGCTTTGCCGATCGTCAGGACGCGGCTCGCCTGCTGCAGCACCAGTCCCTGGTCGCCGCCCGTCCATTGGTTGAAATAGACGATGGTCAGCACGAAGGCCTGCGCGAACATCATGGTGACGATCATGAAAGCCACGCCCGAGGTGCGCAGCGCCAGCAGGCCGACGACCAGCGACAGCAGCGCGCCGCAGCCGAGACCGGCAACAAAGGCGGCAGACACACCGAAACCGAGATAGGTGATCGCCAATCCGCTGCCGTAGAGGCCGGCGGCAAAGAACATGGCGTGTCCGAGACTGAGCAGGCCGGCATAACCGAACAGGAGATTGTAGCCCATGGCGAAGGTGGCCAGCACCAGGATGCGCGCGAACAGGCCATGGTGATAGTCGGGCAACAGGAAGTTCAATGCGAACAGCACGACCACCACGGCTATGTGCACGCAATAGATCCTCGCCGTCGACGCTTCGGTCATCGGGCCGCCGTTCCGAACAGGCCCTGCGGGCGGAACACCAGCACCATCGCAACCGCCAGCGTCGCGATGAGTTTGGCGAGCGTCGGCGAGAAAAACATCGAGACGATGCCATCCGACAGGCCGATCAGGAGTGCCGCCACCACGGTGCCGCGCAGCGATCCCAGGCCGCCGATGATGACGACGATGAAGGACAGCAGCAGCGGATCCTGCCCCATCAGGTAATGCGCCTGGCTGATCGGCACGATCAGCACCGCGGCGAACGCCGCGAGCATGGCCCCGAGCGCGAAGACGCCGGCATAGACACGCTCGACCGGGATGGCGAAGGCCTGCGCCATTTCGCGGTCATACTGCGTCGCGCGCATGACGAGTCCGATCTTGGTGCGGGTCAGCACCAGCCATGTGGCAACCAGCAGCAAACCGGACGCTGCAATGATCGAGAGCTTGTAGCCGGAATAGCCGAACCAGGGCAGCAGCACGCGATAGCTGAAGGGCGGCGTCACCGGCCGCGCTTCCGGCCCGTAGAGGCTGAGTGCCAGTTGCTGGATGATGTAGAGCAGGCCGATGGTGGCAACGATGGTGGCTTCCGGATCGTAATTGAGCCGGCGCAGCACCAGCCGTTCGGAAAGCAGCGCAATGGCACCAACCACCAGCGGCGCCGCGATCAGCGCCGCCACGAAACCGATGGCAGGATGCGCGCCGAGCGCCGTCGCCACCGCCCATGCAAGCACCGCGCCCAGCATGAAGAACTCGCCATGGGCGACGTTGACGATGCGCATCACGCCGAACACCAAAGACAGGCCAAGCGCCGTCAGCGCCAGCACCGCTGCCGTGACAAGCCCCTCCAGTGTCGCGAGCAGGAGATGCGGTCCGAAAGCCATTCAGGCGCTTGTTCCGGCTTTCGACGACGGCAAGACCATCACTCCCTACAGGGACTGCTTGGTGTAGTCGGCTTCCGGCTCGTACATGCCGTCCTCGATCGCCGTCTTATGCACGACCTTGAGCTTTCCGCCTTCCAGCTTGGAGATGTTCTGGTGGCCGAAGCACTGGTGGATCTTGCCGTTGAAGAGCTTCTTGCCTTGCGGATGCTCCGGCCCTTCGGCGAATTCGGTCAGCGCCTCGGTCGCCTCGACCAGCTTGGCGCGATCTTCCGGCCCCTTGTAGCCGGCATCCTCCATCGCCTTCTTGATGACGTAGAGCGTTTCCCAGCAGCCGAACATGTGGGCGGCGGTGGAGACATCCTTGGCATCGGCGACAGCAGCACCGTTGTCGTCGATACCGACGGCCGTGCGGTAAGCCTTCTGCGCTTCCGTGTCGTCAGCCTGCGCGTATCGCGGCGAACCTTCCCAGAAATGGCTGCCGTCGAGATATTCGAGACCAGGGCTGTTGATGTCGACAGCTTCCAGCGAGTCGATGAAACCGAACAGCTTCGGCCCGCTCGAACCGTAGAAATCGCCCAGTTCCTTGACGAAGGTGAGCACCGCCGGCCCGACCATGACGTGGTAGATGGCGTCGGTTTCGGACGGGATCTGCGGGAAGTATTTGGTGAAGGAGGATTCCGTCGGCGGGATGGCGATCTTCGCCACGACCTCGGCACCCGCCTTCTGCAGAGCCGGCGGCAGGTAGTCGCGATGGTCATAGCCGAAAGCATAGTCGGGGAAGATCATGGTGATCTTCTTGCCGGCATTGGCGGCGATCCAGGGCGCCACGGAACTCACCTGCGCACGCACATCGGTGATGCCTGGCTGGAACACGTAACGATTCAGCTTGCCGGAGGCGACATGATAGCCTTCCGACACGACATAGTATGGGATCTTCAGCTCACCGGCGGCTGGTGCGGACCCGACCACGACGTTGGAGAACAGGGTGCCGTAGACGATGTCGACCTTGTGCTGGTTGGCGAGCTTGGCCACCACTTCGGCACCGCGGGCAGCGTCCGTGCCGTCATCCTCGATGACCACTTCGATCGGCCGGCCGTTGATGCCGCCTGCCGCATTGATCGCCTTCACGGCGGCGGCAGTGGTTCTTTCATACCAGCGGCCATAGGCGGCACCGATGCCGGTGCGATGCGCCTGGAAACCGATCTTGATCGGTGCCGAGTTCTGCGCCTGCGCATAGCGCACGAAGCCGGGTGCAGCGGCGAGACCTGCGCCGGCTGCCAGTCCTTTCAGGACGGTGCGGCGGGATGCCTTGCCCTTGGTCAGATCGAAGAAGCGGCCGGTCATCGAATTCCCCCTCATGGCATTGACCCGCGGCCGCAGCCGGCCGCACGAAAATCGCTAGGCAAACCAAGCATCAAACCCCCGCCAAGGCAAGCGAGCATTCCAGCCTTTGCCGCGGCGACAGACCGTTATCCGGCGGTGGGTGTGGCGAGCAGCCAGAGGCCGAAAAGCGTGTATGCAACCATCAGCACGGTGAGGGGAACCTGCAGCAAAACCGCTTGTGGCATCGTCGGCGCCAAGCGCGACGCGGTGGCATGGGCGACAAGCACAGCCAGGATATGTCCACCGACGATCAACGCCGCCTGCAGGTTCCATAGCCACCAGGCCGCGTCAGCACCGGCGGCGATACCCGCCGTGACCGGCATGTGAGCCGTTCCGAACAGATCCCATCCCAGAGAGAAAGGATCGGACAGCGCAACCAGGGCATATTGGCCGTTGACGAGCACATCGGTGAGGTAGTGCGCGATGTGGTAGGCAAGGGCGATCGGAACGATCGACCAGACGAGCAGCCCGGCAACCCGATCGAAGGGCAAGCGGCCACCGGCCAGGCTGAGACCGGCCAGAATCGACACGCCGAACAACAGCGCCAGCAACAGGAACGTCGTGACAATACCCATGCTGCCGATGCCGATCATGGCGGTTCGGCCGGGCAGTTCGAGCGGGTTGATGCCGTTCAGGCCGAACCAGAAGAAGGTTCGCATCAACCCATCGAAGGATACGGACGACAGCGCGAGCAGCAGGAAGGCGGCGCCGCTCAACGGCAGCGGCTCCACATCGAGCAGCTTGGCGCCGGGCCAGCAGAGCGACAGCTTTCCGCTCTCGTTGCGCTCCAGAATGGAAAAGCGCGCGAGCATCGAAAAGAAAACGCTCAGGAACTCGCCTCGGCTGCTCCAGCTTTCATAACCAAAGACAAGCATCAGAACGAAGCTGAGCAGCCAATAGATGCCGGCCGCCATCGCTAATTTCGCGGGATCATCCGGCGCGGGATAGACCAGTTCGAACCAGGAAAAGCCGAAGAAAAACAGGAAGGCAGGCCAATAGCCGAGCCATGACGGCATATGTTCTCCCCAGCGCCCGGCGCGCGTCAATCGTGTGACGATCCGCCAGGGTCCGTACCATGGGTTCAGCCATGACCAGAGATTGCCGAACATCCCTTGAGCCAACGTCATGCCGGTCCACAACAGCGTCCAGATCGTCAGCGGCAGGGGATTGGAGAGGGGATCACGGCTGCCCCAGAACCCGGCTGCGATCAGGGCGACAAAAAGCGTGAAGGAGAGCAGGCTGACCGCGACACGCGCGCCATCTGCGAACCGGAAGAGAAACAGACGCCCATGCCAGACACGGTCAAGGGCGTCGGCGGGCACCAGGCTCAGGACCAGAAAGGATGCGGCCACCGCGAAGGCACCGCCGGCGAGGTAATAATTGGTCGGCAAAAGCAGGACATGACCGCGATCGGAAGCGTGCGCCAATGCTTCAGCGGGAAGAAACAGAAACGCGCCTGCGGACGCGGCAGCAAGCGCTGCCCACCGACTTTGCCGATGATTGAACTGTTTGCTCATCCGGAGAACGGCAAACCGACGCCCGCCTTGCTTAGACCTTGACGAGCTGGCGCACCCGCGCCTCTTCGCCGAAAACGCGGATGTAGCGGGCGATCTCCTTCTCATCACCCGTTGCCTTGGCTGGGTTGTCGGAGAGCTTCACTGCCGGGCGGCCGTTGGTTTCGGTGACCTTGCACACCAGCGAGATTGCGTTGAGGCGGTCTGTCGGCACCGGCGCGCAATCCTCGAAATCATTGGTGAGATTGGTGCCCCAGCCGAAGGACATGCGCACCTTGCCCTCGAAATGGCGATAGGTCTCGATGATGGTTTCGACGTCGAGGCCATCGGAAAAGATCAGCAGTTTCTCGCGAGGATCCCTGCCGCGTTCGCGCCACCAGGAAATGATGCGCTCACCGCCTTCGATCGGCGGGGCGCTGTCGGGGCGGAAGCCGGTCCAGTCGGCGACCCAATCCGGCGCATCACGCAGGAAAGCTGCTGTACCAAACGCGTCGGGCAGCACGATCAACAGATTGCCGCCGTAATAACGCTGCCAGTCCTGCAAGACCTTGTAGGGAGCCTGGCGAAGCTCGGCCTCGGAATTGGCAAGTGCTGCAAGCACCATCGGCAATTCATGCGCATTGGTACCGAGCGCTTCGAGATCGTTATCCATCGCGAGCAGCACGTTCGAGGTTCCGGTGAAGGCCTCGCCGATACCCTCCTTCAAGGCCTCCACGCACCAGCGCTGCCACAGGAAGGAATGGCGGCGGCGTGTGCCGAAGTCGGAGATGCGGATGCCAGGAAGCTGTTTCAGACGCTCGGTCTTGGCCCACATCTTGGCCTTGGCGCGAGCATAGAGCACGTCGAGCGCGAACGGGCCGAAAGCCTTGAGCGCCGATCGAGACCGCAATTCGTTGATGATGGCGAGCGCCGGGATTTCCCACAGCGTGGTGTACATCCACGGGCCGGAGAAAGAGAGCTCGAACTGGCCGTCACGCTTGGACAGCTCGTATTCGGGGAGCTGGAAGTTCTCCAGCCAGGCCAGGAATTCCGGCTCGAAGATCTGCTTGCGGCCATAGAAGTTGTTACCGCCCAGCCAGATCATCTCCTTCTTGGAGAAGCGCAGCGTCCTGGCGTGGTCGAGCTGCTCGCGCAGTTCGCCGATATCGATCTCGTCGGCCAGCCGCACCTTGGTCTTGCGGTTGATGAGCGAGAAGGTGGCATCGACCTTGGGGTACATGCCCCAGATCATCTGCAGCATCAGCAGCTTGTAGAAATCGGTATCGAGCAGCGACCGCACGATGGGGTCGAGCTTCCAGGTGTGGTTGTAGACGCGCCGCGCGATGTCTGTCTTGGCCATGTCCGAAACCTGCTTTCGCCGAAGTCCAATCCGCTATCGGGTTGGCCTCATAGCATTGAAATGATTAACGCGCTTCCCGCTTTGTCAATCAGTGGGAATCGGGCTCGCGGTGACGGATCGAGTTCCGCCCACCAATATGGTGCGGATTTCGACGTCTCACATCCCTGACACTTCGAATTTTGGTTGCAATCTTCACGGTTGCGCAAGGCAAGTGCCGTATCCTTGCGGAAAATCGAAGGAAGGGAAAATGGGCAAGGCCGTCGTCGCGTGGTTGGTAACCGGATCGATTCCACTTATTTTCTTCGTTGTCGGGTCGACCGGCAAATTTGATGGCGGGACGACGGTGGCGGTCGCCGTGATTGCGATTCTTGCCACCTTTGTGACGACAATCAGCGCCGTCGCTTTCACGCTAGCCGGGCTGTGGCAGGCTGCGATGCAAGAAGCGTAGCTCCGCGCCACGCGCCAAGATGCGGCCAACGCGCCGCCTCAGAACTCAGATTTCGCCACCAGCTGCAGAGCGGGTCGTTTACGACGTGCGCCGAGCCTCGTACCGACCGTTTCGGCCCGGCTGTCTGCTTCGGCCCTTTCCGCGAACAACCAGTCCACGAAGAGCTGCACGATGGGCGTAGAGCGCATCTCATTGCGGCAAATGACATAGAAATCGTCGACCGCCGGCACCGAGAGACCGAATGGCACGATGAGTTGGCCCATCGCGAGCAGGCGGCTTGCCGTCATCGTATCGCCGAGCGCCACGCCGTGGCCATGGAGTGCGGCCTCGATCGACAGGCGGGCATCGTTGAAATGGTGGCGTCGACAGACGCGCTCGAGATCAAGCCCGTCTGCGGCGGCAAGCCAGGTGTGCCATTCGCGTCCATCGTCGCCATGCAGCAGGACATGGTCGGCAAGGTCGCGGATCGACCGGATCGGCCGGTTGTTGGCGAGCGTCGGGCTGACGACCGGGAACAACTCCAGTCCCGACCATTTGCGGATCCAGCAATCGGTCCAGCTGCCGTCGCCATAATGCACGCAGACATCGATGTCGGGCTGGCGGATATCGCGCGCGTCATTGGAGGCGAGCAGTTTCAGCCGGATGTCGGGATAGCGCGCCGTGAAGGAGCCGAGGCGCGGTATCAGCCACAATGAAAGAAGCGCCGGCACGCAGGACACGACGAGCGCGCCGCTGCTGGCGGGCCGGGTAAGCCGCGCGGCGGCAGCGGCAATCCCCTCGAAGGCACCTGAAACCGCCGGCAACAGCTCGGCGCCATGCGGCGTCAGCTTCAGGCGCGAGCCGGCGCGTTCGAACAGCTTGACCCCGAGCGACTGCTCCAGCGCCTTGATCTGATGGCTGACCGCACCGTGGGTGACATGCAGTTCTGCAGCGGCTTTGGAGAGCGAGCCGTGCCGCGCCGTCGCTTCGAAGGCTCGCAAGGGATTGAGAGGGGGAAGGCGACGCGAACTGCTCATGAGCCAGGGACGAGACTTTGTCGCATGATCTTCGTCTGCAACTTGTGCCGGTGTTAGTTTTTCTAACAGACAGCGCTATAACAATATCAATTGATTTTCCATCCGCACGCTCCGACAATCTGCGGCAATCAATCATAAAAAGACGCTATCGCAGGCAGCCGAACCTGTTTCATGCCCCGCATCGGAGGCACATCGGCTCGCCCAAGTTGATTGGCGCATGATCCTTTCCGACAATCGATCCGATTTTCGGGGTCATGCGCAGCAGGAGGAGTTGCAGGATGGGTTTCGACAGCGGCAAGCTCGACGCGTTGCGCCGTAAATATGGCGAAAGCCATGGCGGCGAATTGTTCGACCCGAAGTTCCGTCGGGTGGCCGACAAGATCTTCTCCAAGGCCGGAACCCGGCTGGCGCCCTATTCCGGCATCCCGACCTTCCTGACCGCGCCTTATCGCGAGGTGGCTGCCGACAATCCCGATTTCGGCGACCTCCAGGTGGCGATGATCGGCGTGCCGATGGATCTCGGCGTCACCAATCGTCCGGGCTCGCGTTTCGGCCCGCGCGCGTTGCGCGCCATCGAGCGCATCGGGCCCTACAACCACGTTCTGGACTGCGCCCCAACCCATGAGCTCAGGGTGGCGGATATCGGCGACGTGCCGTTCCGCAGCCGCTACCGGCTGGAGATGAGCCATGACGATATCGAAAAGCGTCTCAACCAGATCGTCGATGCCGGCGTCATCCCGCTGTCGGTCGGCGGCGACCACTCGATCACCCATCCGATCCTGAAGGCCGTCGGCAAGGACCGGCCGGTCGGCATGATCCATATCGATGCGCATTGCGACACCGGCGGCGCCTTCGACCAGACCAAGTTCCACCATGGCGGCCCCTTCCGCAACGCGGTGCTGGACGGCGTGCTCGATCCGTCGCGCACGATCCAGATCGGCATCCGCGGCGCGGCCGAATATCTGTGGGAGTTCACCTACGAATCCGGCATGACCGTCGTCCACGCCGAAGAGGTTCCCGGCCTCGGCATTCCGGCCATCATCGAGAAGGCCCGCAAGATCGTCGGCGACGGCCCGACCTACATCTCCTTCGACGTCGACAGCCTCGACCCCGCTTTCGCGCCGGGCACCGGCACGCCGGAAGTCGGCGGCCTGACGACGCGCGAGGTGCTGGAGATCCTGCGCGGGCTGAAGGGCATCAACATCGTCGGCGGCGACGTCGTCGAGGTCGCGCCGCAGTATGATTCCACCACCAACACCGCCCATGCCGGCGCACAGGTGCTGTTCGAGATCCTGTCGCTGATGGTGTTCAGCCCAGCGCTGAAAGGTTGACGGCGCTCTAGATAGTGACGCCGTCCTATAAGAAGACCATAAGGGAACCCGGCCAAGCCGGAACAACGGAGAACAACGATGACCGAGATCATGAAGACCATGCTCAGCAGGCGCAGCGTGCTTGGCGCCGGCGTTGCCGCGGCGGGCGTGCTTGCGATGCCCGCCATCCTGCGCGCCCAGGAAAAGTCGCTGAAAGTCGGCGTCTATGGCGGCTATTTCAAGAAGTCGTTCGACCAGCACATCTTCCCCGAATTCACCAAGGCGACCGGCATCGCGGTGGAATCGGTGGCCGAGCCGACCGGTGAAGCCTGGCTGGTGCAGCTGGAGCAGGCTGCCAAGGCCGGGCAGGCGCCGGCCGACCTTTCGATGATGTCGCAGACCTCGACACTCAAGGGCCAGTCGACCGAGCTGTGGCAGCCGCTCGATACCGCCAAGTTCAAGCATTACGGCGAACTGCTGCCGCAGTTCATCAACAAGTACCCGGATGGCCGCGTTGCCGGCATCGGCGCGGTGGCCTGGTACATCACGCTGGTCACCAACACCAACGTCTACAAGGAAGCCCCGACCTCCTGGGACTCGCTGTGGGACAAGGCCAATGCCGACAAGCTCGGCCTTCTGGCGCTCGCCTCCAATTCGTTCCTGCTCGAAGTGACGGCAAAGACCTTCATGGGCGGTACCAATGCGCTGGACACCGACGAAGGCATCGACAAGGCCTTTGCCAAGCTCGCCGAAGTGAAGCCGAATGTGCGTCTATGGTACCGCGACGAGGCCCAGTTCGAGCAGGCGCTGAAGTCGGGCGAAATCCCGATGGGCCAGTACTACCACGACGTCACCGGCCTCGCCGCCAAGGACGGCCAGCCTGTCCGCTCGACCTTCCCGAAGGAGGGCGGTATCCAGGACTCCGGCAACTGGGTGCTGTCGCGCGCCTCGAAGAAGGTCGACGAGGCACATGCCTTCATCGACTATATGAGTCAGCCGGCGATCCAGGGGCTGATGTCGCGCAACGTCGGCACCGCACCGACGCTGAAGCGCGACGTGCTCGACCTCAAGCCGGAAGAATTCGCCGCCGTGTCGTCCGACATCGCGCCGATCATTCCGCGCTACGACCTCTATGTGTCGAAGGCCGACGCGATCAACCAGAAATGGACCGAGCTGATCGTCGGCTAAGCTGCGTTCCCACCGCCATGGTGGAAGCAGAATTTGCGAGCGATTCCGGGAGCCCGCCCTGCGGGCTCCGCATCCTCGCATCGACCGCAGACATGTCGCCCGCCTTCCGCTAATTTTGAAGCGGTTGCGGCACTTGACGCACCATCCGCATGCACGACCAGCCAAGCAGGATAACGCCATGCCCGGATTGTCCATAAATTCGATCACCAAGCGCTTCGGCGATTTCGCCGCCGTCGACGACATCAGCCTCTCGGTACCGGACGGAAAGTTCGTCTGCCTGCTCGGGCCATCCGGCTGCGGCAAGACCACGCTGTTGCGCATGATCGCCGGGCTGGAGGAGCCGACCAGCGGCGCCATCGTGCTCGACAGCGACGACATCACCCGCGTGCCGACGCACAAGCGCAATCTTGGCATGGTGTTCCAGTCGCTGGCTTTGTTCCCGCACCTGACCGTTGGCGAAAACATCGCTTATGCGCTGCGCATCCGCGGCGCTTCGAAAGACAATCAACGCAAGCGCGTCGACGAACTGCTGACGATGATCCATCTGCCGGATTTCGCGGACCGGCCGGTGGCGAAACTGTCAGGCGGTCAGCGCCAGCGTGTGGCGATCGCCCGCGCACTCGCTTTGTCGCCGAAACTCTTCCTCCTCGACGAGCCGCTGTCGGCGCTCGATGCCAAGCTGCGCGAAGCCATGCAGGTGGAGCTGCGCCAGCTGCAGCAGCGGCTGGGCATCACCACCATCGTCGTCACCCATGACCAGCGCGAAGCGATGACCATGGCCGACCTCGTCGTCGTCATGGGCAAGGGCAAGATCCTGCAGGCGGCTTCGCCGATCGAAATCTACCGCAAGCCGGCGGATGCCTTCGTCGCCGACTTTATCGGCATCACCAACCTGTTGCCGGCCGAGACCGACAAGGCCGGCCGCACCACCGTGCTCGGCGCAGCGGTACCCGGCGTCGCCCTGCCATCGGGTTCGGCCAAGGCCACCATCTCGATCCGCCCCGAAGACATTCATTTCTCCAAGCCCGGTGCCGGGGCGATCCCGGGCACCGTCAGCTTCGTGCGCGATCTCGGCGGCACGGTCGAAACCTTCGTCGAAGCCGGCGGCACCACCATCGTGGCGGTCGCCACGCCGCGCGAACGCCCGAATGTCAGCGTCGGCCAGGCCATCGGTGTGGTGCTGCCGCCTGAAAGCTGCGTGGTGCTGCAGCCATGAGACGCGAACCGCCAAGAGCACTCGCAGACTACGCGCCGCTGTTCTTTCCGGCGCTGATGCTCATCGTCTTCTTCGTCGTGCCGTTCTCGATCATGATCGCGGTGAGCTTCTTCAAGCGCAATCCGGCGGGCTTCTACACGCCGGATTTCGTGTTCGACAACTACGCGCGCTTCCTCACCACCTTCTTCGGCTCGGTGCTCGGCTTCTCGCTGCTCCTGGCGATCCTCGTCGCCGTGTGCTGCGTCGTCATCGCCTTTCCCTTCACCTATCTGCTGACCAAGCGCTCACGCGCCGTACAGACTGTGTGGCTGGTCGGGCTGCTCTCGGTGCTGTCGCTTTCTGAGGTCATCATCGGCTTTGCCTGGTCGACGCTGTTCTCGCGCACCGCCGGCATCACCAACCTGTTCGTCGCGATCGGCCTGATGAAGGAGCCGGTGGCGCTGCTGCCAAGCTTCTGGGCGGTGCTGACCGGCATGGTCTACCAGGCACTGCCCTATACGATCCTGGTGCTCTACCCCGCATTGGTGCGGCTCGACCCGACATTGCTGGAGGCCGCGCGCACGCTGGGCGCTTCGCCGGTGCGCGCCTTCTTCAACGTGGTTGCACCGGCATTGCGCAACACCATCGTGGCGACGCTGATCATGGTCTTCGTCTTCGCGCTCGGCTCCTACCTGCTGCCGCAGATCCTCGGCCGACCATCGAACTGGACGCTGTCGGTGCTGATCACCGACCAGGCGATCTACCAGTCCAATATGCCGTTCGCCGCCGCGATGGCCGTGTTCCTGGTGCTGATCTCGCTGGCTCTGGTCGGGCTCACTTTGCTCGCCGGCCGCAAGGAGAGCGCGCTATGAACATGCTTCGCCGGCTTTATTTCGTGCTCGTCGCGCTGTTCCTGGCGGCGCCGCTGATCGTGGTGGCGGGCGTGTCCGTCAACCAGAAGCAGGAATTGACCTTCCCGCCGAAGGGTTTTTCGCTGGCCTGGTACGGGCAGATCTTCAACGATCCGGAATGGCGGCTGGCGCTGATCCACTCGGTCACGCTGGCGATCTGCTCGGCGGCGATCGCGGTCGCCATCGCACTGCCGCTGGCCTGGTTCCTGTGGCGGCGCATCGCGCCCTGGGCAAACATCTTCCAGGTGCTGGGTCTCGCGCCCTTCATCCTGCCGCCGGTCATCACCGCGCTCGGTTTCCTGAGCTTCTGGGCGACCGTCGGCCTGTTCGGGCAGTTCTATACGGCGATCATCAGCCACGCGATCTTCTTCGTGACGCTGCCGCTGGTGACGCTGTCGCTCGGCTTCGCCTCCATCGACCGCTCGCTGGTCGAGGCCGCGTCGACGATGGGCGCCGACGACCGTACGGTGCTCAAGACCGTCGTGCTGCCGCTGATCCTGCCCTATCTGGTCTCCGGCTTCGCCTTTGCCTTCGTGCTGTCGCTCAACGAATACATCGTCGCCTACATGACCATCGGCTTCACCACCGAGACGCTGCCAATCAAGATCTTCAACGCGCTGCGCTACGGCTACACGCCGACCATGGCGGCGGTGTCGATCTTCTTCGTCACCGTCGCGGCACTGGTGTTCGGGGCGATCGCTTATTTCGGTGATATCCGCCGGCTACTTGGGGCGATGTCATCCGACAGCTGAGTGTGCCCCGGCCCGATCAATGCATCACGATCGGGCCGGTCTTTGCCGGCAGGCGGTCGCGGCGTAGCCAGCGGCCGAGCAGCAGGACGGCGACGACCGCCAGTCCGGTCGAAAGGCCGATCCAGATGCCGATGCCGGCGAAGCCGAAATGGAAGGCGAGCAACGCGCCAAGCGGCAGCCCGATGCCCCAATAACCGATTGCCGCATAGATCATCGGCACCGTCGTGTCGTGCAGGCCGCGCAGCATGCCCGCGCCCACGGCCTGGGCGCCGTCGACAACCTGGAAAAGTGCCGCGAACGCCAGGAACGAAACGGCCAGGCTGACGACCTGGCTGTTCACCGGATCATGCACGTCGATGAAACCGCTGATCAGCACGCGCGGCCACAACAGCATGGTGAGCCCTGTCAGCGCCATGAAGCCGACACCCATGGCGTAGGAAGTCCAGCCGGCGCGGGTGATGCCATCCTTGTCGCCGGCGCCGTAGGCAAGGCCGACGCGCACGGTGACCGACTGGTTGAGCCCCAACGGCACCATGAAGCTGATCGAGGCGATCTGCAGGGCAATGGCGTGTGCGGCGAGCGACGGTGCGTTGATCAATCCCATCAGGAAGGCGGCGGCGTTGAAGATCGTCACCTCGAAGGCAAGGATGCCGGCGATCGGCAGGCCGAGCTTCATCAGTGCCCGGAAGCGCGGCCAGTCGGAGCGCCAGAAACGGCCGAACAAATGGTAGCGACGGAATTTCCTGTGCCGGGTCACCACCAGAGCCATGCCGATGAACATCAGCAACGACGAAATGGTGGTGGCCAGTCCCGAGCCGGCGATGCCCATCCTGGGCGCGCCGAGATTGCCGAACATGAACATCCAGTTGAGCAGCACGTTGGCGCTCACCGCAATGAAGACGATGACGAGTGCCCAGCCGGGACGCTCGAGCGCCGATATGAAGGACCTCAGCACGATATAGCCGTAGAAGGGCAGCAGCGCCCATTGCAGCCAGTGGATATAGATGCCGGCCTGATGCGCGAGCACGGGATCCTGGCCCATGGCCAGCAGGATCCTTTCGCCGTTCCAGAGGAATATCCAGATCGGGATGGCGATGAAGATGGCGGACCAGAGACCCTGGCGCACGGTGCGGCGTACGTCGCGCACCGAATGACGGAAGCGGCCGAGTTCCGTTGCCATCATCGGCGACGTCGCCAGCATCAGGCCGAGACCGAAGATCATCGGCATGAAATAAAGATTGGACCCGAGCGCGCCGGCGGCGAGCGTTTCCGACCCCAGCCGGCCCATCATCATGACGTCGGTGGCAGTCATCGCGGTCTGGCCAAGATTGGTCAGCACCATCGGCCAGGCCAGCGACAGCGTCGATTTGATTTCAGAGCGCCAGAGGCTTCCCGGCGCTCTCACGCCGGCTTCGATCGCGGACATTGTCTATACTTCCCGTAACGGCGCATCGGCTGAAGCCGGAAGCCGCATCTCGCCGGAAACGGGATGGCTCCCGGCTCGAATGCGGTTTTCGTTGAATGCCGGAAACTTGGCAAGAGCTCATGCAGACGAAAAATTGATCCAGCAGAACGCGAATTGCGGGAATTCGATTGTTCTCCAGCCGCGCTCCCGGATGGCTCCGCGATAGATGTCAGGCTCTCGTTTCAGGCCAAATTGTGCCAAGGACCATGGATCGTCGGGGCCAACTTAAAGCAATTCCAGGAAAAGTGCGTAGCGGTTTTCCGTCCGGAATTGCGTGAAAACAAAGAGTTAGAGCGTTTCCGCGTTTCCGTTGAAAACGAAAGCGCTCCAGGCGTCAGCTTGTCATCCGCCAGCCTGCCATGAATACTTTTGCAGGCGGGGCGCGGAATGGAGGAATGATGCGCTCTCTTCGCTTGGCCGCCTCGGCCGCCCTGCCTTACGCTTTATCTGTTCTTCTCGCCGGTCCGGCGCTTGCCGACATGTCCACCGCGGTCCGCTCCGACGCTTATTCGGTGAAGGGCCTCGACCAGCCGGCCGAAATCCTGATCGACCACTGGGGCATCGCCCACATCTACGCCAAGAGCAACCGTGACGCGCTTTTCCTGCAGGGATACAACGCCGCTCGCGACCGCTTGTGGCAGATCGACCTGTGGCGCAAGCGCGGTCTGGGTCGGCTGGCCGAGAGCTTCGGCGAAGATTTCGCGGAGCGGGATCGCGCTGCCAGGCTTTTCCTCTTCCGCGGCGACATGGAGAAGGAATGGACATCCTATGGCCCCAACGCGAAAAGCTTCGCGGAAGCTTTCGTCGCCGGGGTCAACGCCTATGTCTCCGAAGTGCTGGCCGGCTCCAAACCGCTCCCCATCGAATTTTCGCTGAGCGGGTCGAAGCCGGAGATCTGGGGACCGGAAGACGTCGTGCGTATTCGCAGCCACGGGCTGACGCGCAACGTCTCTTCGGAAGTGAAGCGGGCGCTCGTGACCTGCAAGGCCGATATCGACGCGGATCGGCTGCGCAGCAAGCTGGAGCCGGAGTGGAAGCCCGAGGTGCCGCAGGGCCTCGACCCCTGCATCATCCCGGCCGATGTCCTGAAGGATTATGACTGGGCAACCGATTCAGTCGACTTCAGCCCGCCCAAGAAGAAAGCCGAGCTCTACGATCCGCAGCCCTTCCTCGACAAGGCCGACGGGACAGTCGACAACATCGGCTCGAACAATTGGGTGGTTGCTCCTGCGCGCACCGCGACAGGACGGCCGATCCTTGCCAACGATCCGCATCGCGCCCATAGCGCGCCGTCGCTGCGCTATATCGTGCATCTCAACAGTCCCGACATGTCGGTGGTTGGGGCGGGCGAGCCGGCGCTGCCCGGCATCTCCATCGGGCACAACGGCACGATCGCTTTCGGCCTGACGATCTTCAACGTCGACCAGGAAGATCTCTACGTCTACGAGCTCAACCCCGACAATCCCAACCAGTACAAATACAAGGACGGCTGGGAGGATATGAAGACGGTGGAAGAAACGATTCCGGTTCGCGACGGCGAGCCGCGCAAGGTCTCGCTCAAATTCACACGGCACGGACCGGTCGTGAAAACGGACGATGAAAACCACCGGGCGTTCGCGGTGCGCAGCGTCTGGATGGAGCCGGGGACCTCGGCCTATTTCGGCTCGTCGGACTATATGACGGCCAAGAACTGGAACGAGTTCCTGACAGCCATGAACCGCTTCTATGCGCCGTCGGAAAACCAGGTCTACGCCGACACCCAGGGCAACATCGGCTGGGTGGCGGCGGCCATGACGCCGGCGCGCAAGAACTGGGACGGCCTGCTGCCGATACCGGGCGACGGCCGATACGAGTGGGGCTTCCTGAAACGCGACGACCTGCCCAGCGTCTACAATCCCACTGAGGGATGGTTCGCCACCGCCAACCAGATGAACCTGCCCGAAGGCTATCCGGTAAAGGAGCGCAAGGTCGGGTTCGAATGGGCTGATCCTTCGCGCTACCAGCGCATCGCGCAGGTTCTCAGCGCCAACGACAAGGTCACGCTGGCCGATTCCATGAAGCTTCAGAACGACGATGTGAACCTGTTGGCAGAGCGTGCCGTCAAGCTTCTCAAATCGGTCGAATTGCCTGCCGATGCCTCCACCGAGGCCAAGCAGGCCGCCGAAATGTTGAGGAACTGGAATGCGTCGAACGATATCGACAGCGCTCCGTCTGCGATCTACGAGATGTGGATCAGCCAGCATCTGCCCAAGGCGCTGATCGCGCATGTCGTGCCGGAAGCCGCCCGCAAGGCGATCGGCAAGGGCAGCGGAACCGCGGCCGTCGACATGCTCGAGACGGCGGACGAAAGCCTTGGGAAAGACCCCCAGTCGGCACGAGCCGCGATCGTTTCCGAAAGCCTTGCTTCTGCCGTCGCGGCCCTGAAGGAACGGCTCGGGAACGACATGGACAAATGGCGTTGGGGCGATCTGCATCGCGCCGTTTTCAACCATTCCCTGTCGCCGGTCGTTTCGAAGGCGCTGCAGGAGCAGCTCACGGTCGGTCCCTGGGCAATGTCTGGTTCTTCAACGACGCCTCATGCGGCAAGCTACAATCCGGACTTCACGCTCATGTCCGGCGCATCGTTCCGCATGGTTCTCGACGTTGGTGGCTGGGACAACAGCCGTGTCATCAACACGCCGGGCCAATCGGGCGACCCTTTCAGCCCGCACTACAGGGATCTCGCTCCTCTCTGGCTCACCGGCGATTACGTGCCGCTGCTTTATTCACGCGACGCGGTCGAAGGTGGGGCAGCGACGCGGATCTCGCTGACGCCGGCCAAGTAGATCGGCCGATGCAGGCGGGGCATTGTCGCGCCGCCTTCCGCTCCGGACAGATCCTGCTGTCCGGAGCTCCAGCATGGGTTCGATCCGGAAGAATGCGGCGCGCAGGAATTCGATTTATTTGAGAGCCGCATAACGATACTATGATGTTAAAGTATCGCCGCGACAGGGGAACCGGAGAAGCCGAGAATGGCCGATCCGTCGATCGGGCCAACGCTCATGCATTTCGACAGGGCAGCTTTCGGAGACCAGTTCCTGACCGTCGTCGCGGCGGCGATGCCACTCGTCGGCTGCTGCTTCTATCGCGTCGAGGACGGCAGGCATGTCGTTGACCATCGCTTGTCCGGCCTCTCGCCCTACTGGCTGAACCGCTACTACCACCGCTTCTGGCGTTTCGACCCGCTGCATCCCGAACGCGTCGACCAGGCCGGCATCCGGCTGCGCTCGGTGACGCGCGAGACCGCGCGACGCGATGCCGGGGCGCCCGAATATTTCGAGCAATTCCTGGTGCCGCAGAACACGGTGCACCAGACCGAGCTTTATTTCCGTGTGGGGTCGCGGATCGTCGCCGGCGCCTCGCTGTTGCGCAGCGAACGCAACGGCCCGTTCACCTCCGACAACCTCACCTTCCTCGACAGGCTGGTGGGCTTCGTCGAAGACAGCGTCCTCTCCGATGAAGACGAGGCATCCGGTTTCGACATTCCGGGCCTGACGCCGCGGGAGCGCGAGATCGCCAATCTCGTCGGCGCCGCCATGTGCAACAAGGACATCTGCCGGCGGCTCGACATCGAACTGCCGACGGTGAAGACCCATATCAGCCGCATCCTGGTCAAGGCCGGCGTGCGCAACCGCGGCGAGCTGATGAAGAAGCTGCACGGCCGCGGCTGACGACAGCACGGCGTCGTACTTCGGTATGATAGCCCCGGGCCAAGATTGCTCCCTATCCTGCCGGTTCCTGTAAACGCCTGGGAGGAACGCGGCGTTCGAGGGAGATGGCCGCGCATGTGCCGATGCCTGTTCCCTGAAAGAACCGCTCCTCCAACCCGACCGTTGGAGTATCGACCGGAATGGCCTCACGTCCTGCCTATGTCGCGCCCTATATGGCGATCGGCCTTTCGACCATCGTCACCGGCGTCGCACAGCGCAAGCACATCCGCCACAATCTGGAGACCATCGAGGAAGCCATCCACGCCGCCGTCTCGATCTGTGCCATCAACGCGCCGATCCGAGTGGTGGCACTGGCCGAAGGCGCGCTGACCGGTTTCACCGACGAGATCTTCGACGTGCCGCATGTCACCGCGGCGCGCGACATCTTCATCGACCTGCCCGGCGAAGAGACCGAGGCACTCGGCAAGCTCGCCCGGCACTACGACACCTACATCATCGGCCAGTGCAAGGCACGCTGGCCCGACGTGATGGAAGACCGGTTCTTCAACACGCTGTTCGTCATCGACCGCAAAGGCAAGCTCACCCATCGCGCCGCCAAGAACCACATCTGGTGCCGCGAGCGCAGTTGCACGCCGCATGACATCTACGACCGCTGGGTCGAATTGTTCGGCGACGGCATCGAGGCCTTCTATCCGGTGCTGCGCACCGAAGACATCGGCAATATCGGCACCATCTGCTGCTCGGATGGCGAATATCCGGAAGCCGTCCGCGCGCTCGCCTTCGGCGGCGCCGAGGTCGTCTATCGCCCTTCGGAAGCGATGCCGATGACCGGCTCGTCCTATCCCGGCGGCGGCAGCTGGATGATCCAGAACCGGGCCCACGCCGACTTCAACAGCGTCTACATGCTGTGCCCCAACATCGGCCCGGTCTATCTCTCGCCAAGTTCGCGCCATCCGATCGACATCGCCGGCGGCAACAGCCACATCGTCGACTTCCGCGGCAACATCAGCTCCTACTCGGCCAGCGGCGCCAACACCATGGTGGCGAGCCTGATCGACATCGAAGCGCTGCGGCAGTTCCGCGCCATGAACCTCAATTCGAACTGGCTGAAGGATCTGCGCACCGAGCTGTTTTCCAAGATGTACGAGAAGCCGATCCACCCGCGCAATCTATGGCTCAACCGCGACCCGGAGCGTCACGCGACGGTGGACGAGGTCTATCGCGAGAACATCGCAAGGCTGGTCGAGCGCGGCACGTGGACCCTGCCGGCACATGAGGTGCCCGGCGCGCGCTACACGCCGGCGCCTTCGGAAGGCAATGACGATTGGGCCGCCGCACAGGCCATGTGGGCGCCCTGGAACGAGGACTGATCAGGAAATACCGGACCCGCCGCCCCAAAGCATAATCAATCGGGAACAGGCGACGCGGCCCGGCTAACACAAGGGAGGCTACCAGTGCATTTTTCCAATTCCGGCCCGCTTTCGCGGCTCGCCAGATCCATCGTGCTGTCATCGGCTGTCGCACTTCTCAGCCTTGCCGCATCGGCAAAAGCCGAGGACGCCGCCAAGCCTGCTGGCATCGTCGGCACATGGGTGGTCAAGGCGGTCGACGCGCCGTTCACGCATCACATGTTCGTCTTCAATGCCGACGGCACCATGCAGCAGGCCAATCCCGATTCCGGAAATCCCGACAACAGCGACAGCGACGGCAAGGGCATCTGGGCCGAGAAGGACGGCAAGGTCATCGGCAAGTTCGTCGAGGTGACCGCCGACCGCAACACCCACAAATTCGTCAGCCGCGGCGAGATCTCCTACGAGATCGACCTGGCCGGCGACGCCTTTACCGGCACCGCCGCGGCGCGTTTCTACGATGCCGACGACAAGCTGATGCGCGGCCCATTGCCGACACCCCTGGAGGGCAAGCGCGTGACCCTGCCGTAAGCGCGGGCGCCGCTTGCCTTTCCTTTTTCGTTTCCTGTCATCGCCGGACCAAACACCATGTCTTCCACCAACACCGCGCCAAGACGCAGCCTGCACTCCTTCGATATCTTCTTTCTCGTCGTCGCCGCAGCAGCACCGCTTGCGGCCGTGGCCAGCAACGGGGCGCTCGGCGTCCTGATGGGCAACGGCGTCGGCATGCCGGGTTCCTACCTGCTCGCCGGCCTCGTGCTGATCCTGTTTGCCATCGGCTTCATCCGCATGAGCCCGCATGTGAAGCACTCCGGCGCCTTCTATGCCTATGTCCGCCACGGCCTGGGACCGCTTGCCGGGGGTGCCGCGGCCTTCGTCGCCATCGTCGTCTACGGCATGATGGTGATCGGCAGCGTCGGCGGCTTCGGTTTCTTCGCCAGCGTGTTTTTCAGCGAGAACCTCGGCATCGACCTTTCGTGGAAAGCATGGGGCGCGATCTGTCTGGTGATCACGGCCATCGTCGGCTACCGCGAGATCACGCTCGGCGCACGCCTGCTGGCGGTGCTGCTCACGCTTGAAGTGCTGATCCTGGTCGTGCTGACGGTAGCGGTGCTCGCACCGAGCAGCCCGGCCCAGGTGACCTTCGGTTCGTTCAGCCTGCCCAATGTGCTCAGCGGTTCCTTCGGCGTCGGCCTGATGTTCGCCTTCGTCTCCTTCCTCGGCTTCGAATCCGCCGCCATCTACAGTGAGGAAGCACGCGACGGGCACCGCACGGTGAGCCGGGCGCTGATCACCGCCGTCGTCTTCATCGCGCTGTTCTACGCCATCACCATGTGGGCGGTGGTGCTCGCCTTCGGTGAAGACAAGGTTGTGGCAGCAGCCAGCGAGAACCCGGGCACGCTGGTGTTCCGCGCCTTCGCCCAATACACCCATCCCGTGTTCCTCGTGGCGGTGCAGTTCCTGATGGTGACGAGCGCGCTGGCTGCCACGCTTGCGCTGCACAACGCAGCCGCGCGCTACCTGTTCGCGCTCGGCCGCGAAGGCATGCTGCCCGGCGTGCTCGGCAGCCTGCACACGCGCCTTCAATCACCGCATATCGCGAGCATCACCGTGACGGTGGTCTCATCGATCGCAGTGGCGCTGTTCGCCATCGCGGATGCCGATCCGCTGATGACCCTGCTGTCCAGCACGTTCGGGCTGGCGGCGCTCGGCATCATCATCCTGCAGGCGGTGACCTCGCTTTCGGTCGCGGTCTTCACCTTGAAGAACCGCGACAGGGAAGCCGGTTCGCTGCTCCAACTGCTGATCGCCATCGTCGCGACCATCGGCCTTGGTACTGCGGCCCTTCTCGTCATGAAGAACTACGCGACGCTGACCGGCAGCCTCGGCCTGCTGGACTACGCGCCCTGGCTTCTGCCGATCGCGGCTGTCCTCGGCATCATCGTCGCGATGCGCTCCGGACAGGCAACGCAGCTGTCCGAAGCGTAGGCTTCGAAGCGACCCGGGACGGCTCGGTCAGTGCGAAGCGAAGAGCCCCCTCTCCGTCTCGGCTTCGCCGATCCACCTCTCCCCCATTTCATGGGGGCGAGGAACCCAAGCTGGGGAGGCGTCGGCGCTGGAACTTCGGTTCCTCGCCCCTGCCGAAGGCGGGGGAGAGGTGGCTCGGGCAAAGCCCGAGACGGAGAGGGGGTCTTTGCGTTTGGCCCACTGATCCCGGTTCAGCGCAGCGGCGGGGCGTACATCAGGCCGCCGGCATTCCAGAGCTTGTTGATGCCGCGGTCGATCTTGAGCGCGCTCGACTGGCCGAGATTGCGCTCGAATATCTCGCCGTAATTGCCGACCTTCGAGACGATGTTGTAGGCGAAGCGCGGATCGAGCCCGAGCTGCTTGCCATTGTCGCCATCGGCGCCGAGGAAGCGCTTGACCGCCGGGTTGGTGGAGGTGAGCCCGGCCTCCGCCGTTGCCTGGGTGACGCCCAGCTCTTCCGCCTCGAGCAGCGCAAACAGCGTCCAGCGCACGATGTTGAACCATTTGTCGTCGCCCTGGCGCACGGCCGGTCCGAGCGGCTCCTTCGAGATGATCTCCGGCAGCACGGTGTAGCCATCGGGATTGGCCAGCTTGAGACGCTGCGCATAAAGTGCCGAGGCGTCGGTGGTGTAGACATCGCAGCGCCCGCTGTCGAAGGCCTTGATGATGCCCTCGGCGGAATCGACCACCACCGGCTCATATTGCAGCTTGTTGGCGCTGAAATAGTCGGCGGTGTTCTGTTCGGTCGTCGTGCCCTGCTCGGCGCAGACGGTGGCGCCGGAGAGCTTCAGGGCGCTGTCGACATTGAGGTCCTTGCGCACCATGAAACCCTGCCCGTCATAATAGGCGGTGCCGACGAAATGGATGCCGATGCCGGCATCGCGCGAGAGCGTCCATGTGGTCTGACGCGACAGGAGATCGACGGTGCCGGACTGCAGGGCCGTGAAGCGCTCCTTGGTCGACAGCGGCACGTAGCTCACCTTGTCGGCATCGCCGAGTGCTGCGGCGGCAACGGCCCGGCAGAAGTCGATGTCGAAGCCGTGCCATTTGCCGGCATCGTCGGGGGCCGAGAAGCCGGCAACACCCTGGCTGACGCCGCAGGTGACAGTGCCGCGCTGTTTGATGGTGTCGAGCGTATCGGCCTTTGCAGGCACGGCGGCAGACGCCGTCAAAAGCGCCGCTGCAAAAAGATAGTTCTTCATGGTCTCCTCCCTGTTGTTCGAGGCAAAGCCTCTCCTGACGCCGGTGCTGACACATCGGCGTTGATCCAGTTTCCTGCTGTGAACCGTCCGGCGACCGACGCCGGGCGAATGTCGTCGGCTAGCGCGTCGCCAGCACCTCTCCGAACGTATCGTCCAATGCGCTGACCAGATGGTCGGCATTGGCGCGGCTGAAGATCATCGGCGGGCGCATCTTCAGCACATTGTCATGCGGACCCTCGGTGCCGATCAGCACGCCGCGCGCACGGACGCCGTCATTGATGCGCCGCGCCAGCGCGGTCGCCGGCTCCTTGGTCTTGCGGTCTTCGACCAGCTCGATGCCGAGGAAGAGCCCCATGCCGCGCACGTCGCCGATGATGTCGTAGCGCGTCTGCAATTCACGGAAGCGCTCGATCAGATAGGCGCCGATGCCTGCCGCATTCTCGCGCAGGCGGTCGCGTTCGATGACGTCGAGCACGGCAAGGCCCGCCGCACAGGACACCGGGTTGCCGCCGAAGGTGTTGAAATACTCCATGCCGTTGTTGAAGGTGGCGGCGATCTCCTTCGTGGTCACCAGTGCCGCCATCGGGTGGCCGTTGCCGATCGGCTTACCCATGGTGACGATGTCCGGCACCACGCCCTGCGTTTCGAATGCCCACCAATGGCTGCCGACCCGGCCGAAGCCGACTTGAACTTCGTCGGCGACGCAGACACCGCCGGCAGCGCGAACCAGTGCGTAGACTTCCTTCAGATAGCCCTCAGGCAGGAAGACCTGGCCGGCGACGCTCGGGATCGATTCCGCCATGAACAGCGCCGGAGCGCGGCCCTGTGCCTTGATCGCAGCGATCTGCTCGGCAATGCTCTCGGCAAAGCGGCTGGCATGCTCGGCGACCGGCCAGTCCGCCGGGGCGCGATAGCTGTCGGGTATCGTCGCCTCGAACACATGCGCCGGCCGGCCCTTGCCGCCCTTGCGCTTGTATTTGTAGGGGCTGAGATCGATCAGCTCCTGCGTCGTACCGTGATAGGCCCAGTCCAGCACGATGGCGTCGCTGCGCCCGGTGTGGGTCCGTGCCATGCGCAGCATCAGGCTGTTGGCCTCGCTGCCCGAGCAGGCGAAGGATGCCACCGAAAGCTCTTCCGGCAGCGTCGCCGTCAGCCGCTCGGCATAGGTGACGATGGCGTCGTGCAGGTAGCGGGTGTTGGTGTTGAGCTTGGCGGCCTGCCGCGCGATCGCCTCGACCACGTCGGGATGGGCATGACCGAGATGGCAGACATTGTTGAAGCAGTCGAGATAGGCGCGGCCGCGGTCGTCGATCAGCCACGCGCCTTCGCCGCGCACGAACTTGATCGGCTCCGAATAGGAGATCGACAAATTGGGCAGCAGCGAGGTCTTGCGCGCGGCTACGATCTCAGGGCGGCTGCGACCCTTCTGGACGAAGGTCTCCGGCGGAATGCCGGCGAGGTCGGCTGCATCGGGAAAGAGCTCGCGCCACACGTCGAGATAGCGTGCTTCGCCGACGCCCAGGATCTCGCGGGCCGACAGGCTGGTGTCGGTGGAGATCTGGAAATGCAGGTGCGGCGCCCAGCCGCCGTTCTGCGCGGCCACGCCCATCTCGCCGACGACATCGCCCGCTTCCAGGCGCTGGCCGGGCTTCAATCGTGACGCTGCCTCATGGGCGAGATGGCCCCACAGCGTGACGAAGGCTGGGCAGCCTTCCGGCGCATGTTCCAGGGCTACGAGGCCGCCATAGCCGAGCGGATCCTGTTCGATCTCGACGCTTTTCACGACCGCGGCAAGCGGCGTGCGCACCTTGGTGCCTGCCGGCATGAACAGGTCGAGGCCGAGATGATGGATGCGGCGTTCCTGTTCGATAAAGCGCGACTGGAACATGTCGCTGGCATAGACGGTGCGCACTTCGCCCCACGGGCCGATGCCGAGTTCGATGCCGTGTTCGGCTGAGTGGGCATCCCACCAGGCGCTGGCCTTGGCCGGCTCCTGCGCCGCCGACGCGACGGTCATCGGGTGCTGCGGATCGCCATAGGGTACCAGTTCCTTGACCAGGGTCGCTGGATGGCGGTCGAGGACTGGCGCAAGCGTCTTGGCGTGGGCGGCAATCCAGGCTGTGACGGCGCGCGCGCCCGGCACGGCATCGAAACCGCAGGCATGGCGCAGGATCGCGGTGGCGAAGCTGCGGTTCATGGCGTCGAGCCGGCGCAGCATGCGCCAGGCCGGCGCTTCGCTGATGGCGAGGTAAGGATTGTCGCCTGCTTCCTGCCGGCGCAGCGCCGACAGGGTCACGCTGGTGACGAGACGCATGGCGATCAGATCGAAGAGAAGATCGATCTCCTCCTCGCGCAACGGGTATTCGGCGTGGAAACCGGCGGTGAGCTTCGCTGCCGCACCGATCGGATCTTCGGTGTCGAGGATGGAATAGGCGCAGGCCACGGCCAGTTCGGCGATCAACGGCGCATACAGCGCGTCGCCGAAGTCGATCAGGCCGGCAACGCGCTTCGGATCGGCGGCATCGACCAGGACGTTCCAGTCATTGGCGTCGTTGTGGATGACCTGAGCACGCAGCCCCGGCAGGCGCGGCGCCACCTGGGCATCGAAGCGGTCGAGGAACCGCTCCAGCAGCGCCCTGTCATTGGCGTCGCCCACATGCGTCAGGCGGCGGCGGGAAGCGCCGGCGCGACGAATATCCCAGTCGAAACTGCGCAGCGCGCCGGGATGGATGAACCCTTGCAGCGCGCGGTCGAGCTTGCCGAGCGCGCGGCCGAGGCTGTCGAGCGCTTCAGGCGAACGTTCAGCTTCGGCCAGAGGCTGGCCCGGCAACCAGGAAACCAGCCGCAAAGCGTGGCGGGTGCCATCATTGGCCGCCGCGAAGGCGAGCGAGGTGTTGTCCAGCGTCTTCTTCAGCGCGGGCACGGCAAGGTCGACCCCGCTGCCGGCGAGATGATCGAGCAGCGCGGTCTGGAACTCGCTCTCGCCACGCGGCTCGCTGGCGTTGACCACTTTCAGGATCCAGTCGCCGTCTTCCGAAGACAGCCTGAAATTCTGGTCGCGCTCGCTGTCGAGCGAACCGACGGAGCCGGACACGCCGAAGTGGCTGGCGGCAAGCGCCTTCGCCTCGATCAGCGAGAAATTCGGGGCCGGGTGAGTGATGTTGGTCATTGGAAGTCCGGATTTGATCTTCAAGGAGCTTGGCACGAGCGGAAAAATCGGGCATCCGGCAAAGCGTCGGTGAGACCGGCACTATGCCTGCTTCGACCGGCATATTAACGGTGAGCGGAAATCGCCATGAAGGAACTCGACGCGAAGGACCGGGATATCCTTGCCATCCTGTCCAAGGAGGCTCGGATCCCCTTGAAGACGTTGGCCGCCCGCATCGGCTTGTCGCGCAGCGCCACCAGCGAGCGCGTGGCGCTGCTGGAGAAAAGCGGCGTCATCCGTGGCTATCGCGCCGACATCGGCCAACTGGAGCAGAACCAGCTTTCCGCCTTCCTGATGGTAACCTTGGTGCGCACGCCCTCGATCGGCATGCTCGACCTGCTTGCGCGCCATCCGGAAGTGCGGCGGGTATCCTCCATTTCAGGCCAGGTCGACCTGATGGTCGAAGTGGAGGTGCCGTCGATCGACCGGCTGAACACGCTGCGCGACGAGATCGCCTCGCATGAAAGCGTCGAAGACCTGACCTCACTGATAGTGCTCAGGCGCGATATCGAGCGCGTCTGATGAGCTGCCTTTAGCGGACGCCCTTGGCGGCCGCGCGGCCCGCGCTGCGGCCCGAGAAGATGCAACCGCCGAGGAACGTGCCTTCGAGCGCCGCATAGCCGTGCACGCCGCCGCCGCCGAAGCCGGCCACTTCGCCGACGGCATACAAGCTCTCGATCGGCTGGCCGTCGGCGCCCAGCACCCGGCTGTCGAGATCGGTGTGCAGGCCGCCCAGCGTCTTGCGGGTGAGGATGTTGAGGCGCACCGCGATCAGCGGCCCGTTGGCGGGATCGAGCATCTTGTGCGGCTTGGCGGTGCGGATCAGCTTGTCGCCGAGATAAGTGCGGGCGCCGCGCAGCGCGATCACCTGCATGTCCTTGGAGAAGGGATTGTCGAGCTGCATGTCGCGAGCGCGGATCTCGCGCTCGACCTCAGCCACATCGAGCAGCGGCTCGCCACCGGCCAGCGTGTTCATGCGCTGGACCAGCGCCGGCAATTCGCGCTCGACGATGAAGTCCTCGCCCTTGTCGAGGAAGGCCTTGACCGGGCCGGGGATGCCCGAGGTGGCGCGCTGCAGCACCTGGCGCCAGCTCTTGTTGGTGAGATCCGGATTCTGCTCCGACCCCGACAAGGCGAACTCCTTGCGGATGATCTTCTCGGTCAGGATGAACCAGGAATAGTCGAAGCCGGTCTTCATGATGTGGGCGAGCGTGCCCAGCGTGTCGAAGCCGGGATAGAGCGGCACCGGCAGCCGCTTGCCGCGCGCATCCAGCCACAGCGACGACGGACCGGGCAGGATGCGGATGGCATGGTCGGTCCAGATCGGCGCCCAGTTCCTGATGCCCTCGACATAGTGCCACATGCGGTCGCGGTTGATGATCGAACCACCGGCGTTCTCGGTGATCGCCAGCATGCGCCCGTCGACATGGTCCGGCACGCCGGTGATCATGCGCTTCGGCGGCTTGCCCAGTCGCTCCGGCCAGTTCTGGCGCACGAGATCGTGGTTGCCGCCGATGCCGCCTGACGCGACGATGACGGCTTGAGCCTTGAAGGCGAAATCGCCTGTTGCCGTGCGCGAGCTCTTTTGACCACGCTCGACGCTGCTTTCCTCCAGCACCTCGCCGCGCACGCCATCGACTGCCGCGCCGCTTCGTGTCAGCTCGCTGACCCGGTGCCGGAACTTGAAGGTGACCAGCCCGCGTTTCGCAGCCTCTTGCACCCGCAGCACGAAGGGCTCGATCACGCCCGGACCTGTGCCCCAGGTGACGTGGAAGCGCGGCACCGAATTGCCGTGGCCGACGGCATTGCCGCCACCGCGCTCGGCCCAGCCGACGACGGGAAAGAACTTGATGCCGCGCTCGGCTAGCCAGGCGCGTTTTTCACCGGCGGCGAAACCGACATAGGCCTTCGCCCATTCACGTGGCCAATGGTCCTCCGGGCGATCGAAGGCGGCCGTGCCCAGCCAGTCTTCCAAGGCGAGGTCGTGGGAATCGCGGATGCGCATGCGCCGCTGCTCCGGCGAGTCGACCAGGAACAGCCCGCCGAAAGACCAGAAGGCCTGGCCGCCCAGCGACTGTTCCGGCTCCTGATCGAGGACAAGGATTTTCCTGCCCGCCTCCGCGATCTCGGCCGCCGCGACCAGCCCAGCCAGGCCGGCGCCGACGATGATGACATCCGCATCGTAAGCCAACATCCCCTCCCATCGTTGCGTCGTTTCCTGGCCTTTCCTCCCAGCCAGGGCAACGCGTATCAGACCGTCTCCCAGCCGTCCTTCTCGCCGGCGCGGAAGATCGCGTCGATGACTTTCTGGTTCAGCACCGATTCCTCCAGCGTGAAGACGCGGTCACCGTCGCCAAGTGCTGCGCGCACGAAAGCCTCGGCTTCGAGCTTGTACTGCTGCACGCCCGGGAAGCGGAAGACCTGCGCCTCGCCATGGTTCTGGTTGTGCAACTCGACACGGTGGTGATCATAGACGCCGGCATTGAAGGGTGACGCCACTTCGATGAAGCCCTTGTCGCCGTGGAACACCATCGACTGGCGCCCGGCCATCTGCGTCGAAACATAGAAGGACAGTTCGAAATCGCCGAAATCGGCGCGCACGGATGAATAGACATCGGTGCCGAAGGTCTTGTCGCGCTCGATCGTCGCCTGCACCCGCACCGGCTCCCGGTCAGCCGCAAAGCGCGTGGAAACGACGGGGTAGACGCCGATGTCCAGCAGGCCGCCGCCACCGAGATCGAGCTGGTTGCGCATGTTGGCGGGATCGACATTGTAGTAGGTGAAGCAACCCTGCACCTGGCGCAGCCGCCCGATTGCGCCGCCGGCGATCAGCTCGCGCACCTTGATCCATTGCGGATGATAGATGACCATGAAGGCTTCGCAGACCAGCACCTTGTGCCGGTCGCGCAGCGCGATGAGCGGCGCGATGTCCTTGGCATCGAGCGCCAGCGGCTTCTCGACCAGCACGTGTTTCTTCGCCTCGATGGCCTTGGCCGCCCATTCGACATGCTGCGATGTCGGCACGGGAATGTAGACCCCGTCGACATGCGGTGACGCCAGCAGTTCGTCATAGGAGCCGAAGGCGTGCGGCGCGCCGAAACGATCCGCCAATGCCCGGGCCTTGCCGACATCGCGGCTGGCCACGGCGGTCAGCACGCCGTTGCTGGAATCGGCGATGGCCGGCAACACCTGCTCGCGACCGATCTTGGCCGTCGACAACACACCCCAACGAAACATCCGGCATTTCCTCGCAAGATTCTGTGCTCGCGAGACTTGCGCGAAACGCGCTGAAAAACCAGTGCCGTTGCGGCAACTTTCCGGCAACAGCTTAGCCGCGCCGGCCCGAAAGCGTCATGTCGAACTCGACGACGTTGGAATAGATCGGCGTGCCGACATCCATGCCATAGCGCGAGCGCAGCACCTTGCCGGTGACACGGAAGGTGATGGTGCCGCCACGAAAGGATTTGAGTTCGGCCTGGAACTTCTCCGGCATGGTCTTGCCACGGGCCGTGAGATTGCCGGTGATCGTTGCCGATGTCTCGCCGGTACGCCGCACGCTGGTGGAGCGGAAGCGGATCTCCGGGTCGTTGGCGGCATCGAAGACGGCGTCCGAGCGCAGGAAAGCGTCGATGCGGCCCTGGCCGGTCCCGACGCTGGCGGGCATGATGGTGATGTTGACCTCGGAGCGGTCGGCGCTGGCATTGTCGACGCGGATGTTGCCGGAGAAACGCGCGAAGGCACCGTCCAGGCTGCCGCCGCCGGTCTTTCCGATCGAAAAGCGGATGCTGGACCCGGCCTGACTGATCGTATAGCGGCCACCCGCTTCGGAGAGCGAGGTGGCAGCGCGAGCGGCGGGAATGGCGATGGCAATCGCGGCGAGCGTGGCGGCAACGGAATTGCGAATTGGCATCGGAGCTTCCCGGCTGAATGGCGGCACCCACAACGTCAACGCACGACGAAAGGCGTCTATTCCGGCTTGTCGTCATCACACCGGCGTGAGGGCGAGATCATGCGCACCAGGACGCTGTCTCCAAGCCAGAAGTGATGCCGCAATGCGGCCAGCACATGCACGGCCACCAGGCCGACCGCTGCGTAAGCCAGATAGGCGTGTGTCGTCCCCCACCAGGCTTCGCTCGCGTCCGAGACAGGAACAGGCAGGTTGGGCATCACGAACAGATCGAACGGCATGCTGGGGATTTCGAGAACGGAAGCCGACACCAGCGCCCAGCCGGTGAGCGGCAGGACGAGTTGCAGTGCATAGAGCGTGAAATGAGCGATCGGAGCTGCCCGCCTCTCCAGAAGCCCGGTTCCGGCGGGAAGCCGTGGCGTGACATTGGCGAGCCGCCAGGCGAGCCGCAGCACGACAAGGCCAAGCAGCAGGAAGCCGATCGACTTGTGCAGCTGGATGAGTTCGAAGGCGCTGCGCTGGCTGGTCATACGAACCATGGCGAGGCCAAGCGCGATCTGGGCGATGAACAGCAAGGCGATAAGCCAATGCAGCAGGATCGCGATCCAGCCGTAGCGGGCCTGTGTGTTGCCGATCAAAAGCGCCATGCCAGATGAACGACCGAGAGGCGGTCAATCATCCCGGTCTCGCCAGCGGAAGAAATCGACGAAGGCCCGCAGCGCCGGCCGCATCTGGCGGCGGCTCGGATAGTAGATGAAGAAGCCGTCGAAGGGCGGACACCAGTCCTCCAGCACCCGCACCAGGCTCCCGGCCGCCAGCGCCTGTGCGGCATACTCCTCGAAGACGAAGGCGAGACCCGCGCCCTCGATGGCCGCGCGGACGATGGCACTGTCGACGCCTAGGATCAGCGGTCCCTGCACCGGCAGTTCGATCTCCTCACCGTCCTTTTCGAACTCCCAGCGATAGAGCACGCCGCTCGAGAAACGGAAGCGGATGCAGCGGTGGCCGACGAGATCGCGCGGATGTTTCGGCTTCGGCATCTTGGCGAAGTAGGACGGAGCGCCCACGACGGCGCTGCGGATCTGTGGGCCGATGCGCACGGCGACCATGTCCTGCTGCAGGCTTTCGCCGAGCCGCACGCCGGCATCGAAGCCGCCTTCGACCACATCGGTGAAACGGTCCTCGATGACGACATCGAGAACGATCTCGGGATAGGCCTTGGCGAAGGCTCCGAGCTTCGGCGCCAGCACGAGGTTCAGGGCAGTGCGCGGCACGGTCAGCCGCAGATTGCCGGCAGGACGGTCCCTGGCCTCGACCGCCGCCTCCAGCGCCAGATCGATCTCGGACAGTGCCGGCCGCAACCGTTCGAGCAGCCGGGCACCCTCTTCGGTCGGTGCGACCGAGCGTGTGCTGCGCGCCAGAAGCCGCACTCCGAGGCGGGATTCCAGGCTGGACACGGCATGGCTGACGGCCGAAGGCGCGATCGCCAGGTCGCGGGCGGCGCCACGGAAGCTGCCTCTGTCCGCCACGGCGGCAAGCACGGCAAGCTGGGCGAGATGACTACGTTCCATTGCTCTGACTTCAAGATTGGCCATTGTTCTAACTTTTAGAACAGCTCGTACACTTATGAAGCAATTATCGAACACAAGGCAAGGCGCTATCTCATTCGCATCGCCAACCAAGGAGACCCGCGATGCAAAAGCGCAAACTCGGAACCGAACTCACCGTCTTCCCCGTCGGCCTCGGCTGCATGGGCATGAGCTTCGCCTATGGCGGTCAGGAGGAAGCGGAAGCGATCCGCACGCTCCAACACGCCGTCGACATCGGTGTCGACTTCTTCGACACGGCGGAAGTCTACGGCCCCTTCGACAACGAGATTCTGGTCGGCAAGGCGCTGAAGGCGGTACGCGACAAGGTGACGATCGCCACCAAATTCGGCTTCAAGATTTCCGAGCAGGGCAGCGGTCTCGATCGCATGATCGGTGTCGACAGCCGTCCGGAACACGTCAAGGCGGTCGCCGAAGCGTCGCTGCGCCGGCTGAATACCGACGTCATCGACCTCTTCTACCAGCACCGGGTCGACCCCAATGTCGCGATCGAGGACACGGTCGGCGCGATGGCGGAACTGGTGAGGCAAGGCAAGGTGCGCGCGCTCGGCCTTTCGGAGGTGAGCGCCGCAACGCTGCGGCGCGCCCATGCCGTGCACCCCATCGCTGCCGTGCAAAGCGAATACTCGCTGTGGAGCCGCGACCCCGAAGAAGAGATCCTCGCTGTCTGCCGCGAGCTCGGCATCGGTTTCGTGCCCTACAGCCCGCTGGGACGCGGCCTGCTGACCGGCACGATCAACAAGCCGGAGCAGCTCGGCGCCGATGACTGGCGTCATACCTTGCCGCGCTTCCAGCGCGAGGCGCTGGACGCCAATGCCAAGGTCGTGGCCGTTCTGGAACGCTTTGCCAAGGAAAAAGGCGTGACGGCAGCCCAGCTGGCTCTCGCCTGGGTGCTGCATCAGGGCGACTTCATCGTGCCGATCCCCGGCGCCCGCAAGATCCATCACCTGGAGCAAAATGCGGGTGCGGCCGCGATCGCACTGACCGCGGCGGAAGTCGCCGAAATCGGCAACGCGCTCTCCCCCGACAAGGTGGTCGGCAAGCGCTACACCGAAGAAGCGCTGGCGCTGGTCAACGGCTAAAGCATGTCGCGCTCGCTCGCACTGTTCGGCAGTGATCGGCGCGATCTCCTTCTGCCCTTGCGGGCTAGCGCGCGCACTTTTCGCCCGAGCGTGGCGCTGCCCCTCATCGCCCTGCCGGGCACTTCTCCCCGTGAACGGGGAGAAGGAGACTGACCGCAACGACGGTGCCCGTTCTGCAACGCTGGCGATTGGCGAAATCGCCGGCGGGAGCGCTCCTCTCCCCGTTCTACGGGGAGAGGGTGCCGGTAGGCGGGTGAGGGGCCGCGCCGACGGTCGGCATCCATCGCAGCCAGCCCCTAGCGGACGAAGGTGGCAAGCCTGGCGGCATAACCGCCGTCCGCCGCTAGCCGCGCTGAACCACCAGGAAAAGAGCTGCAATCAACAGCACGAAGAGCCCGGCCGCGGCCGCGGCTATACCCAAGAGGGCGAACCAGGTCCGCACATTGCCGAGGCTTGGCCGCTGGCCGTCAGCTCCCTTTGTGCCGAGAAACGCCCAGGCTCCGAGGCCAACCGGCGTAGCGCCTCCGACGATCATCGCCACAGCTCCTTCCTGAGCAGTGGTTCGCCAGATAATCCCGAACAGGTAAATGCCGGCGATCGTTCCAGCGATGAGGGCGCCGAGGATGAGAAGAATGCGCATTGTGTGCCTTTCGACGACGCAGAATTTGTAAGCGATCGGGTCACCACGGCTCGACCGTGATCTGAGGCCACAGCCCCACGGCTCTCTCGCCCTTGGTCCTGTGGGTGTCGCGATTGTCCATGACCTTGTTCGGCGTGATGCGGAAGGAAAAGATGTCGTCGAGTCCGAAAGGGGCGACGACCTCGAGAGCGTCCTCCGGTGTCAGGCGCACGCCCACCGCATGGGTGCGCGAGGCGAAGTAGCCGAGCGCCTCGGCGCTGGAACGATAGGCCGGGCAGGCGCGGCCGAAACGGTCCGGATACCAGAGATGCACCCGCGCCTGGTTGCGCACTTCCACCGGCAGCGGCAGGCGTTCGAAATGCGCCGTCGCGCGGCGAATGACGGCGTCCTCGGCCTCGTAGGAGAGGTCCGAGCCGTCGCAATAGAAGAGATCGACGTCCTTGATGCCGTGGCCCGGCGGCTTGCCTGTCAGGCTGTTCCAGACGCTGTTGTAAATCGCGCCAGAGACGACCATCCCGTCCGGCAGGTCGAGGCCGCGGCTCAGCATGAGTGCCTCCCAGACGATCGGGTCGGCGCGAAGGATAGCCTTCAGGGCAGCAGCCTGCTCGGCAAAGGGCAGGCCGGAATGGCGCAGGTGGTTCATGGACCGAGATGACGGCGATTCGTCGGTTTGGGCAACGCGACGTCACGTCAAAAGCAGTTGCGGGGGGGGGGGGGTTGTGGGGGGGAGAAACTTTTCCCTGGGTTTTTTCCAAAGTAGAGAGCCCCTTTTCTTTGTTTCCCCAACCTCCCCTCCCCCCCCCACCACCAAGAAGAAGGACC
>NZ_JBHYHV010000003.1:379322-789023 GCF_042739215.1 Mesorhizobium sp. NPDC059054
TCATTGCGTCAAGATCCTGGGTGCCGCTGGTACCCATCCCGCGCATTACTGCCATTACTGCTTCCCCTGATTCCCCCCCATCCCCCCCCCCCCCCCCCACCTCCCCCCCCCCCCCCCCTCCCCCCCCCCCCCCCCCCCCAACACTTTTCCCGGGATTGCTCCAAAGATTAAGCAGTCGCTTCCTGGATCGCCGACAGCTTCCAGTCGCCGCCGCGCGGACGGGTGAAGGTCCACAGCTCGGTCGTCTCGGTGAGTTCCTCGTCCCCCTCAACGATCTTGCCGGTCTTGCGGTCGCGCATCACGTCGACCGACTCGTAGCGGAAGGCCGCGGTGGCGTAATCCTGGTTGTCCTCGCGCCAGGCTTCGGCGATGTCGGCCTGCACCAGATGTACGTCGGCAACGTCGTTGCGGACACCGTTCTGGGCATTTTCTGCCAGCTCTTCCGAGAAGTAGGACACCATTTCGGGCGTCGTCAGGCGACGCAGGCCGGCATGGTCTTCCTTGGCGAAGGCGGTCTGGACTTCGTCCAGCATGCGCTCGAACCTGTCGAGATCATCCTTTTCCAGTTCGATGTCCTGCGAGGCCGGGGCCGACTGGGTTCCGAAGCCAGGGATGGAGAACGAGCCCGCGCGGCCATTGCCGGCAGGACGCTCGTCCTCGGCAGCATCACGGTTGGCCATGCGTCCGAACATCTCGCGGCTGTCAGGGCCGCCGGCGGCAGGTCCACTCGCCGTGGCGGTTGCCGGTGTTTGGCGCGAACGGAAGAAGCGCAGCGCCAGCATGACGACGAGGCCGACCAGCAGAAGCTGCACGATGAAGCCGAGCGCGCCGGCCATGCCGCCGAAGCCGTAACCGAACAGCACGCCCAACAGGCCACCGATCAGGATGCCGCGCATCAGGCCGCCGCCCAGACCGCTGAACAGGCCCGGACGCTGCTGCGCCATGCCAGGCTGCTGCTGCCGCGTGGTCGCGGTCGGTCCGGTGTTCGGCGTCATCGAGCGCTCGACCGGGGCGGTCGTGTTCGGCGCGGTGCGCGTCGGCGGCGCCGACTGGAATGTGCGTGTGCCGCGGCTGCCGAAGCTGCCGCCACGCCGGGCGTCGGCGAAATCGGTCGACACCAGTGTGAACGCCATCAGAAGCGTGGCCAACAATGCGAATGAACGTGTCTTGCCAGAGATCATCGGGTCCTTCTCCCACAACCCGCTCCGGTGAGTTTTTTTGAAAAGCGGGCCCAATTCAGCGGTCCGACATCACGTCGTGTCTTGCACGAACGTCAGAGGGGCCCGGCCCGCGCATGGGATGTGGGAGGCGGACGGCTGCTTTGCAAGGGCGGATATGCCGAAATCGGTCGAAGCGAGCCGCGAACTTTCGCCTTCAGATCATTTCCAGCGGCACCTTGCGGCGCGGCGGTGGAAAGACCGCGTCGAGTTCGGCGAGATCCGCCTCCGTCAGGACGAGATCGGCGGCCGCGCGATTGGCGCGAACATGCTCCGGCTTGACGGCTTTGGGAATGGCGATGACGCCCTTGTGGCGCAGCACCCAGGCCAGCGCCACCTGCGTGGTGCTGACACCGTGACGCCCGGCGATCGCGGCAAGCCTGTCGTCGCCGGCGAACCCGCCCTGCCCGATCGGCGAATAGGCCATCACCGGGATGCTCGCCCGCTGCGAGGCCGGCAGAAGATCGAATTCGATGCCGCGGCTTTCCAGATTGTAGAGCACCTGGTTGGTCTGCACGGCGCCGCCACCGGATACGCCTGCCAGTTCCCGCATGTCGTCGACATCGAAATTGCTGACGCCCCAATGGCCGATCTTGCCGGCAGCCTGAAGGGTCTCGAAGGCCTGGACCGTCTCTGCCAGAGGCACGCCACCACGCCAATGCAGCAGGTAGAGGTCGATATGGTCCGTGCCCAGCCGCTTCAGGCTGGTCTCGCAGGCTGCGATGGTGCGCTGGCGCGAGGCATTCGACGGCAAGACCTTTGAGACAAGGAAGACCTCGTCGCGGCGCCCGGCAATCGCCTCGCGCACCACCTCCTCGGCGCCACCCGAGGCATACATCTCGGCGGTGTCGATCAGCGTCATGCCGAGATCGAGGCCAAGCCGCAGCGCCGCCACTTCATCGGCAGCGCGGCGCCTGTCCTCGCCCATGTACCAGGTGCCCTGGCCGAGCACCGGAACGTCGACGCCGGCGGGAAGACGTGTGGTACGGATCGCCGGCATCGTTTTTCTCCCTTGGAACAGGACCTGTCAGGTCCGCAGCACGCCGCCGGTCTGCTTGGCGACGTTTTCGACCACGCGCTTGGCGAGCGCTTCGAAATCCTCGTCGGTCAGCGTCTTTTCCACCGGCTGGATCGAGATCTCGATGGCGATCGACTTCTTGCCGCTCCCTAGCGCTGCCCCTTCGAACACGTCGAAAACGGAAACGCCGGTGATCAGCTTCTTGTCGGCGGCAAGGGCGGCGCGCGTCAGCGTACCGGCCTCGACCGTCTTGTCGACGACAAAGGCGAAGTCGCGCTTCACAGCCTGGAACGTTGAAAGCTCAAGCTTCGGCTTGGTGCGGGTCGGCTTGGCCTTCGGCTCTGGGATGGCGTCGACGAACACCTCGAAGCCGCAGAGCGGGCCGGAAGCGTCGAGCACCTCCAGCGCGGTCGGGTGGAACTCGCCGAAATGACCAAGCACGACCTTGGGGCCGAGCTTGATGACGCCGGAACGGCCCGGGTGGTACCAGGACGGCGCACCCGTCTCGATCTGCAGCCGGTCGACCGGCGCACCGCAGGCTTCCAGCACGGCGATGGCGTCGGCCTTGGCATCGAACACGCCGACCCCTTGCGCATTGCCGGCCCAGTGACGGCCGGAACCGTCGAGCTTCGCGGTGCCACGACGCACGCCGGCGGCGACACGACGCTGTGTTTCCGGCGTATCGCCTTCATAGGTGCCGGAAACCTCGAACAAGGCGACATCACTGAAACCGCGATCGGCGTTGCGCTGTGCCGCGGCGACGAGGCCAGGCAGCAGCGACGGCCGCATGTCGGACATGTCGGCGGCGATCGGGTTCGCCAGCTTCAGATGCTTCTGGCCACCGCCGAACAACTCGGCGTGCTTGGCCGGGATGAACGACCAGGTCACCGCTTCCATCATGCCGCGCACCGCCAGCGCGCGCTTGGCGGCGCGGGTGCGGATCTGCAGCGTGGTCAGGATCTTGCCGTTGACGACGCCGTGGCTGGACAGCGGCTGTGGCCGGATCTCGTCGACGCCGTGGATGCGCATCACCTCTTCGACCAGGTCGGCCTTGCCGTCGACGTCCGGGCGCCAGGACGGCACCGCGACCTCGACCACGTCGCCATCGCCTTTCACGGTAAAGCCGAGGCGGGTCAGGATATCGAGGCTCTCCGCCTTCGGCACCTCGATGCCGGTCAGGCGCTTCACCTCCGACACCGGGAAGGAAACCACCTTCGGCGTGAAGCCGGTCTCGCCGGACACTTCGACCTCGGCCGGCTCACCGCCGCAGAGGTCCATGACCATGCGCGTGGCGAGCTCGATGCCCGGGCTGTTGAAGACCGGATCGATGCCGCGCTCGTTGCGATAGCGCGCGTCGGTGATGATGCCGAGCGTGCGGCCGGTGCGCGCCACGGTCAGCGGCTCCCAGACGGCTGCCTCGATCAGCACATCGGTGGTGTTCTCGTCGCAGCCCGAATGTTCGCCGCCCATCACGCCGGCGATGGATTCGACGCCGTTGTCGTCGGCGATGACGCACATGTCCGGCGTCACCGAATAGGTGCGGCCGTCGAGCGCCAGCACGCTTTCGCCTTCCTTGCCGCGCCGGACCACCAGGTTGCCCGCGACCTTTGCGGCATCGAACACGTGCAGCGGCCGGCCACGGTCGAAGGTGATGTAGTTGGTCATGTCGACCAGGGCGTTGATCGGCCTGAGCCCGATCGCCATCAGCCGCTGCTGCAGCCATTTCGGCGACGGGCCGTTCTTGACGTTGCGTACCAGCCTGAGCGCGAAGACGCGGCAGAGATCCGGCGCCTCGATCCTGACCTTGACCGGCGTGGCGCCCTTGCCCGCGACCGGCTCGACCGGCGCGGTCTTCAGCTTGCCGAGGCCCGATGCGGCGAGATCGCGCGCGATGCCGTAGACGCCAGTGGCTTCCGGATGGTTCGGCGTCAGGTTGATCTCGATGACCGGATCGTCGAGATGGGCATAGGCAGCGAAGGATGTGCCGACCGGCGCATCCTGCGGCAGGTCGATGATGCCATTGTGCTCGTCCGACAGTTCGAGCTCGCGCTCGGAGCACATCATGCCATGGCTCTCGACGCCGCGGATCTTGCCGACCGAAAGCGTGACGTCGATGCCGGGCACATAGGCGCCGGGCGCCGCGAAGGCGCCGACCAGGCCGGCGCGCGCGTTCGGCGCACCGCAGACGACCTGCACCGGTGCGCCGGAGCCGATGTCGACGCTCAACACCTGCAGCTTGTCGGCGTCCGGATGCTTGGCAGCCGTCAGCACCTTGGCGATGACGAAGGGCTTCAGCGCCGCCTTGTCGTCGACCGACTCGACCTCGAGGCCGATCGAGGTCAGACGCTCGACGATCTCGTCCAGCGTGGCATCGGTTTCCAGATGATCCTTGAGCCAGGAGAGGGTGAATTTCATGGGTTCACTCGTTTCGTATCGTTGCGGTCGAGCACTTCCACCAGCCGGAACCGCTCACAAACCAGAATCATCTCGGGCGAATAGCCGCCATTGCGGGCGAAATAGGCTTCATGTGCCTCACGCCAGTATTCATAAGACAGGTCGCCTTCGCCCTCTTCGCGCGCAAAGGCGGCGTCGACCTCGTCGAAGCGCTTCATCTCCACAGCCATCGTCTCGATGACCGCTGCACGGCGGCCCTGGCCATCGAGCACGACGTCGCGCCGTCCAACCGCCGGCACCGGCTCGTGATCGCCGAAGTCGCGCAACGCGCCGCAGGTCGCGGTCTTGCGGCCTGCCAGCACCAGCGCCAGCAGTTCGTCCGCCAGTTCCGGACTGTCACCGAAGGTGAAGGTCACGGCCTTGGCATAGGGATCGGCAACGGCATTCATGTGCTGAGGCCGCCGAACAGCGTCGGCATGTCGAGCGGGCGGAAGCCGTAATGCGACAGCCAGCGCACATCGGCGTCGAAGAAGGCGCGCAGGTCCGGCATGCCGTATTTCAGCATGGCGATGCGGTCGATGCCCATGCCCCAGGCGAAGCCCTGGTATTCGTCGGGATCGAGCCCACCGGCGCGCAGCACATTGGGATGCACCATGCCGCAGCCGAGGATCTCCATCCAGTCGTTGCCTTCGCCGAAGCGCACTTCGCCCGGACGCGAGCGGTCGCACTGGATGTCGACTTCCAGGCTCGGTTCCGTGAACGGGAAGAAGGACGGGCGGAAGCGCATCTTCAGGCTCGGAACCTCGAAGAAGGCCTTGCAGAATTCTTCCAGCACCCAGCGCATGTTGGCGACGTTGGCCGTGCGGTCGATGACCAGCCCCTCGAGCTGATGGAACATCGGCGTATGGGTCGCGTCCGAATCCATGCGGTAGGTCTTGCCCGGGATGACGATGCGGATCGGCGGCTTCTGCACCTCCATGGTGCGGATCTGCACCGGAGAGGTGTGGGTGCGCAGCAGCCTGGCCTCGTTGCCCTCGGCCGCCTGCAGGAAAAACGTGTCGTGCATCTCGCGCGCCGGATGGCCGACGGGGAAGTTGAGCGCGGTGAAGTTGTAGTGGTCGGTCTCGATATCCGGGCCTTCGGCGATCGCGAAGCCCATGTCGCCGAAGATAGCGGCGATCTCGTCGACGACCTGGCTGATCGGGTGGATGCGGCCGCGCTCGGCCGGCGACTGGCGCACCGGCAGCGTGACGTCGACCGTCTCGGCGACAAGGCGGGCGGCAACGGCGACATTCTTCAGCTCGGCCTTGCGGGCAGCCAGCGCCTCGGTGACGCGGTTCTTCAGCCCGTTGATCGCAGGGCCTTGGACCTGGCGCTCCTCGGCGGTCATTGCGCCCAGCGTCTTCAACAACTCCGAGACGGAGCCCTTCTTGCCGAGAGCAGCGATGCGCACAGCCTCGATGGCCTGCTCATCGGCAGAAGCCGCGATATCGGCAAGCAGCGCGCTCTCCAGGACTTCGAGATTTCCAGCGTTGGCGTTCACGATAAAACTCTTTCGATCGGGACTACGCGGCAGCGACTGCCTGATAGCCATTGTTGTTTCGAGCGCGAATGAAGAAAAACCCGCGCCAGCCGTGCCAGCGCGGGTTTCCCAAATCAGATTTCGAAAAGCTTGGGAAGACGCTGGTCTTTAAGCGACAGCGCTTTCAAAAGCATTCGGGGTGGTGTTCTTCAGGTATTCGAGCGCGACCTTGGCCTTGCCGACGAGCGCGGCGAAAGCCTGCGGCTCGTGGATAGCCATGTCGGACAGGACCTTGCGGTCGATCTCGATGCCGGCCTTGTTGAGACCGTCGATGAAGCGGCCATAGGTCAGGCCGTGCTCGCGGACAGCGGCGTTGATGCGCTGTACCCAGAGCGCGCGGAAGTTACGCTTGCGCGCCTTGCGGTCGCGATAGGCGTACTGCAGTGACTTCTCGACCGCCTGCTTGGCGATGCGGATGGTGTTCTTGCGACGGCCGTAGAAACCCTTGGCGGCTTTCAGGACCTTCTTGTGCTTGGCGTGGGCGGTAACGCCTCTCTTTACGCGTGCCATGTCATGATCTCCTTAAATTGGGGCGCAGCCGGCTCAGAGGCCGTTCGGAAGGAAGTTCTTGATGACCTTCTTGCCATCCGGTTCAGCCAGAACCATCGTGCCGCGGGCATCGCGAATGAACTTGTTGCTGCGCTTGATCATGCCGTGACGCTTGCCGGCCGCAGCCGACAGGACCTTACCGGTCGCAGTGATCTTGAACCGCTTTTTAGCGGCGGACTTGGTCTTCATCTTGGGCATTTTGCTACTCCTATGCGAGGGCTTGAAGCACCTCTTGTTGTTGTTTCCGGGCCGACCAAAGCCTGGAAAGCAAATGAAACCGCCACGGCATGCCCTGCCGGGCGGTTTTTCTGGAACGCGGCCCTATACTGCAAAGACGCCGGCCGCGCAATCCCCGCCGACGCTCCAGCATCAATACAGCCAGAACAGGATCGGGACCAGCCCGTTCTCCTGACCTTCCTCGATCAATTCGAAGAAGGGGATGGCAGCCAGGAACATCAGCCCGTCGCGCAAGGTGAGATTGAAGATGCGCGTGGTGAACGTCACTTCGGTCTGATCCCGGTAAAGAAACGGATTCGGCAGGAAGCGCGGTACGCGCCGCAGATAATCCTCGTAAGGCGCGCCGAGCACGGACTTCAGATAACGCTCTTCCCGCAAGGTAACGATATGAAACGCGACCGCGCAAAGCAGAGCGGAGGCGATCGTCACCACCGCGCTGCCGGTCTGCGCGCCGATGCCTGCGGCCGCGATCGTGGAAAAGAAATACAGCGGGTTGCGCATCACCGAATAAGGGCCGGTCGAAATCAGCTCCGCCGACTTTCGCCCGCCGATGTAGAGGATCGACCAGAGCCGGCCGCCGATGCCCACCAGGATCAAGGCAAGGCCTGTCGACTCTATCCGTTCATGCGTGAGTTCGTCATGCAACGAGCCGCTGAAGACGAGGAGCCCGAAGAAGATGACGATCAGGACGGCGAGACCGCCGCGCCGTCGCCGCTGATAGCGCCCCAATGCCTCGAGCGCCTCGGATGATGGGGTAGTGGGCATGGGAAGAACCCGACCGCAGAACTGCGATCGCGTTGTTATTGGACCCGTTTGCGGAATTTGTCGGGCCTGTTTGTGGAATTTACCCGGTCTGTTTGCGGAGGAATCGTGGCAGTCAGGGCAACCGGAAAAGAACCGGCAGCGCGCCGGACCCTTGAGCGTTTTCGATCAGCTCGAAGATCGGCATGGCCGCCAGGAAGACCAGGCCGTCGAGCAAGGTGTTGAGCAGGAGGCGCGGCCGGAAGGAGCCGGTATCGCCTTCCTGGTAGAGCGAGAGGTTGGGAATGAAGCGCGGCACGCGGGCGAGATAGGCCTTGTAGGGCGCCCCAAGTTCATCCGTCAGGAACCGCTCCTCGCGCAGGATCACGATATGGAACGCGCCGGCGCAGAGCAGGGCAAAACCCGCAGTCGCGACAAGCGAACCCATCTGCGCGCCGACGCCGGCGGCGGCAAGCGTCGAGAAGACATAAAGCGGATTGCGGGTGATCGAATACGGGCCGCCCGTAACCACCTCATGCGATTTGCGCCCGCCGATATAAAGCGTCGACCACAGGCGCCCGACGATGCCGAGAAACATCATCAGGACGCCGACCATCTCCACGGTTTCGTGGATGAAGCTCTCGGGCGGATAGATGGCCTCTCCGAACAGCAGCGCCGCAAACATCGCAACGATGACGAAGGCAAGCACCAGGCGCCTGAGAGACTGGTAGGCGCCAAGCGCGCGCCGGGCATCCGTCTCCACGATTTTGTTGTCCATGTTCAGAAGTCCGCTCAGTGCCGCAGTCCCAGGCGACAAATCACCGAGTTGAGGCAGGAAAAAGGCGCCCCGCCGGAGACGGGACGCCTTGATCAAAAACGCACTGGGCAGGCGCCACGGTCAACGCGGCGCCAGCACCATCATCATCTGGCGGCCCTCAAGCTTCGGCTCGGCCTCGACCTTGGCGATGGTGGCGACTTCCTCGCGCACCTTGTTGAGAAGCTGCATGCCGAGTTCCATGTGCGCCATCTCGCGGCCACGGAAACGCAGCGTCAGCTTGACCTTGTCGCCTTCCTCGAAGAAGCGGCGCACGGCGCGCATCTTCACGTCGTAGTCGTGGCTGTCGATGTTGGGGCGCATCTTGATCTCCTTGATCTCGATGACGCGCTGGTTCTTGCGAGCCTCGGCAGCCTTTTTCTGGTTGGCGTATTTCAGCTTGCCGAGGTCGAGAATCTTGGTGACCGGCGGGACGGCGTTGGGCGAGATCTCGACCAGATCCAGCCCGGCTTCCTCAGCCAGCTGCAGTGCTTCGTTGATGGAAACGTCACCGCGGTTCTTGCCTTCTGCGTCGATAAGCTGGACGCGGGGGACGCGGATATCCCGGTTTGCGCGCGGGCCATCCTTCGTGGGCGCCGCTGCTTTGAAAGGTCTGCGAATTGTCGTGGTCTCCTCGAGCCGTTGGCGTTCTGGGATTCAGTTCAAATTTTGCTTTGGCGCGTCAATGTGGTGACCGCGCGGCGCGAGTCAATAGCACAGGCGCGACAACAAATCACCTGTTCAGGCAATTTAGTCCTACTGTTGCTTTCTGAACCAAGCAAAGAACTGAACAGCGGTCTTTTCGCTGCGCCTCGGCCATGTCAAGAAGCGCGACCCCAGAACACTGCACGTCATTATTGGGACGCGGGTTCTGACATTTTGAAGCTGCGCATCGGCCTGGCAGGCACGATGCGCTTGGAACCGCGCCATGCAACCGACCGCTCCCGAATTCCTTGATGTCGACGGCATTTCCATCGCCGTCCGCCAACAGCCCGGCAAAGCACCGGGCGTGATCTGGCTCGGCGGCTACAAGTCCGACATGCTCGGCACCAAGGCCGAGACGCTGGCCGACTGGGCCGACAGGAGCCGCCACGCCTTTTTGCGGCATGACTATTCCGGCCACGGCGAATCCGGTGGCGACTTCAACGAAGGCACCATCTCGACCTGGCTTGCCCAAAGCCTCGCGGTCTTTCGTCAGCACGCCAAAGGCAAGCAGATCCTGGTCGGCTCGTCGATGGGCGCGTGGATCGCCTTGCGCATGGCGCAGGAACTGCGCAAGGCGGGCGACGACCGTGTCGCCGGACTGGTACTTCTGGCGCCGGCACCCGATTTCACCGCCGAGCTGATCGAACCGACGCTGACCGACACGCAGCGCCGCGACCTCGCCGAAAAAGGCTTCTTCGCCGAGCCTTCCGAATATTCGGACCAGCCTTATGTCTACACGCGCGCGCTGATCGAGGACGGCCGCGACAACCTCGTGATGACCGGCCCTATCGACACGCATTGCCCGGTTCACGTGATCCAAGGCCTGGCCGATCCGGATGTGCCGCACACCCATGCCTTGAAGCTGGTCAGCCATCTGCCCGCCGACGACGTCACGCTGTCGCTGGTGCCGGAAGGCGACCACCGCCTGTCGCGGCCCCAGGATCTGGAACTGCTGGTCCGCGCCGTGGAAACGCTGATCGAGCGGATCCGCTGATGCGCATTTCCATCCCGATATCCGCTTTCGTCGCGGCGATCGTCGGCTTCGGCGGAACGCTTGCCATCATCATCGCGGCCGCCAATGCCGTCGGCGCCACGCAGTTGCAGACGGCGAGCTGGGTCACCGCGCTGTGCATTTCGATGGCGGTCGAGACTGCATGGCTGTCCTGGCGCACCAAGATGCCGATCATCAGCGCATGGTCGACACCGGGAGCGGCACTGATTGCGGCATCGAGCGGCTTTTCGATCGGGGAAGCCGTCGGCGCCTTCCTGATCGCCGGCGTGCTCCTTGTGCTGACCGGCCTGCTCAAGCCGCTGACCCGGCTGATCTCGAAAATCCCCGCCTCGGTGGCATCCGGCATGCTGGCCGGCATCCTTGTCACCTTCGCGCTCAATGCCGTCAGGACCGTTCCCGTCGACCCCTGGCTGGTGCTGCCGCTGATCGCGGCCTTCTTCCTGATCAGGCTGTGGAACCCCTCGCTGTCCGTGCTCGCGGTTCTGATCGGTGGCGGGTTCGCCGCCTTTGCGACCGGCCGTGTCGGCAGCCTGCCGACACCCGAACTTTCGACGCTGACGCTGATCGCACCCGTCTTCACCGCCAAGGCGGCGATCGGGCTGGCATTGCCGCTCTATCTCGTCACCATGGCCTCGCAGAACCTGTCGGGTCTCGCCGTGCTGCGGGCAGCCGGCTACCACCCCGAACCGGGCCCGTTGATCGGTTTCACCGGGCTGGTTTCCGTTCTGCTCGCGCCGTTCGGCGCCTCGACCTCCAATCTTGCCGCGATCTCGGCAGCGATCTGCACCGGACCGGACGTGCATCCGGACCCTGCCGAGCGCTGGAAGACCGGGCCTTTCTATGCGCTCGCCTATGTTGTCTTCGCGATCTTCGGCGCCTCGCTGGTGGCGATCTTCGCGGTGCTGCCGCAGAGCCTGATCGTGCTGGTCGCGGGCCTCGCCCTGATGGGGCCGCTCACCAATGCGCTGACCATCTCGCTCAAGGACGAGCATGAACGCATGGCCGCCACGACGGCTTTTGCCGTCACCGCCTCGGGTCTCACCCTGTTCGGCGTTGGCGCCGCGTTCTGGGGTCTTGTCGCCGGCATGATCGTGGTCCTGCTCGATCACGCAAAAAATCGTTAGGCTTTACAGCCGGTTGCCCGGTTCCCCAGGCGTTTTGTCTTGAACAAGGCGCCCGCTGTTCCCACTTCGATCGGAAGCAGCCGCGCTTTGGCTGCCTCCAACCAAAGGAACGGGAGAAATGAACACGACTGCATTGATCCGCCCGGCCTGGACGCCGGCAACCATCGCGCTGATGGTTCTTGGCTTCGTGGTGTTCTGGCCGCTGGGCCTCGCCATGCTCGCCTACATCATCTGGGGCGACCGGCTCGACGGCTTCAAGCGCGACGTCAACAAGGCCACGGATGGCATCTTCGCCGGCTGCCGCCGCAGCGCCGACAAGGCTCATCGCTGGGGCCATGGCTCTGCCCGCACCGGCAATGTCGCCTTCGACGACTGGCGCGACAAGGAGCTGGAGCGCCTGGCCGAAGAGCGCCGCAAGCTCGATGAGGCGCTGGCCGAGTTCGACGAGTATGCCCGCGAGCTGCGCCGCGCCAAGGACCAGGAAGAGTTCGACCGCTTCATGGCCCAGCGCAACAAGCCGACCGCGCCGACGACCACCAAGCCGGCCCCCGGCAAGTCAACCAAGGGCAAGGGCACGAACCTGCTCGACGACTGATCGATGCGATCAGCATGAGTTCCAGCGGCGCCGTCTGAAAGCGGCGCCGCTGTCTTATGGGCTGCCGAACTATCCATCATCGCCCCGTGGCAATCACATCGCCGCGAAAGGCACTACAGATTTTCCCGAATCGCTTATGTTCCTCTTATGTCCTTCGCCTTCTTCCGCAACCTGACCAAGCCCAGGCCCGCTCCGACCGAAGAGCGTGAGCATCATGTGGCCGGGCGTACGCTGCCGCTCAGGATCGTGGAGAACGAGCGCGCCCGGCGCCTGACGCTGAGGATCGATGCCGGCGGGCAGAGCCTGCGCATCACGGTGCCGCCTGGCCTGCGCCAGGGCGAGGTCGAGAGGTTCCTCACCCGCCATCAGGGCTGGCTCGAACAGAGACTGGCCAAGGTGCCGGACCGACCGCAGGTGCGGCCGGGTATCAAGATCCCGCTGCGCGGCGTGCCGCATCTGGTCGTGCATGAGCCGGGCAAGCGCGGTACCGTTGTGGTCGGCGCCGACGAAACCGGCCCGACGCTGACCATCCATGGCGATCGGCTGCACCTGCCGCGCCGAGTCGCCGATTTCCTCAAACGCGAGGCCAAGCGCGATATCGAGGCGCTGGTGCTGCGCCATACCGGTGCGATCGGCCGCAAGGCAAAAAGCGTCCGCTTCAAGGATACGTCGAGCCGCTGGGGCTCGTGCACCGCGGACGGCAACCTGTCCTTCTCCTGGCGCATCATGATGGCGCCGCCGCCGGTGATAAATTACCTGGTGGCGCATGAGGTGGCGCATCTGAAGGAGATGAACCACGGCCCTAAATTCTGGAAGCTGTGCGAAGCGCTGTGCCCTGATACCGAGCGCTGCAGGGCCTGGCTGAAGAAGAATGGCGGTGCGCTGCAGGCGATCGCGTTCGAGTAGAGACCGTCCGTCGACAGTCCGGCCCGCTCACAGCGATTTCGTCAGCCACAGGATCAGGTCGTCGTCAACGCGCACGGACTGATCGGGAGCCACCGGCTTTTCGCCATAGGTGATGCCGCGTCCGTCCGGTTGGTAACCCAGTCTGACATAGAGGCGCTGGGCCGCACCATAGTCGGCATAGAGGCCGACGCCCAGGCCGATCGTCGGCTTGCCGGCCGAGGCGGCGAGCTGTTCGAAGCGACCGATCATCGCCGTGGCAATACCGCCGCCGCGCGCAGCCTGCGCGACAACCAGATTGTTGATTTCGGGAATACCCGCTGCCTTGAACGGCAGATAGCCAGACTGCCACAGCAGCGTGCCATAGCCGACAACGTCCTGGCCTTTGAACGCAATCAGCACGACGCGGCAGCCCTGAGCGGCATCGGCAAGATAGCCTTGCCAAAGTACGGGCTCGGCATTCCATGCCGGGCCGCCGTTCGTCGCAGCGATCCGCTCCGGATCGCCGGCCTCTAGAGCCCTGATGGTGAAGCCGTCCGTCATCGCCGCCAGTCTTTCGTCGCCTATCCGTTGTTCCGACAGATGGCCACAGCTCCTGTCGGAAGCAACTCCATGGCATGGTCCAGACGACAGTGACAGAACCGGCCAGACGAACCCGGCCGGTCCAGTCGCAAATGCGTCTGCGCAGTCGTTTACAGGCCAGGCAATTTCTCGATCCCGGAAAGGATACGATAAGCCGCCTTTATCCGAACCGGGATCGGATAGTTCTTGTTCGCCAGGATGGCGATACCGACCTTCCTCGCCGGAATGAACGCGGCATAGGCGCCGAAACCGTTCGTCGAACCGGTCTTGTTGAGCCAGGCATCGGCTGCCGCCGGCACTGGCGGATTGAGCTTCTCGGCCTTCTGCGGCTTGAACGCCATGTCCGCCGAATTGCCAGTCAGCAGCCTGTCGAGAGTGGTTGGATAGGAATAACTCTCCCAGCCCAGCCCTTGAGTCATGCCGCCGACCTTGTAGTAACCGAGATGTGTGCCGGCGATGGCGGCGCGCAGTTTCTCATCCGACACCGCGCCACTCATGTTCGATTCGACGAAGCGGATCAGATCGGGCGCTGTGGTCTTGATGCCATAGGCCTGCGAATCCAGAACGCCTGATGTCACGCGAACGGGCTTGCCTGCTTTCGAATAGCCATAGGCATAGTCGCCCATCCGCGCCTTGGGCACGTGGATGAAGGTGTTGGACAGGCCGAGCGCCGGCAGGAGTTTTTCCTCCATGAGCACATCGAAGGGCTTGCCCATGCTTTCTGCCGCCAGATAACCGAACAAGCCAATACTGGGGTTGGAGTAGCGGCGGTGCGTGCCCGCCGGAAATTCCGGCTTCCAGGCCCGGAAATAGGCAATCATTCCGTCCTGATTGGTCACATCATCCGGGACCTGCAGCGGCAGGCCACCCGCTGTGTAAGTGCCGAGATCGAGGACATCGGTCTTGCCCAAGGCACCGCCGTCAAGCGCCGGCAGGTAGGTGCTCGCCTTTTCAGACAGCGAAAACGTGCCGCTTTCCACGGCATAGGCAGCCAGCGTTGCGGCAAAGGTCTTCGATACCGAACCGATTTCGAAGATGGTGTTTTCCGTGACCTTCCGGCCGCTTTCCTTGGAAGCGACACCGTAGCCGAAGAAAAACCGCTTGCCGTCGACCGTGATCGCCACGGCCATGCCAGGCAATCCGTTTTCCTTCATCACCGGCCGGACCGTCTCGTTCACCAGTTGCTCCAGCTGGTGCTCGGCACCCTTGCTGTCGGCGGCGTGGGCATTGGTGACTTGCAGGAATGCGGCTGCAAGGATTCCGATTTTGAGAATTCTGATCATGTTCCTGGATCTTTCGATAGGCCGGGGATGTCAAACTTGCGATGCGATGTGGCCGATCTCGGCAATGACCGCATTGCGCTCCTTGGACGAGATCCTGGGGATCTCGCAGAAGGCCGTCACGATCAGCGGAGCCCGATCCGGCGGCCAGACAATGCCAACATCATTGGCATTGCCATGCTCGTCGCCATTGGTGCCCGTTTTGTCGCCGACAAGCCAATCGTTGGGCAAGCCTGCACGCAGCCGTGCATCGCCGGTCTTGTTGGTGATCAGCCATGCCGCCAGTTGAGAGCGCGAAGCGGCCGACAGGGTATCGGTAAACAGGAGCTTGCGCAGGGTTTCGGCCATCGCATTTGCCGTGGTGGTGTCGCGCTCATCATCCGGGCTGTCGTGGTAGTTCAATTCAGGCTCGAACCTGTCGAGGCGCGTGATAACGTCACCGATCTTCCGACAGAAAGCGGTAAGGGCTGCCGGCCCACCGAAGCTGGCAAGCAGAAGGTTCCCGGCGGTGTTGTCGCTTCGGGTCACGGTCGCGTCGCATAGCTCCGCAACCGTCATGCCTTCGTCGACATGTTTCTCCGTCACCGGCGAGCCGGATTCGACCAGATCCTTCTTCGTATATTTGATGAGGCGATCCAGCTTCTCCTCACCCTTGTCGACGCGGGCAAGCACAAGGGCTGCTGCCAAAGCCTTGAAGGTGCTGCACATCAGGATGCGTTCGTCGGCCCGGTGCTGGACACGCCTGCCGCTGCCGAGATCGAGGATGGTCGCGCAGAAGCGGCCGGGATGTTTGCGCTCCAGTTCGGCGAGCCTGGTTTCGGCTTCTCCGGCGCGCTCGGTGCGTGCGACCGAGCCGAGAGCCGCCAGGGTTGGGATGGCAAGAAGGCTGCCGGCAAGGGCCTGCCGGCGCGAAAAGGACATCGTCATTCGCGTGTTCCATATCAGCGTTGATTGAGGGAGAGGAACGAACGCCGACGGTCCTAGCGAACCGTGGCCAACTCCCATTCGCGACTCTCGGAAGCGACTATGAAGACGCCACTTGCCTTAGGCAAACGATCAATTCTAAGCTCAGCCATGAATAAAACTTGGTCATAGCGATGGAAGTTTCACAACTGCCACTCAATGCGCTGCGTGCCTTCGAGGCTTCCGCCCGCCATTGCAGCTTCACCCGGGCCGGGCTCGAGCTGCGCGTTACGCAGACGGCGATCAGCCACCAGATCAAGGCGCTCGAGGATGCCCTGGGCGTGACCCTGTTCAAGCGGCTGCCGCGCGGGCTCGCAATGACAGACGAGGGCCATGCGTTGTTGCCGGTGCTCACCGATGCCTTCAGGCGCATGAGCGCCACGCTCAGCCAGTTCGAGGACGGCAACTACCGTGAAATCCTGACGGTCGGCGTGGTCGGTACCTTCGCCATCGGCTGGCTGCTGCCGCGGCTCAATGCATTCAAGGAACAGCACCCACATCTCGATCTGCGCCTCAAGACGAACAACAACCGCTCGGACATCGTGCTCGATGGGCTCGATTTCTTCATCCGCTTCGGCGATGGCGCCTGGCACGGCACAGAGGCTTTTCACCTCATGGATGCTCCGCTCTCACCCGTGTGTGCGCCGACGCTGCATCCGCGCCTTGGCACCCCCGCTGACCTGGCCAATGCCGAACTGTTGCGCTCCTACCGGATCGACGAATGGAAGCTGTGGTTCAAAGCTGCCGGGACAGAGGCGCCGAGCCTGCGTGGCTGGATGTTCGATTCCTCGCTGACGCTGGTGGAGGCGGCAGCACGCGGGGTCGGCGTCGCGCTGGTTCCGGTGGCGATGTTCAGCCACGACATCGCGACAGGACGGATCGTGCAACCCTTCGACATCGCCGTGCACACCGGGAACTATTGGCTGACGCGGCTGAAATCGCGCGAAGAGACGCCGGCAATGACCGCGTTCCGGGAATGGCTGGTCGACACCACAGACCAGGCTTGATCGGCGCGCCAGTCACTGCAGAAGCCGAATTCAATCGTCGTTGGCGGCATTGAGTTCGTCGGGCCTCAGCCCCTCATCCTCCTGGCGCGGCCAGGGCAGGAATTCCTTCTCGAAGGCATCGCCGCCGAAATAGTCGAGCGCGCGATGCGCCTCGGCTCCGTTGAAGGCAGCCTTGTCGATCAGATGCGCGATCACTTCACGCGCCTGGGCGAGCTTTTCCTTCAGCTCGGTGACGGTGTTTTCGGCCATGGCAATGCTGCTCCCATTTGCTGACAAGGTAGCCGCTTTCCTCATTTCGGCAAATCGTCGCTTTTCCTCGACTTTGCCGGCTTTTCGTGGCACTTGCCGGCCTCATGGCACGTGAGAACACACGCGAGATCAAGATATGCGGTCTCAGGACCGAGGCGGCCCTGGCCGCCGCGCTTGACAATGGCGCCAGCCATGTCGGCTTCATCTTCTTTGCCAAGAGCCCGCGCAACATCGCGCCTGCCGATGCCGGACGCCTGCGCCAGGCGGCACGCGGCAAAGCCAAGGCAGTCGCCGTCACCGTCGATGCCGACGACGCCTTTCTGGACGAGATCGTGACCGCGATGGCGCCCGACATGCTGCAGCTGCACGGCTCCGAAAGCCCCGAACGCGTGGCCGAAGTGAAGGCCCGCTATGGCCTGCCGGTCATGAAGGCGTTTTCGCTGCGCGAAGCCGACGATCTCGCCGCCGTCACGCCCTATCGCAGCGTCGCCGACCGTTTCCTGTTCGATGCCAAGCCGCCCAAGGGTTCCGAATTGCCCGGCGGCAACGGTGTTGCCTTCGACTGGCGCATTCTGACCAGCCTTGACGCCGATCTCGATTACATGCTTTCGGGAGGGCTCAACGCGGACAATGTCGGCGAGGCGCTGGCAATCGCCAATCCGCCCGGCCTCGACATTTCGTCCGGCGTTGAAAGCGCACCGGGCGTCAAGGATGTCCGGCTGATCGCAGAGTTCTTTCAGGCAGTGCGGGCAGCGCGTAAAATCCGCGCCGCCTGAGCATCAAACAGCTTTCTAGGAGATCGGCTATGAACAAGCCGGCGTTGCCAAATTCCTTCCGCACGGGCCCCGACGAGCAGGGCATGTTCGGCATTTTCGGTGGCCGCTTCGTCGCCGAGACGCTGATGCCGCTGATCCTCGACCTGGAGCGGGAGTGGAACAAGGCCAAGGACGATCCGGAGTTCAAGGCGGAGCTATCGGCACTGTCGACCTTCTATGCCGGCCGGCCCTCCAAGCTCTATTTCGCCGAAGGCCTGACCCGCCATCTCGGTGGGGCGAAAATCTACTTCAAGCGCGAGGATTTGAACCACACCGGCTCGCACAAGATCAACAACTGCCTCGGCCAGATCCTGCTGGCCAAGCGCATGGGCAAGAAGCGCATCATCGCGGAAACCGGCGCCGGCCAGCATGGCGTCGCCTCCGCCACGGTGGCGGCACGCTTCGGCTACCCTTGCGTGGTCTATATGGGCGCCACCGATGTCGCCCGCCAAAGCCCCAACGTCTTCCGCATGAAGCTCCTGGGCGCCGAGGTGCGGCCGGTGACCGCCGGCCACGGCACGCTGAAGGATGCGATGAACGAAGCGCTGCGGGACTGGGTCACCAATGTCGAGGACACCTATTACCTGATCGGCACCGCCGCCGGGCCCCATCCCTATCCGGAACTGGTGCGCGACTTCCAGTCGGTCATCGGCACGGAAGCGCGCCAGCAGATGCTGGATCAGGAGGGCCGCCTGCCCGACACCATCATCGCCGCCGTCGGCGGCGGCTCCAATGCCATCGGCCTGTTCCATCCCTTCCTCGACGACAAGGATGTCGAGATCATCGGCATCGAGGCGGGTGGCCGCGGGCTGGACGGCGTCGAGCACTGCGCCTCGATGAATGCCGGCAAGCCGGGCGTGCTGCATGGCAACCGCACCTACCTGCTGCAGGACGACGACGGGCAGATCCTGGAAGGCCATTCGATCTCGGCCGGCCTCGACTATCCTGGCGTCGGGCCCGAGCACAGCTGGCTGCGCGACAGCGGCCGGGTCGACTACCAGCCGATCCTCGACGACGAGGCGCTGGAGGCATTTCAGCTCTGCACGCGGACCGAAGGCATCATCCCGGCGCTGGAATCGGCGCATGCCATCGCGCATGCCGTCAAGATCGCGCCCAATATGGCCAAGGACAAGATCATCATCGTCAACCTGTCCGGCCGTGGCGACAAGGACGTCCACACGGTCGCAAAGATGATGGGCATGGAGATATGAGCACTTTCGAGATCTATCACTCCAGGCACAATCCCCACCACTATGTGGCGGTGGAGGCCGGCGACCAGCGCGAAAACGCCAAGGGCGTGCGCGACAGCCAGAACCTCAAATTCCTGACCAATGTCGCCGACGACGGCGAGCCGCGCATCGCCTTCGATCCGAAGCTGGCACGCAGCCGCATCGCGCGCGACGGCTTCTACGCCTTCGCGGTGACCATCGAAATCCGCGAACATCCCGAATGAGACGGATGCTTGCGATCCTCGACCTTGCCGCGCAGGGCTTCGCAGCCGCCGGCGCAGCAACCCAGATCCATTCGACTATGAAGGGCATGGCATGACCACCCGCATCGACCGCCGCATGGCGAAGCTCAAAGCAGAAGGCCGGCCGGCCCTCGTCACCTATTTCATGGGCGGCGACCCGGACTACGACACCTCGCTGTCGATCATGAAGGCGCTACCCAAGGCCGGCAGCGACATCATCGAGCTCGGCATGCCTTTTTCCGACCCGATGGCCGACGGTCCGGCGATCCAGGCTGCCGGCCTGCGCGCGCTGAAAGGCGGGCAGACGCTGAAGAAGACGCTGGCCATAGCCGCCGAATTCCGCAAGGGCGACGACGAGACGCCGATCGTGCTGATGGGCTACTACAACCCGATCTATGTCTATGGCGTCGACAATTTCCTGGCCGAGGCCAAGGCATCCGGCATAGACGGACTGATCATCGTCGACCTGCCGCCGGAAATGGATGCGGAGCTGTGTATCCCCGCCTTGAAGGCCGGCATCAACTTCATCCGCCTCGCCACGCCGACCACCGACGACAAGCGCCTGCCCAAGGTGCTCGAGAACACCTCCGGCTTCGTCTACTATGTGTCGATGACGGGCATCACCGGTTCGGCGCTGGCCGACACGACCAAGGTGGCGACCGCCGTCCAGCGCATCAAGGAACACACCGACCTGCCGGTCTGTGTCGGCTTCGGCGTCAAGACCGCCGAGCAGGCGCGCACCATCGGCGCCTCTGCAGATGGTGTGGTGATCGGCACGGCGATCGTCAATGCGATAGCCAATGTGCTGGGCCCGAAAGGCGAGAAGACCGCCGACCCGGCCGAGGCCGTGGCCACGCTGGTGAGCGGCCTGGCACAAGGCGTGCGTTCGGCCCGCCTTGCTGCTGCCGAATAGTTTTCCTACCTCTCTACAATTACGACGCCCGACCAACAAACACGGGCAGGAGCCGAAGCGATGAACTGGATCACCAACTTCGTTCGCCCGAAGATCAATTCGATGCTGGGCCGCCGGGAAGTGCCGGAGAACCTCTGGGTCAAAGACCCGGAAACCGGCGAGATGATCTTCCACAAGGACCTGGAAGGGAATCAGTTCGTCATCCCATCCTCAGGCCACCACATGAAGATCTCGGCCAAGGAACGGCTGAAGTTCTTCTTCGACGACGGCAAGTACGAGGTCATCGAGAACCCCAAGGTTCCCATCGACCCGCTGAAGTTCCGCGACGAGAAGCGCTATACCGACCGCCTCAAGGAGGCGAAGGCCAAGACCGGACTGGAGGACGCCATCCTCAACGCCACCGGCACGATCGAGGGCCTTCCCGTGGTCGTCACCGTGCAGGATTTCGCCTTCATGGGCGGATCGCTCGGCATGGCCGCCGGTGAGGCCATCATCCGCGCCTTCGAGGTCGCCCTGCAGCGCAAGCGTCCGCTGATCCTGTTCGCCGCGTCCGGTGGCGCGCGCATGCAGGAGGGCATCCTCTCGCTGATGCAATTGCCGCGCACCACCGTTGCCGTCGACCGGCTGAAGGAAGCCGGCCTGCCCTATTTCGTCGTGCTGACCAACCCGACGACCGGCGGCGTTACCGCCTCCTATGCGATGTTGGGCGACGTACACATCGCCGAACCCGGCGCGCTCATCGGCTTTGCCGGCCCGCGTGTCATCGAGCAGACGATCCGCGAGAAGCTTCCCGAAGGCTTCCAGCGTTCGGAATATCTGATGCAGCACGGCATGGTCGACATGGTCGTCTCCCGGCTGGAGATGAAGAAAACCGTGGCCGGCCTGCTCAAGCTGCTGCTCAAGCAGCCGCCGGAAAAGAAGATCGCCGAGCCGGAAATCCTGCCGCCGGTGGTGACCAAGCCCGAAGCGCGGCCGCAGGCGTAACCCTATCCAAGTGCAGCGCGGAGCCTCCGCATGACCACACTCTCCGCCGAGCGTCAGATCGAACACCTGATGACGCTGCATCCGAAGGGCTTCGACCTTTCGCTGGATCGCGTCAGCCGCCTGCTGGAGCGTCTCGGCAATCCGCAGGACAGGCTGCCGCCGGTGATCCACATTGCCGGCACCAACGGCAAGGGCTCCTGCGCGGCCTTCTCGCGCGCACTGCTCGAGGCCGCCGGCTACCGCGTGCATGTGCACACCTCGCCGCATCTGGTGAACTGGCACGAACGCTACCGGCTGGGCGCCGAAGGCGGCGGCAAACTGGTGGAAGACAAGGTCTTCGCCAATGCGATCGCCCGCGTGGCCGAAGCCAATGCAGGCGAGACGATCACCGTGTTCGAGATCCTGACCGCTGTCGGTTTCCTGCTGTTTGCCGAGCATCCGGCGGACGCCGCCATCATGGAGGTCGGCCTCGGCGGGCGCTTCGATGCCACCAACGTCATCAAGCGGCCGGCGGTCTCGGTGATCATGCCGGTGTCGCTCGACCACGAAGCCTATCTCGGCGATCGCGTCGAACTGATCGCGGCCGAAAAGGCCGGCATCATCAAACGCGGCTGCCCGGTCGTGGTCGGTGCGCAGGAGTTCGAAGCGGCACAGCTCGTGCTGATCGAGACCGCCGAGCGGCTGCGCGCACCGCTCTCGGTCTATGGCCAGGACTTCCTCGCCTTCGGCGAGAACGGCCGCATGGTCTATCAGGACGGTGACGGGCTGATGGATCTGTCACCGCCGCGCCTGCCCGGTCGCCACCAGTTCGCCAATGCCGCGGCGGCCATCGCCGCAATCAAGGCCGCCGGTTTCGAGATCGGCGAACATGACGCCGACCAGGCGATGACCAGCGTATCCTGGCCAGGCCGTATGCAGCGGCTGACGCAGGGCCGGCTGGTGGACCTGGCGCCGCGCGGCGCCGAGATCTGGCTGGACGGCGGCCACAATCCGGGCGCCGGCACGGCCATCGCCGAGGCACTCGCCGAGCAGGAGGAAAAGACGCCGCGGCCACTGTTCCTGATTTCAGGCATGATCAACACCAAGGACCAGAGCGGCTATTTTCGCGCCTTCAAGGGGCTGGCCAGGCATGTCTACACGGTGCCGGTGTCGATGAGCGATTCCGGGGTACCGAACGACGAACTCGCTGCACGCGCGGCCGAGGCGGAGCTGTCGGCGGAGCCGGTCAGCTCCGTCGCCAACGCGCTGATGCTGCTGCGCGATACCTGGGACGAAAAGGAAGTCGCGCCGCGTATCCTGATCGGCGGCTCGCTCTATCTTGCCGGTGCCGTGCTGGCCGAAAACGGTACCCCGCCGAGCTGAATCACAAAAAGCGGAAACGCTCCAGCATCGTCGCGATAGCAGCCTTAACGCAGCGGTTTCTCAGTCCGGACGGTGCCAGCCCAGCCGTGTCTCGATACGCCGAGCGCTTTCCTTGACCAGCGCTACCAGATCCGGATCCTTCTGCTTGATCTTTACATCCGGCACGACAATGGAAACCGTGGCTCGACAGGCACCTTGAGAGTCGCGGATGGGAGCCGCGACACAGGCGACCGAAAAATCGGACTCGCCGGCCTGGATTGACAGGCCCTGCTCGAGCGCGGCGGCAGCGGCGGACGCAAGCAGTTCCTTATCGGTTTCGGCGCGGCCGGTCGGCGAGGCCGTGGCCGAGCGGCCGAACAGCTCCAGCCGTTCAGCTTCGGAAAGATGGCCAACCAAAAGGCGCCCGGAGGCAGTCCAATTCAGCGGCGTGCGTGTGCCTACGCGCGAGGTGACCTGGAAGTGATCCGATCCTTCCTCCATGGCGAGCACCACCATGTTGTCGCCGTCCCTGCCGCAAATCTGAACCGTCTCGCCCGAACGGTGCGCCAGCTGGTGCATCTCGTGCACGGCAACCTCGAGCAGGTCCAGCGAACGCGCATAGCTCAGGCCGTAATGATAAAGCCGCGGCCCGAGCCACAGCAGCCCGCCGTCCTTGCGATCGAGCATCTCCTTGTCGACAAGGTCGTCAACGATGACGTAGATGGTCGACAGTGGCGCACCAACAGCGCGCGCGATCTCGTATGCGGTGGTCGGCCGGCCCTGCTTCTGCAAATGGTCGAGGACCTGCAGCGCCCGATCGATGCCGCTGGTGCGCGAACGGCGCGGCATCCGCGCCGCTTCCGCCTCGCCCACCTCACTATCAGTCTCTGTCGTCGACATGAAATCTCGCCTTTTTCACCCCATAGTAGAATCAGGGGTTGGTGCGCAACAGACGTTCAATCCGGCCATTTGAGGATCGCCGCCTCACGCGCCAGCAGCCGATTCTCGAAAGGCGTCGCAATGACTGTGTTCGACTTCCGTGCCTGATCCAGTTCCTCGGCAAGCCGCTTCGCCACGATGAACTCCTCATTGGGATGCAGGTTGCACGGGTCGAGGAAGAAGTAGCCGTGCTCGACCTCATGATCCCGCACGATCACCGGCGGATCGCCGGCGGCCAACCGGTCGGCGAGATCCCAGGCGGTGATGTTAGCCGCTTCGGTATCGACGTTCACCTTCAACCGGTCCAGCGGATTGTGCGTCGGATCGGGAACGACCGCCGCGGCGATACCCGGCCGGTCAGCCAGAGCCTCGACCCAGCAATCCAAGGCGAGCTGCTCGCGGGCACGGATACCGGCATGATCGCGGCTCTTCCAAGCTTGCAGTGCGGCAAGCGCGCCGACGATGCCTTCCTTGCCGACCTTCATGCCGCGGCCGATGCCCCGGTTCTGCAGATAGGTGTCACGCACCATTTCCTTGCGTCCGGCAACGATGCCGGAAGTCGGACCGCCGAGGAACTTATGGCCGGAATAGAGCGCCAAGTCCGCACCGTCAGCGAGGAAGCCAGTCATGTCGTACTCGGACGCGGCATCCACGATCACCGGCACGCCGCGGGCATGGCAGACATCGCAGAATATTTTCAGCGGAATCTGGGCATAGTCGACGACGTGATGCGACACGACATAGACGGCCGCGGCCGTGCATTCGGTGATCGCACCGGCCAGTTGATACGCATGGGCGCTCGTGGCCTGGCCGACGGGAACGACCTTCGCGCCGGCCAGCCGGATCGCCTGCTCAACCGGCGCGCCGTAGCTGACCATGTGGCCGGATTGGATCAGGACCTCGTCCTTCAATCCAGTGGCGTCGGGCAGCCGTTCGATCGCCGCCAGATCGGAGCCGGTCATGCATGCCGCGGCGGCCAGCGTGATGCCGGCCGAGCAGGACGCCGTGACGAAGCCGGCTTCCGCGCCGGTAAGTTCCGCGATCACGGAGCTGGCGCGGCGATAGAGATCACCCATCTCGACGAATTCGCCGAGAATGGCCGAAATCGCCTCGACAGCGTCGGGTACCACGATGGAGGCACCGAGCGCCGTCATCGTGCCAGAGACGTTGATGACCGGCCTGAGCTTGAGCCGGGCGCGGATGTCGATCTGTTTTCTGCTGGAGGGCTTGTCCATGGTATTCCTCATCAATCGTTCGTCAGTCAATCGCGACGATGGCTTCGATCTCGACAGTGATCTGGCCAGGCAGCGAACCTTGGCCTATGGCCGAGCGGGCATGCGCGCCGGCTGGCCCGAAAACGTCGACCATCAGGTCGGAGCAGCCATTGATGACCGCCGGATGGTCGGCGAAATCCGGTACGGCGTTGACCATGCCGAACAGCTTGACCAGGCGGCGCACGCGCGAAAGGTCGCCCAGGGCCGCGTGCATGACCGCGATCAGGTTGACGCCGGTCAACCGGGCATGAGCGTAGGCCTGCTCGACGGTGACATCCGCGCCAACCTTGCCGATATGCTGGCGGCCGTCCGTTTCGCTCGGTCCTTGGCCTGACAGGAACAGCAGCTTGCCTTCCTGCACATGGGTGACGAAATTGGCGATCGGCGGCGGCGCCTCGGGAAGCGTGATCCCGAGCGCCTTCAATCGCTCATAGGGCGTCTCGTGCGGACGCTTCGATGTCGAAAAATTCATGCAAGGCTCCAGTCAGGCTCTTCCGTCGTGGCGGATACAGGCCACATGATGCCCGCCGTCGATCTCGACGGTGGGCGGAACGATTTCGGCGCAGGCGGCAATCGCCTCGGGGCAGCGGGTGCGGAAGACGCAGCCGGACGGCGGCGCGATCGGGCTCGCGATATCGCCCGTCAGCGCCACATGCGTGCGCCGACGCGTCGGGTCGGGCACCGGTGCGCTGGCGAGCAGCGCCCTGGTGTAGGGGTGTCGCGGCGCAGCATAGACCAGCTTGCTCGGCCCCCGCTCCATCACCCGGCCGAGATACATCACCACCACCTCGTCACAGAGATATTCGACCACCGACAGGTCGTGGGCGATGAACAGCAGTGTGAGCCCCAACCTCTTCTGCAAGTCGCCAAGCAGGTTGAGCACCTGCGCCTGCACCGATACGTCGAGTGCCGAAACCGGCTCATCGGCGACGACGAATTCCGGCTCCACGGCAAGCGCGCGCGCGATGCCGATACGCTGGCGCTGGCCGCCGGAAAATTCGTGCGGATAGCGCAAGGCGTGGTCCGGCGACAGGCCGACCAGCGTCAGCAGTTCAGCGATGCGCTCCTTGCGCTTCTTGCCGCGCGGGAAACCGCAGGCGTCAAGCGCCTCACCGAGGATGGCCGACACGCGCAAGCGCGGATTGAGGCTGGAGAACGGGTCCTGGAAAACGATCTGAAGCTTGCGTCGATAGGCGCGCATCTCGGCGGTCGACAGCGAGAACAGGTCGACACCGTCGAACAGTGCCTTGCCCGAAGTCGGCTCGGTCAGGCGCAGGAGGACGCGGCCGGCGGTGGTTTTGCCGGAACCGCTCTCGCCGACCAGCCCCACTGTTGAACCGCGCTTCACCGAGAAGCTGACATCCTCCACCGCGTGGACGATGCGGCCGCTGCGGGCCGGAAAATGTTTGGTGAGGCCCTCTACGACGAGCAGCGGCTTGGTTTCGACACGTCGGTCGATCTCGATGACGGCGCTCATAGCTCCGCGCTCCTGATGCAGCGGGAGAACCCGTTGGCGCCGGCCGGCACCAGCGGCGGAGGTGCTGCCTTGCAGGGCGGGATGGCAAAGTCGCAGCGTGGTTCGAAGGTGCAGCCTGGCGGCAGCATGGTGAGTGGCGGCACCGAGCCTGGAATGGAATAGAGGGCGCGGCGTTCGCCCGCTGCATCGATATCACGCCCGGCATTCGGCGTGCAGGCGAGCAGCCCCTTCGTGTAGGGATGACGCTGATGCGCGAACAACTGGTTGACCGGCGCCTGCTCGACGACGCGGCCAGCATACATGACCACGACATTGTGAGCGATCTCGGCGACCACGCCGAGATTATGGGTGATGAATAAAATGGACATGCCGAACTCGCCCTGCAACCGGCGCAACAGGTCGAGGATCTGTGCCTGGATGGTGACGTCAAGCGCCGTCGTCGGCTCGTCCGCGATCAGCAGCGAGGGGTTGCAGGCCAGCGCCATGGCGATCATGACGCGCTGGCGCATGCCCCCCGACATCTGGTGCGGATAGTCGTCCAGGCGCGAAGCGGCGTCCGGGATCTCGACATGCTTGAGCATGGTCAGGGCGCGCTTGCGCTTTTCCTCGCGGCTCACCTTCTCGTGCAGCGCGATCATCTCGCCGATCTGGTCGCCGACCGTATAGAGCGGGTTGAGACTGGTCATCGGCTCCTGGAAGATCATGGCGATCTCGCGGCCGCGGATGCGGCGGAAGTCCGTGGGCCGGAAGCTGACGAGGTCATGCACGGTCTCGGCGCGATCGCGGAACAGGATCCGGCCGCCTTCGATCCTGCCTGGGTGCGACAGAAGTCCCATGATCGACAGGCTGGTGACCGACTTGCCGGAGCCACTCTCGCCAACCACGGCAAGCGTCTCGCCGCGCTTCAGGTCGAAGGTCACACCGTCGACCGCCTTGGCGGTGACGTGCCGGGTAACGAACCAGGTCTTCAGGTCCTGGACGGACAGGATGGTGTCGGAGGGCAGGCTGTCGCTCATGATTTCCATCCGCAATGCGGGCAGACCTGGCCACCGCCGGGCGCGCCTTCCACCGGCACGTGGCGGTGCGCAGGAACCGCCTCGGCGCCGAGGATCGCATGGCGCGGCTCGAACAGGCGGTGCAGCGTCGAGGTCGCTCCCTGCGAATCCTTCACCGTCACATCGGCCTCGACGAGATCGAACAGCGTGAATTCGGCCGGCTTGCCCTTTTCCATGAGCTTTTCGCTCGGCAGCGAGATCGCCCGCCGCGGCGCGACGGTGGAGGCGGCGACGACATCTTCGAACGCCATGCCGAGCGAGAGAAGCTTCGACATGGTGGTGGCCATATCCCACACGGACGTGTCCATCGAACGGTTGTGCAGGTCGGTCGAGATCGTCCTCGGCGGCAGGCCGCGCGAAAGCGCAGCCTTGGCCACGTCGAAGGAGAAGGAAGCGCCGCCATGGCCGACGTCGAGCACGATGCCGCGCGCGGCCGCGTCCTCGGCCAGCCGGTAGAGGTCCTCGTCCTCGAGGAGCGAGCCGCCGGCCTTGCCGTTGAAGCAATGGGTGACGATATCGCCTTGCGAAAGCAGCGGCAGGATGTCGTCGTAGAGCGGCGGCGGTTCGCCGACATGCACCATGATCGGCAGCTTCAAGATGCGGCTGAACTTCTTCGCCAGCCGCACCGGGGTAAGGTCCCAGCCACCAGTGATGACATGGCTTGCCCGCACCTTCAGCCCGACGATGACATCGCGATTGGCCTCGACGGTGGCGATGGTGCGGTCGATGTCGATCGAGCGCATGTCGATCAGTTCGGAGACGCGGTTGCAGGCCACCAGCCCGATCGAGCCTATGTTCAGGAAGGCGTAGATATTCTCCCGCGCCGGCTCGATGACATATTCGCGAAAGCCGTGGAAATTAGCCTCGCCGGCCGAGCCCGCGTCGACCATGGTGGTGACGCCGCGCGCCGCGCCGCACTGCTCGGGGCGCAGCGAGATGTCGGTGCCGCCATACCAGACATGGACATGCAGGTCGGTCCAGCCGGGTGACAGATATGCGCCGTTCGCCTCCACGGTCCGCACATCGTCGCCCGCCGCGATTGTCGACCCGATCTCGGCGATACGACCGTCCCTGCCGACCAGCACGTCCAGCCGTTCGGGGAAACCGGAGCCGAAGCCGACAGGCCTTGCCCCGCTGATCAGCAGCGGCCGCTGAGCTTGCGGGAAGCGATTGGCGAACATCAGATATCCTTTGCCAGGCGGGGATCGAGGAGATCGCGCAAGCCGTCGCCGACCAGTTGCAGCGCGAGCACGGTGATGACGATGGCGGCACCCGGAAACATCATGATCCAGCCGGCCTGGTCCATATACTGCCGGCCGACCGCGATCATGGTGCCCCAGGTCGGGATGTCGGGTGAGATGCCGACCCCGAGAAACGAAAGGCCGGCCTCGGCCAGGATGGCGTTGGCGAAGATGAAGGTGCCTTGCACCAGTATCGGCGAGGCGATGTTGCGCAGCACATGCCGCACAAGGATCACCGGGGTCGGCACGCCGAGAGCGCGAGCTGCCTCGACATAGGGCAGCTCGCGGATCACCAGCGTCGAGGCGCGCACCACGCGCGCCAGCCGCGGCGCATAAACGATACCGAGTGCCATCACAACGTTGACGGCGGTCGGGCCGAGTGCTGCGACCAGCGCGATAGCGAGCAATATGTCGGGAAAGGTCATCATGGCGTCGACAAGGCGCGACACCGGCATGTCGAGCTTCTTGAAGAAGCCAGCCATCAGCCCGAGCACAATGCCGACGATCGATGAGAAGACCACGACGGCAAGCGCGACCGACAGCGAAGTGCGTGCGGCATAAAGCATACGGGAAAAGACGTCGCGGCCGAGATCATCGGTGCCGAACAGATGCGTGAAGCTCGGCGCCTCCAGCCGATGCGCGATGGAAAGCTTGACCGGCGCATAGGGTGCGATCCATGGCGCCAGAAGCGCGGTTAGCGCGATCACCGCCAGCACGACCAGCCCGACCCCCGAGGTCGGTCGGCCCATCAGTCTCGCCAGCAGGTTGGGTTCGCTTTGCAGGGGGGCGGAGATGGCGGCCATCAGGCGCGGACCCTCGGATCGATGGCAAGATAAAGCATGTCTATGGCGAAGTTCACCAGCACGTAGAGGCCGGCGATGACCAGGAGCGCACCCTGGATGACCGGATAGTCGCGCCTCAGCACGGCCGACACCACCAGCGAGCCGACGCCCGGCAGGCTGAACACCGTCTCGGTGACGACGGCACCGGAGATCAGCAGCGCCGCCGTCAGGCCGATGACGGTGAGGATCGGGATCAGCGCATTCTTCAGCGCATGTTTGAGAACCACGCGCCATTCGCTCATGCCCTTGGAACGGGCAGTGCGTACATAGTCGTCATTGAGCACGTCGAGCATGGAGGCGCGCGCGAAGCGCGTGATCAGCGCCGATGAGACCAGGCCGAGCGCCAGGGCCGGCAGGACGAGATGATTCAGCCGCTCGAGGAAGGACGCGCCCGGCCCGCCATAACCAGACGTGTCGAACCAGCCGAGCTTCACGGCGAAGAACTGGATGAACAACAGGCCGAGCCAGAAGCTCGGCACGCTGGCCGCGAACATGGCCAGTGTCGTCGCCACCTGATCGAAGGTGGAACCGCGCTTGTAAGCTGAAAGGATGCCGACCGGCAGCGCGATCACAGTGGCGATCAACAGCGAGAACACGGTAAGGAAGAAAGTCGGCTCGGCGCGTTGGGCGAGTGCCGTCGTCACCGGCTGGTTGAGGAAGATGGACTGGCCGAAATCGCCCTGCACGACGCCGAGAACATAGCGGCCGAACTGCACGACCATCGGCTGGTCGAGGCCGAGCCTCGAACGAAGTGCGGCGACGTCGGCGGCAGTGGCGTCCGGACCCAGCATGACGGCGGCCGGGTCGCCGGGCGTGACGCGCACGATGACGAAGACGATGGTCACGACCAGCGCCATTACCACGATCATGCCGAGGAGCCTGTTGAAGATGGTGCGCAGCATCGGCTCACGATCCTTGCATCGTCGCTGGAAACTTGCCGGGCGCCGGCACCTTTCGGCGCCCGGCGGCCTCTTCCGCAGAAGAGGACGGGCGGGAGAAACGGCTTACTTTTCCAGATAAGCGTTCCAGAAGAAGGGCCACGGCGACGGCGTCATCCCTTGCAGGTTCGGCGCCTGCGCGGCGAGCGCGTTGAAGTCGCCGACCTTGTAGATCGGCGCTTCTTCGTAGATCACCTTCTGCACATCCTCATAAAGCTTGGCGCGCTTGGCCGGATCGGACTCGGCGTTGAAGGCCTCGACCACCTTGTGCTTCGCGTCGGTCGCCCACCAGCCAGGCGTCGTGTCCGACATGAAGCCATTGAGCGAGGGTTCGGGCAGGAAGGGGCTGTGAGTGATGTAGATGTCCCACAGCTTCGGGTCCTGGCGGTTCTTCGTCAGCGTCGCCCATTCGACCACGTCGAGTTGGACCTTGAAGCCGGCCTGCTCGAGATAGGCCTGTGCCACCTGCGCCATCTTGTAGTGGAACTCGTATTGGCGGCTGGTAAGGATGCGCAGCGGCTTCGAACCGTCGTAGCCGGCTTCCTTGAGCAGCGTCGCGGCGGTCTCGGTGTCGCCGTCGGACTTATAGGCGTCAGTGCCCACTTTATTGTGCCAGGCGAAGCCTTCCGGATACATCGATCCGTCGATTGTGAAGAAGTCCGTCGAACCGAAGGCGGCGGTCAGCATGTCGTTCGGGGCAAGTGCGGCCTGCACCGCTTTGCGGATGCGGATATCCGAATTCAGGCCTTCCTTGGTGTTCATGACGAAGACCGGCCAGCCGAACGGCTTGAGGATGACCGGCTTGGTCTTGCCGCCGGAGATCTTGTCGTAGGCTTCCACCGGCAACGCGTCGGCATAGGCGAATTGGCCAGCCACCGCGCCCTCCACGCGGGTATTGGGGTCCGGCACCGGCACGAAGCGAATCTCGTCCAGATACTGCTTGCGCGCACCGCCGTAGACGTTCGGCTCGCCGTCGCGCGACTTGTAGCCGTCGAAGCGGGCAAGCTGGATGAACTGGTCGGGTTTGCGGTCCTTCAGCAGGTAGGGACCGGTGCCTATGAATTTGGTGAGGGGGTCTTCACCGGCGTTTTCCGATGGGATGATAATGGCCGCCGCATTGTTGAAAGCGAGCAGCGAGACCAGCGGCGCATAGGGTTTCTTCAGCACGATCTTGATCGTGCTGGCGTCGACCGCTTCAATGGAACTGATCACCTCGGCCGCCTGCTTGCCGCGCGTCGCCACCTTCTCCCAGCGCTGCAGCGAGGCGACGACATCGGCCGAATCCATGTCGGAACCGTCGTGGAATTTGATGCCGGTCCTGAGTGGGATGGTGTAGGTCAGCCCGTCCCCCGAAATCCCGGGCAGGTCGGCTGCGAGAAGCGGCGTAATGCTCCAGTCCTTGCCGAAGGTGTAGAGCGTCTCAAAGATGTGCTGGGTGACGATGCCGACCAGATCGGCGGTCGAGGCCATCGGATCGAGCGTCGGCGGCTCGCCAACGGTCGCCACGTCGATCACACCACCCTTGACCGGTTCGGCCCAGGCTCCTTGCACGGCAGGCAATGTCATTGCGGCAAGCAGCGCGGCAACACTCAACAAGCGTCTCATAGCCTCTCCTTGTTCCCTTATTATGTAATTTATGCTTTATTTGTGTATGACTATTCCATCCACTTTCCGTTTCGTCAAGCGCGAGCGGCAATCCCCTTGGCGCCGTCGCAACGCGCGACCGGCGCTGCGATCACGCACCCGGCGTGAGAAAATGCTGTCTGATTTGCCGGGAAAGATTTGAATGGCGGGTCATCGACCGGCAGCGTCGGCCTTAATGCCCGGCGCCGGCACGCGATGGTTCCCTGGAGCAATTCCAGGAAAGGTGCGCAGCGGTTTTCCGTCGGAAATTGCTTAAAAAACAAATAATTATGGCGCTTTCAGCGAAATGGGAACGCTCTAGCCGGCAAGATGCATGGCGGCCGGCAACGCCAGCGACAGGCCCGACAGGAAAAGCAGCAAAAAGACGCTCGTGCGCATCGTCCGTTGCGACAGCGACGGCGGCCAGCGGCGCGCCGCATAGGTCATCAGCATCACTGTCGGTATGGCGAGAACGAGCGCGACAGGCGACAGGGACGGCAGGTTGCCGCTTGCCACCACGACGACAAGCCGGACCGCCTGCGCGGTGCCGAAAGCGGTGACCAGCGTTTCGCGAATGCGTGCATGCGGCAACGGCTGGCGAAAAAGAAGATAGACGAGCGGTGGACCACCGGTCGCGAACAGTCCGCTCATCAGGCCCGAGACGACACCGAAGCCGACGAAACTCGCATCCGACGACGGCTTTGCCAAACCGGCGGGCCTGATGGCCAGTTGCAGGCTGGACAGCATGATGACCAGACCAAGTCCTATCTTCAAGAGATCGGACCGCGTATCCGCCAGCCATTCCAGCAGCGCATAACCCACGAACAGGGAAGGCAGGCTGGCGACCAGGATCAGCCGCAACTCCCGCAGAGCAACCTCGCGCCAGCCGCCCTGAACCAGCATCTGCGTGGCATTGATCAAGGTGAGCATGCCGACCATCGCGGCGGCGTCGGGCAGAGGCAGCAGGCCGACGAGCGCGATTGCGCCCATCATGACCAGACCGAAGGCGAAACCCGTCAATGTCTGGACGTAGGCTGCGACCGCGGTAAAACCGACAAAGGCGACGAGAGACCCTAGACCCATGACATCCCGTACGACGCGGGGATGGAATCGCGCAAGCTGGCCACTGGGATCAAAACACGTCTATTTCAGCTCGATTTCGATGAAGGCGTATTCGCCGTCATTGGCGTTGATGACATCGTGCTCGACGCCTTCCTTTCGGAAATAGGGCACGCCCTTCTTCATCTCGGCGACACTCTCGCCGTCGTCGGTCAACAGCTTCACCTTGCCGTCCATCAGCGGCACGACGACATAGTCATGGCCATGGCGATGCCAGCCTGTGTTGGCACCGGGCGCAAAACGGTATTCGGTAACGATGACGCGTTCATTGTCGATGAAGACGGTGGCTTTGGCGATTCCGGTCATGTGCTTCTCCTCCCCACAGCAATTCCAGGAAAAGTGTGTAGCGGTTTTCCGTTCGGAATTGCGTAAAAACAAAGAGTTAGAGCGTTTCCGCGTTTCCATGAAAGATGGAAACGCTCTAAGAAGGAAGGAAAGCCATAACAAGACGCGGCGCGAGTGCCAGCGACAGGGTTCGGTGGGGGCAAACAAAAAGCCCGGCGCGAGGTCGGGCTTTTATCGTATCGGAACCGGAAGCGATCAGGCGACGGCGCCGTTGATCCAGTGCGACAGCGCGGTCTTGGGGGCGGCGCCGACCTTGATGTCGGCCACTTCGCCACCCTTGAAGATCATCAGGGTAGGGATCGAACGCACGCCGAACTGCGCGGCGAGTTCCGGATTTTCATCGATGTTCAGCTTGGCGACTTTCACCTTGGCGCCGAGTTCGCTCGCAATGTCTTCCAGCGCCGGGGCGATCATCTTGCAGGGGCCGCACCATTCCGCCCAGAAATCGACGACGACCGGCACATTGGCCTCGAGTACGTCAGCACGGAAGTTGTTGTTGTCGACCTTGACGGTGGCCATAGCCAAGTCCTTTCGGATGTTTCGTTACGCTAGATGTGGTGCTGCAGGCAGCTCTGTTCAAGCACAGTTTGTGTCACGCCTCGGTGAGTCGGGCAAGGGCATCGTCCATTGCCGCTGCCGGCAGTTCGATCAGCCGCGGCGCTTCGGTGAAAAGCAGTCCGGCGGCAACTTCCCGGCCGGGATAGAGCGGCTTGAGCAGGGCGCGATAGAGCGAGAGCTGCAGGATATAGGCCGTCGGCACCTCGGCCAATGTCGCAGGCGCCGGACGGTTGGTCTTGTAGTCGACGATGAAGACCTTGTCGGCGCCGACCGCCAGCCGGTCGATCTTGCCGGAGATGACGCGCGGCTTGCCTTTCACCGTCAGGCTGCCCATCACCGAGACTTCCGCACGCGAACCGGATGCAAACAACGGCGCGAAAAGCGGGTCGGCAAGGATGCTGGCGACGGATGCCAGCGCCTGCTCGCGGTCAGCCTCCGACCAGTCGCTGCCGGTACGCGCCAGATAACGACGGGCCGCCGCCACATGCTGTTCTTCCGCGAGGTCGGGCAGCATCTGCAGCAGCTTGTGCATGGCAAGGCCGCGCCGCACCGCCATGCCGGGCTCGTTGTCGGCATCCAGCACCGGCGAGCGGCGGTCGGTGGTGGGCTCGGTCGTCTCGTCGATCAGCGCCGACGCGCCGGATGGCGACAGTGGCCGCGGCAGGTCTTCGACGATCGGCAACGGTTCGAACAAGGATGAGGGGACCGGAGAGAAGGTCTCGGCTTCCAGTTGCTCACCGGCTTCAGCAGCGACGAGCGGCGGAAATTTCGTCCACAGGAAGCGGAACACCTCTCCTTCGTCGACCGGATGCGGACGCGTCTCCGTCTCTTCGGCGCCGGCAAGAGACCGCATCACCAGCGAATGCCAGGTGCCGGGGCTGGGCGTGCGTTTGCCGTGATAACCGCAGACGATCAGCCTGTCTTCGGCGCGGGTCATGCCGACATAAAGCAGCCGGCGATATTCGTCGTCGGCCAGTTCGCGGGCACGCGCCGCGACGGATTGGGAAAAACCGTTGGCGACTTCGGCATTGGACCGCCACAGGAACCCCTTGCCGACCCAATGCCTGCCGGAGCCGTCGAACGGCATCAGGCGCGGCAGATGCTGGTCGCTGAAGGGTGCGGCACCCCCATCGACCAGGAAGACCACCGGTGCTTCCAGGCCCTTGGCGGCGTGCACCGTCATGACCCGCACCTCGTCGCGGGTCTGGTCCATCTCGCGCTTGATCTCGGGGCCGGCATTTTCCAGCGTCGACAGGAAAGCTTCGAGCCCCGGCAGGCCCGCTCGTTCTTCGGCCAGACAGAAGTTGAGGAATTCGTCGAGGATGTCGCCGGCTTCCGGTCCGAGCCGGGCGATCATCCGGCGTCGCACACCGTCGCGCGCGAGCAGGCCGGCATAGAATTCGAACACCGGCTTGAAGGCGACCTCGTCGGCCCAGGCATCGAGCTGCGCAACCACCGTTGCCAACGTCTCGTCGCTCTCGGCATTGGCGAGCAATGCCTTGTGAAGCGAGATGCCGGCGCCGCGATGGGCGCCAAGCTCGAACAATTTTTCTTCCGCCAGATCGAAGATCGGACTGCGCAACAACGCCGCCAGCGAAAGATCGTCCTGCGACTGGATCAGGAAGCGGCCCAGCGCCACCAGATCCTTCACCGCGATATGGCCGGGCAGGCTCAACCGGTCGGCACCGGCGACCGGAATGCCTTTTTCCTTCAGGCTTCGCGACAGCGCATGCACGAAACGGTCGCGCTTGCGCACCAGCACCACGACATCGCCGGCCTTCAGCTTGCGGCCCTTGCCCTCGATGATCTCGCCGCTCTCGATCCAGCGCTTGACGGTCCTGGCTATCTGTTCGGCCAGCCGCACGGCAGGCGCGCTGACATGGTTGACCGGCAGCGTCCAGTCGTCGGGTTCCTCGACCACGTCCGCCCCGATGGACGGCCAGACCTCGACATAGCCCGGCGCGTCATTGCGGATCGCCTTGTGGTCGAGAGGATCGGGATCGTGGCTGATACCGCGGCGTGTCTCGGGCGCGGCGAAAACACGATCGACGGCCGCCAGCACGTCGCCGGTCGAACGGAACGACCAGGTCAGTTTCAGGTCGGCGAAGCTTGCCTCTGCTTCGCGCACGCGGCGGGCGAACAACTGCCGGCTCTCGTGGAAGGAATCCGGCGCCGCGCCCTGGAAGGAATAGATCGACTGTTTTTCGTCGCCGACGGCAAAGACCGTACGCCGCACCAGACGCGCGCTTTCGCCGGAAAAGAACTCCTCGGCCAGACGCCGGACGACACCCCATTGATCCGGGCTGGTGTCCTGCGCCTCGTCGAGCAGGATGTGGTCGATGCCCTGGTCGAGCTTGTATTGCACCCAGGGGCCGGCATCGGTGCGTGACAGCAGATTGACGGTGCGCGTGATCAGATCGTTGAAGTCGAGGAAGCCGCGCCCGCGCTTCAGCTGTTCATAGCGGCTGATGAGCCAGTCTGCGACGGTCAGGGCGGCGACAGTGCCTTCCAGCATGCGAAACAGCGCCAGCCGGTCGGCCGTGCGGATGATGGCCGAAGCGGCGGCCTCATAGCGTTCGGGCAGATCAGGCAGCCGGTCGAGCAACGCTTTCTTGAATGCTTTGGCCGGATCGTAAGGATCGCCGTCCGAACGGAGAAACCCCTTCGCCAGCAGCGGCAACCGCCGCACCGGATCGGCTTCGGCAAAGCCAAGTGCCGCATGCGGCACGATGTTGTTGAGCACAGACCGGGCATCGGTCGCCTCGGCGGCGCGCACGAAGGCCGCGAAATAGGAGGGTTCGAACCCCGGCAAGGGCCACAACGAAGCGGCAATGCCTGCGGCGGTCTCTTCAGAAGCGAAGCCGAACTCATCGAAGAGCGGTCGGAAGCCCTGGCCATCGCCGCCGAAGGCATCGATGAAACCACGCAGGCCGTCACGCTTGCGCATGATCTCGGACAGAAGATCGTCCAGCCCTTTCTCGCCGCCGCGCTCCAGCACGGTGGCGAAAGCCTCGGCCAGTTCCACGCCGCCCGGCGCGCCGGCGCCAGTGATCATCTCGCGCCGCGCCTGCGCCAACAGCGCCTGTTCCATCTGCGGGTCGAGCATTTCGAAATGGGCGGCGATGTTGGCTTCCAGCGGAAACTGGTGCAGCACCGATTCGCAGAAGGCGTGGATGGTCTGGATCTTCAGGCCACCCGGGGTCTCCAGCGCTTCGGCGAACAACCGACGTGCCCGGCGCATGGTCTCGCCATCGGGCATGCGGCCATCGAGCGCGGCGATCTTCTGCTCCAACTCCGCATCAGGAAGCACGGTCCATTCCGACAGGGTCGAGAAGACGCGGTTCGACATGTTGGCGGCGGCAGCGCGCGTATAGGTCAGGCAGAGGATCTTCGAGGGATCGGTGCCGCGCAGCAGCAGACGGATGACGCGCTGTGCCAGCACATGCGTCTTGCCGGAACCGGCATTGGCCGAAACCCAGGCGGATGTGCGGGGGTCGGAAGCGCGCGCCTGGCTCTCGGCGGTGCCGGAAGGAATGGGATAGAGCTTCTTCAAGCCTCCCCTCCTTCATCCGGACCATCGCCGCCGGCGGACCATTCCAGGACGCGGGCGAGATGATCGTAGTCGCCGTCGGTTTCGCCCTCCCGGAAAGGCAGGGCGCGCGACAGATAACCGGTCTGCGGATCGGCATAATGCAGGAGCAGTTTTTCGAGCCTTGCCCAGGCCTCCTCGCCGAGATCGGATGCGGTGCGCGGCTTGCGGTTGTATTCGAGGATCGATTCCTGCTCGACCTCGCCATTGGCCTTGAGCCGGACGAAAGCAAGTTCGGCGGGTTCGCGCGCGCCGACCTCCCGGAACGCACCGCGTTTCAGGAGAGCGGCTTCCAGCGCCAGTTGCGGTGCCAGCAAGGTGTGCGCTTGCGCCTTGGAAGGGGATGAACCCGTCTTGAAGTCAAGAATGTCGGCCATGCCGGCAGCGAGCAGGTCGACGCGGTCGGCGTAACCCGACAAGGTGATGCCGGATTGCCCGACAATCGTCTTCTCGGCGCGTTCTTCCGACTGCCGGCGCACGACATTGTCCGCACGCGAGCGCTCCCATTCGATGATGCCGGTAGCCAGTTTCTCGAAGCGTGGCCACCAGACGGCCTCGACATCGGGCGGAAGTGCAGCCTCGGCAAAACAGGCACGGCCGGCGTCGAGAAGCACGGCAAGGGCTTCCGGCGCGCGTGGATCCGTCACCGCCTGCGAGAAGTTGTGCAGGATGGCGTGGAACAATGTGCCGCGTTCCGCCGCACCCGGGTCGCGGATCACCGGCTCCAGCGGCATCAGCCCAAGGATGCGACGGGCATAAACGGCATAGGGATCACGCCGCAGCGTCTCGATCTCGGTCACCGAGAAATGCTGCGGCCGGCTCTCCAATGGCGGCTTCGGCTGCGGCCGGGATGCGAAGTCCACCTTCGGGCCGGCGTCGAGACCACGCGCCCAGGCAAGCAGCTCGCCGCCACGCCGGCGCAGCGGCTCTGCCTGCTCCCTGCCGATGAAGGTGAGCAGCCGCTGCAGCCAGCGCGATGCGACCGCGGGCGCATCGCCGGCCCGCGCCGAGCGGGTCAGCACGACGTTCGGTGCGCCCATCGCCATCTGGAAATCGTGAGCCGCGAGGCCGATGCGCCGCTCCGGCGGTTCCAGGTCGATGCCGGTCTTCATCAGCCGCGACATGAAACGATCGCCTTCCGGCTTGCGCGGCCAGACACCTTCGTTGAGACCGCCGACAACGAGCGTGTCTACAGGCTGCAGGCGAGCTTCCAGCGTGCCCCAGATGGCGATCGAAGCGTCCGCACCGCGCGCCGGCTTGACCATTTCCGGCGCGATCAGCGCCATCGCCACATCGGGCCATTCCTGCGGCGACAACGTGAAGACCGCATCGGCGCCGATCAGGCCCCGCAGCAATTCAGCCAGCTTCTCGCCGGCATCGCCATCGTAGAGCGTCGAAAGTGAACCGTTCTCGGACCGGCCGAGCGCCTCCAGCGCAACCACACTCGCTCGCACCAGGGTTGCGACGTCGCTTTCCGGCTCTGTGCGGCAGGTTGCGAGCGGCGCGACGGCATCGGCCAGGCGCGAGAGCAAGGAGCGCGCCTCCTCGATGCGCCTGGCCGATAGCCGTGACAGCCAGAACGGCCGGCGTTGGGCTTCCTGCGCCAGCGCCCACCGGGTTTCGAACAGCTCGGCCAGCGAGACGATGTCGGGCCGGCCGGTGCCGCCGCGCAGAGCAACCAGTTCGACCGTTTCGGCAGCGCGCCGCACGTCGGCACGCGGCAGGCCGAGACCGAGCAGCGGATGCTTCAGCAGCGCCAGGATCGCTACCGGGTCGCCCGGCCGCAGCACCGTGTCGAGCAAAAGCCGCAGCAGGCTTGCCGGTGGCGTATCGGTCAGCGGCCTGCCGCCGGAATCGTCGGCGACGATGCCGAGCCGGAGCAATTCGGCTGAGACACGGCGCGCCAGTGCACGATCACCGGTGACGAGCGCGGCGCGATGGCCTGGCTGGACAACCGCGCGGCGCAAGGCGAGCGCGATGCATGCTGCCTCGTCGCGTTCGTTGGCGGCTTCCACCAACGTAACCCCCTGCAGGGCAGCGGTGATCTGCGACGTTTCGAAACCGGCCCGCGTCTCAGTCCACAATTCGGTGGTTTCCGCCGGCCGCAACGCCTCGGCAACCAGCGCCGCGCGCCCGCGCAACGCGTCGGTGACGCTGCCGATCTCCTCGACGTCGCTACGCAATATGCCGATCCGGCCGATAAGCTTGGCGAGACCATATTGCGGATGACCAAGCAGCGCCGGCCGTGGGTCCGGCGCGGTGAGCGTGTCGAAAGACGGCTGATCCATTGCCGTATCGAGTCCCGGCAACACCACGGCGCCATTCGGCAGGCCGGCGATCACCGCCAAAAGATCGGCGGTGGCGGGGATCGAACCGGTGGAACCCGCCGCGATCACCGGTCCGGCCGGCGGGTTGCGCTTCAGACGCTCCGCTTCCAGCCTGATTAGCGCGCTGCGGTGCGCGGCTGGGTTCGAGCGGTCCCGTTCGATCAGGACACCGGGCCATGCCTCGGTGACGATCTTCAGGAAATCCAGAGTCACCTGCCACCAGCCGGCAAGATTGCCTTCGACCAGCCCGGCAAGCCTCGCCCAGTCGGAGCCCTCGGTCTCGATCTCATCCATCAGTCGGGCGAGATCGCGCGCCAGCCAGACCGCATCCGCCGCCGAGGCGGGAACGACGACCTCCTCGTCGAACAGCGCCGCGACATGGGCCGGGAGTCGGCGTTTCCAGGCACGCACCAGCGGTGCCAGAAGCAGAAGCCGCTCCAGGGCGGCGACCGGCGGCGCAAGATCGATGGCGCCGGCGTCCTCGGCTTCCTGGTCGAAGGCCGCTTCGTCTTCGTCGAATTCGCCGAGCGGCTTGATGACCGGGAGGATGGTCGAAGCACCGCGCAGGCGTTCCGCGAAGACGCCGCGCAGGGCGCGGGCGGCACGGCGCGTCGGCACATAGAGGGTGGCACCGGCCAGGGCCAGGGGATCACCCCCATGCTGGAAACCGGGGATCAGGCGCCCTTCGATCAGCGCGTCGGCGAGCGTCGACAGGAACGGGGAACCGGGCGCAATGGAATAGACGCGGGGGGTATGGACGCGGGGCAGGCCGCTCATTTCGCGCTCGCGAAGGCCCTTCTGACCGCCGCTTCCGCCGGAGCGATGGCATCCGGCGTGCCGACAGTGACCCAGTGCCCCCGCATCACCATGCCGAACAGCCTGCCGGTCGCTATGGCGCGGTCGAAATAGGCGTTGAGCGAATGCGGCTCGGCTGAAGCGCCGGCAAAGATAGCCGGATTGGAAATGGCTGCGCCGGCATAGATCAGCCCGGCTGGATCGCCTTTGGCGCGCGAAAGGCGCCCGTCCGGCCCGATCAGGAAATCGGTACCGCCCGAATGGCCGGTCGTTGAGGGAAGTTCTGCCAGCATCAGCAGAATATCCATCGCCTTACCATCCCAGGCAAGGGCGAGCCGTTCGAGATTGGGCTTGCCGGCATCGAGCCAGAACGTGTCGGCGTTGAGGATATAGAAGGGCTTGCTGCCGAGTTCGGGCAGTGCCTTGACGATGCCGCCAGCCGAATCCAGCAGGCGCTCGCTCTCATCCGAGATGACGATCCTGGGCCGATCGCGTATTGCAACGTGGCGGACGATCTGATCCGGCAGGTAGTGGACGTTGATCACCGCCTTTTCGACCCCGACCTGTTCGAGGCTGTCCAGACCCCAGTCGAGCAGGGTCTTGCCGGCGACCGGCACCAGCGGCTTCGGAATGGTGTCGGTGATCGGCCGCATGCGCTTGCCGAGCCCGGCAGCCAGCACCATGGCCGTGGACGGACGTTCCGCATCCATCATGCCGGTTCCTCGAGGACACCGAGACGATCATACAGCACCCGCACCTCGGCGAGCGCGGGATGGATGAGAAGCCGGCGCAGATAGTCACGGATGCGCGGCAGATGTTTCAGATAGTGCGGCTTGCCGTCGCGCCGGTCGAGACGCACGAAAATCCCCAGTATCTTCGAGTGGCGCTGCGCTCCCATGATGGCATAGGCCTCTTCGAAATCCGACCTGTCGAAACGTCCAGCGGAGCTGCGGGCAGCAACATAGGCATCGACGACGGCGCGCTCGAACGCGGGTTCGATGGTGACCCGCGGGTCCAATGCGAGCGATGCGACGTCATAGGCCGAAGGGCCGATCAGCGCATCCTGGAAATCGACGATACCGAGCCTGTCGAAGCCGGCTCGATCCCCGCGCCAGATGAAGTTGGGCGACTGCACGTCGCGCAACATCAAGGTCGGTTCCGCACCGCTGATACGGTCCAGTACGGCGTTCCAGGCGGCCCGAAACGCATTTCGTTCCTCATCGCTTGCCGCGTGACCCCGAATGGCGGGCAGATACCAGTCGATCAGCAGCTCCGCCTCGATCAGCATCGCATCGCGATCAAAGGGCGGCACGACGTGGAATATGTCCTGCGCAACGGCGACACGATCCGACCAGCGCTTCCCATGCATGAAGGCCAACAGTTCGGAAACCAGCGCGTACCGCTCGACGATGGGCGTTCCGTCCGATGCGAGCAACCCCTCCGTTCCCAGATGTTCGATGAGCAAAAAACCCTTGTCGAGATCCTGCGCATGGATTTCAGGTGCTGCGATATCAGCTTCGCGAAGAAGCCTGTCGATACCGACGAAGGCGGCAACGGTCTGCGCGGTATGGGCGATCTCGGCATATGGCCTGCCGTCGCGCACAGGCGGCCCCAGCACGAGCCGCGGCGAATTCATCAGTACACGAGGCGCCTGGTCCGCCAGCGAGACGATTTCATAGGAGCGTGCCGAGGCATCGCCGACGAAATGCCGTCGCCTGGCCGCACCCCAACCGGAATTGTCCAGGAAATCGCGCATCGCCAGCGATCGCACAACGCGCTCGTAACCGGCACCCTCACCCAGGACGCGCACCGAGCGCCCTTCGTCCTGATGGACAAGCTCGACGGTGATCGTCGTATCCGGCAATCGGTCTGCCCGTTCGGGCCATTCGATCAGAGCCGCGCCATCCTTGAGCACGTCCGGAAAGCCGAGCTCTTCCAGTTCATCGGCGGAAGAAAGCCGATAGAGATCGAAGTGATGGACCGGGACGCGCGTGTCGTAGCTCTGCACCAGGGTGAAGGTGGGGCTCGGCACGTCGAGCGCACCGTCGTCGGCAAGTGCGCGGATCAGCGCCCGCGCCAGCGTCGACTTGCCGGCACCGAGATCGCCGTGGAGTGCAAGCACATCGCCTGGCCGCAACGCCATGGCGAGATCCTCGCCGAGACGCATCGTCGCCGCTTCGTCGCCAAGAAACCGCTCCACCATCGGCAATGCTATTCGGCCGCCGCGCGGATGCCGGCCGGTGCTGCCGGAAACATGCAGATCACCGTCGTGCCGCGGTTTTCGCCGGTTTCGATGCGTACCGTGCCGCCATGAAGCTCTACGAAACTCTTGACGATGGAAAGTCCGAGGCCAGCACCACGCCGGCGGCCGCCATTCACGCGCGGTTCGAAACGACGGAACACCGAATCGAGAACGTCCGGCGGCATACCGGGCCCATCGTCATGAACCGAGAATTCCACGCCTTCCCCGGTTTCGCGGCAGGTCAGCGCGATCGTGCTCTTCTCGGGCGCATAATTGGCGGCATTGCTGAGCAGATTGTAAAGGATCTGCCGCACGCGGGTCTCGTCGCCGTGGAAGCTCTTCGGCGCGGTTGCGATGTCGACGCCGAGCCGGATGGTATGCTCGGCCAGGCGGTCGGCCACGAGTTCCGCCGCCGCGGCGACGGCGCTCTCCACCTTAACCTCGGAAATGTCGAGCTGCATGATGCCGGCATCGACGGTGGCAAGGTCGAGGATGTCGTTGACGATGGTCAGCAGCACCGAAGACGAAGAGCCGATATGGTCGAGATATTCCTGCTGCCGGATGCTGAGGGGGCCGGTCGCCGGGAGAGACAGCAATTCCGTGAAGCCGATGATGTTCGTCAGTGGAGAGCGCAATTCGTAGGAAACGTGCTGGACGAAGTCGTTCTTCAATTGATCCGATTTCAGCAGCGCGTCGTTTTTCTCCTTCAGCGCCCGCTCGACATTGACGCTGTCGGTGACGTCCACGAAGGTGATCATCACCTGGCCGTTCGGCAGATGGATGACGGCATAGCGCAGCGTGCTGCCGTCCTCCAGCGTGACCTGGCCATGACGGTCGCGGCGTTCATCGTCGAAACCGGTGACCGCGGCAACGAAGCCCGCCCAAGGCCCGTCCTCGGCGCGGGTGGCGCAGAGATCTCGGATCAGCGAGACATGGATGCCAGGCTGCGTGGCATCGACCGGCAGGTTCCACATCGTGGCGAAAGCCGGATTGGAAAGCCTCAACCGGCCATCTGGTCCGAACACGGCGACGCCCTCGGCCAGATTGTCGAGCGTTTCGCCCTGCACGCGCACCGCCGTCTGATAGCGGCTTTCAAGGTCGATCTTTTCGGTCAGGTTCTCGAACACCCAGGTGACGCCACCCTTCGGCTGCGGATTTCCGACGACGCGGATGGTCTTGCCATCCGGCAGATGCCACCAATGTTCCACCGGCTCGACCGATCGATAGGCCGACAGCAGGCTTTCCTTCCAGCGGCGCCATTCCGGTTGTTCGGCGATCTTGCCCTCGCTGCGCAACCGATCGAGCAGCAGCGCATTGTCGGGTGTGCTGCCGAGAAAGGCCGTATCCAGACCCCAGAGCTTCTGGAAGGCCTGGTTGTAGAAGCGCAGCTTCTCATCGGCGTCGAAGATCACCACCGCCGTGTTGAGCTGATCGAGTGTATCGGCATGGCTGCGCACGGTGCGCTCATATTCCTCGCGCGCGGTGTCGGCGGCGCTGACATCGTAGGCAAGCCCGGCCGATCCCTCCGCGCCGGCGACATCGGTGACCGAAAAGACGTGCCGGTCACCCGCAATGACAGTCGACAGTGTCTGTTCGAACACCGGCCGTTGATTGTGCTGGCTGATGATGGCGTCTCGCGCCTGCCCCCCGAGGAACTCGCGGCCGTCCCTCAGCGCTGCTTCGCGATCGGTGGCCTCGACTGCGCTCCAGTAGGCGCGGTTCACCCATTTCAGCCGACCATCTCTGTCGCGCAGCCAGAACGGCATCTTCAACGCGTCGAACAGACCGAGCATCGTATCGTGCTCCGCGGCAACCTGCTGGTGCTCCAGCTTCAGCCGCGCCAGATTGCGCTGCGTGTCGGACAGGGAAACGAACCGCACGATGCCGTGCGCGGCACTTTTGCGCCCCTGGACGTCAAGCGGCGCGCCAGCCTGGGTTTCGGCAACGAGATCGAACGAGGTACCTTTCTCGCGCAGCGCCGTGATCGCATTTTCCAATGCCGCCGCCGAACGCGGCATCAGCCAGCGCCCGAAAGCCAGGAAGGCGGCGCGCTCGTCCGGCGCTCCTGTTTCCATCGGCAGGCCGCCGACGATGTCGGGCTTCCTGTTGTCGGCCGGCCAGACGACGACGCGTTGATCGCGCAGGTTGAGGAGCGCTTCCGAGCGCTGGAGCGAGGCGTTGGCGTCGGCCAGGCGGGCCCGCAACTCGACATTCTCGGCTGCGGTACGCTGGCGCTCGCGGATCAGCGCAATGGCGGAGATGAGTGCCGCGCCGAGCACGCCGACCGTGACCGCCATCTGGATGACTTCGATGGTGCCCAGCGGCACGGCAGCCTTGACGGTCACGTCCTGAGCCCGGGCAGCGAGGCAGCCAAGGGGAAGGAACAACGCCGTGCCGGCAAGCAGACGCGCAAGATACCCGCGCGGCGAACGCCGACGGCTGGCCGCCGCCAGGCGATCCCCGATCGCCGAATCCTCTTTGCCGCCGGTTACGGCCTGTCCCGCCTCGTGCGGGTCTTCCCCCGGCATATGCTGGTCCTCTCCGCCTGAATACAAGCCGCCCCCGACCCGCCATCGTCCCGAATCCGGAGCACTGCGCAGCCCGTCCCGGACACGCAAAGAACACCCCTTTACCGGGAAACCCGCGCATCGTGCCTTGAGCCGGACCGGATCGCGGCCGCGCGCGAGCAGGAAGCTTCGCGAATCACCTCACAATACCTGCTCGCCGAATCGACGTGAAGGCGGCGATTCCGCAAAAATAAGGCCGGGCGAAATGTCAATCGCCCGGCCTCAATATCTTGTAGCAAAGTCAGATAAGGTTAATAGCGGTAGTGTTCCGGCTTGTACGGACCCTGTGGCGTCACGCCGATATAGGAGGCCTGCTCACCGGACAGTTCGGTGAGCTTGGCGCCGAGCTTGCCGAGATGGAGGCGAGCCACCTTTTCATCGAGATGCTTTGGCAGCGTGTAGACCTTGTTTTCGTACTTGCCGGGCTGCGTCCACAGTTCCATCTGCGCCAGCACCTGGTTGGTGAACGAGGCCGACATCACAAAGCTCGGATGGCCGGTGGCGTTGCCGAGATTGAGCAGGCGCCCTTCCGACAGCAGGATCATGCGCTTGCCGTCCGGGAAGGCGATCATGTCGACCTGCGGCTTGACGTTGGTCCATTTGAGATTGCGCAGCGACGCAACCTGGATCTCGTTGTCGAAGTGGCCGATGTTGCCGACGATCACCATGTCCTTCATGGCGCGCATGTGATCGAGCGTCACGACATCCTTGTTGCCGGTGGTGGTGATGACGATGTCCGCCGTGGGGGCGGCGTCTTCCAGCGTAACCACCTCGAAGCCGTCCATCGCAGCCTGCAATGCGCAGATCGGGTCGACTTCGGTCACCTTCACGCGAGCGCCGGCGCCGGACAGCGAAGCAGCAGAGCCCTTGCCGACGTCGCCGTAGCCGCAAACCACGGCGACCTTGCCGGCCATCATCACGTCGGTGCCGCGGCGGATGCCGTCGACCAGCGATTCCTTGCAGCCGTACTTGTTGTCGAACTTCGACTTGGTGACCGAGTCGTTGACGTTGATCGCTGGGAAGGGCAGCAGGCCCTTCTTCTGCAGCTGATAGAGGCGGTTGACGCCGGTGGTGGTCTCCTCGGTGACTCCGCGGATCGCTTCGCGCTGCTTGGTGAAGAAGCCAGGCGAGGCCTTCAGGCGCTTCTTGATCTGCGCGAAGAGGATTTCCTCTTCCTCGCTGCCCGGCTTCGACAGCACGTCCTCGCCAGCCTCGGCGCGGGCGCCGATGAGGATGTACATGGTGGCGTCGCCACCATCGTCGAGGATCATGTTGGAGACGCCGCCATCGGCCCACTGGAAGATCTTGTCGGTGTATTCCCAGTACTCTTCCAGCGACTCGCCCTTGACGGCGAAGACGGGAATGCCTGTTTCGGCGATCGCGGCGGCAGCGTGGTCCTGGGTGGAGAAGATGTTGCAGGAAGCCCAGCGGATTTCAGCACCGAGAGCCTTCAGCGTCTCGATCAGCACCGCGGTCTGGATGGTCATGTGCAGCGAGCCGGTGATGCGGGCGCCCTTGAGCGGCTTCTTCTCGCCGAATTCCTCGCGGCAGGCCATCAGGCCCGGCATTTCCGTCTCGGCGATCTCGATTTCCTTGCGGCCCCAGCCGGCAAGCGAAATATCGGCGATCACATAGTCTTTGCTACCCGTCATGGCAGTGCTCCGATTGATTTGTTGTGCTGACGCGTCCGGGCCGGATGGCGCAAAGATGAACGCGGCGTTGGCGACTGCCTAGCAGATCACGCCGAAACAGACAACGGGATATAAAGAAATCTTTATCTGCGCATATGGTATGCGGACGCCAGACGCGAAAAATTGTGTGCCTGCTCCGTCAGATCTCTTCGCCGAATTTCGAGGCGACGAGTTCGTCCAGCGCGGCAATCACCTGGGCCGCTTCGCGACCGGAGGCCGTGACCCGGATCGAACAACCGGGGCTGGCGGCCAGCATCATCAGCCCCATGATCGACGTGCCGCCGACCCTGGTGCCATCCTTCTCGACATGCACATCGGCCTCGTAGCTGCCGGCGACCTGGACGAACTTGGCGGAGGCACGTGCATGCAGTCCTCGCTGGTTGATGATCCGCATATCGCGGACAACATGGCCGGCATTGGAGGACATGGTGTTCATTTGCTGGTGAGGAGCTGGCTGGCGACGTTGATGTATTTGCGGCCGGCTGCCTGCGCTTCGTCGAGCGCGGCAGCCATATTGTCGCTCTTGCGGACACTGGAGAGCTTGATCAGCATGGGCAGGTTCATGCCGGCAATGACTTCAATGCGCCCTGCTTCCATCACCGAGATGGCAAGATTGGAAGGCGTGCCGCCGAACATGTCGGTCAGCAGGATGACGCCGGCACCGGTATCGACGCGCCGTACCGCTTCGACGATGTCCCTGCGGCGCTGCTCCATATCGTCTTCGGCACCGATCGCGACGGTTTCGAAATTGTCCTGCGGTCCCACGACGTGTTCCACGGCAAGGCGGAACTCGTCGGCCAGTCGACCGTGCGTGACGAGCACGAGTCCGATCATTCTTTGGCGGCTCCCGTCATGGCCCCTTCACAGGCACATCTTATTTTCGCCAGTCTGTCCAGACGGCGGGAGCGCTATCTTGTCGACGCAAGTCGCGTTGACAAGCCCCAATTTGCGCCAGCGCGAGCCATTTTGACGCATTGCAGCATAAAAATTCCGCTGCGTCATCGAAAAGACGCGATCGACAGCCGCGCCGAAATCGCCGCCAGGGCTGCGGTGACGTTGCCGGCCGCGAGGTCAAGTCTGGGGATCTCGCAACCTGCAACGACGACCATTGCATCGGCCTGAAACCGCTCCATTTCGGCAGCCGGAACAAGCCGCACGCACAGGTCGATCATCGCTTCCTTCTCGTATGCCACCGGTTGCGGGCCGATGCCGGCAACCTCGGCGAGCCCCGCGATGGTGGGTGGCGCGGCGCAAAGCAGGCGACCACCGTGACTAGAGATGAGGAGTTGGTCGTCGGCGATCAGACGGGAAAACCGGCCTTGCGCACGAAAATGGCTGATCAGCGCCAGGGCCAGCGTCGACTTGCCCGAACCCGACGCCCCGGTGATGAGGATGCCACGGTCCCCTATCAGCAAACCGCTGCCGTGGATGTTTGGCGCGGATGTCACAGTCACCCCGTCCTCGACCAAGGGGCTCAGCCTTCAGCCGGCAGGGCGACGATGAAGCGGGCGCCCCGGATTTCGCCCGGCTTTGTGCCGGAGATGTTCTCGGCTGTCAGCGTGCCGCCATGCGCCTCGACGATCTGCCGGCTGATCGACAGGCCGAGGCCTGAATTCTGGCCGAACGCCTCGCCGGCAGGCCGATCCGTATAGAACCGTTCGAAGATGCGTTCGATGTTCTCGACACGGATGCCCGGGCCGTTGTCGTCCACCGTCAGGATATTGAACTTGCCCGACCGGGCCAGCGACAGCGTGATCTGACCGTGGCCGTCGGGCACGAATGAGCGGGCATTCTCGATCAGGTTGGTGATGACCTGGCCCAGGCGCAGATCATGACCCTGAACATAGTAGCCCTTCGCGCCCTGCGGCAGCTTGGCAATCTTTACTTCGATCTCGACCGACTTCTTGTGATGGGAAGCCTCGCGCGAAACGCTGACGAGATCGGAGATGAACTGCTTGAAATCGACCTTGGCAGCGTCATCGCGCGCCAGTTCGGCATCGAGCCGCGAAGCGTCGGAAATGTCGGTGATGAGGCGATCGAGCCGCCTCACATCATGCTGGATCACTTCCATCAGCCGGCCACGCGAGGTCTCGTTCTTGGCCAATGGCAGGGTTTCCACGGCGCTGCGCAGCGAGGTCAGCGGGTTCTTCAATTCATGCGAGACATCGGCGGCGAAGCTTTCGATCGCCTCGATGCGGGCATAAAGCGCGTTGGTCATGTCGCGCACCGCGATCGACAGATTGCCGATCTCGTCCTGGCGCTCGGAGAAATCCGGTATCTCCTCGCGGTTCTTGATGGAACGGCGCACGCGCACCGCCGCCGCGGACAGCCGGCGCAGCGGATTGGCGATGGTCGAGGCAAGCAGCATCGAAAGGATCGCCGTCACCAGCGCCGCGACGCCGAAGACGCGCAGGATTGCCTTGCGCTCGGCCGCGACGATCTTGTCGATGTCGCCGCCTTCGGTGGACAGCATGAGCACGCCAAGCACCGCCCGGAAGCGCTGGATCGGAACCGCGACCGAGACGATCTGTTCTCCCTTTTCGCTGACCCTCACAAATGTGGAGGGCCCTCCGGTCAGCGCCTTCACCACTTCGGGGAAAGCAGCTCCATTGCCGCCCGGCTGCTCCTTGTAGACCGGCAGCGAATGGTTGGAGAAAATGTCGAAGACGAATTTCTGCGCGCGTTCCGCCAGGCTGGGCTCCTCTTCCTCGACCGGCGGCAGGTCATAGCGCAGGATCTGGCCCTTCGAATAAAGATGCCTGGAATCGAGCAGCAGATTGGCGTCGCGATCGTAGATACGGGCACGGGTGCGGGTCGGTGAAATCAGCCGCCGCAGAACCGGCGCCACACGTTCGGGATTGATCGGAAAATCGAGATTGTCGAGTTGGTCGGCTGACGGGCCGAGGCTCTCGCCGGCCTGCAATTCAAGCAGCTTTTCCGGATCGATGCGGATGGCGTCGGTCTCCACCGTCGCGGAAGCCGCGATGGCGCCGGCAATGATCTCGCCCTGCGTCATCAGGCTTTCGACGCGGGCATCGATCAGGCCGTCGCGGAACGTATTGAGGTAGAGGATGCCGACGACCAGCACCGCCAAACCGGCGAGGTTGAGGAAAAGGATGCGGCGGGTGAGGCTGGAGAAGATGTGATGGCCGAGGAAACGGCGCATCGGCACCGTTACCTTCGACAAGGCCGAGGGCAGGATTCGCGACGACCGCCGCGCGGCCGCTGGCCTGTTCCGCTCTACCTCTACTGCCATCGGATCCCGGTCAATCTCAGGCTTCGCGGAACCGGTAGCCGACCCCGTAAAGCGTTTCGATCATCTCAAAGTCATCGTCGACGGCCTTGAACTTCTTGCGCAGCCGCTTGATGTGGCTGTCGATGGTGCGGTCGTCGACATAGACCTGCTCATCATAGGCCGAATCCATCAGCGCATCACGGCTTTTCACAACGCCCGGGCGCTGCGCCAGCGAATGCAGGATGAGGAATTCGGTGACGGTGAGCACCACCGGCTCGCCTTTCCAGGTGCAGGTGTGGCGCTCCTGGTCCATGACCAGCTGGCCGCGTTCCAGCGAGCGCGACGCCTGCGTAGGCGCCTTGGCTGCCGCCTCGCGGGCACTGGTGCGGCGCAGAACCGCACGCACGCGTTCAACCAGCAGGCGCTGCGAGAACGGCTTCTTGATGAAGTCGTCGGCGCCCATCTTCAGGCCGAACAGTTCATCGATCTCGTCGTCCTTGGACGTCAGGAAGATGACCGGAAGGTCGGTCTTCTGGCGCAGACGGCGCAGCAATTCCATGCCGTCCATGCGCGGCATCTTGATGTCGAGGATGGCAAGGTTCGGCGGACGCGCCGCGAGCCCCTCGAGCGCGGATGCGCCATCCGTATAGGTTTCGACCCGGTATCCTTCCGATTCCAAGGCAATCGAAACAGACGTCAGGATGTTGCGGTCGTCATCGACCAGCGCGATTGTCGCCATTTCAAGCGGCTCCCTCATGAGCGGGTGTCCCTTCATACGGTGGGAAGGGGCTTGTGCAGGACAAATTGGGTACAAAATGTGGCACGCCGCCAGCCGTCCTACATCGGCTAAGCGCTTATGTCCACAATGAGCCCTTCGCCATCACTTCGCCAAGATTGGACGACGCACCTCTCGCAATGCTTTGGCACCGGCCCGGGATTTTTTTGCTTTTAAACGATTTAAACATCTTTCAAATTTTTTAAATCGATTAAAGATTTGATATCGTTTGCCTTTTCTGATTTTGGCCTTTTTCCGAGGCTTGGATCGCCCGATCTGACGCAACCACCGAAACGGCAATCAAGGAGAATATCGATGGCGGAACGCGGCAAGCGTAACCCCGCATGCGGACTCGAGGCGATTGGCCTGAAGACGTCTGGCACGGTGCGCTACAATTTCGGCGCTGCCGAGCTCTACGAGGAAGCGCTGCGCCGCAACGAGGCGAAGTTGACGGCTCACGGCGCCCTGGTCGCCGAGACCGGCCAGCACACCGGCCGTTCACCCAAGGACAAGTTCGTGGTGCGCGACGCCAGGACTGAAAACACCGTCTGGTGGGGCAACAACAAGGCCATCACCCCCGAGCAGTTCGACACGCTGCTTGCCGACTTCCTGGCGCATGCGGCCGACAAGGATCTTTATGTGCAGGATCTCGTCGGCGGCGCCGACACCGAGCTCAGCCTGCCGACCCGCGTCATCACCGAATTCGCCTGGCATTCGCTGTTCATCCGCAACCTCTTGATCCGCCCGGAAACGGAAGCGCTCGCCAGTTTCCTGCCAAAGATGACGATCATCGATCTGCCATCCTTCCGCGCCGATCCCGCCCGCCACGGCGCGCGGACCGAAACCATGATCGCACTCGATCTCACCCGCATGATCGTTCTGATCGGTGGCACGTCCTATGCCGGCGAGATGAAGAAATCGGTGTTCACGGCGTTGAACTACCTGCTGCCGGAGCAGGGCGTCATGCCGATGCATTGCTCGGCCAATGAAGGTGCGGACGGCGATGCCGCCGTATTCTTCGGCCTGTCAGGGACGGGCAAGACCACGCTTTCGGCCGATCCGTCGCGTACGCTGATCGGCGACGACGAGCACGGCTGGGGACCGCATGGCATCTTCAACTTCGAGGGTGGCTGCTACGCCAAGACCATCAAGCTGTCGGCAGAGGCGGAGCCGGAAATCTTCGCAACCACCCGGCGCTTCGGCACCGTCCTGGAAAACGTCATCCTTGACGACCAGCGCGTGCCGGATTTCGACGATGGCCGGCTGACCGAGAACACGCGTTGCGCCTATCCGTTGAATTTCATTCCGAATGCCAGCGCCAGCGGCCGCGCCAACCATCCCAAGAACATCATCATGCTGACGGCCGATGCCTTCGGCGTGATGCCGCCGATCGCGAAGCTGACCCCTGCACAGGCGATGTACCACTTCCTGTCCGGCTACACCGCCAAGGTAGCCGGCACGGAAAAGGGCGTGACCGAGCCGGAAGCCACCTTCTCGACCTGTTTCGGCGCACCTTTCATGCCGCGCCATCCTTCGGAATACGGCAATCTGCTGCGCGAACTGATCGCTCTCCATGGCGTCGATTGCTGGCTGGTCAACACAGGCTGGACCGGCGGCGCCTATGGCACCGGCCGGCGCATGCCGATCAAGGCGACCCGTGCGCTGCTCACAGCCGCGCTGAACGGCTCCCTCAACCAGGCCGAATTCCGCACCGATCCGAATTTCGGCTTCGAGGTGCCGGTGGCCGTGGAAGGCGTCGACGGCGCCATTCTCGATCCACGCTCGACCTGGGCCGACAAGCTCGGCTATGACCGCCAGGCCGCCAAACTGGTGGGCATGTTCATCGACAATTTCGGCAAGTTCGAAGATCACGTCGACGCCGCCGTGCGTGGTGCGGCCCCGCGTGTACAGGAAGCTGCGGAATAGGCTGGGCAACGCTCCTGTCTTAATCTGCCTCCAACGGGCCCGGCTCAGTGCATGACCCCGGTTTCGAGGTCATGCACCAGTTCAGAGTGCTGGAGCGTCCTTTGCGCGTCCGAAAGGACGCGCGGCGCTCCAGGTCGGGCCTTTTCTTTTTGTCGCCGCCGCGCCATCACTGCGTCATGGCAAACGAAGACATCATCATGGTGAGCGCGGAGGCGGTCATCCATCCGGACGACCTCGAGGAGAGCTTCATCCGTTCTTCCGGCCCCGGCGGGCAGAACGTCAACAAAGTCGCCACCGCAGTGCAGTTGCGCTTCAACGCGGCGCTTGCGACAGGCCTGTCCGAGCGTGTGCGCGATCGCGTGATACGCTTTGCCGGCCAGCGCGCCACCAAGGACGGTGTCATCGTCATCGAAGCGGGCCGCTTCCGCACGCAGGAGCAGAACCGCGCCGACGCGCGTTCCCGACTGGTGGCGCTGGTGGCCAAGGCAGCGGAGCCACCGCCCCCGCCCCGCAAGAAGACCAGGCCCAGCAAGGGCGCGATCGAACGGCGGCTCAAGAGCAAGGCCGGGCGTTCAACGGTGAAAAAGCTGCGCGGCAGGGTTGGCGAAGAATAAATTCCGGTCGAGCGGAATGTGATAAAAGACGAGCCGCTATTTTACCTATCTCTTTGTTTTGAAACGTTATTTTTCCCTAAAAGCATGCAATTTTTCGGGGATCATGTTCTAAGTGACTTCCCATCGAAGCTTTCTGATGCAAGGTTGGCGCTCCCGCTCAACAGGCATGGAGGCCTCCAATGGGAATTTTCGATTTCGTCAAAGGCGTCGGCAAGAAGCTCGGCATTGGCGACGATGAGGAAGCGGCACCTGATGCAGGCACGCTGAAGAAAGAGCTGGATTCGCACAAGCTCGGCACCGATGGCGTCCAGGTCGAGATCAAAGGCGACACGGCTGTGCTGAAGGGCGAGGTCAAGGACCAGTCGATCTTCGAGAAAGCGGTGATTGCCGTCGGCAACACGCTGGGTGTCTCGAAAGTGCAGGCGGACGAGCTCAAGGTCGGCGCCGATACCGCCACCGCGGCACCCGCCAATGCCCCCGTATTCTATACGGTGAAGAAGGGCGACAATCTCTGGAAGATCGCCGAGGCGCAGTACGGCAAGGGCAAGGGTGCCAAGAACACGCTGATCTTCGAGGCCAACAAGCCGATGCTCACCCATCCCGACAAGATCTATCCGGGTCAGGTTTTGCGCATCCCTGAGCTGTCCTGATCCGCGAAACGGACCAGAACAACGACACGGCGGCTTTCGGGTCGCCGTTTTTCGTTTGCGGATCCATTGTTATCCTCGAACGCGAGACGAATCCGGAAACATCATCATGCTTGTCCTGCCCAAAGGCGTCCGCCACATGCCTGGCTACCTTCCGCGGCCGGCCCAGGAGGCCTTGGTCGAAGCCGTACGCACCGTCGTGCAGGAAGCGCCGCTCTACGTGCCGGCAATGCCGCGCACCGGCAAGGAGATGAGCGTGCGCATGACCAATTGCGGCACGCTTGGCTGGGTGACGGACAAGGAGAACGGCTATCGCTATCAGGCCGTGCATCCGGTGACCGGAAAGCCATGGCCAGCCATCCCGGAAAGCCTGCTCGCCTTGTGGCGTGAAGTTTCAGCCTATCCGCACCCGCCGGAAGCCTGCCTGGTCAACTTCTACACGGCCGACGCCAAGATGGGGCTGCATCAGGACCGCGACGAGGTTGAATTCGCAGCGCCGGTCGTCTCGATCTCGCTCGGCGACGATTGCCTGTTCCGTGTCGGGCAGACGGTGCGCGACGGCAAGACTGTCTCGTTCCGGCTGAAATCGGGCGACGTCGTTGTGCTGGGCGGCGAAGGGCGCCTCGCCTTCCATGGCGTCGATCGCATCTATCCGATGACTTCGGCACTGCTGAAGAACGGCGGCCGGATCAATCTGACGCTGAGGCGGGTGACACAGCCGTAGCGCGGCTCATCGCAAGTTCTCTATAGACAGTCCACATCCAGTTCGGGGATCGTCTCGCCATCGAATCGCTGCGGTGGTGGGCATGGGCAAGACCGGGCGCAATCTCAAACTATCTCTTCTTGCATTGGGCCTGGCTCATCTCGTCGGCTTTTTGGCATACAAAAGCAGCGAGCTGAGCGGCATCAACGGAATGCTTAATGCCGATGGCAGGCCTGTTGGTGACGACTTCATCAATCTGTGGACGGTGGCCCGCATGGAGCTGTCGGGCCAGGCAGGTAAAATCTATTCCATTGCCGACTTCGAAGCCTATCAGGCGACACTGGTAGGCGGAGCCGAACTTGGCCTGCGCCTGTGGGCCTATCCACCACACTCCTTGCTTCTTGTCTGGCCGTTTGGGCTCATCGGCTATTATCCGGCACTCGCCATATGGTCAGCGCTCGGCCTTATCCTGCTCTTCATCGGCGCGCGGCGGTTTGGTTTCAATCGGCTCGAGACTGCCGTCCTGCTCACGTCCCCGGCCACGGTCCTGAACCTCTATTATGGTCAGAGCGGCAGCCTCGTCACCGGACTCGTGCTGCTGGCACTGTCGGCCCGGACGTCACGCGACGCAATTCCAACCATCGCCGCCACCGTGTTGACGATCAAACCGCAAGGCGGTTTCTTGCTGCCTCTGCTTTGGGGTGTCGAACGCCGCTGGTGGATGATCCTCTGGACAGCGTTTCTAACGGTGCTTTTCCTGGGTTCCTCGATAGCCATTTTCGGAATCGAAACATGGCGCACCTATCTGGGTGACACCCTGCCGAAACTCAGTGAGCTCGAACGGAATGGCACTGGACCTTTCATGGCCATGATACCGTCCGTGTTCATGGCCATGCGGATCGTGACGGGGCAGTCCGATATCGCCATAGCAGCCCATGCCGTCTTCGCCATCGCGATCGGCATTGCTTTCGTTTGGCGCCTTTGGCGTGTGTCCGACCCCGAGCGGCGAGCTGCCCTGCTGCTGCTGGCGACGGTTCTGATAACCCCTTACATACACAACTACGATCTTGCGCTGTTGCTGTGCGGCGCTCTCCTCGTCGCGCGGCGCCCCTGGGTCGCTGGCAGCGGCCCATTCAAAGCAGAACTGCCGATTATCTTTGCCTGGATGATTCCTCAGCTCGTGCTTTTTCTCAACATGGCGGGCGTGCCGATCTCCCCGCTGTTGATCCTGCCGCTTCTTTTCCTCGCGTGACCCGAGAATCGGCCGTCAACAAGCACAACCTAAAGCTTCCGCAGCGCCACTTCCTCGACCAGATGATTGGCGCCCTTGCGCAGGATGAGATCGGCGCGCGGGCGCGTCGGCAGGATGTTCTCGCGCAGGTTCTTCAGGTTGATGTTGGCCCAAAGCCCCTCGGCGATGGCGCGAGCGGCGGTCTCCGACAGCTGCGAATAGCGATGGAAGAAGGATTCCGGATTGCGGAAAGCGGTCTCGCGCAGCCGCATGAAGCGGGCGATGTACCACTCGTGGATCAGCTCTTCGTCGGCATCGATGTAGATCGAGAAATCGAAGAAATCCGACAGGAACGGCACGAACTTGCCGTCCATCGGCAGCCTGCCGGGCTGCAACACGTTGATGCCTTCGAAGATCAGGATATCCGGCCGATCGATGGTGACATAGGCCCCTGGCAGCACGTCATAGGTGAGGTGCGAATAGAGCGGCGCGCGCACGTCGCGTTCGCCCGATTTGATCGAGGACAGGAACCGCAGCAGCGCGCCGACGTCATAGCTGTCCGGAAAGCCCTTGCGCTCCATCAGCCGGTCGCGACGCAGCACTTCGTTGGGCAGAAGAAAACCGTCGGTCGTCACCAGATCGACCTTGGGGCTGGACGGCCAGCGCGCGAGCAATTCCTTCAAGACACGCGCGGTGGTCGACTTGCCGACAGCAACGGAACCGGCGATGCCGATGATGTAGGGCGTCTTGACCACGCTTGCCTTGTTGAAGAAGGCCCGGCGCTGGCGAAACAGCATCTGGCTGGATTCGACATGTGCCGAAAGCAGGCGCGACATCGAAAGGTAGATGCGCGTCACCTCTTCCAGGTCGACCGGATCGTTCAGCGAACGCAGCCTGTCGATCTCGTCTCGACCAAGCGTCATGGGCGTGTCGGCGCGGAACTTGGCCCAGTCCTCGGCGGAAAAGAAAAGATAGGGGGAGTATTTCTCGGTCGGCGTGAGCTGGTCCATCGAGTTCCCCGCCCTTTCCAACATCAGTCCCGCCCGTCCCGCGAGGCCTTCTCGGCGATGCCTGAACGCCCGGTCCGGCGTTCGAGTTCCGCAAGCACCTCATCCAGCGGCACGCCGGCGATGCCGAGCACCACCAGCCAATGATAGAGAAGATCGGCGCTTTCCGAAACGAGCCCCTGCCGGTCACCTTTGATTGCGGCGATGACGGTCTCGACGGCTTCTTCGCCGAGCTTTTGCGCGGCCTTGTCCATGCCACGCGCATAAAGCTTGGCCGTCCACGATTCCGGGTCGCCGGAATGCGCGCGCTCGTGGATGGTCGCTTCGAGGTCGGAAAGCGAAAAGCCAGTCATAACCGCCGTTTAAGACCCTTTGGACAGTGAGTCGAGTCGCATCGGCAGACCAGCCGCCGCCATATGCCGCTTGGCCTCGGCAATCGTGTAGGTGCCGAAGTGGAAGATCGATGCGGCAAGCACAGCAGTGGCATGGCCATCGCGGATACCGGCAACCATGTGATCGAGATTGCCGACACCGCCAGAAGCAATCACCGGCGCGCGAACCGCGTCCGCGACAGCACACGTCAAGGCGATATCGTAACCCGCCTTCGTACCGTCGCGGTCCATCGAGGTCAGCAGGATCTCGCCGGCGCCGAGATCGACGACCTTGGCCGCGAATTCGACGGCATCGATGCCGGTCTTTTCACGGCCGCCATGGGTGAAGATCTCCCAGCGGTCGGCTTCGCCTGCCGCCGACACCTTCTTGGCGTCGATGGCGACGACGATGCACTGGTTGCCGAACTTGTCGGCGGCTTCCGCCACGAAGGAAGGATTCTTAACGGCCGCGGTGTTGATCGACACCTTGTCGGCGCCGGCAAGCAGCAGTTTGCGGATATCGGCCACCTGACGCACGCCGCCGCCGACCGTCAGCGGCATGAAGCACTGTTCGGCAGTGCGGGCGACGACATCGAAGATGGTTTCGCGGTTATCGGACGAGGCGGTGATGTCGAGGAAGCAAAGCTCGTCGGCGCCGGCCGCGTCATAGGCCTTGGCGGCTTCCACCGGATCGCCGGCGTCGACCAGGTCGACGAAGTTGACGCCTTTCACCACGCGGCCGTCCTTCACGTCCAGGCACGGGATGACTCTTGCCTTCAGTGTCAAAGAACGGCCTCCATTTTTTGTGTGCGCGTCCTCGCTGCTGCGCAGCTGCGGGCGACGCGGCCGTCTTTCACATCCAAACAGGGAATGACGCGTGCCTTCAGTGTCAAGCGACGGCCTCCTTTTCCACCGTGGCAAGCAGGTCGGTGAGCAGTTGCCCAACCAATGGCGGCACTTCGGCCTGGGCATCGAAGGCCGGGTCGTAAGCCGAGATGGTGATGCCCACGACCGGCACGTCCTTGGCCATGATGCAGGCCGCGCGGCGCAATTGTACAGGATTTGGACCGCCTTCCGTCGTGTAGCGGTTGGCCTGCAACTCGTTCGGATCATGCACGTCGAGATCGATATGCATATGGGTGCGCGTCGCGCCGGCTGATTTGAGCTTGGCAACGGCTCCGACGACGCCACCGCATTCGGTGCGGATGATAGGCAGGGTCTCCAGAAGCGTTTTTTCGTCGGGGTCGAGATCGCGTGCATTGACCAATATGCAGCGCGAGGGATCGACCGGCTTGAAGCCGGGTATTTCCAGCGCCATCGGCTTCCAGCACAGGCCGAGCAGCGTCGACAGCGCCATGCCGTCGAGAAAGCCGTAGATCGAAGTCTCGGGCGTGTTGAGGTCGCCGTGCTGATCGGCCCAGATGACGGAATCGGCGTCCTCGCCGGCAACCGCTCCAGACGCCGTCAGACAATTGCCCGCCAGCACGACAGGAAACCGGCCATTTTCCCGCACGGCGCGTACCTTTTCGGCTACCGCGGTGCAGACTGCGAATCCCGTGGCGATCTCGCGACCCTGCTCGTCACCGACCTTGCCGATATCTTCCACGTCGACTTCGTGACCGGCAAGCGTCAGCGCTTCGACCAGTCCGCCGGCGATCAGCGCGTCGGGCCCTTGGCCGCAGCCACCATGGAAATGGCCACTGTCATAGGAGGCCAGGATAATCGACAGTTTCACCAGGCTGCCTCCTTCGTCTTGCCCTTCAGGATCGCCAGCGCCTCCGCGGGATCGATACGGCCGTCGTAGAGCGCACGGCCGGAAATGGCGCCTTCGAGCTTGGCGGCGTCGGGCATGGTCATGCGCACGATGTCGGCGATCGAGGCCAGCCCGCCGGAAGCGATGACGGGGATCGATACCGCCTCGGCAAGATCGATGGTCGAATCCCAGTTGATGCCGGTCAGCACGCCGTCGCGGTCGATGTCGGTGTAGATGATGGCCGCGACGCCGGCGCCTTCGAACTTCTTCGCCAGTTCGACGACGCCGAGGCTGGAGGCTTCCGCCCAGCCTTCAACCGCCACCTTGCCGCCCTTGGCGTCGATGCCGACGGCAACCTTGCCGGGAAATGCCCGGCAGGCTTCCTTGACCAGCTCGGGATCGCGCACGGCGACCGTCCCCAGGATGACGCGGGCAAGCCCGCGGTCCAGCCAATCCTCGATCTGCGGCAAGGTGCGGATGCCACCGCCGAGCTGCACCGGGTTTTTGGTGGCTTTCAAAATGGCGCCGACGGCGGCGCTGTTGACGCTTTTGCCCTTGAAGGCGCCATTCAGGTCGACGACGTGCAGCCATTCGAAGCCTTGCGCCTCGAAGGCCTGCGCCTGGTCGGCGGGGTCTTCATTGTAGACGGTGGCGGTGTCCATGTCGCCTAATTTCAGGCGAACGCACTTGCCATCCTTCAGGTCGATCGCCGGAAAAAGGATCATCTATGCCCCCTCGACGATGGCGACCTTGCCGATCGATCCGGCCAGCCGATGCTTCAGGGCCTCCTGGTATTCCGGCGAATTGTAGCAGGCGAGCGCCGTCTCGTAGGAGCTGAATTCGATGATCACATGCCGGTTGCCGGTCGGTCCTTCCGGTTCGGTGTGGCGCCCGGCACGGACCAGGAACTTGGCGCCGTATTTGGAAAAGGCCGCGCCATTGGTTTCGATGTACTTCTTGTAGATATCCGCGTCGCGGACATCGACCATCGCCATCCAGTAGCCCTTCTTGCTCACGATATCCTCCTCACGGCTTCCAGCGCAGGAAATTGGCGATCAGTGCAAGACCAAGCGCCTGGCTCTTTTCGGGATGGAACTGCGTACCGACAAGGTTGTCGCGCGCAACGGCGGCGGTCACTGGACCGCCATAGTCAGCCACGGCGAGCACCTCGCCTGGATTGCGGGCATCGAGATGATAGGAATGGACGAAATAGGCATGGAGACCATCCTGCCCGGTCGGTATGCCGGCAAATAACGGATGCTCGCGCCTCACCTCGATCGTGTTCCAGCCGATCTGCGGGATCTTGAGGGAGGCATCGAAAGGCTTGATCTCCTTCACATCGCCACCGATCCAGCCGAAGCCCTTGGTGATCGTCTTTTCCAGCCCGCGCTCCGACATCAGCTGCATGCCGACGCAGATGCCCAGAAAAGGCCGGCCTTTGGAGATGGCGACCTCCTGGACCGCTTCCCACATGCCGTCGACCGCATGCAGGCCGGCTGCACAATCGGCATAGGCGCCGACACCGGGCAGCACGACGCGGTCGGCGCGGCGCACCCGCTCGGCATCCGCTGTCAGTTCGATGTCTGCGGCAATGCCCGCTTCGCGCGCGGCGCGTTCGAAGGCCTTGGTGGCCGAGCGCAGATTGCCCGAGCCGTAGTCGATGATGGCAACCAGCATGTCAGTGTCGTCCGGGGTGGGAAAGTCCAAGCGCCATGCCGGTCTGCACCGGACGCGCGCGATTGGCGGCCGGCACGATCGTCGGGCGCGGTTCGGTTGGCTCGACCGCTGGCTCGGACGGCTGGCGCCCGAACGCATAGCGGGTTTCGGCATCGGCAAAATTCTCGGCCTCAACAATGCCCCACTCGGTCCAGCCTGCGCGGCGCAATGCGGCAACCCGCAACGCCACCCCCTCGAACCCGACAATGAAAGACACGAGCAAGGTCAGCAGCGAGCCGGCAAGAGCCAGCCCCTCGCTTTCACCGACAAAGGACAGCGCGCCTAGAATGACGAAGGCCAACACTGCGGCAAACCAGAGCCGATGCCACAGCAGCCAGAGCGGCGGCAGGATGAAGCCTACCCAGGAAAATCCGTCACGGATCAACCGCGTCCCCTCGGGCCTCGTATCGAGGCCATCGGAAGGTGGCTCCATGACGATGTAGCTGGCCATGACTAACCCTGCAGCGAACCCTTGGTGGAAGGAACCGCGTCCGGCTGGCGCGGATCGCTTTCGAGCGCGGCGCGCAGGGCGCGCGCAACCGCCTTGAAGCAGGTTTCGGCGATGTGATGATTGTTGGCGCCATAGTGGTTCGTCACATGCAGCGTGATGCCGGCATGCTGCGACAGCGCCTGGAAGAACTCGCGCACCAGCTCGGTGTCGAAAGTGCCGATCTTCGGCGCCGAAAAAGCGACGTTCCAGACCAGGAATGGCCGGCCCGAGACGTCGATGGCGGCGCGTGTCAGCGTCTCGTCCATGGCGAGATCGATCGAGGCGTAGCGCATGATGCCGCGCCGTTCGCCGAGAGCCTTGGCCAGCGCCTGGCCGATGGCGATGCCGGTATCTTCGACAGTGTGGTGATCGTCGATGTGCAGGTCGCCTGTTGCCTTCACCGTCATGTCGATCAGGGAATGGCGCGACAGCTGGTCGAGCATATGGTCGAAGAAGCCGACCCCGGTCGACATGTCGGACTTGCCGGTGCCGTCGACATGAACCGACACGGTGATGTCGGTCTCCTTGGTCTTGCGGCTGATTTCGGCCGAACGGGGCGCCATGACCTCATCCTCGTTACAGGAAAACGAGTGCGTTCTAACAGCATGATCCGGCGATTGCCAGTTGCCAAAACCGCCAGTCGAAACATAAGGCTTTGCAGTCTATTGTGCACTTGGAGTCGGGTTGGGCTGCAGCTCCATTCCGGGTTTGCAAACGGGATGGCGCTGCATACATATGCCGCAACTCAACTCGTAACGCGCCAATCGCCTCGGAAGGGATGGCGCGGAATCGGAGCAAAACATGTCAGACGAACGTTCCATGCACTCCACGACCATCGTCACCGTGCGCAAGGGTGGCAAGGTGGTGATCGCCGGCGACGGCCAGGTCAGCCTTGGCCAGACCATCATGAAGGGCAATGCGCGCAAGGTGCGCCGCATCGGCAAGGGTGGCAGCGTGATCGCCGGTTTCGCCGGCGCGACGGCCGATGCCTTCACGCTTCTGGAGCGGCTGGAAGCCAAGCTCGAGCAATATCCCGACCAGTTGATGCGCGCGAGCGTCGAGCTCGCCAAGGACTGGCGCACCGACCGTTATCTGCGCCGGCTGGAAGCGATGATGCTGGTGGCGGACAAGAATGTGTCTCTGGCACTGACCGGCAATGGCGATGTGCTGGAGCCGGAACAGGGCGTGATGGCGATCGGTTCGGGCGGCAACTATGCGCTGGCCGCCGCGCGCGCCCTGATCGACACCGACAAGGACGCCGAGGAGATCGCCCGCAAGGCCATGCAGATCGCGGCCGATATCTGCGTCTATACCAACCACAATTTCGTCGTCGAGACGCTGGACGCCGCCTGATCGTGAATTCCCCGAAGGCGCCCAGCTACGGCTTTCGTCCACTGACGCATGAGGACATGCCGTTACTGGCGCGCTGGCTCGTCATGCCGCATGTCGCGGCATGGTGGGGCGCCAAGGCAACAGAGATGGAAGGCATCGCCGGGACGATCGACAGCGTCGACACCGAACCTTTCATTATCGAGCTGGACGGCAAACCGATTGGCTTCATCCAGAGCTACGACCCTCACCTCGACGAGGACGAAAACCCGTTCCAGGATCAGCCGACCGGTACGCTCGGCATCGATCAGTTCATCGGCGAACCCGACCTGATCGGTAAAGGTCACGGCACCCGGCTGATCACGGAATTCGTGGAGATGCTGTTCGAAGAGGGCGCGCCGCGCGTTATCCTGGATCCGGACCCAGCGAATGAGGTTGCGGTCAGGGTTTATGAAAAAGTCGGTTTCCGCCCGGTCCGTCGCTTCAAGACCGCCACAGGCGAAGCGTTGCTGATGGCGATCGACAATCCAGACGACACGGACGGCGAATGACCGCTGCCGGCGCCAGCGATCTGCCGTTGCATCAGCGACTGGCCTGGCCGGCCGGTCTGGTGATCGTGGTGTCGCTGGTCGCCATCCAGGCATTGACACTCTACTTTCAGGGTCATCCGGCGATCTGCACCTGCGGCACTGTCAAGCTGTGGCATGGCGTGGTGATGAGCTCGGAGAATTCCCAGCACATCACCGACTGGTACACGCCCTCGCACGTCATCCATGGCTTCCTGTTCTATGCGCTGGCGAAATTCCTGTTTCCGCGCTCGTCGATCTGGGTAAGGCTTGCCCTCGCGCTGGTGATCGAGGGTGGCTGGGAGATCTTGGAAAACAGCCCGATCATCATCGACCGCTACCGCGCTGGCACGATCTCGCTCGACTATTATGGCGATTCCATCATCAATTCGGTGTCGGACACACTGGCCATGATGGTAGGCTTTGCGGCCGCCCGCTATTTTCCCGTGTGGCTGGTCGTGACCTTCGCCATTCTGTTCGAGCTCGGCACCGGCTATATGATCCGCGACAATCTCACGCTCAACGTCCTGATGCTGGTCTACCCGCTCGAGGTCGTCAAAGCCTGGCAAGGTGCCGCATGATGACGGGATGTCAGTCGTGATCAGCCAGGAAACACTCGACAGCGCGGTTACCCAGGGCGTGATCACGGTGCAGCAGCGCGACCGGCTTTATGCGCTGGAGCGCAGCGGCTCCTTCAATGCGGAAGACGCAGCGGAGTCGGCCGAGGAGAACCTGCGGCTGATCGGCGGCGGAAACGATCTTTTCGTCACTGTCGGCACGATCCTGCTGACGGTCGGTTTCTATTTCGTGCTCAACACGCTGTTGCCCGGCCAGCGACTTTGGATCGCGGCGCTCGTTGCCGTGTTTTCCTGGGGGCTCGCCGAAGTGGTGACCCGCCAGCACCGCATGAAACTGTCGTCGACGGTGCTCAGCCTGTTTTTCGTCATTTCCTTCACCGTCGCGCTCGGGCTGGAAATCTTCGCGCGCTATCCGATCCAGAAACCGGAATCGATCTGGCAGCTGCTGGCGCTTCGCCAGCAGGCCTCGGGCGCCGGCTATCTCTTTCTCGGCGGCATCATGGCGGCAGTCGCGCTCTATTTCTGGCGCTTCAGGGTGCCCATCCTTGCAGGCGTTTTTGCGATCGCCGCAACGCTTCTCGCCTTCCTTCAGACCGCGCTCCTGCTTTACGACGGCGTGACCACCGGGATGGTTGCGCCGCCAAGGCTGGAAGACATGCCGGAGCTGATGCGGGCCGCGCTCTACATGCCGCTCATCTGCGGTCTGATCGTTTTCGGCACAGCTGTCGCGCTCGACGTGTATGACCGCGAACGGCGCAAGATCTGGTCCGATTGCGCGTTCTGGCTTCATGTCGTGTCGGCCCCGATGCTGGTGCACCCGCTCTTCATCATGGCCACGGGTCAGGATGTCGTGATGGGCCGCATCGAACCCGACGCGAACGCCACGGTCATGCTGGCCATCCTCATCATCGCCTTCGTCTATGTGGCGCTTGCCATCGATCGTCGTTCGCTGCTGGTGCCGACGCTTGCCTATTTCGGGTCGCTCGGTATCTACTATCTGGTCAATTCAACGGCCAACAGCACCGGAATTCCACCCTTTGCCTTGATCCTGCTGGTGGTCGGCGCGCTGATCATAACCTTCGGCGCCGGCTGGCAGCATATCAGGCGCTTGATCGTACGCCCGACGCTCCCCACATCCGTGCTCGAAAAACTCCCTCCCATCAAACAAGCGTAGACGTGTAATTTCATGAGCAATTTCTCTCCCCGCGAAATCGTTTCCGAACTCGACCGTTTCATCATCGGCCAGAAAGATGCCAAGCGCGCCGTGGCGATCGCGCTGCGCAACCGCTGGCGCCGCCAGCAGCTGGAAGGCCAGATGCGCGAAGAGGTGATGCCGAAGAACATCCTGATGATCGGGCCGACCGGCGTCGGCAAGACCGAGATCTCGCGCCGCTTGGCCAAGCTGGCAGGCGCGCCCTTCGTCAAGGTCGAGGCAACCAAATTCACCGAGGTCGGCTATGTCGGCCGCGACGTCGAACAGATCGTACGCGATCTGGTTGAGGTCGGCATCGGCCTGGTGCGTGAAAAGATGCGCGAAGACGTCAAGGCGCGCGCCCATGTGAACGCCGAAGAGCGCGTGCTGGAGGCCTTGGTTGGCAAGACTGCGTCGCCGGCGACACGCGAAAGCTTCAAGAAGAAGCTGCGCGACGGCGAACTGGACGACAAGGAGATCGAGATCGAGGTGACCGATACTGGCACCGGCGGCATGCCCGGCTTCGAGATCCCCGGCATGCCGGGCGGCGTCGGCGTGCTGAACATCAACGACATGCTGTCGAAGGCCATGGGTGGCAAGCGCACCAAGATGCGCAAGACCACGGTCAAGGAAAGCTACGACCTTTTGATCCAGGACGAGTCCGACAAGCTGCTCGACCAGGACGAAGTGGTGCGCCGCGCCATGGAAGCGGCCGAGAATGACGGCATTGTCTTCCTCGACGAGATCGACAAGATCGCGGCGCGCTCCGACGTTTCGGGCGGCCCTTCGCGCGAAGGCGTGCAGCGCGACCTGCTGCCGCTGGTCGAAGGCACGACGGTGGCGACCAAATATGGACCGGTGAAGACCGACCATATCCTGTTCATCGCCTCCGGCGCCTTCCACGTCTCCAAACCGTCCGACCTTCTGCCGGAGTTGCAGGGCCGCCTGCCGATCCGCGTCGAATTGCGGGCGCTGGAGAAGGAAGACTTCGTGCGCATCCTGACCGAGACCGAAGCCAGCCTGATCAAGCAGTATATCGCGCTGATGAAGACGGAAGGCGTCGACCTGGACTTCACCGACGATGCCATCGATTCGCTGGCCGGCATCGCCGTCGACCTCAACGCGACGGTGGAGAACATCGGTGCGCGGCGCCTGCAGACGGTGATGGAACGCGTGCTGGACGAGATTTCCTACGATGCGCCGGACCGCAACGGCAGCAAGGTGACGATCGACGCCGACTATGTGAAGAAGCATGTCGGAGACCTGTCGAAGAACACCGACCTGTCGCGCTTCATCCTGTAATCTCGGTCTTTGTGACAAGAGGTTGCCTGGCAGCGCCATACATCAGGATTCCAGATGACGCTCACCACGCCGCCTCTTGTTACCGTTGTGGACTGTGCCGCTGCCGCCGATGGTGGTTCGCTGTGGGTTCAGCTCTCGATCGGCGACCAGATAAGGAACTACACTCTCAACCGATCGATCGCATCGCGCGGCACCGCTCAATATGGCCAAGTCAGCTCGGAGCACGGCCCGCTTTCGAAACAAGAACTGCGTGACTTGCTGCTGGTGCTCGACGTCCCCCAACAGGGCATGTGCGCCGGGCTCGTTGAAGAATTCGTGCAGTTCCTGAAGAACTCGGCGCTCGACTAGATCTCACCATCCCGGTGTGGCCAAATGGAAGCAGGCCTACGCCTTTCGCCGCAATCGGGCACGAAAGGCTCGACTCGCCCTCCCGCTTTTCCTAGAGCAAATCCAGCGCGAGGTCTGTTCCGGACCTTTGCGGGTTCTTGGATAGCACGATTTCGAGCGGCCGCTGATGACGAAACTGGTCTCTTTCCTTCTCGCTTCGGCGCTGGCCGCAGGGACACTGGTTGCAGCACATGCAGCCACCCTGGTGCCGCCGGGAAACCGCAATGCCGAACAGCCACCCGTCCCCGGCGCCTCCACCAAGCGCACCAAGGCAACCAACACCTCCTTCGATGCCAAATACCGCAAGGTCTATGCGCTTCTGCAGAACGACGCCGAACTGCGTGGCAAGATCAAGAAAGCCGCAGCAGCCTACGGTGTCGATCCCATGCACATCGTCGGCGCGCTTGTCGGCGAGCACACCTACAATGTCGGCGCCTATGACCGCTTGCAGACCTATTACGTCAAGGCGATGTCCTACCTCTCCTCGAAGCTGACCTTCGCCTACAAGGGCGAGGATGTCTCCGAATTCATTCGGCGTCCGGAATTCGCGAAATGCGCCAATGAGACCGGCAGCAACGACATCTGGGAATGCCGCGAGCAGGTGTGGAACCGCTCCTTCCGAGGCAAGACGGTGGGCGGCAAAAGCTTCCCCAACGACCGCTTCGGCGCAACCTTCTTCCAGCCTTATTATGCCGGCCAGACCTTTGGGCTCGGCCAGCTCAACCCGCTGACAGCGCTGCAGATGAGCGACATGGTCAACAAGGTCTCGGGCTTCCCCAAGCTCGATGTCGACGATCCCAACGAGATCTACAAGACGATCATGGACCCGGACATGACGCTGCCCTACGTCGCCGCGATCGTGAAGACATCCATCCAGGCCTATCGCAACATCGCGGGCTTCGACATCTCGCAGAATCCAGGCCTTACCGCCACGCTCTACAATGTCGGCAATCCGGAAGCCCGCGCTTCTCAGTTGAAGGCCGAGAACGACCGCCGCCGCGCCGCCGGCGAACCGGAGAAGCTGCCGGAAGAGAACTATTACGGCTGGCTGGTCAACGACAAGCTGGCCGAACTGAAGGCGCTGTTCTAGCTTCGACCAGCCTGCCCCAGGGTTGGTCGAAGCTGCGTTCGCACCAAGAACACATGCTTGTATTCGGATCGCATCCGGCATGCCTTGGTGCTTGACGGCCTGAGAGAATGTGGAATAAATATTTCATACAGAGTCTTTCTGGCCTTTTCATTCCGAATCCGGTGCGACCTCGACCGGCGCGCCTAGCAAAGGGGTTGTCATGACAGTGCGTTTTGGTCTCCTCGGCGCCGGCCGCATCGGCAAGGTTCACGCGCAGGCGGTCGGCTCGAACCCGCAGGCCAAGCTGGTCGCCGTGGCCGATGCCTTCGAGAAGGCGGCCAAGGAACTGGCAAAGAGCTATGGCGCCGAAGTCCGGTCCATCGAAGCGATCGAGAAGGCTGCGGACATCGATGCGGTGATCATCTGCACGCCCACCGACACCCATGCCGACCTGATCGAGCGCTTCGCCAAGGCCGGCAAGGCGATCTTCTGCGAGAAGCCGATCGATCTCGACGTCAAGCGCGTGGAGAAATGCCTGGCCGTGGTCGACAAGACCAAGACGGCGCTGATGGTGGGCTTCAACCGACGCTTCGATCCGCATTTTGCAGCGGTGCGCAAGGCGATCGACGACGGTGCCATCGGCAAGGTCGAGCAGGTGGTGATCACCTCGCGCGACCCGGGCGCGCCGCCGGTCGACTATATCAAGCGTTCGGGCGGCATCTTCCGCGACATGACCATCCATGATTTCGACATGGCGCGTTTCCTGCTCGGCGAGGAGCCTGTGGCGGTATCGGCGCACGCGTCGGTGCTGGTCGACAAGAAGATCGGCGAGGCCGGCGATTTCGATTCCGTCAGCGTCATCCTCGAAACGGCGTCGGGCAAACAGGCCGTCATCTCCAATTCGCGCCGCGCCACCTATGGCTATGACCAGCGTATCGAAGTGCATGGTTCGAAAGGCATGGTCGCAGCCGAAAACCAGCGCCCGGTCTCGATCGAAGTGGCCAGCGAGAAGGGGTATGTCCGTCCGCCGCTGCACGACTTCTTCATGACCCGCTACATCGACGCCTATGCCAACGAGATCGCGACCTTCATCGAGGCGACGACGACTGGCAAGAAGGCGTCACCCAGCGGCAAAGACGGACTGATCGCGCTGAAAATCGCCGATGCGGCGCTCAAATCCGCCAAGCAGGGCAAGACGATCCGTCTCGACAAATAGTCAAAAACGGGAGGTCGGGATGACCACTCTCAGTACACGCAACGGCGCGACGCGCGCGCTGATCACCGGCGGCGCGCAGGGCGTCGGACTGGCCGTCGCACGGCAACTCGTAGACGAAGGCTGCAAAGCATTGGTTCTGCTCGGACGTTCCGAAGCTAAAGGCCGATCCGCCGTTGCGGAGCTGGAAAAGAAGGGCGCGGAAGCGATCTTCATCAGCGCAGACCTTGCCGACCCGGACGCCTGTCTCGCCGCCGTCGAAGCCGGCGTGACGCGCTTCGGCAGCCTGAATGCGCTGGTCAACGCCGCCGCCTCGGCGGCGCGCGGCTCGCTGGTCGAAACCACGCCCGCCATGTTCGACGAGATGTTCGCCATCAACGTGCGCGGCCCGTTCTTCCTGATGCAGGGCCTGGTCAAGCATCTCTTGGAAACCGGGCAGGCGGGCTCGATCGTCAATGTGCTTTCAGTGAACGTGCATGGCGGCCAGTCGTTCCTGTCCTCCTATTCGGCCAGCAAGGGCGCCCTGGCGACGCTGACCAAGAATGTCGCCAACGCCTATCGCCGCAACCGCATCCGCAGCAACGCCGTGCTGCCGGGCTGGATGGACACGCCGGGCGAGGCCGATACGCAGGCGAGGTTCCACGGCGCCGGAGCCGATTGGCTGGCCAAGGCCGAAGCCGCCGCGCCGATGGGACAGCTCGTGAAGACGCATGAGATGGCGGGTCTCATCACCTACATGCTGTCGCCCCAATCCGGCGTGATGACCGGCGCGCTGGTGGATTACGACCAGAATGTGCCTGGCATCATCGGCGAATAGTATGCCTTGAACACAGAAAGCGCCGTCAGTTGGCAGCCGAAGCGATTTTGGTTGGTGTTCTGGGGCGTGACAAACGCAATGACTTCGGCTATTAGCCTCCCCATGATCCACCTGACCGCCTCGTTTTGGTACTTTAGCTACGGTAGCTCGCTGGCGGCGGGAGGATTGCGCTCGATCTGAAGATTGCAGCATAAAAATCCGAACAGCCGCCAGACCTGGCGGCTTTTTTGTTTCAGCCGGCAGGTCTCCCAACCAGGAGCAGAAAGCCGTGTTGACCACCACAGACGACCTTCGGGTCAAGGAACTCAAGGAACTAAGCACACCTGAACAGGTGATGCAGGAGATACCGCGCACGCTGACGGCGACCCGCACGGTCGCTGCGTCGCGCAACGCGATCCACGCCATGTTGACCGGTACCGACGACCGGCTGCTGGTCGTGGTGGGTCCCTGTTCGATCCATGATCCGGCCGCAGCCATAGACTACGCCAATCGTCTGGCGGCACTGCGCGATAGTCTGTCCGACCGGCTCGAGATCGTCATGCGGGTCTATTTCGAGAAGCCCCGCACCACGGTCGGCTGGAAAGGCCTGATCAACGATCCCGATCTCGACGGCAGCTTCAACATCGACAAGGGGCTGAGGCTGGCGCGCAACGTGCTCGCCGCAGTCAACAATCTCGGCCTGCCGGCTGCGACCGAATTCCTCGACATGACGACCCCGCAATACATCGCCGATCTCGTCGCCTGGGGTGCGATCGGCGCGCGCACGACCGAGAGCCAGATCCATCGCGAGCTGGCATCCGGCCTGTCGTGCCCGGTCGGCTTCAAGAATGGCACCGACGGCAATGTCCGCATTGCAGCCGATGCCGTGAAATCCGCCGCGCACCCGCATCATTTCATGGCAGTCACCAAGGGCGGGCGCAGCGCGATCGCAGCCACCACCGGCAATGAGGACTGCCACGTCATCCTGCGTGGCGGGCTTGCGCCCAATTACGATGCCGCAAGCGTCGAGGCGGCCAGCGCCGAACTCACCCGCGTCGGCATCGCGCCACGGCTGATGATCGATGTCAGCCATGCCAACAGCAGCAAGAAGCCGGAGAACCAGCCGATGGTCGCGGCCGACGTGGCGGGACAGGTCGCGGCGGGCGACGAGCGCATCATCGGCCTCATGATCGAAAGCAACCTCGTTGCCGGCCGGCAGGATGTCGTGCCCGGCAAGCCGCTGGTTTACGGCCAGAGCATCACCGACGGCTGCATCGACTGGGCAACGACGGAGACCGTGCTCAAGGGGCTCGCCGATGCCGTCGAGCAGCGCCGGGCGGCACGCAATGCGATGATCGCCAAGCGGCCGGGCGCGGCGTAAGCGCGGGACACCGGTTGGGCGGCAGAAGACGTCTGCCGCCCAATGACATCATCGCACGTCGACCCAGCGCTTTTCCTCGAACGAGCGCGCCATAGCATGCACAGTGCGCTCGATCTCCAACCCCTCGTCGAACTCGATCAGGTTTGCCGATTCACCCCGGATGCGGCGGATCAGTTCGCGGCATTCGATCGTCTTGAGATCATTGAAGCCCAGCCCATGACCCGGCGCCGGGATGAAACGGTCATAAGGCTTGTGCACCGGTGCCGCCAGGATGGTACGGTAGCCCTGCTCGGTGGCGCGGTCGGAGGTGACATAGAGCTGGAATTCGTTGAAGCGCTCCTGGTCGAACAGGATCGAGCCCTTCGATCCGAAGATCTGCACCGCAATGCGGCCCTTGCGGCCCCAGGCGGAGCGATTGACCAGCAGCGCGCCTGAAACGCCATTGTCGAGGTGGATCAGGGAACTCGCGACATCATATGTCTCGACGGCACGACGCCCGCCACCAGCGACGGCGCGGTCGGCATAAGGCCTGGCCATGTCGCACATCACGCTGGCGACGCGACCGAACAGCGCCTTGACCAGCGACAGCGGATGCACGGCGAAATCGTCCAATGCGCCATAGCCGGAAGCCGCCTCATGCTTCCAGCCGAACGGCGTTTCGGGGTCGGCCATGAAGTCTTCGTCCATCTCGACACGCAGATGGTTGACTGCGCCGATCGCGCCTTCATCCAGCAGCGTCCTGATGTGCCGGATCGCCGGGCTCTGGATATAGTTGTAGCCGAGCACCGCTGCCTTGCCGGAACGACCCGCCGCCGCCAGCATTGCCTCTGCATCGACGAAGGACGGTGCCATCGGCTTTTCGCACCACACATGTTTGCCGGCTTCGAGTGCGGCGATAGCCATTTCCGGATGGAACTGGTTCGGCGTGGTGACTGAAATGATATCGACGGCCGGATCTTCGATCACAGCGCGCCAGTCGCCGGAAGCCTTCTCGAAACCGAACTCGCCGGCACGCTGCCTGGCCAGCCCGGCATTGGCCTCGGCGAGATGGACGAGCCGAACCGGTTCGACGTCGCTGAAAACGGTGCGTACGGACGTCCAGGCCAGGGCATGGCATTTGCCCATGAAACCCGTACCAATCAGGCCGACACCGATCATGCGCGATCTCCTCTGAGCGCAAGGCATTCATTGCATTTGCACTTTTTAGTCCATTTTTTCCATGTTTGGAACATACGATCTATTTTCTGTGACAGCCCTTGCTGAGACTGCTAAGCTCTTGCGATCAGGGACGGAACAGGGGATTCTCCGGCTCATGAACCCTCGCCTGCCGCAAGATTACGAATCGCTTCGCAACCTCGTCCTGGAACGGCGCGCCGCACTGCCGAAACGTATCGCGCAGATCGCGGCCTATGCGCTCGACAATCCCGACGAGATCGCCTTCGGCACGGCGGCGAGTATCGCGGCTTCCGCCGGCGTGCAGCCTTCCACGCTCATCCGCTTCGCGCAGTTCCTTGGTTTCGACGGCTTCACCAGCCTGCAATCGGTCTTCCGCGAGCGGCTGCGCGAGCGCACCGTATCCTATGAAGATCGGCTGAAAACGCTGCGTGGAAGCGGCACCACACAGAACCGCGCCATCCTCGACGGCTTCGTGGAGGTCTCGACACGGTCGCTGGAAGCGGTATCGCGCTCACTCGACGACAGTCTTCTTGATCGCGCGGTGGATATCCTGGCAAAGGCCGAGACCATCTATCTCGTCGCGCGCCGTCGTTCCTATCCGATCACCTCCTACATGGCCTACGCGCTCGGCAAGCTGAAGATCCGCTACACGCTGGTCGAATCCGCTGCCGGCCTCGACCCGGAAGTCATGTCCTTCGCCACGCCGAACGATGCCGTGGTGGCGATCAGTTTCTCGCCCTATGCCACGCAGACCGTGGACTATGCCCGCATGCTGGCCGACCAAGGCGTGCCGGTGGTGGCCATCACCGACAGCGCCTTTTCGCCGCTCGCCCAGTCGGCCAGGGTCTGGTTCGAAGTGGCCGAGGCCGATTGTGCCGGCTTCCGCTCCCTGTCGGCCACAATGGCGCTGGCGATGACGCTGGCCGTGGCGACGGCGGAGCGCCGCAGCGGAGCCTGATTCCGGCAAAACAACTCGGGAATTTCCATTCCATATTGACTATGCAATGGAATTAACATTTCATAACGCGGAGTGACGACGGCGTCTTGCGACGCCAGGAGCCTTCATTTCAGGGAGGAAAGCATGGCGAGCCCTCGCGGCGCCGACAAGGCGCTCGACGTCATCACTATCGGCCGCGCCTCGGTGGATCTCTACGGTCAGCAGATCGGTTCCCGACTGGAAGACATCACGTCCTTCGCCAAATCCGTCGGCGGCTGCCCGGCCAATATCGCCGTGGGCACCGCGCGGCTTGGCCTGAAGTCGGCGCTGTTGACGCGCGTCGGCGACGAGCAGATGGGCCGCTTCATCCGCGAACAGCTGGTCCGCGAAAAAGTCAATGTCGACGGCCTTCGCACCGATCCCGAACGGCTTACAGCTCTGGTGCTGCTCTCTGTCGAGGACGAAGGCGTCTCGCCGATGATCTTCTACCGTTCCGACTGCGCCGACATGGCGCTGTCGGAGGACGATGTCGACGAGGCTTTCGTGACTTCGGCAAGGGCGATCGTGGTCACCGGCACGCATTTCTCCCGACCCAACAGCGACGCCGCCCAGCGCAAGGCGATCCGCATCGCCAAGGCGCATGGCGGCAAGGTGGTGTTCGACATCGACTACCGCCCGAACCTGTGGGGCCTCGCAGGCCATGCCGAGGGGTTCGGCCGCTACGTCAAATCCGATCGCGTCTCGGCGCAGTTGAAGACGGTGCTGCCGGATTGCGACCTGATCGTCGGCACCGAAGAGGAGGTGCTGATCGCATCCGGCGAAAGCGATTTGCTGACCGCACTCAAGACTATCCGTTCGCTGTCTGCCGCCACCATCGTGCTCAAGCGCGGAGCCAAGGGCTGCATCGTCTATGACGGACCGATCAGCGACGATCTCGAGGATGGCGTCGTCGGCGACGGCTTCCCGATCGAAATCTACAATGTGCTCGGCGCCGGCGATGCCTTCATGTCCGGCTTCCTGCGTGGCTGGCTGGGCGGCGAGGATTTCGCCACCGCCGCTACCTGGGCCAATGCCTGCGGGGCGTTCGCGGTGTCGCGGCTGCTCTGCGCGCCCGAATATCCGACCTATGCGGAACTGCAGTTCTTCCTGAAGAACGGTTCGAAACATCTGGCGTTGCGCAAGGACGAGGCGATCAATCATGTCCACTGGGCGACCACGCGTCGCCGCGACATCCCGCTTCTGATGGCGCTGGCCTGCGATCATCGCCTGCAACTGGAGGATATCGCAGCCAAGGCCGGTGCGGATGTTTCACGCATCAACGCCTTCAAGGTGCTGGCGGTGAAGGCGGCGGCCAAGGTCGCCGCAGGCCGCCCCGGCTACGGCATGCTGCTCGACGAAAAATATGGCCGCGAGGCGATGTTCGAGTTCGCACATCATTCTTTCGCCTGGCTCGGCCGTCCGGTCGAACGGCCCGGCTCCCGGCCGCTGCGCTTCGAGTTCAGCCAGGACATCGGTTCACAGCTCGTCGACTGGCCTGTCGACCACTGCATCAAATGTCTGTGTTTCTATCACCCCGACGACCCCGAAGCCCTGAAGAAAGAGCAGCAGGAAAAGCTGCGCACCCTGTTCGAAGCTGCACGGAAGGTCGGTCGTGAGCTGCTGATCGAGATCATCGCCAGCAAGCATGGCAGGATCGATGACACCACGGTGCAGCGCGCGTTGCAGGAACTCTATGCACTCGGCATCAAACCCGACTGGTGGAAACTGGAACCCCAGGCTTCCGCAAACGCCTGGGCGAAGATCGAAGAGACCATCGTCAGCAACGACCCGTTCTGCCGGGGTGTCGTGCTGCTGGGTCTCGAGGCGCCGCTGAATGAGCTGGAAGCTGCCTTCGCTGCGACCGCCGACGTAGCAATCGTCAAGGGTTTTGCCGTCGGCCGCACCATCTTCGCCCATGCCGCCGGACAATGGCTCGCCGGGAAAATGAGCGACGAGGAAGCCGTGGACGACATGGCGCGGCGTTTCGAGGAATTGACCAGGGCCTGGCTTGCCGCGCGTGGCCGCAAGGCGGCATAAGACCGGTCGGAGGAGACGCATGATGACCAAAACCGTCCGCCTGACGATGGCGCAGGCGCTCACCCGCTTCCTGTCCCGCCAGATGACCGTGATCGATGGCGAGAAGCTGCCGATCTTCGGCGGCGTCTGGGCGATTTTCGGCCATGGCAATGTCGCCGGCATCGGCGAGGCCCTCTACCAACAGCGCGATGACCTGCCGACCTTCCGCGCCCACAACGAGCAGGCGATGACGCATGCGGCAATCGGTTACGCCAAGGCGCATTTCCGCCGCCGCTTCATGGCCGCCACAAGTTCGATCGGCCCCGGCGCGGTGAACATGGTCACGGCTGCGGCGCTCGCGCATGTCAACCGGCTTCCCGTGCTGCTCCTGCCCGGCGACGTCTTCGCCAATCGTGTTCCAGACCCGGTGCTGCAACAGGCCGAAGACTTTGCCGACGGAACTCTCTCGGTCAATGACTGCTTCCGCCCTGTCTCGCGCTATTTCGACCGCATCACCCGGCCGGAGCAGATCATCCCGGCACTGGCCCGCGCCATGCAGGTCCTGACCGATCCCGCCGAATGCGGACCGGTGACGCTTTCGCTCTGCCAGGATGTACAGGCTGAGGCCTATGATTATCCGGAACGCTTCTTCGAGGAACGTGTCTGGCAGGTGCGCCGGCCGCGGCCAGACCGTACCGAACTCGCGGCTGCCATCGAAGCGCTGAAGGGCGCCAAGAAACCATTGGTGATCGCCGGCGGCGGCGTGCTCTATTCCGGCGCATCGGGCGAACTGACACGTTTCGTCGAAGCCGCCGGCGTTCCGGTCTGCGAAACGCAAGGCGGCAAATCCTCCTTGCCGGACAACCATCCACTCAACATGGCGGCTGTCGGCGTTACCGGCACCGCGGCCGCCAACCGACTGGCGGAAGAAGCGGATGTGGTCCTGGCGGTCGGCACCCGATTGCAGGATTTCACCACCGGCTCCTGGGCGCTGTTCCAGAATGCCGCCAAGACCATCATCGGCCTCAACGTACAGCCTTTCGACGCCGGCAAACATCGCGCGCTGGCACTGGTGGCCGATGCCGCCGAGGGGCTGGCGGAACTGGCCGCCGGCCTGCAGGGCTGGAAAGCGCCGGCAGGCTGGACGGAGAATGCGGCCAAGGGGAAGCAGGAGTGGCAGGCTGCAGCCGCCAAGGTCACCGCCCCCACCAATGCCGCCTATCCTTCCGATGCGCAGGTAATCGGTGCGGTGCAGCGCGCGCTTGGCTCGGGCGTCACGGTGCTGCATGCCGCCGGTGGATTGCCGGGCGAACTGCACAAGCTGTGGCAGGCCGGCGCACCGGGCTCCTATCATGCCGAATACGGCTTCTCGACCATGGGTTACGAGATCGCCGGCGCGCTCGGCGCCAAGATGGCGAAGCCGGAGCAGGAGGTGGTCGTCATGCTGGGCGACGGTTCCTACCTCATGCTCAATTCCGAGATCGCCACGTCGGTGATGCTCGGCCTGAAGCTGACCATCGTGCTGCTCGACAACCGCGGCTACGGCTGCATCAACCGGCTGCAGATGGCGACCGGCGGCGCCAACTTCAACAACCTGCTCAAGGACGCCCGCCACGAAACCTTGCCTGATATCGACTTCGCCGCGCATGCCGCAAGCCTCGGCGCCAGCTCGGAAAAGGTCGCCTCGATCGCCGACCTGGAAAGCGCACTGGTGAAGGCGAAGACGAACAGCCGCACGACGGTCATCGTCATCAACACCGACCCCTTGATCTCCACCGAGGCTGGCGGCCATTGGTGGGATGTGGCGGTGCCGGAAGTCAGTGCCCGCAAGGAAGTCAACGCCGCCCGCAAAGGCTATGAGGAAAAGCGCAAGCTGCAGAGCATCGGCGACTGAGCTTGCGAGCCAACCATCGAGACCGGAGTCCTGAATTGAAAGCCAAACTGGGCATGTCCCCCATCGCATGGTGGAATGACGACCTCGTGGAATTGAGCGATGACGTGTCGCTCGAGGAATGCCTGAGGCAATCGCGCTCGGCCGGCTTCACCGGCATGGAGCAGGGCCGCCGTTTCCCGAGCACGCCTGAAGAGATGTTGCCGATCCTGAAACGGGCCGACGTCACGCTGTGCGGCGGCTGGTTCTCCGGCACGCTGGTCAATGAGGAGCTTGCCGCCAACAAGGACCGCATCGCCCCGATGATCGAGCTGTTCAAGGCGGTCAACGCGCCCTGCATCGTCTATGGCGAAGTCGGCCGCTCGATCCAGGGGGATCGCTCCAGGCCGCTCGCCACCAAGACCGTGCTGGCTGACGACGAGATGGAAGCCTATGGACGCAAGGTGACGGCGTTCGGCGAATGGTGCGCCGAACAGGGCATGCCGCTCTCCTACCATCACCACATGGCGGCAGTGGTGCAGTTCGAACACGAGCTGGACGCCTTCATGAAGCATTCGGGTGAAGGCATTCCGCTGCTGCTCGATGCCGGTCACCTGGCCTTCGCCGGCGGCGACGTGCTGCGCGCCATCGACAATCATCACAAACGCATCAACCACGTGCATGTGAAGGACGTGCGCATGGACGTGATCAAGAGCCTGGACTGGCAAAAACAATCCTTCCTCGATGCAGTGGCGCTCGGTGCCTTCACCGTTCCGGGTGACGGTTCGCTCGATTTCGGCGCGATCGTGCAGAAACTCGCCGGTTATGGATATGAAGGCTGGTTCGTCGTCGAAGCCGAGCAGGATCCGAAGAAGAACCCGCCGCTGAAGATGGCGCAGGTCGGGCACAAGGAACTGATGCGCGTGATGACGGCGGCAGGCTATACGGTGGAGACACAGGGGTTTCCCAGTTGATGCCTGTCGCAAGGTTTCAGATTCGCTCCTTGCATTAGATCTTTGATCTTGCGCATGTCGTTTTCGCAAAACCCCTGCGCACTTTTGCGCGACATGCTTGGCTGAACGGACATCGCAATGAACAAGGACAACCAGCATCCCTTCTTCCGGCCATTGTGGCGCCGGCTCGCAGTGATTGCGGTGTGCGTGATCTGGTCAGCGGTCGAATTCGCGGTGGGAACGCCATTCTGGGGCACGCTGGTCGGAGGCATGGCCATTTATGCCGTGTGGACATTCCTGATCAGCTACAAGCCGGCGGACGAGGCCCCGCAGCCACCCGCCAGCGAAACCAAGATGCCCGAAACCGGAGATTGAGGAAACGACCATGTCGAAACTGCTGGTGAAAGCCACCAAGGGTCATGGCCATGTCGCCAATGTCACGCCGCAGAACGCCGGCTGGACCTATGTCGGTTTCGACCTCCACCGTCTGGCGCCCGGACAAAGCCTGTCCGGAGAGACGGGCGGCCGCGAAGCCTGTCTGGTCTTCGTCACCGGCAAGGGCAAGGCTACAGCCGGCGGGCAGGTTCTCGGCCTGCTCGGCGAACGCATGTCCCCCTTCGACGGCAAGCCGTGGTCCGTCTATGTGCCGCAAGGTTCGGACTGGTCGGTGACGGCGGAAACCGAGCTGGAGCTTGCCGTCTGCACGGCGCCGGGACTTGGCGGCGGCTTGCCGGTGCGCGTGATCCGGCCTGACGACCTCGGCCAGGAAGTGCGCGGCAAGGGCACCAACACCCGCCATGTCACCAACATCCTGCCGGAAGGCGAACCGGCGGACTCGCTGCTGGTGGTGGAGGTGATCACGCCCGGCGGACACACATCCAGCTATCCGCCGCACAAGCACGATCAGGACAATCTTCCCGCCGAATCCTATCTGGAAGAGACCTACTACCATCGGCTCAACCCGCCGCAGGGCTTTGCCTTCCAGCGCGTCTACACGGATGACCGCTCACTCGACGAAGCGATGGCCGTGGAAGATGGCGACGTGGTGCTGGTGCCCAAGGGTTACCACCCCTGCGCCGCCTGCCACGGCTACGACCTCTACTATCTCAACGTCATGGCCGGGCCGAAGCGGACGTGGAAGTTCCACAATGCGGTGGAACATGAGTGGCTGGTGAACAGGTAGGGGAGTAAGGGAGTAGGGGAATAAAACAGTGAGGCACGGAACTGCCGAGCGATACTTGCCCACTCCCCTACTCCCCTACTCCCTTACCTACCCTATCCTCAACATATGATTGTCCCACACATAATCCGGCTCGTTCACCGTGTTGCCGTCGGGCTGCATGATGGCGCCGGCGCCGGTGGTGGCGAGGAAGCCGGCCTGGTCGGGTGCCAGGCCGCAGACCTCAATCAGGCTGCTGGTCTTGACGATCTTGCCGCTCGCCGCCTCGATCACGGCGAAGGCATTGCCCTGCGGTGACGACACCGCGACCGTGCCGGCATCCGGATTGGTTGCCACCGAGCCGATATAATTGCGGAAGCCAGTCAGCACGTCCTTCGGCATGTCGAGCAATGCCAGGTCCTTGCCGCGCTCGGCGCGCCCGACCAGAAGCGGCTGCTCCGTCGCCGGCCCGCGATGCTGGCAACCGAACCACACCGTGCCCCTGGCATCGAGATCCATGTGGCGAATGGAAAGCTGGTGCAGCGACGGCGGCAGCTCGTGCTTTTCGATCAGCTCACCGGTGACGCGATCGACCAGTGTGTAGGACGGCTTCATGGTGGCGATGTTGAGTTCGGCGCGACCGAAATCGGGATGCGTTTCGATGCCGCCATTGGCGACCGCTATGGTGCGGCCATCGTCCAGCAACAGCAGCTCGTGCGGGCCGACACCATAGGTCGGAAACTCGCCGATCCTCTTGAAGCCGCCCTTGGCATCGTAGATCCCGACCATGCCGGCGGCATTGTCGAAGTCGTTCTCGGTGGCGTAGAGCAGCGCGCCGTCTTTCGAGAACGCGCCATGCCCGAAGAAATGCCGGTCGGGCTGGCTGGCAATGGTCAGCGGTTCGGCGCGGCCCTTGTGGTCGAAGACGACGAAGAACGTTCCGGGCTGGCGGGCGAACACCGCTGAACGACCCGAAACGGGATCGAAGGTCACGTCATGGCCGCGGTCGGGCAGATCGACCGCATGCAGCATCTTGCCGGCTTCGGAAAGCACGGCAGCGCCGTAGCTGCCGTCGCGCTTCATGTAGGCAGTGGCAAAGACGGCGTCTGCCTCCAGCGTCGCGGCCCAGGCCTTCGGTGCGAGCGCCGCCAGGAAGCCGGCACCTGCGGCCTTCAGGAAATCGCGGCGATCGATGAGCGGCGTGCGCATGGCGAACCCCTCAATCACCGTCCAACGAGGAAAAGCCGGCGGTCAGGCCGAAGGCGGCCGACAGGCGTGTGCCGAACAGATTGCTCAGGCTGCTGGTGATCAGCTGGAAATGTTCAAGTGCTGCGCGACGCTTGGGATCGGCGAGCACCTCTGCGGCGGGACCGGACGCTTTCTTGGCCGCGGCGACGCCGTTGACCAGCTGGATCTCGATCGAATCGGCGATCCAGCGATCGTCCTTGGGCAGCGCGTCGCCAAGGTTGGAAGCCTGGAACAGCCGGTTCATGCCGTCGAGATTGGCGCCAAGCGAGGCGCCGGTGAGACCGGAGCGCCAATAGATCGCCTGTTTCGGCTTGGCGGCGTCGGCGTTGGCGCCGAGGAAACTCTTGAGGCGCTGGTCGCGCACCAGCTCGAGTCCGTTGATGAAGACGCCCATCAGTTCGGTCACCGCTTCGCTGCCGTCACGGTAGAGCGCGTTGTCGGGACCAGGGCTGGCCCATAACGCGGCGAACCCGTCCGACTTCGCCCATGCGGCGGACACATCGGCGGCGATCGTCTCGATATTGCCGGCGATAGCCAGGCCATAAGCACAGCGATAGGCGCCGTCCTTGCCGGCGAGCGTCTCCGCGTCGGTGCCGTAGAGCACGAATTCCAATGCACCCAGCCCCTGCATGGCGATGCTCTTGCCGGCAATGCCGGCAGCATCGGTGGCCGAAACGTCCTTCTCGGCCAGCGTCGCCTGCACCTGCTTCAGGCCGAGCCCCTTGCGGTCCGGCCAATAGAGCATGCGCTCCAGCCGGTTGTTTTCGGTGATCGGCCCGAAGCGGACGATCTCGACTGTCGACCAAGCCATCACCGTACCCGCGAATTCGGTACGCGCGGCGTCGAGAGCCTGTTGCGAAGGGGTCTCGCACAACGCCTTGGCGGCCTCGGCTGTCGCGGCGGCGTGTTGCTGCAGCGAAGCGTAGGCCGGGCGGATGAAACCGTCGACCGCACTGTTGACGACATCCGAAGCCTGCACAGCAGCACCCGCCGGCTCCGCGGCGGCAAGAGCAAACGGAACGACAAGCGCGGTGGTTAGGCGTTTCAACATCACAGCGACTCCAGGAACTTGATCAGCGCGTCGCGCTCTTCGGCACTTGCGGCGGCGAAACGGTCGCGCGCCTTCTGGCCTTCGCCGCCATGCCACAGGATGGCTTCCGTCAGATTGCGGGCGCGGCCGTCATGCAGGAAGAAGGTGTGGCCGTTGACGCGCTTGGTGAGGCCGACGCCCCAAAGCGGCGGCGTGCGCCATTCACTGCCGGTGGCGTCGCCCACGGCCTGGCCGTCGGCCAGGCCTTCGCCCATGTCGTGCAGCAGGAAGTCGGAATATGGCCAGATCAGCTGGAACGATTGCGCCTTGTTGGGTGCGTCGCGGCGGGTGACGAATTTCGGCGTGTGGCAGGACACGCAGCCCATCTCGTAGAAAGCCTTCTTGCCGGCTAGCACCGACTGCTTGTTGATGTCGCGGCGCGCCGGCACGGCCAGGTTCTGTGAATAGAAGGTGACGAGGTCCATGACCGGCGGCGGTGCCTCGACCGGCCCCAACCGCTCCTGCACGCCGTTCGGCATGTCCAGACATGCCTTCTCGGCCTTCGTGCAATCTCCCCAATGCTGCGGCTTCTCGGGCGTCGAGATGCCGATGTCGCCGGCGAAGGCATCTGCAGACTGCTGGCGGATCGACGGGGTCTGCGCCTTCCAGCCCAAGCGGCCAAGCGTGAGTTCGCCGCTGAGGGCATCACGGACCATGTTCGGGCGGCCGGAGATGCCGTCGCCGTCGCGGTCATCCGGATCGGCTTTGGCCAGGATGTCGGCCGGGTGGATCTGCTCGACCAGACCAAGCCCGATCATCGCAGGGGTCACGCGCGGCGAAAGCGTCGTGTCCGGATGCATCGGACCGTAGGCGAGATCGTCGACCGCGTAGCTTGGCTTGCGCAGCGACACTTTGGTGCCGTCGCCGAGCGTCACCGGCCGCTCGGCATAGGTGATGCGCATGCGCCCTTCGCCGGCGAGACCGGGCACGGCGAGGTCCTGTAACTGCGAACCGTAGGTCGGATCGGGGAAATTCAGCACCTTGCGCGCGGCGCGCTCAGCCTTTTCCTCTTCGGTCGAGGCTTCGCGCGCCAATCTCAGGAACATCGAGGTGGCGTCGGCATTGCCTTCCGGCGGATGGCCGCGACCGTCCTTCAGATGGCAGCTCTGGCAGGCGCGTGCATTGAACAGCGGCCCGAGTCCATCCGACGCCTGCGTGGACGAGGGCGACGAAACCCAGTTCTTGCGGAAGATGGCGTTGCCGAGCTTGAAGGTGCCTTCTTCCTCGAAGGTGATGTTGGCCGAAGATTGCGAAAAAGCGTCGGCATTGACGCGTTTCCTGGAGGTGCCGGCGCCGCCTTGCATCAACTCATACTCCTCCGGTTTGGAGAAGTCCGTCGTCGGCCTGGTGATGGCCTCGACGCGAGCACGATCCTGCTCGGAAAGGTCGGTGCGCGTGGCAGGCAGCCCGGACGTATCGCCGGCAAGCGCGGGCGCGGCAGGCGACAAGGTCACAAGCAATGCGGCAACGGCCAAATGGCGGGCAATTGGCCAGAAAAGACCGACCATCCCGTTTAAGGGCTGGTCGGTCGGTTCAGGTGTTCCGCGCAGCGCGCGGCGCAACAAGTCTACGATGCGCCGCATGCGCGCATGTCCTATTCCGCTTCGTCGGCCGCATCCGCATTGAGCAGGCCATATTTCTCTTCACCGATCGAGGTGAGCAGGTCGAGCTGGGTCTCGAGGAAGTCGATATGGCCCTCCTCGTCGGCCAGCAGTTCCTCGAACAGCTTCATGGTCACGTAGTCACCGAGCTGGGAGCAGATCTCGCGCGACTGCTTGTAGGAAGTGCGCGCGTCATACTCGCCGGCGAGGTCCGATTCCAGCACTTCCTTGACGTTCTGTCCGATCCGCAGCGGCGCGACCGATTGCAGGTTCGGGTGCCCTTCAAGGAAGATGATGCGGGCCACCAGCTTGTCGGCGTGCTGCATCTCCTCGATCGATTCCGCCCGCTCCTTCTTGGCGAGCTTGGTGTAACCCCAGTCTTCCAGCAGGCGATAGTGGACCCAGTACTGATTGACGGCGCCGAGCTCCAGAAAAAGAGCTTCGTTAAGCCGCTCGATGACCTGTTTTTCGCCCTTCATGGGTTTTGCTCCCGTATTGGACACGCAGCTCTCTCACGCGGTCCAGGTGTGAAACGATATCCACGCCGCCCGCCTCCGAGCGAGCGTGGTAGTTCTCGGTGACCCGAATGATCGTTTCCACCACATTTGGGAAGCAGCCGCAACAGCGACCACGCTTGCGCATGGAATGATAGACCTTGGCCGGCACAATAAGCTGCCACGGATCTTCATCCAGCAAGGCGATGATGGCCTGCTCGATCTCCTTTTCGGTGATGATATTGCAATGACAGATCAGCATTTGCGGTTCTGGATGGCTGGCGGCGCCTTACCGGCGCCACGTGGCTTTCTGGGTTACTGTTCGCGCCCGCCTCATCGGCGGGCACCATGCTCCTACTTGAACACCTTGTCGGGCGAATCGAGGCTGTCCGAACCTTCGAAGGCGATGGCGTCCAGCTTCAGCGCCGCAACCACGCGCTCGATCGACTTTGTCTGGTCGACCAGCGCATCGATCGCCGCCTGTACAGTGGCGTTGCCGTCCTTGTTGCCTTCGCCGATCTGCTGGTCATAGGCCTCGCCGCCTTCCGCGCGCGCCTTGATCGCCTCCATCTTGGCGACGCTTGTCTCGAGCTTGCCGGTGACTTCCTTGTCGAGCGCCGGATCGAGCGCCTTGACCAGCTCGGCAACGGAAGGCCCGGAAACGGTGCTGCCGTCGATGCGCTTGTAGCTCGCGAGGTAGGCGTCGCGGATGCCGACGGCGTCATAGAGATGCGAGTTGTAGGTGTTGTCGGAGAAGCAGTCGTGCTCTTCTTCCGGATCGTGCAGCAACAGGCCGAGCTTCATGCGTTCGCCGGCAAGTTCGCCATAGGAGAGCGAGCCCATGCCGGTCAGGATGACCGAGATGCCGGCCTTGGGATCGCCATCGGCGAGCGCCTTGCGTGCCGCGCCTCCTTCCTTCCAGTTGCCGACCATCTCCTCCAGATCGGCCACCAGCAGGTCGCTGGCCGCCTTCAGATATTCGGCGCGGCGGTCGCAATTGCCGCCGGTGCAGTTCTTGGTGTCGTAGTCGGTGAAGGGGCGGTTGCCGGCACCCGGACCGGTACCGTTCAGATCCTGCCCCCAGAGCAGGAATTCGATGGCGTGATAGCCGGTGGCGACGTTGGCTTCGATGTCGCCAGCTTCCTGCAGCGTGCCCGACAGGAATTCCTTGGTCAGCTTGGAAGCATCGATCTTCTTGCCATCGATCTCGATTTCCTTGTTGGCGACGACATTCGCCGTATAGAGCGCATTCTCGTCGGACTGGGTGCCGTAGCTCTTGTCGACATAGTCGATCAGGCCTTCGTCGAGCGGCCATGCATTCACCCGGCCCTCCCAGTCGTCGACGATCGGATTGCCGAAACGATAGACCTCGGTCTGCTGGTAAGGCACGCGTGCCGCCTTCCAGGCCGTGCGGGCAGCATCGAGGGTTTCCTGCGACGGCTTGGCGATCAGCGCATCGACGGCGGCATCCAGCGCCTTGGCGGTGGTCAGCGAGTCCTCATATTTGGCGAGCGCAATATCGGAATAGGTCTTGATGACCGCCTTCGGGTCGGTTTCCGCCTTGGCGGGCAGCGCGAAGATGGCCGTGGTCAGCGCCAGCGTGGCGGCGATCTTGCCGCCGAAGCGTGCCGTCACCTTCTTGTTCTGCATTTCAAACGTCTCCCTCGGGACAATCACAATCAATGATGGGCAATGACCAGCCCCGGAAACCAAGGTTCCGGCCGGCAAATGGCGCAAACTACGAGAAAAAGGCATGCGTACGCGGCGACAGCTGTCGCGAAAGGCCGAGCGGATAACCGCCGGAAGGCGCGGCGCACGCGGGAAAAGCAATGGACTGCCTCCAATCGAAAGGGTTCAAGGCCCAGACATCAAAGGAATGCGCGGGGTTGCGCGAGCTCCCATAAAGCTGCGAGAACGGCGAAAGTCAATGCAATTCGGCAATAAAGCCTTTCAAAACAATAGTTTAGAATAATTCTAAACTAGAAGGATCAAGTTTACGCCGCATTTGCACATGGTGATGATCCCGGCAATGACCCAAGAGATGGCATTGACAGCCGGCTGTCCAGGGTGCGACCCGCAGGTGGCCTCTTGTGGCGGCAGCGGACAATTGCCACTTGCGGCATCGATCTAAATTCCATGCGAAGGCGGGTTGTGATGAAGAATGGTGTCGTCATTGTCGGAACCGGCCATGCCGGGGTTCAGGCTGCAGCCAGCCTGCGTGAAGAAGGCTATGACGGTCCGGTCGTGCTTCTCGGCGACGAGAAGGACTTGCCCTATCACAAGCCGCCGCTGTCCAAGACCTTCATAAAGGACGCCGAGGCCAAGCCGCAGCCGCTACGCGGCGAAACCTTCTATTCCGGCCACGATATAGACCTCCGGCCAGGCCTCCGCATCGAGCGTATCGACACAGGCGCGCAGCTGCTTGATGTCGCCGGGGGCGGCACCATCCCCTTCGACCGGCTGATCCTGGCCACCGGTTCGCGGCCAAGATTGCTGCCCTTGCCCGGTAGCGATCTCGCCGGCGTCATTTCCCTGCGCTCGCTGGACGACGCCCGCGTCATCCGTGAGCTCAGCGTGGCGGCGTCCGACGCCGTCATCCTCGGCGGCGGTTTCATCGGGCTGGAGATCGCAGCGACGCTCAGTGCCGCTGGACGCAAGGTGACCGTGGTCGAGGCGGCCGACCGGGTGCTCGGCCGTGCCGTGGCGCCGGTCATTGCTGCCCATGTCCATGAGAGGCTGATTGCCGGCGGCGTTCGCATCCTGACCGGCACCACCGTGGCCAGACTGGACGGCGAAAACGGCCACGTCACGGCGGCCGTCACTTCGTCTGGAGAACGGCTGCCGGCGCAGCTCGTCATCGTCGGCATCGGCGTGGTGCCGAATGTCGAACTGGCCGAAGCGGCGGGCATCGCCATCGGCAACGGCATTCGCATCGACACAAGGATGCGTACCTCATTGCCCGAAGTGCTGGCCGTGGGCGATGTCGCCAACTACCGGCATTGGGCGACTGATACGGATGTCCGGCTGGAATCGGTGCAGAACGCCACCGACCAGGCCAAGCTTGCCGCGCGCACGATCCTCGGCCACGAAGACACCTATTCGGCCGTGCCCTGGTTCTGGTCCGACATCGGCGACATGAAACTGCAGATGGTCGGGCTGACGAGCGCCGGCGACCGGCACATCGTTTCGGGCGACGCAACCGAGAACAAGCTTTCCGTCTATCATTTCCACGGCGACCGGCTGATCGCCATCGAATCCATCAATCGGCCGGCCGATCACATGCTCGGCCGCAAGATGCTGGGCGCGGGCTTCTCGCCGACACCCTCCCAGGTCGAGGCCGGAACCGACGCGCTGAAGGCCGCTCTTGCGGCACACCAGCAGGCCGAGCCCGCCGCTTAACCGACCCTGACGAGCCGCAGAGGCTGGATCAGATTCACGTGCGGTGTGGAACTGCGCGAATGCCGGACGGCACGTTATGGGGTTTCTCGACTACGCCGTGCAGCTACAATCGGAGCGCAGCGTGTCCCTTCGGACGTGCAAAGGACGCTCTAACATTTTTGAATCTACGCATCGTGCTTTCCGAAAATCGATTCCGATTTTCGGGGCGATGCGTTGAAGACTTTGGGGTCGAGTTTGCAGAACGCACCCGACAAGGCGGCAGTGGATCAATCGTCCTCGCAACTGGGGCTGGCCGTGCTGATGGCGGTCACGGCGATGATCTCGGTGCAGCTGGGAGCGGCGCTGGCGCGGCCTGCCATGGACAGCTTCGGCCCCTTTGCGGTGACCTGGGGCCGCCTCGCCTGGGCCGCGATCCTGCTCTGGCTCGTCGTGCGTCCCGATATCCGGAGCTACCGGTCACGAGACCTTGCCGCCGCACTGGCGCTGGGAGCCACGATCGCGGTCATGACGCTGACGTTCTACCTGGCAATCATGCGTGTGCCGCTTGGCCTCGTCGTCGCCATCGAGTTTCTCGGCCCCCTCGGCGTTGCAGCCTTCGGTTTTGCCCGCAGCTGGCGTCTGATCTGGCTGGTGCTTGCCTTCGCCGGTGTCCTGCTTCTGGTACGAAACCTCGAAAGGTGGACGATCGATCCGCTTGGGCTGGTTTTCGCCCTGGCGGCAGGTACCGGCTGGGGCACATATATTGTGCTGAACAAACGCGTTGGCAGCGCCTTCAAGGGTCTCGATGGTCTGGCCATATCCTTTGTCGCGGCAGCGCTCATCGCCACGCCTTTTGGCCTCCACGAAGCCGGCCTCAGCCTGCCTGGCGGCCTGGTCGTGCAGACGATCGGCCTCGCCGTGCTGACCCCGCTTTTGCCCTATGTCCTGGAGATGCAGGCTCTGCGCCGATTGCCTTCGGCTACGTTCGGCATCCTCATGAGCGCCGAACCCGGCATCGGCGCGCTCGCCGGCTATCTCATCCTGCACGAGCCGCTGAGCCCGCAGCAGATCACCGGCATAGCCTGCGTCATCTGCGCCAGCGTCGGCGCGACGATCAGCGCCCGAACCTGATGCGTGCAGCGAAATATGAAAGAGGCCGGCGCCTGATGGGCGCCGGCCTCTTTCATTGAGCAGGGAGCGGTAGAGCTTACGCCCGTGCCGCCCGGATCGAGTCTTCGAGGATATCGAGCGCCTCGGTCATGACATTGTCCTGAACGGTGATCGGCGCCAGGAAGCGGATGACGTTGCCGTAGACGCCGCAAGTGAGCAGGATGAGGCCCTTGTCCAGCGCCTTCAGCCGTACATTGTTGGCGAATTCCGCCGACGGCAGCTTGGTCTTCATGTCGTTGAACTCGACCGCGTTCATGAAACCGGGTCCGCGGATGTCGACGATCTCGGGCACGTCGTCGCGCAATGCCTCCAGCCGCTGCTTCAACCGGGAGCCGAGCGCATTGGCACGGTCGTTGAGCTTTTCCTCCTCGATCACGTCGAGAACCGCATTGGCGGCGGCGACGCCGAGCGGGTTGCCGGCATAGGTGCCGCCGAGGCCGCCGGGGTTCGGCGAATCCATCAGTTCGGCGCGACCGGTGACGGCTGAAAGCGGGAAGCCACCGGCAAGGCTCTTGGCCATGGTGGTGAGATCCGGCGCGACATCGTGGTGTTCCATCGCGAACATCTTGCCGGTGCGGGCAAAGCCCGTCTGCACTTCGTCGGCGATCAGCAGGATGCCGTGCTGGTCGCAGATCTTGCGCAGCGCCGAGACGAAGTCACGCGGCGCCTCGTAGAAACCGCCTTCTCCCTGCACGGGTTCGACAATGATGGCAGCGACGCGGGCCGGGTCGACATCGGCCTTGAACAGCTTGTCGAGCGCAGCCAGCGAATCCGCCGTGGTCACACCATGCAGCGCCACCGGGAACGGCACGTGGAAGACGTCGCCGGGCATCGCGCCGAAGCCGGCCTTGTAGGGCTGCACCTTGCCCGTCAGCGCCATGCCCATGAAGGTACGGCCGTGGAAGGCGCCAGTGAAGGCAACCACGGCCTGGCGACCGGTGGCGTGGCGCGCGATCTTGACGGCGTTCTCGACCGCTTCTGCGCCCGTGGTGGCAAAGATGGTCTTCTTGTCGAACTTGCCCGGCAGCAGGCCGTTCAGGCGCTCGGCCAGCCGGACGTAATTCTCGTAGGGCACCACCTGGTGGCAGGTATGGGTGAAGCGGTCGAGCTGCGCCTTGACCGCCTCGATCACCTTGGGATGGCGGTGGCCGGTGTTGACCACGGCGATGCCCGAGGCGAAGTCGATATAACGGCGGCCCTCGACGTCCCAGATCTCGGAATTTTCGGCGCGCTCGGCATAGATCTGCGTCGTCATGCCGACGCCGCGCGAGATGGCGGCATTCTTGCGGGCGGAAATGGTCGCGTTGCTCATCGTGCTTCTCTCCTCAAGGGCTTCGTTGCCCCGGTATCCTTCAGCTTTCGCCTAGCCTTCTGGCTTTATTTCCAACCCAACTCAAGCCGACAGCTTGGCCCAAGCCATTGTGCCTGCGCAAGCCGCCGTCTTTCGATTTCCGCCGCGTCAGCGGTACGAAATCAATGACCTATTTCAAATTCCGGACCGCAGGCTATCCTGCTCCCTCAATCAGCGTCCCTTCATGTCGAAGCGGCGCCCCCCGCGCACAGGTGCCCGGCCATGGCAGCACGACGATCGGTCTCGTCCAATCTCGCAGCAAACCGTCTTCCACCCGCGCTGCGCCTCGCCTCGGTCATACTGGCTGCGACCGCGACCGCCGCGCTCGTTTCCGGCTGCCAGCGGCAGGAGGCCAAGAAAGCGGAAAAGCTGCCGGTTCTGGTCGCCACGCAGAAAGCCGAGATCGCGGACTATGCCGACACGGTATCGCTGACTGGCGTGATCGCCGCGCGCACGGTGAACAACCTTTCCTTCCGGGTCGGCGGACGGGTGGCGGAACGGCTGGTTGAGGTCGGCGACCACGTCGACAAGGACCAGACGCTTGCTCGCATCGACCCGCAGGAGCAGGAATCGGATCTGAGGACCGCGCAGGCCAATCTGGATGCCGCGCAGGCACAGCTCACGCAGACATCCGCGACCTTCGATCGCCAGAAGACGCTGCTTGCCCAAGGCTACACGACGCGGCGCGACTACGACCAGGCCGACCAGGCGCTGAAGGTGGCGCAGGGCAGCGTCGAGGCGGCGAAAAGCGCGCTGGCCAACGCCAAGGAGAACCTTTCCTTCACCGAACTGCGTGCCGGCGCGCCCGGCATCGTCACAGCCCGCACGGTCGAGGCCGGACAGGTGGTGCAGGCGGCTCAGACCGTGTTCGTCGTCGCCGAGGATGGCGACCGCGACGCCGTCTTCAACGTGCAGGAAACGCTTGTGGCCGGCGTGCATGGCAGCGGGCCGCCACCAGTCGCCGTGGCATTGCTGGCAGACCCGAAAATCACCGCGCAAGGCGTGGTGCGCGAGATATCGCCGGTGGTCGACCCGGCTTCCAGTTCAGTGCGCGTCAAGGTCGCCATTCCCCAGACCCCTGCCGCCATGCCGCTCGGTGCGGCAGTCGTTGGCAGCGTCAGTGGCATGCATGGCCAGGCGGTGATGCTGCCATGGCAAGCGCTCACCTCCAGCGACGGCAAGCCGGCGGTCTGGGTGGTCGATCCTGCCAGCAAGGCAGTCACCATCGCACCCGTCTCCGTGCTGGCTTATGGCACGGCGACTGTTGCCATCGGAGAAGGGTTGAAAGCCGGCCAGACTGTTGTCACCGCCGGCGGGCAGATGCTCAGCCCAGGGCTGGTGGTCGAAACGATGGAGGCGGCGCGATGAGCCGTTCGATCCTGTTCGCCTTACCCGTGATCGCACTGCTTGCCGGCTGCTCACAGGAGACCGGTGACAAGACCGCGGAGACGCCGCGACCGGTGCTGTCGGTTGTCGTGCAGCCGCGCGCCACCCAAAGCTTCGGTTTCGCCGGCACCGTCGAACCACGCTACAGCGCAGGCCTTTCCTTCCGGCTGCTTGGCCGTGTCGTCGCCCGCGACGTCAATGTCGGCGATACAGTCGCCAAGGGCGCAACGCTGGCCGCGCTCGATCCGACCGCGCTCGACCTTGCCGTGCAGGCGGCCAAGGCAGAACTCTCCAATGCGCAGGCCCAAGCGGCCAATGCCAGTGCCAGCGAAGAACGCATGCGGCAGCTGCTGGCCTCCAAGAACGCCTCGCAAGCAGTCTATGACGCGGCGCAACAGGCAAAGCAGGCGGCCAATGCCAATGTCGAGCGTGCCCGCGCTTCGCTTGCCAAATCGGAGGAACAGCTCGGATACGCCCGTCTGTTCTCGGATTTCGATGGCGTGGTGACTGCGGTCGGCGCCGAGGTCGGGCAGACTGTGTCACCCGGGCAGATGGTCGTCACCGTGGCGCGCGCCGACGCGCGCGAGGCGGTGGTCGATATTCCTGACTGGCTGACCGGCGACCTTACCGCGGATGCACCATTCGAGGTCTCGTTACAGTCGCTGCCGTCGATCAGAACGCAGGCCAGACTGCGCGAAATGGCGCCGCAATCCGACGACACCACGCGCAGCCGCCGCGTCAGGCTTTCCCTTGTCGATCCATCCGCCGCCTTCCGCATCGGCTCGACCGTCACCGTCACGCGGACCACCGCACTCAAACCGGCGATCGAACTTCCGCTCTCCGCGCTTCTGGAGAAGGACGGCAAGACGCAGGTCTGGATCGTCGACGAGAAGACGGCGAGCGTCGCGCCACAGGATATTCAGGTTACCGCCCGCACCGGCGGAACCTTCACCGTGGCAGACGGCCTGGCCGCGGGAACGCGCGTGGTGACCGCCGGCGTGCACAGCCTGACGCCTGGCCAGAAGATCAAGTTGCAGTAGGAGCGGACACGTGAAGCGTTTCAACCTGTCCGACTGGGCGCTCGAGCATCGCTCGCTGGTCTGGTATTTCATGCTGGTCTTCATCGTGGCCGGCGTGTTCGCCTATATCAATCTCGGCCGCGAGGAAGACCCCTCCTTCACCATCAAGACGATGCTGATCCAGGCCAACTGGCCGGGCGCCTCCGTGGACGAGCAGGCCAAGCAGGTCACCGACCGCATCGAGAAAAAACTCGAGGAACTCGACAAGCTCGACTTCACCCGCTCGGTCACCACCGCCGGGCGCACCATCGTCTTCGTCAACCTCAAGGACAACACCAGGGCACGCGACGTGGTGCCGACCTGGCTGCAGGTCCGCAACATGATCGAGGACATCAAGCCGCAGTTTCCCCAAGGCGTGCTTGGGCCTTTCTACAACGACCGCTTCGGCGACGTGTTCGGCAACATCTACGCCTTCACGTCCGACGGACTCTCGCCACGGCAGCTGCGCGACTATGTCGAGAATGTGCGTGCCGAGGTGCTCACGGTTCCGAATGCCGGCAAGGTGGAGCTGATCGGCGCGCGCGACGATGTGATCTATCTGGAATTCTCCACCCGCCAGATCGCTGCGCTCGGCCTCAATCAGCAGCAGATCATCGCCTCGCTGCAGGCGCAGAACGCGATTGCGCCGTCCGGCGTCATCCAGTCGGGGCCCGAACAGGTCAGCGTGCGCGTCACCGGCCAGTTCAGTTCGGAAGAGAGTCTGCGCGCCATCAATCTCAGGGTGAACAATCGCTTCTTCCGCCTGAGCGACGTCGCCACCATCACGCGCGGCTATACCGACCCGCCGGCCTCGCTGTTCCGCTTCAATGGCGAGGATGCGATCGGGCTCGCCGTTGGCATGAAGCCGAATGCCAACCTGCTGGATTTCGGCAAGGCGCTGGAACACAAGATGGAAGAGGTGAAGAGCGAACTGCCGATCGGTGTCGGCGTTCATCTGGTTGCCGACCAGCCGCTGATCGTCGAGGAAGCGGTGTCCGGCTTCACGCGGGCGCTGTTCGAGGCGGTGGCCATCGTGCTCATCGTCTCTTTCGTCAGCCTCGGCGTCCGCGCTGGTTTTGTCGTGTCGCTGTCGATCCCACTGGTACTGGCCATCACTTTCCTGGTCATGACCTATCTCGACATCTCGCTGCAGCGCGTTTCGCTGGGTGCCTTGATCATCGCACTCGGCCTTCTGGTCGACGATGCGATGATCGCCGTCGAGATGATGGTGGCGCGGCTGGAGGCGGGCGATCCGCTCAACAAGGCGGCGACCTACGTCTACACTTCCACCGCCTTCCCGATGCTCACCGGCACGCTGGTGACGGTGGCCGGCTTCATCCCCATCGGCCTCAATTCGAGTGCTGCCGGTGAATACACCTTCACGCTGTTCGTCGTCATCGCGGTCTCGCTTCTGATCTCATGGATCGTGGCGGTGCTGTTCGCACCGCTGCTGGGCGTCACCTTCCTGCCGGCGACGATGAAGAAACATCATGATCGGCCTGGTCGCTTCACGATGCTTTTCCGGCGTGCCTTGTTTTTTTCGGTGCGACGCTATTGGCTGACCATCATCGCCACCGTTTTGCTTTTTCTTGCTTCCTTGGCCGGGCTGACCCTGGTGCAACAGCAATTCTTCCCGGCGTCTGACCGGCCGGAATTGATCGTCGACTGGAACCTGCCGCAGAACAGCTCGATCGCCGAGACGCGCGCGCAGATGGAGCGTTTCGAGAAGATGGCGCTGGTCGGCAACAAGGACATCGACCACTGGAGTTCCTATGTCGGCCAGAGCGCGGTGCGTTTCGTGCTCGCCTATGATGTCCAGCCATCCAATCCCTATTACGGGCAAACCGTCATCGTCACCAAGGGCGTCGAAGAGCGCAATCGCGTGCATGCGGCGATCGACAAGCTGCTGCGTGAGGAATTCGTCGGCACCGACACGTTCGTGAAGACCCTGGAACTCGGTCCGCCGGTCGGCCGCCCGGTGCAATATCGCGTGAGCGGGCCGGACGTGCAGAAGGTACGCAGCCTCGCCCAGGATCTCGCCGGCCAGATTTCGACGAATCCCAAGCTCGCAGCTCCGAATTTCGACTGGAACGAACCGGAGCGCGTGCTGAAAGTCGATGTGCTGCAGGACAAGGCGCGCCAGCTCGGCATCACCTCGCAGGACATCGCCTCGGCGCTGAACAGCGTGGTCGGCGGCGTCACCATCACCCAGGTGCGTGACGCGACCTATCTGGTCAATGTCGTGGGGCGTTCACGCGAGACCGAACGCGGCTCGCTCGAGACGTTGAAGAACATGCAGCTGCCGACAGGCACGGGCGAATCCATCCCGCTCGCGGCGGTGGCCAATTTCGACTACGCGTTGGAACAGCCGACGATCTGGCGGCGCGGCCGCATCCCGACGCTGACAGTGCGGGCGGGACTGGTCGGCAATGCCTTGCCGGACACGGTCGTGAACGAGCTGAAGCCGACTGTGGAGGCCTTCATCGCCAAGCTGCCGGCCGGTTACAGCGTCGCCACCGGCGGCTCGGTCGAGGAAAGCGCCAAGAGCCAGGGCCCGATCGCCGCGGTGGTGCCGCTGATGCTCTTCGTCATGGCAACGATCCTGATGATCCAGCTGCAGAGTTTCCAGCGCCTGTTCCTGGTGGTGGCGGTGGCGCCTCTCGGCCTGATCGGCGTGGTGGTGGCGCTGGTGTCGTCCTCTTCACCGATGGGCTTCGTCGCCCTGCTCGGCGTGCTCGCGCTGATCGGCATCCTGATCCGCAATTCGGTGATCCTGATCGTGCAGATCGAGGACCTCGTCGCCGAAGGCAAGGACCGCTGGCTGGCGGTGATCGAGGCGAGCGAGCACCGCATGCGCCCGATCGCACTCACCGCCGCCGCAGCCTCGCTGGCGCTGATCCCGATCGCGCGCGAAGTGTTCTGGGGACCGATGGCCTATGCGATGATGGGCGGCATCATCGCCGGCACCGCAATCACCCTGCTCTTCCTGCCGGCCCTCTATGTCGCCTGGTTCCGGCTGAAGGAGCCGAAGGCGGCGGAGCAGGCGTAAATTAGCGCCGCCCCTCATCGCCCTGCCGGGCACTTCTCCCCGTAAAACGGGGAGAAGGAGGCTGGCCGCAACGATGGTACCCATTCTGCAATGTTGGCGATTGGCGAAATCTTCGGCGAAAGCGCCCCTCTCCCCGTTCACGGGGAGAGGATGCCGGCAGGCAGGTGAGGGGCACCGACGATCGATCCCCCTACGCCAGATCCTCCTACGCGATCTTGACGAGCAGGCGCAGGAACTGTGCGGCTTCCTTCGCCGTCAGCGGTGCCAGCGTTTCCTCGGTGATCGCCTTGGCCCGTGCAATGAGCTCCACCACGGCTTCGCGCCCTGCTGCCGACAGCGATACCAGCAGCAGCCGCTTGTCGGTGTCGTGTTTCTTGAGATCGATGTAGCCGCGCGCCCTCAGCCGGTCGATGACGCCTTTCACCGTGGCGGCATCCATGGCGATCATCTGACCAAGCTGGTTCTGCGAGGTCTCGCCGATTTCGTATAGCCTTGCCAACGCAGCGAATTGCGGCGGCGTCAGGTCCACGATGCGCGAAGCGAAGATCGCGACATGGCGCTGATGCGCCTTGCGCAACACGAACCCGACCTGATCCTGCAGGCGATAGGTGTCGTCCGGCTCATCATCGACCAATAGCAGCGGCGCTTTACCCGTCGTCATCGTTGGCCGTCCCAGACCTTGATGTCCTTGGCCTCCAGCCCAGCCATGCGGTTGTAGATGCGCGGACCACAGGTCATCACCAGGCAGAACAGGATCTCGTCGGGCCGCGGCCCGTCGGCAACGCCGACTTCCATGGCATCGAAATGCGAGCGCACATAAGAAGCGTTGATGTGGCCGATCGGCACATCGAGGCGGGCGCCGAAAGCCCCAACCTTCTTGGCGGAAGGCACGATGGCCTTGGCCTCGCCCAGCCGTTCGCGCATCGCGTAACCGCCCGGCACATGCCAGAGCGCGCCGTGCTCGAGTTCGCCGGCGCTGCCGACAATGGCGCCCTTGCCGTAGCCGTCGATGACGTGGGCATCACCGCCGAGTGCCGCGATCAACCGGTCGGTGAGCACCAGGCCCAGCGGTTTCAGGTCCTCCATGGCGCCCTGCAGTTCTTCCACGTAGCGCCCTGCGAACGGGTTCCTGACCAGAGCCATCGCCGCTGCGCGGCGGCGTGGTACGTTCACCACCGGCCCGCCATCGTGGACGATCTCCTCGGTCAGTATCGCGATCTTGCGAATGGGGAATTCAGGCATAGGCGAAATCCTTGGCTTGGTCGGATGAGCGCAGCCGATCGCTGCGAGGGTTGGGGAAATTCCCGACGAAAGCGGTCGCGCCGTTGAAGAACAACGCTGCCGCCGTGATCAGCCCGCGCCGGCGATAATCCTCGGCGACAGTCAGGCCGAACTGCAATGCTCGCGCCGCTTCCTGCGGCGATACCGTTCCAACCGCTGTTGTCACAAGCCGCTCGCCAAGATCGCTGTCGGGGGCAAGCTGATGCGCCGGGCACCGCTCGATGGCGTGATGACCAGGCAAGTCTATGGCGTTGGCGATCAGCGTCGCGGCGGCATCGGCAGCGGCGCCGGAGGAAGCCAGTACCGTCACCGCGTCGGCAATGCCCAGCGAAAACGACCGCCCACGCCAGCCGCTGGTGGCGACGCCACGCACGCCGTCCTCGCTGCGCACGGTTATGCGGTCTGTGAGGCCGTGCCCGGTTCCGGCAATCGCCAGCGTCACCGATTGGCCTGGTGCCAGATGCAGCGCGCTGTCGCCACCGTTGTTGACATAGGCGCGCTCGAGCTTTCGCCCTGAAACCATCGCGGCCAGCATTTCGTCGGCGACGGAGCCTGCAACGGCTGCCATCGGTGTGATGAAGCGCTCCGCCAACGGCGAGACAGCCGCCTCCATGCGCCGCGCGGTCGGCCCGGCGAAGAGACGTGCGGTGACGGCAGCGGGCTGGCGTAACGCCGGCAGTTCATTGACCAGTTCAGACAGGATCGTCTGGAAGCGCGCCACGGCCTGTTCGCAGGCCCTTCGAACTTCAGCTGCATCGCCGAAAGCCTCGATGATCAGGTCGATCGGGCCATGGTTCAGATGCAGCCTCGTGCCATCGGCCAGCCAGTGTGCCTGCGGCCCGCTCACGAGCCGCCTCCATGACGCCAGAGCTGCGCCATCGGCGGCCAGGAATTCGCGTAGGGCGCCTCGGTGTTGCGACGCGGATTGAGATATTCGCCGCCGCGCGTGAAAATATCGGCAAGACTGCGGATCTCGGCTTCATACCCGCCGAGCCGGAGATAATCGTCGTGGCGCAGGGTGAACTCGATCGGCGCCACCAGAGCCGGCGTCGGCACATAGCCGAAAGCGCCTTCCGGCACGCGGCTGACATCGACCATCAAAGTGATGCCGCCGCCCGGCCAGACATAGACGGGCGCACCGCCAACCGTGACATAGGTCTCCAGGCGCTGCACGGACCGCGTGAGGTTGACCGGGTTCTCCGTCACGCCTGCCCTCAGGCTTCCGCCCGCCCCGCCGACGAACAGCACCGTGCACAGCGCCGGCTCGCAATTCTCCTCGATGAGCGATACCGATTTCCTGAGCCGTTCCGGGAATGGTTTTTCGACCGGTTTCAGCTCTTCGTCGAGCTCGTAATAGGCGAACTGCTCGCCGGTGGTGGAAACCATCAGCAGCGACAGGCCGGGACGTGCGCCTTTCACGGTATTCCATGGACCAAGGATCGACAGCGGGTCGTCGATGGCGGTGCCACCCCAGCCGAGCCCAGGCTCCGAGACCTTGAAATAGCGGCCGGGGGTGGAGCGACGGCCAACGATGCGGATGCCGGTGTCCGGCCAGCCCAGCACCTTGCCCGCCTGGTGTTCGGAAACCACGCCGGTGATGTGGTCGTCCACCACGACGACCTCGTCGACCAGCCCACGCCATTGCGCGGCAAACATGCCGATGGTGGCCGAGCCGCAACCGACCCGCATGCGGTGTTCCAGCTTGCCGTCGATCACCGGCGCCTTGCCCGCCTGCACGACAAGGGTGGCACCGCCGTCGATGGCAAGTTCGACCGGCTGTTGGTTGCACAGCGCCAGCAACGCGTCGCAGGTGGCGCGGCCTTCCGCCTTGGAGCCGCCGGTCAGGTGATGGACGCCACCCAGCGACAGCATCTGCGAACCGTATTCGCCGGTGGTGACATGGCCTATCGCCTCACCTCCGGCACGCACGGTCGCCGTCTCGTCTCCGATATGGCGGTCGGTGTCGATCTTCACCTTGACGCCGCAATAGGAGAAGATGCCCTCGGTCACCACGGTGACGAGATCCACCCCTTCCACCTCCTGGCTGACGATGAACGGCGCCGGCTTGTAGTCGGGATAGGTGGTCCCGGCGCCGATCGCCGTCACGAAACGCCGGCCGGTGTTGACGAGGTCGCCGGTCCACGCCTCGCCATCGGCGACGAAGGGCACCACGGCCTGGCCGGTTTCAGCGGCATGGTCGAGAATGGTGAGCGGATCGAGCCGCACGATGCGTCCTGCCCGGTTGCCGTAGCGATCGCAGGCGCCGGCGCGGCCCTCGGCGATGTAACACATGACCGGACAGGCATCGCAGCGGATCTTTTCCGCCACCTGCTTTTCGCCGGGGTCATGCGTGTCGAAACGTTCGGCGAGTTCGCTCATCGGCTCGCCTCCTTGATGGCAGCCAGGATACGCGAGGGCGTCGCCGGGACCTTCGCCATCATCACGCCGGTAGCATGGCGGATGGCATTGAGGATCGCCGGCGCGGTCGGGATCAGCGAATGTTCACCGAGCCCCTTGGCACCGAAAGGCCCCTCCGGATCGGGCACCTCGACCAGGATCGTCTCGATCGGCGGCACATCGCCGATGGTCGGGATGAGATAGTCGTGCAGGTTCTCGGTGCGGCCGGGAATGTACTCTTCCATCAGCGCCATGCCGATGCCCTGGGCGATGCCCCCTTCGACTTGCCCTTCGGCCAGCACGGGATTGATCGCCTTGCCGACATCGTGCGCTGCGGTGATCTTGATCAGTCGTACCGTCCCCAGACGCATGTCGACTTCGAGCTCGGCGACCTGCGCGCCATAGCCATAGACGGCGTAGGGTTTGCCCTGACCCTTGGCGTCCAGCGGCGAGGTCGGCGGATCATAGGTCTCTTCGGCGCGAAAGACGAAACCGTCATCGTCCGCCGGCAATCCGGCCAGCTCGATGCGGCGGGTGGCGTCGCCCTCGCGGATAAGAAGCACGCCCTGGTCGAACGAGAGCGTGGCCGCCTCGGAGACATTGGCATAGCGCAAAATGCGCTCGCGCAACGCACGTCCCGCCTTTTCGGCTGCCTTGCCGGTCACGAAGGTCTGGCGGGATGCGGATGTCTTGCCGGCGTCCGGGGAGATTGCGGTATCAGCACCTTTCAGTTTCAGATTTTCCAATGGGATGCCGAGCGTATCCGCGCAGATCTGGGCTATGACCGTGTTGGAACCCTGGCCGATGTCGACCGCGCCTTGATGAAGAATGACTTCGCCACCCTGTGAGATGCCCAGCTTGATCGTGGAGGGATTGGGCAGCGAGGTGTTGCCGCAACCGTACCAGCAGGAGGCTATGCCGACGCCGCGCCGCAGCGCGCGGCCTGCCGCTTGATCGCCGGTGTTGAACATGTCCGCTTCCGCCAGCGCACGCACCCAATGCGGTTCGAGGGCTTCGAGACACGCGCCGATGCCGACGCCGGCTTCCAGCTTCTGGCCGGTGACCGTTTCCGAGCCGTTCCGAAGGCAGTTCTTCAAACGGAATTCCAGCCGGTCGATGCCGAGCTTTTCTGCCAGCTGATCGTAAAGGGCCTCCTGCATGATCGTTGCCTGTGGCACGCCGAAACCGCGGAAAGCACCGGAAATCGGGCCGTTCGTGTGGATGGCGCGACCCTCGGCACGATAGTGCGGCGTGGCATAGGGACCCGAGGCATGCACCGGCACGCGGTTGGCGACCGTCGGCCCCCAACTGGCATATGCACCGGTGTTGAAGGCGCCCTCGAAGGTCATGGCGGAGACCATGCCGTCCGCCGCCACGCCGATGGCGGCACGCATGGTTGCCGGATGGCGCTTGGTCGTCGCCATCATCGATTCCGAGCGGGAAAAGGCAAGGGCGGCAGGGCGGCCGGTCTTCAAAGCGACCAGACCGATCAAGGGCTGCACGGAAATGTCGAGCTTGGAGCCGAAACCACCGCCGGTGGCCGTCGGCACGATGCGCACCTTGTCCGGGGCAAGCCCAAGAACACGTGCCGTATCGTCACGATCCATGTATGGCGCCTGAGTGCAGGCGACGATGACAAGGGTATCGTTATCCAGATAGGCATAGCCGGCCTCCGGCTCGATATAGGCATGCTCGACATAGGACGTTTCGATGGTTGCCGAAGCGGTGGCGAAGGCGGCTGCCAGAGCCTTGTCTGGCTCGCCGCGCTCGACGAATCCTTTGGTCAGAAGATTGCCGGTGCGGTCCGCATGGATCGGGATCGCATCTTGCGCCTGTGCTTCTTCCGCGGCCAACAGATGCTGGCCTTCCTTCCATGTGACCGGGAAATCCTCCAGGTCGAGATCGGCAGCGACAGAACGCTCGACTGCAACCAAAGCCACCGCCTCGCCACGGAAGCGGACAACACCCTCTGCCAGCGCGGGTTGATCGGCGAAGGCGGGAATAGCGCCGAACAGATTCCGGCCTGGAATATCGGCGGCGGTGAAGATGCCGACGACACCTGGATGGGTTGCGCTCCAGGCTGCGAGATCGCCGAACGCAAAATGCGCATGATGGTGGCGGGAGCGCACCACGAGGACGGCCAGGGCATCTTCAGGGAAGGAGTCGGCGCCGAACTTTTCGGTGCCTGTGACCTTGGGCACGCCGTCCAGCCGCACCGGAGATGAGCCGACGGCCTTGCCGGCGATCGGCAGGCGAAAGTCGAGCTCCGCGCCATTGTCTCGGGCGACATCGAGGACCGCGGCGATGATTTTCCGATAGCCGGTGCAGCGGCACAGGATCCCGCCCAGCGCATCGCGCACTTCGGCTTCGCCGGGATGCGGGTTCTCGTCCAGCAGCGCGGTCGCGGTCACCAGCAGGCCGGGCGTGCAGATGCCGCATTGCGCGGCGCCGTGTTTGAGAAACGATGCCTGCAGCGCGGAGAGCCGGCCGTTGGCCAGCCCTTCGACTGTTGTGATCTTCGCTCCGCTGACGGAAGCGAGCGGCGTCAGGCAGGCGCAGACCGGCTGGCCGTCGACAAGCACGGTACAGGCCCCGCAATCTCCGGCATCGCACCCCACCTTGGTCCCGGTGAGCTGCAGTTCGTCACGCAGCACGGATGACAGCCGGCTAACCGGTGAGGCACACACGGTCGCTTGTCTGGAGTTGACCTGAAAGGTTATGTCCCCACGCTCCATGCTCATGCCGCAACCTCCCTCTGAGGAGATTGGCAGGCAGCCGCCTGGATGGCGCGGGCAACGATCTCGCGAGCAGCATTCAGCCGGTAGGCGGCAGAGCCACGCACGTCGTCGATAGGGGCGAGTTGCGGCATCGGGGTGGCCTGGATGATATCTGCAAGCGAACCGTCGAGCGTCCGGCCGACAAGGGCTTTTTCGACGTGGGACAACCGTGTCGCGACGGCCGAGCACGCGCCAACGGCGATTGCCGCTTGCTGGACGATACCGTCTTCGATGACCAGCCGGGCGGCGACCATGGCGATCGAGATCACCAGATACCGCCGAGCACCGAGTTTGACGAAACCCGAGGTTCCGGCAGCACTGGTCTTGGGCACACGGATGGCGGTGACCAGTTCGTTGGGCCGGCGTGCGGTGCGGCGATTGCCAAGGATGAAATCGGCGAGTGGCAGATACCGGGTCGCTTCGCTCGAGCGCAATTCCACGTCGGCATCCAGCACCAACAGCGCGGGGACGCCGTCCGCTGCAGGCGATGCGTTGCAGAGATTGCCGGCAACCGAAGCGACATTCTGGATCTGCGGCGAGCCGACCTCACGTGCGGCGTGCTTCAGCGCTTCGAAGGCGGAGGGCAGAGACTGGCGGATGATATCGGCCCAGGTCGTGCGGGCGCCAATCAACCAGTGCGTCTCATTCTCGGCAACGCCGCGCAGCGTGACGATGCCGTTGATGTCGAGAATGTTCTCGCGAATGGGTCGATTGCCCTGGGAAGGGTAGAAATCGGTGCCGCCGGCAAGCACACGCCACGATGTTTCGTCGAGCAGCGTGAGCGCTTCGTCGAATGTGGCGGGTTTCGCGTAACGGATCACGCCTGCCTTCCCGGTCCCTCCCGAAGGAGGCTTCTCCCCTTAGAGCGCTGCTCGAACACACAAAGGACGCTCCAACACTTTGATCGACCGGTGCATCGCCGGCAAATTCATTCGTATGCAAATGATATCAGTCGCGCCGGCTTTGTCAAAGCGAGCAGCGTTCTCCATCCGGCTCCGGCAATCGCCAGCTTTAGAAGGTTGACGCGAGCGACCATCTGATCGAGTTTCTGCACCCCGGTCGTCGAGGGTTCTCACCACACCCCAGGCGACCTTCTTCCAGAGCGGTTCACCGTTTCACAGAAACGGCGCTCCCCTCAATTTCTTTGTTTGACGCAATTCCGAACGGAAAACCGCTTCACACTTTTCCTGGAATTGCTCTGATGCCGAAAGGGAACGCCATGGCCGATGAAGCGCTGATCGTTGTCGATCTGCAGAATGATTTCTGCCCGGGCGGCGCTCTTGCCGTGACCGGCGGCGATGAGATCGTGCCACTGGTCAACGACCTGATCCGCAATGCCGAACACGTGGTGATGACGCAGGACTGGCATCCCGCCGGTCATTCCAGCTTCGCGTCCAGCCATCCGGGCAAGCAGCCATTCGAGATGATCGAAATGCCGTATGGACCACAGACCTTGTGGCCGGATCATTGCATCCAAGGCAGCCTCGGCTCCGACTTCCACTCCGGCCTCGCCTGGAGCAAGACCGAACTGGTCATCCGCAAAGGCTTCCGCCCCAGCATCGACAGCTATTCGGCATTCTTCGAGAATGACCATACGACGCCGACCGGGCTTGCCGGCTATCTGCGCGAGCGCGGCATCGAGGCCATCACGCTCGTCGGCCTGGCAACGGATTTCTGCGTCGCTTACTCCGCGCTCGACGCGGTCAGCCAAGGTTTTGCGACGACCGTGCGTCTCGATGCCTGCCGTGGCATCAACCTGAATGGCTCGCTTGACGCAATGCTTGGCCGTATGCGTGATGCCGGCGTAGCGCTGGTTTGACGCTCTGGCTCTTTATTTTTTCGGGCGATCGGTTGAGGGGCGACGTGCATTTCAGGAAAGTTCTGGCGGCGATCGGGCTGCTTTGCGGGAGCGTGGTTCCCGCTTTCGCCGCCGAGGGACTGCCCGGCGCAACCATGTCGCTCTGGTGGGGATTACCCTTCGCCGGCTTGCTGCTGTCCATCGCCAGCGGGCCGCTGTTGTTTCCGCATGTATGGGAACATCATTACGGCAAGATTGCCGCCGTCTGGGCCGCGCTGGTCATCGGCCCGCTGGCCCTGGCTTTCGGTGCGAACCTTTCCCTCAATGCCGTGCTTCACGCGCTGCTCACAGAATACATGTCGTTCATCATCCTGCTGTTCGCGTTGTTCACCATTGCGGGTGGCATTCTGGTTGCCGGCAACATTCACGGCACGCCGTGGACGAATGCCGGCCTGCTGCTGATCGGGGCACTGCTGGCCTCGGTGGTCGGCACCACCGGCGCCTCGATGATCATGATCCGGCCCGTCATCCGCGCCAACGACAACCGGCCGTTCAACGCCCATGTCGTCGTCTTCTTCATCTTCCTGGTTTCCAACATCGGCGGCTCGTTGACACCGCTTGGCGATCCGCCGCTGTTCGTCGGCTTCCTGCGCGGCGTCGAGTTCTTCTGGACGACGGCGAACCTGTGGCGGGAAACGCTGTTCGTCACCGCGTTGGTGCTGGCGGTCTTCCTTGTGCTGGATTTCACCCTGCATTGGCGCGAGGAAGGCCAGCCGAAGATCAAGGACCCGACACCGGATTCGAAAGTTCGTCTGCGCGGCTTGCCCAACCTGCCGCTGCTTGTCGGCGTGATCGCGGCGATCCTGCTCTCGGCGTCCTGGAAACCGGGCATCGAGGTATCGGTGTTCGGCGTTGTGCTGGAATTGCAGAATCTCGTGCGCGACGCGATCATCCTGGCGCTGGCCTTCGTTTCACTGGCGGTGTCGCGCACCGAATACCGCAAGGCCAATGGCTTCGCCTGGGGGCCGATCGCCGAAGTGGCAAAGCTGTTTGCCGCAATCTTCATCTGCATCGTGCCGGTGATCGCCATCCTGAAGGCCGGCAAGGATGGCGCCCTGGCGCCCCTCGTTGCCCTGGTGACGGCTGCTGACGGAACGCCCAACGATCTCGCCTATTTCTGGCTAACCGGAGCGCTGTCCTCGTTCCTCGACAACGCGCCGACATACCTTGTCTTCTTCGAACTGGCCGGCGGTGATGCGCGTCATCTGATGACGGAACTGGCGACGACGCTGGCTGCGATCTCGGCGGGGGCCGTCTTCATGGGCGCCAACACCTATATCGGCAATGCGCCCAATTTCATGGTCTATGCCATCGCGCGTCATCAGGGCGTCAAGATGCCGGGTTTCTTCGGCTATATGCTATGGTCGGGGGCGGTGCTGATCCCGGCCTTCGTGATTGCGGGCTTCATCTTCTTCCGGTGAGGCGCTAGACCGATCGTCGGAAGACATTGTCCCGTCGCCCTAAACCTCTAGAGCATGATCCCGAAAGGATGACCGATGACGCCAAAAGCCGTTTTCTGGGACATGGATGGAACACTCGTCGACAGCGAACCGCTGCACGATGCCGCTCTGGTTTCGGCGATGCGCAGTGTCGGCCTGACGGCGCCTGCCGATCTGCACGAGCGTGTGCTCGGCAAGACCGCCGCTTTCGTCTACGACATGATGCGGGATGAGTTCGGCCTGACGTTGCCGTTCGATCAATGGATCGCGCTCAAATATGACTACTACATGGCCAATGTCGGCGGCCTGCAGCCCCGGCCGGGCGCGATCGAGATCTATCAGGAGCTGAGGGCGCTTGGCGTGAAACAGGCGGTGGTATCGAACTCCGACCGACTGATCGTCGATGCCAATCTTGGCGCGGTCGGCCTTTCGCACGCCGGCATGAAGACCGTGAGCCGCAACGACGTGCGCGAGGGCAAGCCACACCCCGAACCGTTCCTGCGCGCGGCCTGGTTGTTCGATGTCGATCCGAGCGAGGCTGTGGCGATCGACGACAGCATAACAGGCGCAATGTCCGGCCTGGCCGCCGGCATGAAAACGATCTTCTGGCCGGAAAGGCCGATGGCCGGTCCGGACGGCGCGGTCGTCCTCAACACCGTGGACGAGTTGCGCGCCGAACTCGGACTCTAGCCGTCAATCAGCTGCGGTAGACGGGCTCCTGCTCATCCAGGATCGCCTTCAGCTCGGCCAGGTGCCGGTCCGCCTGGCCGGGATAGTCGTCCATCTCGGATGCCGTCTTTTCGGCGATCTCGTCGGAAAGCACCCGTAGCGGCCGCCCGGTCCACAGAGCCTTGATATAGGTCTCCGCCGCGCGCTCGAAATAGAACATGCGGTTGAAGGCATCCGCCACGCTGTCACCGATGACCAGCACGCCGTGATTGCCCATGATCATCACCTTATGCTTCGGATTGGCGAGCAGTTGCGAGCAGCGTTCGCCCTCCTCTTCGAAGGCAAGCCCGCCATAGTGCTCGTCGACGACGGTGCGATTGAAGAACGCGGCCGAGTTCTGGTCGATCGGCGGCAAGGTCGAATCCGCCAGCGACGCCAGTACGGTTGCGTGGATCGAATGCACATGCATGACGCAACGTGCATGCGGGACATTGCGATGGATGGCGCCATGCAGCCCCCAGGCCGTCGGGTCCGGCGCATCGGGGCCTTTCAGCGTTTCAGGATCGTTGGCGTCGATCAGCAGAAGGTCGCTCGCCTTGACGCGCGAGAAATGCACCTGGTTCGGGTTCATCAGGAACCGCGAGCCGTCTTCATTGACCGCGAGCGAGAAATGATTGGCCACCGCTTCGTGCATGTTGAGCCGCGCTGTCCAGCGGAAGGCGCAGGCGAGATCGACCCGCTGGTCATAAAAGGGCAGGTTGGTCAGCGGTTCCTTCAGGCGTGCCAGGCTCATCGTCTCTTCCTCCGTGGAGAGGCAAGCATGCCGCGCCCTTGACCCAGCGGCAACCAGAAACGGCTGATCCAGATTTTAGAGCGCCGCGCGTCCGTTCGGACGCGCAAACGACGCTCTAACACTTTAAGCTGCGCATTCAGGTCGGGAATTGCGAGATGCCGAGGATCGCGAACCCTGCGCCGACCAGCAGGCAGAGCGGCGAATACAAGCTCCGGTCGAGCCGCGCGAAAGGCTGCTCCGGGGTCTGGCGTCGCCACCAGGACGTGAAGCCGAGTACACCTCGACCAAGGAAAACAAAAGCGATCATCACCGATGTGGCGGCCAGGCCCTGCTGTGGGAACGGCGTCGCGAAAACGCCCATCAACGCCAGCGGCCACAAGGTCGCCAGCACCAGGCAGGCGGCAACGGCGAAACAGGCAAACATCGAAGGCATCTCGCTGACACCGCGCGTTCCGACGACGGCGCGAGCGCAAGAGGCCGCATCATGGCCAGGCCAGATACCGCCGATGCCCCAATAGACATGCAGGGCGGTGATGAGGAGCAGGATTGCGGAAAGCGCGAAGGCAAGGATGATCATATACAGGCTGCTCGGATTGGGCAGTTGATGGGATTGAGCGACTATTGAAAGCCGCACGCGGCTTGCGATCGCGTGCGTGCAGGTCGCTCCAGAACGCGATCCATATAGGCGTTGACGCTGTCGGACGTGATCGGGAATTTGCCGGCGCGCGCCCAGGCGCCCATATCGCCCAGCAAAACGTCGATGGCGGAAAAGCGATCGCCCAGCGCATACTGTTTTTGGCCCAGGCGACGGTCCAGCGCCTTCACCTCGGAAGCAAAGTCGTAGGCCGCGGCGGGACCGACATCGACACGCATGTCGCTTGGCAGAATGAAGCGATGACGCAGCTTGTTCCAGAGCGGCGCCTCGAATTCCGACTGCGCGAAATGCATCCAGGAATCCATCTCGGCGCGCCCGGTCAGCCCGGTATTGGCGCCCATGCCTTTGTCCGCGTGCTTGTCGGCCAGATAGGTGCAGATCGCTGCCGAATCGGTGAGGGTAAAGCCACCATCGATCAGGATCGGCACCTTTCCCGAGGGGTTCAGCGCATAGGCTTCGGGCGAGCGCAGCTTCACCGGAACGAATTCATAGGGCTCGCCCAGCTCTTCCAGCATCCACACCACGCGGGAAACCCGCGATCCGCGTGATCCGACAGCCTTGTACATGCCGCGCCTCCTCCAAACATTGCCGAGTCTAGAGCATAGCCGGCATTGGCCCAAGCGACCTCAAACGATCGTGTCGAAGAGCCGCAGGATCCACCACGCCTGGTAGACCAGCGTGAAGACGACGAAGGCAAGGTGGAAGCGCCGGTTGGTGGTGAAGATCGCGACACCGCACAGGATGACGAACAGCGGCGTGCGGATCAGATATTCATGGCCGAAACGCGCAAAATGCGCCTCGCCTTTCAGCAAGGTGTCGACGACATCGAGCAGATAGGTCGCGGCCAGCAGGCCGAAGAACCAGCTGCGGCGCGAGAAGAAGTAGTCCTCGTAGCTTCTGTAGTCATGCATCGAATCGGGAAACAGGAAGGCGCAAAGCAGATAGAGCGTCACCGCGTAGCCGATGATGAAGAGATACTTGCCGAAGGTCCAATCGACGATCTGGTAGAGCCCGAACTGCCACCACCAGAAATGCACCAGCGTCAAAAGCAACGAGGCGACCCAGGCCAGATGCACCGGATAAAGCTTGTAGGCCTTGGGGTGCTGGGCGATGCGGGCGACACCCGAAAGCAGGCGCGTGACGCCAAGACCGATCACCATGCCCATGACGATGCGCAGATGCGGAAAAACGTCGTGCGCTTGGGATAGAGGCTGCTCCATCGAGGCTCACCAATCTGCTTGGTTGCGGTCTAGCGCAATTCCAGAAAAAGTGCGTAGCGGCTTCCGTCCGGAATTGCGTAAAAACAAAGAGTTAGAGCGCTTCCGCGAAAAACGGAAACGCTTTAGCGACTACGCCCATCGAACTTCTGCGGCGTCAGCGCATCGGGTTCGACCCCTTCGAGGCAGCGCGCGTTGATGGCAATCGACGCCGTACCATCGGGCTTGGTTCCGCGGGCAAAGGATTCGATGCCGCAGACCCGGCAGAACAGATGATGGATGACATGCTTGTTGAACAGATAGTCGGTCAGCACGTCTTCGCCCGAAAGGAGATTGAAGTTCTCTGCCGGAGCGAAGGTCAGGATGCTGCCCAGCCTGCCGCATCGCGAGCAATTGCAGGATACGGTGTGATCGAGATCGACCGTTGCCTCGTATTTCACCGCGCCACAATGGCAGCTGCCGTGATATTTCTTCATCGCCATGTGAAATCCCTCGCGTCTGTCGTGTTTGGTTTTTTGTTTGTCGCAGGTTCTCATCGCAAAACCGCGCAGCAGTTTTGCGGAACTGCTCAGGCCGCGTCGCGCGGTGCGCAGCCTTCGGCCTTGAACACACGCTTGGTCGAAGCCGGATATTTATGCAGCAGTGCCGACGGACGGATCGGGCGTGGCGAGAAATTGCCGCCGCAGTTCGGACAAACGCCCTTCAGCACGGTTTCGACGCAGTCCGCGCAAAAGGTGCATTCAAAGGTGCAGATCATGGCGTCGGCGGCGTCCGGCGGCAAATTCCTGTCGCAGCATTCGCATCCGGGGCGCAATTCGAGCATTTCGTTCTCCCAATCGTCGGATTTCAACGGCCCAAGCCAGCTTTTGCCATTTGTCGAGGAAAGTTAGCGGTCGCGCAAGTTAAGTATGGAGGGGCTTTGTCCATATCGGTTGTTGCCTCACCCGGTTTCGGTTTCTATAGAGGAGGCAGCCTTGATGCCGCCACAACAGGCGGCTCTACGCGACGATGCTTCTGTCGGGAGCAATGAGAACAGGGGCGTCGAGGCGCCCTCCAGGCACGAAATGCGGATTTGGGGGAAGGACTTCGAATGGCTGACGAATTGGCAAATGAGATCATCGCCAAGATCAAGGCTCATGCCGAGCCCGGTGGCGAGGAGATCACGACCAATACCGAGCTGACGGCGCTCGGCATCCATTCGCTGGAGCTCACCGAAATCATTTTCGATCTCGAGGAAGCCTATGGCATCGAAATCGAAATGAATACGGTCGATGCCTGGAGCAATCTCAAGAATGTCGGCGACATGGTCGAGGCCGTTCGCGCGCTGATCGCGAAGAAAGCCTGACCGAGGCCTTATGCGCACACGTGTCGTTATCACCGGCATTGGCGGCATCTGCGGGCTTGGCACCGACGCCGCCGCCATCTGGAATGAGATGAAAGCAGGCCGCCCGGCGATCGGGCAGGTTGTCAGCGCCGATCTGCATCAACTCAAAGTCCAGGTCGGCAGTGAGATCAAGGCTCTGCCGGAACATGGCCTGGAGCGCAAGCGGCTGGTCACCCTCGACCGCTTCAGCCTTCTCGCCATCATCGCCGCCACGGAAGCCATGCAGCAGTCAGGCCTCACCGTGGGCGCCGAAAACACCTATCGCATCGGCGCAACCGTCGGCGTCGGCGTCTGTGGCTGGGAAACTGTCGAGGAAAATTACCGAGCGCTGCTGCTGAATGGCAGAAGCAGAGCCGATATCTTTTCCGTGCCCAAGGTCATGCCAGGTGCGGCAGCTGGCCAGATCAGCATGCAATTCGGCCTGCGCGGCCCGGTCTTCGGTGTCACCTCGGCCTGCGCTTCCGCCAACCACGCTATTGCCTCGGCCGTTGATCAGATCCGGCTCGGCAGAGCGGATGTCATGCTGGCTGGAGGCTCGGATGCCCCGCTGGTGTGGGGCATCATGAAGGCATGGGAGGCCTTACGGGTCCTTTCCCCCGACACCTGCCGCCCGTTCTCCGCTGATCGGCAGGGGCTGGTGATGGGCGAAGGCGCCGGCATGGCCGTGCTGGAAAGCTACGAACACGCCATGGCGCGCGGCGCCACCATCCTCGGCGAGATCGCCGGTGTCGGCATTTCGGCGGATGCGTCGGATATCGTCGCGCCAACCGTCGAAGGGCCTGAGGCGGCGATGCGTTTCTGTCTCGCCGATGCCGGATTCAACCCGGAGGACGTCGACTATCTCAACGCGCACGGCACCGGCACCAAGGCCAATGATCAGATCGAGACCGCCGCAATCAAGCGCGCTTTCGGCGATCACGCCTACAACCTCTCGGTCTCCTCGACCAAGTCCATGCACGGCCATGCGTTGGGCGCGTCCGGCGCGCTGGAGATGATCGCCTGTGTCATGGCCATCCGCGACGGCATCGTGCCGCCGACGGCCAACTACCGTGAGCCGGATCCGGATTGCGACCTCGACGTCACGCCGAATGTCGCGCGCGAGCGCCCTGTTCGCACGGCTCTCAGCAATGCCTTCGCCTTCGGCGGCACCAACGCAGTGCTTGCGTTCAAGGCGGTGTGATCCTGGAGCGTCCGTTCTCCGCGGAAACGGGGAGACGCTCCAGCTCCTTGTTTCAATACGATTCCGAACGCAAGACCGCTGCGCGCTTTTGCTGAATTGCTTTGGCCACCCCTTGAATGCGGCATCAGCCGGTCTAAGTCTTGCAAACCCACCCAGGCGGGCGTTCGCGCCGCCCTTTCCCGAGGCAACAATGACCGATCTTTCCGCTTTCCCGATCAATTCGCGCTGGCCGGCGCAGCACCCGGACCGCCTGCAGCTCTATTCGACGGCAACGCCAAACGGCGTGAAAGTGTCGATCATGCTGGAAGAGATCGGCCTGCCTTACGAACCGCACTTCATCAATATCGGTCAGGACGAGACCTGGACGCCTGAGTTCCTGTCGCTCAACCCGAACGGCAAGATCCCGTCCATCATCGATCCTAACGGACCGGGCGGCAAACCGCTGCCGCTGTTCGAATCGGGCGCCATCCTGCTTTATCTCGCCGAAAAGACCGGCAAGTTGCTGCCCGAGGATCCTGCACTGCGCTACGAGACCATCCAGTGGGTGTTCTTCCAGATGGCGTCGATCGGCCCGATGTTCGGCCAGCTCGGTTTCTTCCACAAATTCGCCGGCCGCGAGATTGCCGACAAGCGCCCGCTCGAGCGCTACCGTGGCGAATCACGCCGCCTACTCGGGGTGCTCGAAAAGCGCCTCGAAGGACGCAAGTGGATCATGGGCGACGACTACACCATTGCCGATGTTTCCACGCTGGGTTGGGTACGCAACCTCGTCGGTTTCTATGAAGCCGGCGAGTTGGTCGGCTTTGCCGACTTCGGCAATGTCGCCGCCTGGCTGGAACGCGGCCTCGCACGGCCGGCCGTACAGCGCGGCCTTGCCATCCCCGCCAAGCCCTGACGCCCGTCAATCCTGCTGGATGACCAGGTCCGCCGATCGACGGCGGGCCAGAACGCGCTCGATGTTGGGCATGTCGTTGGACGTGATCCAGGCGATCGCGTCCTCGTCTGTGCGGCCATGTTCGTGCCAGCGTTGGCGCAGCCGGCGCTCGAGCTCGCCGCGGGTCACCTCGACGAAAATGGTGAAATCGAACAGCGGCGCCAGCCGTGACCACGGCTCTTCGTCCAGCAGCAGGTAGTTGCCTTCCACCAGGATGAAACGGGTGTCGCTGCCAACGATCCCCGCTGCCGCCCGTGACAGTTCGATGTTGCGGTCGAAGACCGGAATGGCGATGTCGGGCTCACCGGCGCGGATACGCTTGAGCAGCACTTCGAAGCCGGCGAAGTCGAAGGTTTCCGGCGCGCCTTTGCGGGCGCGCAGACCGCGTTTATCGAGAATCACATTGTCGTAGTGGAACCCGTCCATCGGCACCACTTCCGCCGCGCCATCCGGCAACACGTCATGAAGGGCCGCTGAAAGCGTCGACTTGCCTGAGCCGGGCGGACCGGCGATGGCCACGACAAAGCGTTTCGCCTTGGCCGCGCGTTTGAAGATCGTGGCGGCAATGGTGGCAATCTCGGACATGCGGCGCTCCGTTGTCTGCCATTTCCGATTTTGGGCCGTGCACCGGCATCTTGCCGGCCATCCGCGAAACTTTCAAATCTCCTGTGACGGGAGACTGTCCGGCTAGATGATACGGCCAATGCGCAGGAAGGCCGCGTCATAAGGCGCGTCCAATACGGCGCCTTCACCAGTCGTCAGGCGCAACTGGTCCGCAGCCGCGGAAACATCGCGAACCGCCCTGCCCGTTTCCGCCGGAAGCGCACCGATGACATGCCGGAAGGCAACGCGCCGATCCGGGCCGAGTTCGAAGGCCGTCACTATGCCTTCCCGCTTCAACCAGTTGTCGCCCAGCGACGCGGCATGACCGACGGCGGTGCGTCCGTCCTCAATGCCGATCACGCCGCGATGGCGACCGTTCCATGGAGCATAGTCGCGCCCGCCATTCGAGATCCACAGCATGGTGACCGGCAGTTCGGCCGCATTCTTCAGGATCATCACGACGTCTTTTTCGGCGGTGCGCGAAACAGCCGCCCAGCCGGGACCATCATGGTCGGCTTCGATCAGCGTGACGAAGTCCTCATGGCGCCGGTCCATCCGATAATCGGCGAGGTCGACAGCCATGCCGTCCTTGCCCGGGAAATCATGCAGACCCTCCCGGCGAGCCGGATAGGCAAGCAGGGAGCGGCCGCGCGCCGGATCAGGCTCCGGCGGATCGCCGTCCGTCACCGCCGCACGCTTCGGCGAAAAGGCGAGATGTCCGCCTTCGCGCATCACAGTCATGGGATGGTGCGCAACGGAAATCGCGCCGGCACCGCCGACGAAGGCATGCTCCTGGTAGAGGAACGGGTGGCCGTCACGCAGGGTGAGGATTTTTTCGACGACCGCGCCCATGACAGGACGCTGGAGGTGGAACGTTGCTCTCCAGCCGCCCGCTATCGCGGCGCTTTCCGTGAGATCCCATGGGCTGTTGGCGGGCCAGCCATGCAGGGGGGCGTCCTCGACGTCGCTGCGCGAAAATGGCGCACAGAGGAAGTCGCCGGAAAGCCGCGCCACGCCATCAGGCAGGCCTTGCGGTAGCGTGTCCCGCGGCTCGTCGATCCAGGGCGCCCGGTGCAGCGGCTTGAGGGTGCGGCCGCCGGATTCTATGGTCAGGTCCGCGATATGGCCGACGGCCGTGTCGACCGAGACCGAAATGCCCTTCGCCTTGAAAGTAACCGTGTCCATCACGCGCTCCGATTCGTGTAGCGCCAACAAAGCGTGACGTGAGGGTGGCACGCAAGATGCGGCCTATCGCGACGATTGCTTTTCAGACAGTCCGGGGGGCAGATCAGCACGTGGAGGGCAACGAACCTCACGCCGATCGATCAATGTCGGGGAAGATTTGGTGGAGCCAATCGGAATCGAACCGACGACCTCTTGAATGCCATTCAAGCGCTCTCCCAACTGAGCTATGGCCCCACTCCGGCTTCGGCCGGCCGCCATTTTCGGCGGAAATTTCTGGCGAGGTTGGGACCCCGCCGGTCAGTGCAGGGCGGCTTCTAGCGCCGCCTTGCCGCAATAGCAAGTCTTTCGAAACAGCTTTTTTCGCAAAGCCGGCTCGAAAGTCGGCGGGCGCTTCCCACCCGCCGCAATGTCAGACGTCGTCGTCGTCGTCGCCGACGCCGATCATGTCGGAAACGTCGTCGTCTTCTTCTTCCTCGTCTTCGAGGAAGGTGTCGTCGTCATCGTCGCCCAGGTCGACATCATCATCGTCGTCGTCGCCGAGATCCGGCAGGTCGTCGCCGCCGCCCTTGGCTTCATCGTCGGCGTCCTCGAGCGATACGATCTCGGCGCCTTCTTCCTCGTTGTCGGCTTCCTTGTCCTCGACCTCGTCCTCTTCCTCGATCGGAGAAGAGGCCTTGCTGTCTTCGAAATAGGAACGAGGATAGCTCTTGCCCGTATAGGGAGAGACAATCGGATCCTTGTTCAGATCATAGAATTTGCGGCCCGTTTCGGGGTCAACGCGTTTTGTGCCAAGTTCTGCTTTTGCCACGGCAAGCCTCGTACAGAAAGATTGGTCCCCTTAATCGCAGTTTGCGGCGCTGTCAAAGCCAAAAGCCAATGCTTTCCGATGTGCCGTTTCGTCGCCTTTTTCAGGATGACGGCATGGAACGGGCGTGTTAGGAACTTCCTTGCAAAAACGACCACCCAAGGCCTCGAGCCAAGCTCGGCCCGACAAATCCAGGACATTCGACATGGCGCATGACGCCACACCACAACCTGCGACCGCGCGGCGCTCGCCGCCGCTTTCCGGCACCGCGCGCGTGCCCGGCGACAAATCGATCTCGCACCGCTCCTTCATGTTCGGCGGACTGGCCTCCGGGGAAACCCGCATCACCGGCCTGCTCGAAGGCGAAGACGTGATGCGTACCGGACAAGCCATGAAGGCGATGGGCGCCCATGTCGAGAAACATGGCGACGAGTGGGTGATCCGCGGCACCGGCAACGGCGCGTTGCTGCAGCCGGCAGCGCCGCTCGATTTCGGCAACGCCGGCACCGGCTCGCGCCTCACCATGGGGCTCGTCGGCACCTATGACATGGAAACCACCTTCATCGGCGACGCCTCGCTGTCCAGCCGCCCGATGGGCCGCGTGCTGGAACCGCTGCGCCAGATGGGCGTGCAGGTGCTGCAGGCTGCACCCGGCGATCGCATGCCGATCACCTTGCGCGGACCGAAACATGCCGCTCCCATCACCTACCGCGTACCGATGGCTTCCGCGCAGGTGAAGTCCGCCGTGCTGTTGGCCGGCCTCAACACGCCGGGCATCACCACGGTGATCGAGCCGGTGATGACGCGCGACCATACCGAGAAGATGCTGAAGGGCTTCGGCGCCAACCTTTCCGTCGAGACCGATGAGCGCGGCGTGCGCCACATCTTCATCGAAGGCCAGGGCAAGCTGACCGGCCAGATCATCGCCGTTCCGGGCGACCCGTCGTCCGCCGGCTTCCCGCTGGTGGCCGCGCTCATCGTGCCGGGCTCCGATATCACCATCGAGAACGTGCTGATGAACCCGACCCGCACCGGTCTGCTTTTGACACTGCAGGAAATGGGCGGGCGGATCGATATCCTCAACCCGCGCAATGCCGGCGGCGAGGATGTCGCGGACCTGCGCGTGCGCTATTCGGAACTCAAAGGCGTCACCGTGCCGGCCGAACGTGCGCCGTCGATGATCGACGAGTACCCGGTCCTGGCGGTCGCCGCCGCTTTCGCCGAGGGCGAAACGGTGATGCAGGGCCTGGAAGAGCTGCGGGTGAAGGAAAGCGACCGGCTTGCCGCCGTTGCCAACGGGCTGAAGCTCAACGGCGTCGACTGCACGGAAGGCGAGGCTTCGCTCACGGTGCGCGGCGTCCCGGGTGGCAAGGGTCTGGGTGGCGAAGCGAAGGGAGAGGCGGTAAGGACCCATCTCGACCACCGCATCGCGATGAGCTTCCTGATCCTGGGGCTTGCCACCGAGAAGCCGGTCACGGTAGACGACCGCGCCATGATCGCCACCAGCTTCCCGGAATTCATGGGGCTGATGACGCGTCTGGGCGCCGAGATCGACTGACAGCCACGCCTCCATCCTGTCATGGACCGGGTGCTACAAGCCCGGCCCATGCTCTCCTATTCCCTGCCGGGACCCGCAGCAGCAGCCTGGCATTGTTAAAGAACGCTCAGAGCCTGAAACCATGATCCGCCTCGAAAATATCGGCAAGCAGAACGGCAAGCAGATCGTCTTCATCGAGGCCTCGGCCACGATCCAGCGCGGCGAGAAGGTCGGGCTCGTCGGTCCGAACGGCGCCGGGAAGACAACGCTGTTCCGCATGATCACCGGCCAGGAACTGCCGGACGAGGGTCAGGTCGCGATCGATCGCGGCGTGCGGATCGGCTATTTCAGCCAGGATGTCGGCGACATGGCCGGCCGCAGTGCCGTGGCCGAGGTGATGGACGGCGTCGGCCCCGTCAGCGCGCTGGCAGCCGAAATGGCCGAACTGGAAGCAGCCATGGGCGACCCCGACCGGGCCGACGACATGGACGAGATCATCACCCGCTACGGCGAGGTGCAGGGCCATTTCGACGAGCTGGACGGCTATGCGCTGGACGGCCGCGCCCGCGAAGTGCTCGACGGGCTTGGTTTCAGCCAGGAGATGATGAGCGGCGACGTCGGCAAGCTGTCGGGCGGCTGGAAGATGCGCGTCGCGCTCGCCAAGATCCTGCTGATGCGGCCCGACGCCATGCTGCTCGACGAGCCGAGCAACCACCTCGACCTCGAAAGCCTGATCTGGCTGGAGAACTTCCTCAAGGGGTTCGATGGCGCGATCCTGATGACGTCGCACGACCGCGAATTCATGAACCGCATCGTCGGCAAGATCGTCGAGATCGATGGCGGAGCGTTGACGAGCTATTCCGGCGACTACGAATTCTACCGCCAGCAGCGCGCCGTCGCCGAAGTGCAGCAGCAGGCCCAGTTCGAACGCCAGCAGGCGATGCTGGCCAAGGAGATCGCCTTCATCGAGCGGTTCAAGGCACGCGCGTCGCATGCCGCGCAGGTGCAGAGCCGCGTCAAGAAGCTGGAGAAGATCGACAAGGTCGAGCCGCCCAAGCGCCAGCAGACCGTGCGTTTCGAATTCCAGCCGGCGCCGCGCTCGGGCGAGGACGTGGCCACGCTGAAGAATGTCTCCAAGAGCTACGGCAGCCGCACCATCTATGACGGGTTCGACTTCCAGGTGCGCCGGCGCGAGCGCTGGTGCGTCATGGGCGTCAACGGCGCCGGCAAGTCGACATTGCTGAAACTCGTGGCCGGCGCCTCCGAGCCGGACGACGGAACGGTGTCGCGCGGCCCAAGCGTCAAGATGGGCTACTTCGCCCAGCACGCCATGGAACTGCTCGAGGGCGAGCGTACCGTGCTGGAATCGCTGGAGGATTCCTTCCCGCAGGCCGGCCAGGCGCCGTTGCGCGCGCTCGCCGGCTGCTTCGGCTTCACCGGCGACGAAGTGGAGAAGAAGTGCCGGGTACTTTCGGGCGGCGAGAAGGCACGGCTGGTGATGGCCAAGATGCTGTTCGATCCGCCGAACTTCCTGGTGCTCGACGAACCGACCAACCACCTCGACATCGCCACCAAACAGATGCTGATCGAGGCGCTTTCGCGCTACGAGGGAGCGATGCTGTTCGTCAGCCACGACCGCCATTTCCTGGCCGCGCTTTCCAACCGCGTGCTGGAGCTGACGGAAGAAGGCACGCACGCCTATGGCGGCGGCTATACCGAATATGTCGAACGCACGGGGCAGGAAGCACCGGGCCTGCGCGGATAAGCTCCCGCTGCCGTTCGATGCCTTTTTAGTCGGGCCGCGCCGGTATGAGCTGAACGGCAAGCGCGGCCAGCAGGGCTACTCCGGCGAAAACATAGAAATTCCAGGCCGGCTCGATATTCAGGCTTGCGATGTAACCTCCCAACAGAGGGCCCGACAGCGCTCCGATGCGCGAGAAGCTGAGCGCCCAGCCGGTTCCGGCAGAACGCACCGAAGCGTCGAGCCTCTGGGCGAGAAAACCTGTCAGGATCAGCGACGCGGAAATCGTGCCGAAGCCAGCGATCGCGACGAACAGATAGTTGACGAGCAGCGGCGCCTTGATCGCCAGAGCCGCGATGCCGACACCACCCATCAGATATGACAGCACAACTGTCGTCTTCACGTTGAAGCGGTCGGCCCATGACCCGAGGACAATGCCGCCGACGGCAGAGCTGAAACTGAAGACGGCCAGGAACATCAGGCTGTCACCGAGAGCATAGCCGTTCTTTCGCATGATCTGCGGGAGCCATTGCGCCAGCCCGTAGACCAGCAAAAGGCCCATGAACAAGGCGACCCAGAAACAGATCGTTTCAAAGGCGCGGTGCAGCGAGAAAATTTCCGCCAAGACCTGTTTCCATCCGGTCTTGCCTTCCGGCGCAAGCTGTTGAACAGGCATCGGGACGCCCATGCGCGCAGCCACTTCCTTGGCTTGCTGCTGCTTGCCGCGAGAAACAAGCGACTCCACCGATTCCGGCAACAGCTTCCACAACAGCGGCACCGTGATCAGTGGAGCCGCTCCGATGAGGACGATCACGCGCCAGCCATAATCGGCAAGAAATGCTCGCCCACACAACGCGGCCACCAGAATTCCCACCGAGTAGCCCGAGTACATCAGTCCGTAGTTGAAACTCTTGCGGGCCTTGGGAGAGTATTCGATGGTCATGGCTGCGGCGATCGGGATGATCCCGCCGAGACCAAGGCCGGCGATGAAACGGGACACGCCGAACCAAAAGGGCGTGGGCGCGAAAGCGCTGGGCAGCATGCAGGCCGCAAACAGCGTCAGGCAGAAAAGGAAGAGCGGCTTTCGACCGTAGATCTCGCTCAACGTGCCAATAACGATGCCGCCGATCAGCATGCCGACCACCGTATAGCTGCCGATCGCGCCCAATTGTAACGGCGTCAGGTTCCAATCGGGATCGGTTGAAAGGGCTGGCAAAATAGCGCCCAACACGCCGATATCGTAGCCTTCAGCAAAGATGGCAAACCAGCATAGCGCTACGACAAGATAGCTTTTGCTCGGGGAAATCTCATGCGCTGCAGCAACTGCGGGTCCATCGATGGCGTCCGTCTCTCGTCTCATAACCAGATCCTTCCGCACCCCACCATCCAAAAGCGTCGCACGGGGGAAGAGATATTTCAATCTTCAATATTTTAATCATGAAATATCTCCGCGCCGGGAATATCGCTTCGACAGCTGGCATGGCGCTGCATTCGCGCCAATCGAGACGGGACGATGGAAGGACCCTTCGGCGGCTGCCGCTATCCTGGCTCGTATTCCAACGCGACGACGCCGTTGCTGAAGGGCACGGCTGAAATGAGCTCGAATTTCTGCTGCTCGCCGGGGGCGAAAAACGGCTTCCCCTGGCCGACTGCGATGGGATAGCTGAGCAGCCGGATGCGGTCGACGAGACCATGATGCAGCAATTGCTGGGCCACACTGATGCTGCCGTGGACATAGATGTTGCCACCGGCGCTTTGCTTCAGTCTCCTGACCGCCTCCGGCAAGGGACCTTCCAGCTTTTCCGCGGGTTTCCAATCGAATTTCGTCAGCGTTGTCGATGCGACATATTTCGGCAATGCGTTGAACCTGTCGGCGAAATCTCCCGTTTCCGAGGGCCAGGAACCGGCGAAAATCTCGAATGTCACGCGCCCGAGAAGCATGGCGCCGCTGTCTGCAAGTTCCTCTTCCTTGAACCTGTCCATCTCGGCGTTCCAGGCGACACCGGTCAGTTTTTCGACCTCGGCAACGCCATCGGCGCTGATGAACTCGGTGACGATGACTTTCCTCATTCTGCCCTCCATCGATGGGAAGCCGGAAAGAACGCAACAATAACGATAACGGTGCGCAGCTTACCCAAATTCCGCCGGCCTGACATTCTGTCGTTCCCATGCGGAAAGATCTTGCGTGAAAAGTTTGGCCGGGAGCGCCCTTGCTTTCTGCCGGCGTCTCGGCTTGAAGCAGGGTCATGCCTCGATCTCTCACCATCGCAATCGACGGTCCGGCAGGCGCCGGCAAGGGAACGCTCGCCCGACGGCTGGCGGATTATTACCATCTGCCGCATCTCGACACCGGGCTCACTTATCGCGCGGTGGCGCAGATGCTGCTCGTCAAAGGCTGGCCGCTTGGCGACGAGCCGCATGCGGTGGAGGCTGCCCGTCTGATCGATCTCGGCAATCTCGACCGCTCGGTGCTTTCGGCGCATGCGGTCGGTGAGGCGGCGTCCAAAGTGGCTGTCATTCCCGAAGTGCGCCGCATACTGGTCGAGAAGCAGCGGGCTTTCGCCGCGCAGCCGGGAGGCGCGGTTCTGGATGGGCGCGACATCGGTACCGTCGTGTGCCCGGACGCGCGGGTGAAGCTTTATGTGACCGCCAGCGCGGAAGTGCGCGCACGCCGCCGTCTGTCGGAAATCGAGGCCAATGACGGCACCGGTGATTTCGCCATCATCCTTGCCGACATCAACCGCCGCGACGAGCGCGACATGGGCCGCGCCGACTCGCCGCTCAGGCCCGCTGTCGACGCGCACTTGCTTGATACGTCGCAAATGTCTATAGAAGCCGCGTTTCTGGCGGCCAAGACGATCGTTGACGACGTTCTGGCCAATGGAGACAAAGCCTGATCAAGCATTTTTGCCGCTCGCTGTTGCGTGCTGCGCGAAGATACCCATATCGAGCAAAACCGGCCTGTCAGCATTCTTTGCGCCGAACCGCCGCTTCAATGCGGCACAGGGTCTTGACCCGGAATACCGGCAGGTCATCGCAACGCTAACCCACGGCGCCAGCCTCCAGGAGAGGCTTTTCAGGAGAAAATATGTCTCAAGCTATTCCTACTCGCGACGATTTCGCGAGCATGCTCGAAGAATCGTTCTCGGACGGTCACTCGGGCGAAGGCCAGGTCGTGCGCGGTATCGTCACCGCGATTGAAAAGGACATGGCCATCATCGACGTCGGCCTCAAGGTCGAAGGCCGCGTGGCACTGAAGGAATTCGGCGCCAAGGGCAAGGACGGCGGCCTCAAGGTCGGCGATACCGTCGAAGTTTATGTCGAGCGCATCGAAAACGCGCTGGGCGAAGCCATGCTGTCGCGCGACAAGGCGCGCCGCGAGGAAAGCTGGGTCAAGCTGGAAGAGAAGTTCGCCAAGGGCGAGCGCGTCGAAGGCGTCATCTTCAACCAGGTCAAGGGCGGCTTCACCGTCGATCTGGACGGCGCCGTGGCCTTCCTGCCGCGTTCGCAGGTCGACATCCGTCCGATCCGCGACGTCACCCCGCTCATGCACAACCCGCAGCCGTTCGAGATCCTCAAGATGGATCGCCGTCGCGGCAACATCGTCGTTTCGCGCCGCACCGTGCTTGAAGAGAGCCGTGCCGAGCAGCGTTCCGAGATCGTCCAGAACCTCGAAGAGGGTCAGGTGGTCGAGGGCGTGGTCAAGAACATCACCGACTACGGTGCGTTCGTCGACCTCGGCGGCATCGACGGCCTGCTGCACGTCACCGACATGGCCTGGCGCCGCGTCAACCATCCGACCGAAATCCTCAACATCGGTCAGACGGTCAAGGTGCAGATCATCCGCATCAACCAGGAAACCCACCGTATCTCGCTCGGCATGAAGCAGCTCGAGAGCGATCCGTGGTCGGATATCGGCACCAAGTTCCCGATCGGCAAGAAGATCACCGGCACCGTCACCAACATCACCGACTACGGCGCGTTCGTCGAGCTGGAGCCGGGCATCGAAGGCCTCATCCACGTTTCGGAAATGTCGTGGACGAAGAAGAACGTGCATCCGGGCAAGATCCTGTCGACCACGCAGCAGGTCGACGTCGTCGTGCTGGAAGTCGATCCGGCCAAGCGCCGCATCTCGCTCGGTCTCAAGCAGACGCTGGAGAACCCGTGGCATGCCTTCGCCGCCAACCATCCGGTCGGCTCGACCGTGGAAGGCGAAGTCAAGAACAAGACCGAGTTCGGTCTGTTCATCGGCCTCGACGGCGACGTGGACGGCATGGTGCACCTGTCGGATCTCGACTGGAACCGTCCGGGCGAGCAGGTCATCGAAGAGTACCAGCGCGGCCAGATGGTCCGTGCCCAGGTTCTCGACGTCGACATCGACAAGGAGCGCATCTCGCTCGGCGTCAAGCAGCTTGAGCGCGACGCGGCCGGCGATGCCGCCGCTTCGGGCGAACTGCGCAAGAACGCCGTCGTCACCTGCGAAGTCACCGGTGTGAAGGATGGCGGTCTGGACGTGCGGCTGGTCGAAAGCGGCATCGACACCTTCATCAAGCGCTCCGACCTGTCGCGCGACCGTGACGAGCAGCGTCCGGAACGCTTCACCGTCGGCCAGAAGGTCGACGCCCGCGTCATCGCCTTCGACAAGAAGACCCGCAAGCTGCAGGTCTCGATCAAGGCGCTGGAAATCGCCGAGGAGAAGGAAGCCGTTGCTCAGTACGGCTCGACCGACTCCGGCGCTTCGCTGGGCGACATCCTGGGTGCCGCGCTGAAGAAGCAGGGCGGCAACTAAGCAGCCCCTCATGCACCGCTCCCTGGGGCAGTGCAGAGCGAAGTCAGAAAAACCCGCCGGAGCGATCCGGCGGGTTTTTTATTGTCACGCGTTGCAGGGGCCGTCTTGCAACTCGGCCGGCCTCCGAAGGCATTGCCGAGCCAGCGTGTGATGCTGGTGTTCGTCCGAGGCGATTTCTTCAATGATCGATCACGTTACCGTCGCCGTCAGCGACCTCGCCGCGAGCAAGCTGTTTTATGAAAAGGCTTTCGCACCGCTCGGCTACCAGCTTTCGTTCGGGGAGGAAGGCGTCTTCTGGGCCTTCGATATCGGTGATGGCCTGTTCGAGATCATGCAATCGGCAAGCCCAGGCGTGCTCACCCGCATACACGTCGCCTTCCGCGCCAGGAGCCACGCCGAGGTGGATGCTTTTTATCAAGCAGCGCTTGCAGCGGGAGCGACGGACAACGGTGCGCCGGGGCCGCGCCCGGCCTATACGCCCAACTACTATGCGGCCTTCGTACTCGACCCCAACGGCTACAACATCGAAGCCATGATCGACGCGCCGAAGGCGTGAAGGACAATTGCCTCGGCGGATGGATGTCAGGCGCGTCCGTAGAGCGGCACCAGGGTTCCGCTCATCGCCTCGTTGCGCGGCGAGGCGAGATAGACGATCGTCTCGGCCGCGGCCTCCGGGCTTACCCATTTCGTGAAATCGGCGTCAGGCATGTCGGTCCGATTGGCCGGGGTGTCGAGGGTGGAAGGAGCAATCGCGTTGACCAGGATACCCTTGCTCTTCAACTCCTCGGCCAGCGCCACGGTCATTGCGGCCACTGCTGCCTTGCTCGCTGCATAGGCAACCATGCCGGCACCCCGCCGGGGGTCGAGGCCGGCACGCGCCGAAACGTTGACGATGCGCCCCCGCGTGCCGGAGGCGAGCATGGCGCGCACGGCCGCCCGGCTACACAGGAAGGCGGTACGGGCGTTGGTGTCCATCATCTCGTTATAGGCAGCCGATTCGGTCTTATCGACGGGCGCCATGGCGAAACCGCCGGCCAGGTGGATCGAGGCCCACAAGTCCGGCACGCCGGCATAGAAGGCGGTAACGGCTTCGGTGTCCTCGAGGTAGACGTTGTTCACCAGATGCACGCGCTCGTGCTTGGTGAAGGGGAAATGGGCGGGCGCCGCGGCATGGCTGTTCGGCACGTGGCAGATGGCGCCTTCCTGCAAGAGCTGCGCCACCACGGCACTGCCCAGTGCGCCCGTTCCACCGGTGACGACGACATGTTTTTGGTCCAGCGTAGCCGCCATCCGCGACAACTCCTGCTCAGTCATTTGTAGGATACCCGAAAGTCGCGCCTTTCGCGCTCTCACTCAACCGAAATCTCGATAAGGAAAGGCTTTTTTGTCGCCCGCGCCTTGCCGAGTGCCTGCGCAAGACCGGCAGGGCCCTGCAACTTCTGCGAACCGATGCCATAAGCATCAGCCAGCTTGCAGAAATCCGGCGGTGCAGGCGAGACGCCGACTGGTTCAACGCCGACATCGCGCATCGAGGTTTCGATCTCGCGATAGCCGCGGTTGTTCCAGACCACGAAGGTCACCGGCGCTTCCGCGTCGAGCGCAGCGGCGATCTCCGGCAAGGTGAACTGGAAGCCGCCGTCGCCGGTAAGGCATACCACCGGTGCATCGGGGACAGCCAGGGCCGCGCCGATCGCCGCGGGCGGGCCATAGCCCAGTGCGCCGAAGCCGGTGGCCGCATTGAACCATCCGGACGGACGGTCGTGATCATAATAGAGATTGGCAGCGTAGATCGGCTGCGTCGAATCCCCGACGATGATGGCGCCAGGCAGGCTCGCACGGATGGTCTCGACGGCCGCCACCTGCGCCTGCATGGCGGGACCGATCTCGGCAAAGGCAGCCAATCGTGCCGCCGCGGCACGCTCGGCGCCGCTGGCCGAGCCTGTCGAGCGATCGATTGCAGCCGCCAGCGCTTCGAGCGCCTCCCCGCAATCGGCTTCGATGGCGATCGTGGCCGGATGACGCTGGAGCTGGCCTGCGTCGATATCGATGCGCACCAGTTGGGCCGGTATCGCGAAACCGCCATCACCGTACATGTCATAGTCGGTTGGGCCGAACTCGGTGCCGGCGGCCAGTATGGCATCGCTGTCCGCCATCAGTGCGCGCACCGCCTTGAGGCTGGGACTGGCGGGAACGGTCAGCGCATGACCATGCATGAGGCCGCGTGCGTTGGCGGTCTGGACAACCGGCGCATCGAGGCTTTCAGCCACCTGCCGCAGCGGCGCCTCGGCGTGGCGGGTGCCGCCGCCGGCGAGAACCAGGGGTTTCCTGGCGCCGGCGAGAAGCGCCGCTGCTTTCTCAATCGCGGCGGGATCGGGCGTCCGGGGCTGCGCTGCGGAGGACACGGCCTTCAATGCCTCCACCGGCAGGCCCATGACGTCCAGAGGAATTTCGATATGGACAGGACCGGGTCGGGCCGAGCGGAAAAGATCGAAAGCACGGCCGAGAATAGCGGGCAGTCGGGCAGGGTCGGTGATGCGTTCCGAGAACGCCGCCACCTTGGCCATCATACCTTGCTGGTCCGGCAATTCGTGCAGATAACCCAGGCCTAGACCGAGAGTGGGCGTCGCGTTGACGCCTGAGATGACAAGCATCGGCACGGAATCGGCACGGGCCTGGCCCATGGCGGTGATGGTGTTGGTGAGCCCCGGCCCTGTGATGACGAAGGCGACGCCTGGTTTTCCGCAAGCACGCGCATAGCCATCGGCCATGAAACCGGCGCCCTGTTCGTGGCGCGGCGTGATGTGGCGGATGCGCGAGCCGGCAAGGCCGCGATAAAGCTCGACCGTGTGCACGCCGGGAATACCGAAGACGGTATCCACGCCATGCGCTTCGAGCAGCGAAATCAACGCCTCGCCGACGGTGGTCATTGGCTTCCTCCTTCTTCCGGCGCAAGGCCGAGCTCGGCCTCGACAGCCCTGATGCCGATCGCCGCCAGTTCACCGGGCGAGAACATCTCGCCGGCCAGACTGCCTTCGATCCAGAGCCCGTCGATGATTGCGTTGATCGCGATCGCATGATGGCGAAGCTGGCTTGCGTCCGCCTTGCGCCGCTCGGCAGCGAGCACTTCGGCGACGACCGCTTCCACCTCGTTGCGAAAGCCGAGATAGCCTTCGCGGTGGGCGTGGGCCAAGGCCGGATCCGCACTGGCGCGGCCGATGAAGGTTGCCCACAGCGAAAACACCCGTGCATCGATGATCGGCGCGTTGAGATTGGCGGTGACGAAAGCCGCCAGGCGCTGGCGCGGCAAGGCATCCTCCATGACCAGTGCGGCTTTCGCCTGCTCGGTCATGCGGCCGACCAAGGTTGCATAGGCCTCCTGCAGCAACTCTTCCTTGCCCGGGAAATAATGCCGGATCAGCCCAGCGGTGACGCCGGCGCGCAATGCGATGGTGCGCAAGGTGGCGCCCTGCAGGCCATGTTCGGCCACACTGTCCAGGGTTGCCTCGATCAGATCCTGTCGTCGCCGCTCCTCGCCCTCGCGGCGGAACTTGCGACGGGACGGCACATTCATTGACGCAAGATCGGCCGCGTCAGGCATGTCGGCCCGCCTTCGCAAGCGATGCAGAGCGCATCCGCTTCGAAAATTTCGACGACGCAGCCCGCGGCCTCCATCGCAGCCTTTGTCCTGGGGAAGCCGGCAACCGCAATGACTTTGTGCGGGCTGGTCGGCAGAACGTTCAGGCTGAGACCGTTGGAAGCGGCGAACTCTTCGGCATCGCCCTCGACCAGCCGGATGCCTCGCGCCCTGAGCATCTGGTAGAACGGCGCCGGCAGTAGGGGCGAATAGACCAGTGCGAGATCGTCGGCCAGCGGGCTGATCACCGACATCAGATGCAGGCAGGCCTCTTCGCCTTGCCACAGCGGCAGGTCGAAGCCGTAGACGGAAATGCCGAGCGGCGTCAGCAGGTTGGAAACCTGCTGGATGCCTTCCTGGTTTGAGCGGACGCCGCGCCCGATCGCCAGCGTGCGGGCATCCACCCATACGCAATCGCCGCCCTCGACCTGGCCGGGAGCCTCGACGCGGCCGAGGATCGGAATGCCCAGCCTCTTGTAGGTTTCCTCATGCAGGGAGGGCTCTCCCGCACGCAACGGCTTGCCCATGGACAGGATCAGCGCACCACGGTCCGTCATCAGCGACGGATCGTGCGTGAACACCGAATCCGAAAGCCCGTCGGCCTTGTCTTCGATCCATTCGATTTCGGCGCCGGAAGCCGCCACGAGCTCGGCGAGGACCGCGTGCTGTATCGCTGCTTTCGCCGGGTCGAAACCCGGGCCATAGTGCCAGGCGGCTCTGTCAGCACCACGCATCGCGTTGGCCGCCGACCGCATCAGCACCCGCCGCAGCGGCGCCGCCATGGACTGTGATCCGAAAGCGCTCATCGATGCCCTTTTAAGCTGAAAAAAATCGAGAAAATTTCATCGGGGGCTATTTATACACTTGCACAACAAGGCCGCAAGTGCCGTAATGAGCGGGATTGACGGGCTCGCGCTGCCGGGTCCATGCTGAAGTCAGGAGCGGGACAGTACAGCGTATGTTGATTAGCCGGATAGTCGTTCGACGAACTGCCGTCGACCGCACAGAGGTCACCCGGTGAGCGCGGCTGGAACTGCCGCAATCCCATCCGGCGAGGCGCGGAATGGCGCCGCCGAAGCCATCCATGTCGAAAACCTGCACAAGAAATTTGGTGACCTTCACGTCTTGAAGGGCGTGTCGCTGTCAGCGCGCGACGGCGAGGTCGTGGCCATCATCGGCGGCAGCGGCTCGGGCAAGTCGACGCTGCTTCGTTGCATCAACTGCCTGGAAAACCCGACCAGCGGCATCATCCGGGTCAATGGCGAGGAGATCAAGCTGAAGGCGGACAGCCATGGCCATACGGTTCCCGCCGACCGCCGCCAGATCGAACGCATCCGCTCACGGCTGGGCATGGTGTTCCAGAGCTTCAACCTGTGGAGTCATATGACGCTTCTGCAGAACGTCATCGAGGTGCCGGTGCACGTCCTCGGCGTGAAGCGCGACGAGGCCATCGCCACCGCCGAGAAGCTGCTCGCGCGCGTCGGGCTCGCCGAAAAGCGCGACGTCTACCCGCACTTCCTGTCCGGCGGCCAGCAGCAACGCGCGGCGATCGCCAGGGCGCTTGCCATTCAGCCGAGGGTCATGCTGTTCGACGAGCCGACTTCTGCACTCGACCCTGAACTGGTGGGCGAAGTGCTGAAGGTGATCGGCGATCTGGCGCGCGAGGGCCGCACCATGGTGCTGGTCACGCATGAAATGAAATTCGCCCGCGAGGTCGCGACACACGTCATCTACCTCCACAACGGGCTGGTCGAGGAAGAAGGACCGCCGGAACGAGTGTTCGGCGCACCGAAGTCCGAACGGCTGAAACAGTTTCTGCGCAATGTCGGCTGACTGGTGAGGGGCCGGCGAAAGCAGGAAAAAGACAACGGGAACAGTCAAAAACAACGGGAGAACAGGGCATGAAAACATTTCTGAAGACGGCGGTTGCCGCTGCCGCGATCGCGCTGGCGGGAACCTTCTCGGCCAGTGCCGAGCAGGTGAAGGTGGGCTTTTCGCCGGAAGCCTATCCACCTTTCTATTCGCAGGATTCGTCCGGCAAATGGGGTGGCTGGGAAGTCGACATCGCCATGGCGATCTGCGCCGAAGCCAAGCTCGACTGCGTGCTGACACCGATCCCCTGGGATGGCCTGATTCCCGGTCTGAAGACCAAGAAGATCGACGCGATCATGAACTCGATGTCGATCACCGCGGAACGCCAGAAGGAGATCGACTTCTCGGACAAGTACTACAACACCCCGACCTCGATCGTCGGTGCCAAGGACCAGAAGTTCGACGCCTCACCGGAAGGGCTCAAGGGCAAGGTGCTTGGCGTGCAGGTATCGACCGTCCATGCCGCCTACGCCAAGAAGCACTTCGCTTCGACCGCCGCCGAGATCAAGGAATACCAGACACAGGATGAGGCCAATCAGGACCTCGCCGCCGGCCGCATCGACGCCACGCAGGCCGACCAGATCGCGCTGGACGCTTTCCTGAAATCCGACCAGGGCAAGGGCTGCTGCGACATGAAGGGCACCGTGGCACCAGATCTCGAAGTTCTCGGGCCCGGCGTCGGCGCCGGCGTGCGCAAGGGCGACACCGAACTCAAGGACAAGATCAACGCCGCCATCAAGGGCATCCGCGCCAATGGCAAATATGGCGAGATCACCAAGAAGTACTTCGACTTCGACGTCTATGGCGACGAGGTGCAGTCGAACTAGCATCCCGGGTCACGCGCGACGCCCCCGAGAGGCGACGCGCCATCCGGCCGGCGTTCCGCGCCAGGCCGGATCGTGAGCCGGCACGTCGGGGGGCGCGCCGGCTCATTCGAGACAGAGCGCTACGCGTTCCTCGGACGCGCAAGGACGCTCCAACCCTTTGAACCTGCGTAGCCCTCCAGCGGCGGTACGCGGCGCTGTTCAAGGCGATTTCGAAGAATTATTGCATCGATTTTGGACCAAAAGTCGCGCTCAACGGAAGGCAATAATTCTTCGAAATCGCCTCAGTCGGAGTGAGGACGCTGACAGACATCTTCCTTTCGGCCTCGGCGGCCGGTCTCGCCGAACTTCTGGCATTCGATCCACCCGGCTGGGGCGGAAATCTGCTGCGTGGCCTGCTTGCTTCCGTCGGAATTGCCTGCGGCTCATTCGGGCTCGGCCTGCTGATCGGCATCTGCGGCGCCTACGGCAAGCTCTATGGCAGCCCGATGGCACGCGATCTGTTCGGCCTCTACACCACCATCGTGCGCGCCGTGCCAGAGCTGGTGCTGATCCTGCTGCTTTATTTCGCCGGCACCGACCTGGTGAACAGGCTTCTGACGCTGCTCGGCTATGCACCGGTCGACATCAACGGCCTGATCGCCGGCATCTGCGTGCTCGGCGTCGTCCAGGGCGCCTATTCGACGGAAGTGCTGCGCGGCGCCATCCTTGCCATCCCTCAGGGTCAGATCGAGGCCGCGCGCGCCTACGGCATGTCGCCTATATTGCAGCTCAGGCGCATCACCTTGCCGGCCATGGCGCCTTACGCCATCCCCGGCCTCGCCAATCTCTGGCTGATCGCCACCAAGGATACGGCGCTGCTTGCCGTCGTCGGCTTCAACGAACTGACCCAGACCACGCGGCTCGCCGCCGGCGCCACCAAGGCGTATTTCACCTTCTTCTTCGCTGCCGGCGTGCTTTATCTGGCACTGACGCTGGTCTCAAACATCGTCATTTCCCGTTTCGAGCGTTACTCGCGGCGCGGCATGCCATCGGTGATGGAGACGCGCTGATGGCAATGACGAGGACCGTTGCCCGTACATCGGAATGGCTGCAACCGCACCGCATCGTGCTGATCATCGTCGCGGCGGCGATTGTCCTGGCTTGCGCGTTCCTCATGCGATGGGACTGGCTGCCGGCTTATCTGCCGCTCGCCCTGCAAGGCATATGGCGCACCATCTGGCTGCTCGTCGTAACCGCCGCGCTCGGCATCGCGCTGGCGATTCCGATCGGCTTCGCGCAAGCCGCGGGTCCCGCTTTCCTGGCGGTGCCGGCGCGCGTGTTCTGCACGGTTATCCGCGGCACGCCGCTGCTGCTGCAGCTGTGGCTGCTTTATTACGGGCTGGGCTCGCTGTTCCCGCAATTCCCCTGGATCCGGGAATCGTTCCTCTGGCCCTATCTCAGGCAGGCCTGGCCCTACGGTGTGCTGGCGCTCACACTTTCCTACGCCGGTTATGAAGGCGAGGTGATGCGCGGCGCCTTCGCCGGCGTGCCAAAGGGGCAGCTTGAAGCGGCGCGTGCCTTCGGCATGCGGCGCTGGACCGCTTTCCGCCGCATCTGGCTGCCGCAGGCGCTGAGGCGGGCTCTGCCGACGCTGGCCGGCGAGACGGTCCTGCAGCTCAAGGCGACGCCGCTGGTGGCGACCATCACCATGGTCGACATCTATTCCGTCGCCTCGCGGGTACGCCAGGAGACCTTCGTCACCTATGAACCCTTGCTGCTGCTCGCGCTGGTCTATATGGCCATTACCGGGGTTATCGTATTTGCGTTCCGCAAGATCGAAGCGCGCATCCCGGCAAGGCTAGGCTAGCCGAATTCCGGCCCGGATCGCGACGTAGATATGAGCTACGGGAGCAGCTTGAGCATGATCCCGAAAAGTTGCAGACTTTTCGGATAGAGATCATGTGTAAAAACAAAGAGATAGAGTGTTTCCGCGTTTCCGTGGAAAACGGAAACGCTCCAGGGGTGAAAGGAAATGCAGCTCAGTCTCGAACAGGCCGCAGCGCTTTGCCGTATGGCGGCTTTGGGCGCGGGCGCCAGCGACGAAACCGCACGCTCCATCGCAGCCGCGGCGATTGCCGCCGAAGCCGAGGGCAACAAGGCCGTCGGCCTGTCCCACTACGTCGACTATCTGGAAGCACTGGAGGTCGGCCGCATCCGTGGCAAGGCGGAACCGGTGATCACCCGACCGGCGCTCGCCGTCTATCTCTCAGACGCGCAAGGCGGCGCCGCCCATACCGGCTTCGACCGCGTCTTTGAAGATATCGCCAAGACGGCGCGGCTGTTCGGCGTAACGATCTTCTCGCAGAAAAATGCCTACACCGCCGGTGCGCTCGGCTATTTCACCGGTCGCCTCGCAGAGCAGGGTCTCATTTCCTTCGCCGCCACCAATGGCCCAGCCCTACTTGCCGGTTCCGGTTCGACAAAACCGGTCTACTGCACCAATCCGATGTCCTTCGCCTGCCCGCAGGCCGACGGCGGACCGCTGATCATCGACCAATCTTCCAGCGCAACCGCTTTCCTCAACATCCGCACGGCGGCCGCCGACGGCAAGGCGATCCCCGAAGGCTGGGCGCTCGATGCCAGCGGCAATCCGACGACCGATGCGACAGCGGCCATGAAGGGCGCGCTGCTGGCCTTCGGCGGCTCCCGCGGCGCCAACATCGCCTTGATGGTCGAGGTGCTGGCGGCAGGGCTTTCCGGCGCGAACTGGTCGCTCGACGCGCCCTGGTTCGATGGCGGATCCGACAGTCCCGGCACGGGCCTGTTCGTGCTGGCGATCGAGCCCAAGCTGCTCGATCCCGATTTCGAGAAGCGCATGAAGGATCAACTCCACCGGCTGAACCACCATTACGGCGTTCATATACCGGGGCTTTCGAAGGCGGCGGCAACTGAAAAAGCCAGCGCGCGCGGCATCACCGTTTCCAAGGAAATCGTCGAGCGCATCGCCGATTTCGCCGAACGGCACAAGCGCTGAAGCCCAGGGTCTGGGCCCGGTTATCGCCGGCAGATGGCGAATGCCGCCGACCTCGCGTAGACCAAGTCGCGGCGACCTCCTGTCGCCCTTTGCCTTTGGCGAGAAACCGACTATGAAACGGCTTTAGAGCGCCGGAGCCAGCCATGACCGAAATCCTGCAGACCCCCAAGCTTGTCGTCGTTTTCGGCGGTTCCGGCTTTGTCGGGCGGCATGTCGTGCGTGCGCTGGCCAAGCGCGGCTATCGCATCCGGGTCGCCTGCCGCCGTCCCGACCTTGCCGGCCATCTGCAGCCGCTCGGCAATGTCGGCCAGATCCAGCCTGTCCAGGCCAATGTGCGCGTGCGCTGGTCGGTCGACCATGCCGTTCAGGGCGCCGATCATGTCGTCAACCTTGTCGGCATTCTCTATGAAAGCGGCCGCCAGCGTTTCGGCGCCGTGCAGGATTTCGGCGCCCGCGCCATCGCCGAGGCTGCCCGTTCGGCTGGTGCCGGTCTGACCCATGTCTCGGCACTCGGCGCCAGCGTCGATTCCGAATCCGCCTATGCCCGCACCAAGGCGCTCGGCGAAAAGGCGGTTCTCGAGACCGTGCCGAATGCCGTGATCTACCGGCCTTCGATCAATTTCGGTCCGGAGGATGGGTTCTTCAACCGTTTCGCCGCCATGGCGCGCTTTTCGCCGGCCCTGCCGCTGCTCGGCGGTGGCGAGACACGCCTGCAACCGGTCTATGTCGGCGATGTCGCGGAGGCGATCGCGCGTTCGGTCGATGGTGCTGTCGAGGGTGGCAAAATCTATGAGCTTGGCGGACCGAAGGTGCTGACCTTCAAGGAATGCATGCAGGAAATGCTGGCGGTGATCGAACGCAAGCGCATGCTGGTTCCGGTGCCGTGGTGGATGGCCAGGCTCCAGGCCTCGATCCTGGGTCTGCTGCCGAAGCCGCTGCTCACCAACGACCAGGTCACGCAGTTGCAGTCCGACAACGTTGTTTCCGAAGAGGCGGTCAAGGAAGGCCGCACCTTTGCCGCGACCGGCATCACGCCTCGGACACTTGGGGCCATCCTGCCGAGCTATCTCTGGCGCTTCCGGGCCACCGGCCAATTCAATCAGCGCAGACCCGCGGTAAAGTGAGATAGATAGTGAGTAGTGAGTAGTTGAATATCCTCACTACTCGCTATTCACTATCTCACTACTCACTATCTCACTACTCATCAGCCCCAGATGAACAGCGCAACGAGCCCAAGAGCGCCGACGATCAGCCGCCACCAGCCGAACAGCGAATAGCCGTGCCGCGAGATGTAGCCGAGCAGGCTGCGTACCACGATGACGGCGGTGACAAAGGCGGCGAGGAAGCCGACCGCGATGATCGGGAAATCGCCACCTGAAAGCAGGTGGCGGTTCTTGATCAGGTCGAGCGTAAAGGCGCCGAGCATGGTCGGAATGGCGAGAAAGAAGGAAAATTCGGCAGCTGCCCGCTTGTCGACACCCATCAAAAGCGAGCCGACGATGGTGGCACCCGAGCGTGAGGTGCCGGGAATCATCGCCAGGCACTGGAACAGGCCGATCTTCAGGCACATCGACAGCGGCAGCTCCGAGGCGTCGTGATATTTCGGTTTCAGGTCCAGCCGGTCGAGCCACAAAAGCACGATGCCGCCCAGGATCAGCATGATGCAGATCAGCTTCGGCGTTTCGAACAGCACCGTCTTGATGAAGTCATGCGCCAGCATGCCGATGACGGCGGCGGGCAGGAAGGCCAGGAACACCCCGACCAGCAGGCGCACGCTGTGGTCGCTCGAGATTTCCGGCGGCACGAACATGTTGACGCGCCGGCGCCTGACCGTCGCCGCAACCAGTTCGAAGGCGCAGCCGGCGAGCCAGATCAGCGAAGCGATAGCGCCGATCGCCGCCTCGATCAGCAGGCCGAAGGCGCCCGGGCGGCGCAGGAAGGCCCAGATCTTGCCGGCATAGAGGCTGAGGATGGCGAGAATGGCGCCGAGTTGGATCAGCACCTCGAATACCTTGCCGGTGGATTCGAAACCGAGAAAATGGCCGGCCAGCAGGATATGGCCAGTGGAGGAAACGGGGAGGAATTCGGTCAGCCCCTCAAGCAGGCCGAGCAACAGCGCTTCCACCAATGTCTGGAAATTCATAAGTACCTCACGGGCAGTGCGATCGGCAAAGCGGGACCCGATCTTTTGCGTCCGCTCGCGTTCGAATCTGTCGAACCGGCGCTTAGACACACTGTCAAAGTTGCAAAACTGTGACGAATGCAGCGTCGGGGCTTGCTTGTCAGCGTGCTCAACTGCTCCTATAGCTCGCAGCACCCTGACCAACCCGTGGAATCGGGCAAGAAAGACTTATCGGCGCGGCCAGCGATTCGCCAGCGCATATATCATCCGGGACGATGCTGACGCTTTTCCACCACCCCATGTTCGCCAGTTGCCGCTTCGTACGCCTCGCTTTCGGCGAATATGGCGAGGAGCTTGCGCTGATAGAGGAGAAGCCCTGGACCAGGCGCAAGGAGTTCCTGGCGCTCAACCCGGCCGGGACGCTGCCAATCCTGCTTGCGGAAGGCGACGTGCCGATCATCGGCGCCGGCGTGATTGCCGAATATCTGGACGAGACACGTGGCGTGTTGAAGCGCGACAAGCGCCTGTTCGTGGAAGGGCCGATGGAGCGCGCGGAAATCCGCCGCCTCACGGACTGGTACCTCATCAAGGCGGAGAGCGAGGTGACACGCCATCTCGTGCGCGAGCGGGTGCTGAAGCCGCAGATGCCTTCGGATGCCGGCGGCGGCTCCCCGGATTCGACCGCCATCCGCGCGGCGCGCGCGAACATCCGCCAGCATATGAAATACACCAATTGGCTGGCCGGCACGCGTCATTGGCTGGCCGGCAGCCGCATCACCTACGCGGATCTGGCTGCCGCAGCCACCCTCTCGGTCCTCGATTATCTGGGCGAGATCGAATGGCGCGAACATGGCGCGGCGCGCGAATGGTACACGCGCGTGAAGTCGCGGCCTTCTTTCCGCCCCTTGCTGGCCGACCGCGTACGTGGCCTGTCGCCGGTGTCGCATTATGCGGACCTCGATTTCTGACCCGACCAAGCTGCGTAGGCTGATCGACCGTGAAGCGCGGCGCGCCGGTTTCGATGCGGTCGCCATCACCACGCCGGACGCCATTCCGCAAGCGCCGGTGCGTCTGGCCGAATTCCTATCGGCCGGCTTTCACGGCTCGATGGGATGGATGGCGGACACGCTGGAGCGCCGCGCGGATCCTTCCGTCTTGTGGCCGGATGTCCGATCCATCGTCGTGCTGGCGATGAATTACGGCCCCGATCACGATCCGCGGGCGCTTCAGCAGCAGCCTGATCGGGGCGCGATCTCCGTCTATGCCCGGAACCGTGACTATCACGACGTCATCAAGGGTCGGCTGAAGGAAATCGCCGGCAAGATCGTGGCGGCAGCCGGCGGCGACGTGAAGGTGTTCGTCGACACCGCGCCGGTGATGGAAAAGCCCCTGGCCGAGGCGGCGGGGCTCGGCTGGCAAGGCAAGCACACCAACCTGGTCAGTCGCGAGCACGGCTCGTGGCTGTTTCTCGGCACCATCTTCACGACCGCGGAACTCGAGCCCGATGCAGCCGAAGAGGATCATTGCGGCTCCTGCCGCGCCTGTCTCGACGCCTGCCCGACCGATGCGTTCCCCGCCCCTTACCGGCTCGATGCCCGCCGTTGCATCTCCTACCTCACCATCGAGAACAAAGGGCCGATCCCATGGGAATTCCGCGCTGCCATCGGCAACCGCATATATGGCTGTGACGATTGCCTGGCGGCCTGCCCCTGGAACAAGTTTGCGCAGGCTGCCTCCGAAGCAAAGCTCGTCGCGAGAGCCGATCTGCGCGAGCCGGCGCTGGCCGATCTGCTCAAACTCGACGACGCAGGGTTCCGCGCTCTCTTCTCCGGCTCGCCGGTCAAGCGAATCGGTCGCGACCGTTTCATCCGCAACGTGCTGATCGCTGCCGGCAATTCCGACGATCAGAACCTTGTCGCGCCGGTGCGAGAGCGGCTCGACGACGCTTCGCCGCTGGTTCGGGGTGCGGCGGTGTGGGCACTGTCGCGGCTGATCGCAGGCGATACAGTGCGCGAACTGGCAGCGACGGCGCTGCCGCACGAAGATGACACGGTCGTTCAGAACGAGTGGCGCCGGGCCATCGACGAGGCGGACAACAACGGAAGGGCGGCATGAGCGGCAACAGGATTTTCATTTTCGGAGCCGGCTACTCCGCCCAGGCCTTCGCCGGCCAGAACCATGATTTCGGCCGCTTTACCGGCACGACGCGCTCGCAGGGAAAATTCGAAGCCCTCAGGCAGGCCGACATCGAGCCCTTGATCTTCGACGGAACGCTCACACCGCAAATCGAAGCCGCACTCAACGAAACCACCCATCTGTTGATCTCGATCGCGCCAGAGACGGCTGGCGACCCCGTGCTGCAAGCAGCTCGCGACACGATCGTGACCCGGATGCCGACATTACGCTGGATCGGCTATCTGTCGACGGTCGGTGTCTACGGCGATCATGGCGGCGCCTGGGTCGATGAAAAAGCCGAATGCCGCCCGGTGTCGGAACGCTCCACCTTGAGACTCAAGGCGGAGCAGGCCTGGCAGGCTCTCGGCCACGAGATCGGGTGGCCTGTCGCCGTGCTGCGCCTTTCCGGCATTTACGGCCCCGGCCGCAACGCCTTCGTCAATCTCGCCGACGGCACCGCCAAACGGCTGATCAAGCCGGATCAGGTGTTCAACCGCATTCATCGCGATGACATTTCCGGCGCTCTTCGGCATCTCGCAGAGGGCGATCTCGGCGGCATCTTCAACATCACCGACGACCTGCCTGCACCGCCGCAGGACGTCGTGACCTATGCCGCCACCTTGATGAATGTGCCGCCACCGCCGGAGACCGATTTCGCCACCGCCCAACTTTCGCCCATGGCGCGGTCCTTTTATGGCGAGAACAAGCGCGTCTCCAACGCGGAGATCAAGGCTACGGGTTATGCGTTCCGCTTTCCCGACTACCACGCCGCCTTCGACCAGATGTGGGCGAGTGGAGACTGGGACAAGGGAGCGGCGCGCAGCCCGATGAAGCGCTCGTGATCGCAGGAGACGGCCGAGGCATGGTATGATTCGGCCTGCGTCGGATTGAAGGGACTGCGAAAGCAGGGAGAGGGTAAGTGACGAAACGGCTGCGAACCATTGCCCGCAAGGCGACCTTTGTTCTGGCGGGATTGGCCACGCTTCTTGGCGCCCTCGAATTCGAGGCGCGTCCGGCTATGGCCGAGGAACTGGCCAAGAACCTGTTCGGCGCCGAAAAGCTACCGGCTGCGACCGAGCCGCAATCCTTCGGCTTTTATTCGAAAGGCTGTTTCACGGGTGGCGTTGCCATTCCGCTGGAGGGCGACACCTGGACAGTGATGCGCCCTTCGCGCAATCGTCGCTGGGGCCATCCGACGATGATCGCGCTGCTCGAGAAATTCTCGCGCGACGCCGAGGCCGATGGCTGGCCGGGCCTTTTGCTCGGCGACATCTCGCAGCCCCGCGGCGGTCCGATGCTGACCGGCCATGCCTCGCACCAGATCGGCCTCGATGCCGACATCTGGCTGACGCCGAAACCGAGCCGCGACCTGACCATGGCTGAGCGCGAGAACAAGAGCGCCAGGCTGATGGTCGACCCGAAGACGCATCTCGTCTACGACCAGCGCTGGACCCCCCAGCATACCCAGCTCCTGCGCCGCGCGGCGAGCTACCCGGAAGTCGAGCGCATCCTGGTCAATCCCGGCATCAAGAAGAAGCTTTGCGATACCGTGACCGGCGACCGCAGCTGGCTGCGCAAGATCAGGCCGTTCTGGGGTCACGACTATCATTTCCATGTCCGCATCGGCTGCCAGCCGGGATCGCACGGCTGCAAGGAACAGGCGGCAACGGCGCCGGGCGACGGCTGCGACAAGTCGCTGGCCTGGTGGTTCACCGAAGAGCCATGGCGCCCGAACAAGAATCCGGACGCCCCTAAGGCGCGCGACATCATGACCATGGCAAGCCTGCCGAAGGAATGCCGGCTGGTGCTGCAGGCGCCGGGACCGGTCTCGGCGGAAGCAGCGACCTACTATGGCAACGGTCGGCCGCCGGTCGCGGTGGCCGCATCGCCGGAAGCGGCTCCAACCCCGCCGGCGACAATCGGCGAGGCGCCGCTCACGCCGGTGACAGCCAATGCCTTCGCACCGACGCCGAAGATAGGCATTCCACTGCCGCGTCCGCGTCCCGGCAACTGACGCCAGCAGCAAGCGGACACGAAAAGCACCCTCTCGCGGGTGCTTTTCAGATCAGCTGCAAGCCCTTCGATTCTTGCCAGAAAAGTGCCTCTTCCCGGGCGTTTTTCAGACCAATTGCGAAAACCTTCGGTTCTGGGCTGTGGCCTGAAAAGTGCCCTTTCAGGGGCGCTTTTGTTTGTTTATAGCATTCAATCGATTGAGAAGGTTGCAGGCGACCGAATCGGCGTGAAGACTGCACGATGCGCAGCCTTAAAACGGTCAGAGCGTCCTTGCGCGTCCGAATGAACGCGCAATGCCCTGGCCGCACTGTTGAGAACACGAGGCGAGCCATCGCCACATCGGACCGGGGATGGGAATGACTGACGGAAGCGGCGTGCTGAGATTCCCGATCCTGATCGGCGACATCGGCGGCACCAATGCGCGCTTCTCCGTCGTGCTCGACGCCAATGCCGAAGCCGGCGAGCCCCATATCGTCCAGACCGCCGATTTCGAGACGATCGATGCCGCCATTCAGGCTGCCGTGCTCGACCGCTCCGCGGTGCGGCCGAATTCAGCGGTGCTGGCCATTGCCGGCCCGGTCAATGGCGATGAAATCCCGCTCACCAACTGTCCGTGGGTGATCCGGCCCAAGGTGATGCTGCGGGACCTCGGCTTCAGCGAGGTCGTCGTTCTGAACGATTTCGAGGCGCAGGCCCTTGCCGTGGTGGCGCTCGGCGAAGAGCATATGGAAAAGATCGGCGGCGGCGAGCCCGAGCCGAATGCCAGCCGCGTCGTGCTGGGCCCGGGCACCGGTCTTGGCGTCGCCGGGCTGATCCACGCGCTTGGGCATTGGATCCCGGTACCGGGCGAAGGCGGGCATATGGACATCGGCCCGCGCACGCCACGCGACTTCCAGGTATTTCCGCACATCGAAAAGATCGAGGGCCGTATTTCCGGGGAGCAGATCCTGTGCGGGCGCGGACTGGTCAATGTCTACCGCGCCGTCGCCGAAGCCGACGGCAAGACCGCTCCCTTCGTCAAGCCGGCTGAAATCACGGCGGCAGCGCTGGCGAAATCCGATCCGGTGGCGGAAGAAGCGCTGTCGCTCTTCGTCACCTGCCTTGGCCGCACCGCCGGCGATCTCGCGCTGGTTTTCAAGAGCCGCGGCGGCGTCTTCCTCACCGGCGGCATTGCGCAGAAGATCGCACCTGCGCTGCAGGCGGGCAATTTCCGCGCCGCCTTCGAAGACAAGGCGCCGCACAGCGAGATGATGCGGTCCATGCCCGTCTATGTCATTACGCATCCGCTGGCAGCGCTGGCCGGACTTGCTGCCTACGCGCGGGCACCATCCTTGTTCGGCGTCGAGACCGATGGCCGGCGCTGGAGCGCTTGAGCGCGCTAGAGCGCTTCCGTCTTAACGGAAACGCTCCAGCTCTTTGTCTTCACGCAATTCCGGACGGAAAACCGCTACACACTTTTCCTGGAATTGCGTCCAAGCATTTTTTGCGCGTTGCCCATTGGCCATAGGCAAGGACAGCCGATGAGGCTAATAGGTGCCGGACGCCAACGGGCGACCGATGAACGCAGTGTAGCGGACTGAGATTTGGCCTCCAACGAACCAAAAAGAAAGGCTGACCCCAGCGAAGTCTTCGCTGTGTTGCGGCGCATCTATGACGAGGCCGGCCGCGGGCACCTGAAGTCCTACTGGATGGCGGCATTCTGTCTGATCGCCCTGGCCGCAACCACCGGCGGCGCGGCCTACATCATGCAGCCGATGGTCGATGAGCTCTATTACAAGCACCGCTATGATCTGGTGCCTGTCATTTGCGGCGCCATCATCGGCATTTTCCTGGTTCGTGGCCTTGCCACCTACGGCGCCGGCGTGACTCTGGCCAAGATCGGCAACAGCATCGTTGCCTACTACCAAAAGCGCGTCTTCGCCCATTTGATGAAGCTGGGCGTCGATTTCTACAGTGAAACGCGCTCAGGCCAGCTTGCGGCGCGTATCAACGAAAACGTCGCCGGCATCCGCGATCTGTTCTCGATGACGCTGAAATCGATCGCCGGCGACCTCGTGGCCCTGATCGGCCTGGTGGTCGTCATGGTCTACCAGGCGCCATTTCTGGCTGCGAGCATCTTCCTGATCGGTCCGCCGCTGGTCTGGGCGGTCAGCTACATCATGCGGCGCGTACGCCGCGTGACGCGTGAATCGGTCGAGATCAACTCGCATCTGATCGGCGCTATGCAGGAATCCGTGCAGGGCATCGCCGTGGTGAAGGCCTTCACCATGGAAGAGCAGTTGACCCGCAAGATCGGCGATTTGGTCGACAGGGCGGAATCCCGCTACAACAAGATCGCCCGCGTTTCGGAACGCCTCGCCCCGGTCACCGAGATGCTTGCCGGTTTCGCCATTGCCGGTGTCGTTGCCTATTCGATGTACCGTTCGGCCTATAGCAGCCAACCGCCCGGCAACATCATGTCGTTCATCACCGCCTTCATGCTGGCCTATGATCCGGTACGGCGCCTCGCCCGCACCCAGGTCAATGTCGAGCGTGCCATGGTCAACGCGCGCATGATCTACGAACTGCTCGACCTGGAGCCGCGCCAGGGCGATGCGCAGGATGCCAAGGATGCCAGGATCGAGGCTGGTGAGATCCGCTTCAAGAACGTGACCTTCGGCTACGCGCCCGACCTGCCGGTCATCCGCAACCTCACCTTCGCGGCCGCGGCCGGCAAGACGACTGCGATCGTCGGCGCCTCCGGCGCCGGCAAGTCGACGCTGGTTGCCTTGCTGCAGCGCTTCTACGACGTGAACGACGGTTCGATCGAAATCGATGGCCAGGATATCTCCAAGGTCACCAAGCAGTCGCTGCGCCAGTCGATCGCCTTCGTTTCGCAACAGCCCTATCTGTTCGAGGGCACGATCAGCGACAACATCCGCTACGGCCGGCCGGGCGCCGGCGACAGCGAAATCCAGTTCGCGGCAAGCCAGGCCGCCGCGGACGATTTCATCCGCCAGCAGCCGCAAGGCTATGATACGCCGGTCGGCGAAAACGGCGTGACGCTTTCCGGCGGCCAACGCCAGCGCCTGTCGATTGCGCGTGCCATCGTGCGCCAGGCACCGATCCTGCTTCTCGATGAGGCGACCTCGGCGCTCGACAATGAATCGGAAGCGCGTGTCCAGCAGGCGCTCACCACCATCATGCAGGGTCGCACCACCATCGTCATCGCACACCGGCTGTCGACAGTGGTCAATGCCGATCACATCGTCGTTCTGGAACAGGGCCAGTTGGTGGAAGAAGGCACGCATGCCGAGCTGATCGCCAGGCCGGGCGGCGCCTATGCGCGCTTCCACAACCTGCAAGGCGGACAGGGGCTTGGCCTTGTCGATGACGGCGAAGCTGAGACGATTGCGAACAGAGCCGATGGAACGACCGGAGGATAGCGCATGAGCGAAATGAAACTGGTGGTGGTGGGTGCCGCGGGCCGCATGGGCCAGGCCCTGGTCCGCGCCATCACCACCATACCCGGAGCAACCGTTGCCGCCGCGATCGAGCGAAAGGGCTCGCCTCATGTCGGCAAGGATGTCGGACAGATTGCCGGCATCGGCCCGATCGGCGTGGCGATCGGCGACGACCCGCTGCCGGCCTTCGCCAAGGCCGACGGCGTGCTCGACTTCACGTCGCCTGCCGCCACCGTCGAATTCGCCGGTTATGCGGCCCAGGCGCGCATTGCCCACATCATCGGCACAACCGGCTGCTCGGACGAGGATGACGCGGCAATCGCCGCCGCAGCGCGCCACGCCACCATCGTCAAGTCAGGCAATATGAGCCTCGGCGTCAATCTGCTCGCCGTCCTGGTCGAGCAGGCGGCAAAGGCGCTCGATCCGGAGGATTTCGACATCGAGATCCTCGAGATGCATCATCGCCAGAAGGTCGATGCTCCCTCTGGAACCGCCCTGCTGCTCGGCGAGGCCGCGGCGGCGGGCCGCGAGATCGCGCTTGCCGAAAACAGCGTGCGGAGCCGAGACGGCCACACTGGCGCACGCAAGACGAAGACCATCGGCTTCGCCACGCTGCGCGGCGGCTCGGTTGTCGGCGAACACTCGGTATTCCTTGCCGGCCCCGGAGAACGCGTCACGCTCAGCCACCATGCCGAGGACCGCGCCATCTTCGCCCGTGGTGCCGTCAAGGCAGCGCTCTGGGCATATGGACGCAAGCCGGGTCTCTATTCCATGCGGGACGTGCTGGGCCTTGGCCGGGTCGCCTGAACGAAGATCAGAACGTCGTTAGAGCGTTTCCGACAAAAGCGGAACCGCTCCAGTAAAGGAGAAAACATGTCGCGAACTCTCGTGCTCGTGCGCCACGGCCAGAGCGATTGGAACCTGAAGAACCTGTTCACCGGCTGGCGCGACGTCGACCTGACCGAGCAGGGGCATGCCGAAGCCAAGGCCGCCGGGGCGAAGCTGAAGGCACGCGGACTGAAGTTCGACATCGCCTTCACCTCGGCCCTGCAGCGCGCCCAGAAAACCTGCCAGCATATCCTGGATGCTGTCGGCCAGAGCGACCTGAAGACGGTGCGTGACCAGGCGCTGAACGAGCGCGACTACGGCGAACTGTCCGGCCTCAACAAGGATGACGCCCGCCAGAAATGGGGCGAAGACCAGGTGCATGTCTGGCGCCGCTCCTATGACGTGCCGCCACCCGGCGGCGAGAGCCTGAAGGACACCGGCGCGCGTGTGTGGCCCTACTACCTGCACACGCTGCAGCCGCACGTGCTGGCTGGCGGCACCGTTCTGGTCGCGGCCCACGGCAATTCGCTGCGGGCGCTGATCATGGCGCTGGACGGACTGACCGGCGAGGAGATCGTCAAGCTGGAGCTCGGCACCGGCGTGCCGGTCATCTACAAGCTCAATGCCGATTCGACCGTCGCTTCGAAGGAAGTTCTGGCCGACTGAATCGGGAATCCGTGTGTCGCGCTTGCCGAAAATCGCTTCCAGCTTTCGGCTGGCACGATGAGGTGGGACATTTTGCCGGCGCCAGCAGGCGACATTTATGCCGAGCCTTTGCATTGCTTGAAAAAAGCGCGTTGACAGGGTCGGCCTGCCCGCTTACATGAGCGCCCACCAGCCCAGATGGCGGAATTGGTAGACGCGCACGGTTCAGGTCCGTGTGCCGCGAGGCGTGGAGGTTCGAGTCCTCTTCTGGGCACCAAGTTTCCGCACTGCTTCGACACGAAGTGGTGAGCATTTCAAAAAAGCCCGGCATTGCCGGGCTTTTTTATTTGCCACCGTTTGCCACATGCGCCACGTGCCGTCGCCGGGTGGCTGAACCCCTGGCATCAGATGATTTTATCCCGCGACTGAAGAATCTGGCTCGTTTTATGCTGGCGGACAATTCGCCTCGCAACGGCCATAGCATGATTGCGTGATGGCTGAGATTACACTGAAAAATTCCGGAATTGTACTTGGAGATCAGAACCCCGCGGGCTAAAGCGATTCTGTCTTCTGGCCCATGATTCGTAATCTGAACTGCGCAATTGTCGGACAATAGTCTGACAGACTGTTTCCCGATGTTTCAAAACGTGTGCGCTTGCCACGAAATCGCCCGAAACGCGCCAGATTTGCCGCCGCATTTCACCCTAACGGCCTCCCATCGATCAACGGAGCCGTTCCCTCGGAATGACAATCAACAACAAGAAGGCCGCGCTCGCTGCGGTCACTGTCGCGGTCGGCCTTGTCGCCGGCGCGTCCACCTCCTCCGCCGCTGCACAATGCGGTCGCGCTTCCTGGTATGCCCTGCACTCGAAGACTGCGTCGGGCGAGCGCATGAACCCTTCAGCCCTGACTGCCGCTCATCGCAGCCTGCCTTTCGGCACCCGGCTCAAGGTTACCAACAAAAACAACGGCAAGACCGTCGTCGTACGCATCAATGACCGTGGCCCCTTCATCAAGGGTCGGGTGCTCGATCTGTCGCGCGGTGCCGCCCGCCAGCTGGGCTTTGTCAGCTCCGGCCACGCCGCTGTTTGCATGGCCAGGGTCTGATCCGGTCATTGGCAATGGATGAAATGAAAAGCGCCGCCTCGTTGCGGCGCTTTTTCTTTGATTCGCTTGAGGTCGCCATTCACCGCCAGCTCACTTACCAATGAGACGCCTTCGCACCTGCACCCATAGCCGACTGGGCCTGCCGACCGGCCTTTTTCAAGGCTTTGGCCTAAAGTATGGGGATAACTCACCCAACGTGATCTATTGCGCCGCAACAATTTCTTGTTAACTTCGTTGCGGCAGAGTGAAGTGGCTGGGTCGCTTCTAGAGCGTTTCACGGAAACGCGGAAACGCTCTAACTCTTTGTTTTTGCGCAATTCCGGACGGAAAACCGTTACACACTTTTCCTGGAATTGCTCTTGGCCCTTCGTTCCGAGGGGCAGCGGAGACCGTTTGATGTTCTACCAGTTCTACGAGATGAACCATGCTGCCCTGCAGCCGGCGCGCGCCTATGCCGAGGCGGTGCGGGTTCTCTACACCAATCCGCTGAATCCATTTTCGCACACGCCCTGGGGCCGTTCGGTGGCCGCGACTGCGGAATTGTTCGAGCGCACCACACGCCGTTACGGCAAGCCGGCCTTCGGCCTCGACAAGACCGTGGTCGACTGGAAGACCGTGCCGGTCACGGAGCGCGTCGTCTGGTCGAAGCCGTTCTGCAACCTAATCCATTTCCAGCGCGAGGTGCCCGCCGGCCGCCGCACCGACCCTAAGCTTCTCATCGTGGCGCCGATGTCAGGCCACTACGCAACGCTGTTGCGCGGCACGGTGGAGGCGATGCTGCCCCATGCCGACGTCTACATCACCGACTGGGTCGATGCGCGCATGGTGCCTGTCTCGGCCGGTCGTTTCGATCTCGATGACTACATCGACTACGTGGTCGACATGCTGCATGCGCTTGGGCCGGACACCCATGTGATGGCGGTATGCCAGCCTTCGGTGCCGGTGCTGGCTGCCGTGGCGCTGATGGAAGCGCGCGGCGATCGCTTCGCGCCAGCCACCATGACGCTGATGGGCGGACCGATCGACACGCGCTGCAACCCGACCGCGGTCAACCTCCTGGCCGAGGAAAAGGGCATCGACTGGTTCCACGACAACGTCGTCATGCAAGCGCCATGGCCGGTGCCGGGTTTCGGCCGTGACGTCTATCCGGGCTTCCTGCAGCTTTCCGGCTTCATGAGCATGAACCTTGACCGGCATATCATCGCCCACAAGGACTTCTTCATGCACCTCGTGAAGAACGACGGCGACAGCGCCGAGAAGCACCGCGAGTTCTACGACGAATATCTGGCGGTGATGGACCTGACCGCCGAGTTCTACCTGCAAACCGTGGAAACGGTGTTCGTGCGCCATGCCCTGCCGAAGGGTCAGATGAAGCATCGTGGCACGAAGGTCGATCCAGGCGCCATTCGCAATGTCGCGCTGTTTACGGTCGAGGGCGAGAACGACGATATTTCGGGTCTCGGCCAGACAGAAGCCGCTCATCGCCTGTGCGTCAATGTTCCCGCCGACATGAAGGCACACTACATGCAGCCGGCTGTCGGCCATTATGGCGTCTTCAACGGCTCACGCTTCCGGGCGGAGATCGTGCCGCGCATCGTCGATTTCATCACCAGCTACGGCCGCACCGAGAAGGTGGTGGTGAAGCGGAAGGCCAGTAAGCCGGCTCAGGCTTGAGGCATGATCCTGATCACGTATTTTTGAACGCGATCTTTTAGACCCGCGTGGCGAACGGTTTGTTTCAAGAAACGAGCCGCCACGCTTCCATTTTGTCCCTGGCCTGCCATCCAGACGAAATTGACGACGCTGACTGTTGCGCAATCACCGCAATGACGGGGGCGCGATTAACCCTTTCGGCGAATCCGCCATCAGGATGAATTGACACGACATGTAAATCCTCATTAACGTTTCGTTAATAACAGGGGCGAGCGGGGGACGATGAACTCCTCACCAGCGACGCAAGGTTTGCGTGTCTTTGCGGCGGCGGCGATTGGGCTGGCTGCAGCGATCTGGGCGATGCCATCCGCGTCGGCCGCCGGCGCGATGGCGACCGGCGGACCAACCACGCAGCCGATCGGACACTACGAATTCTGCAAGACACGTCCTGCCGAATGTTCCGTTCGTCCCAAGGACCTGGCGCCGGCCAGGTTGACCACGGCGCTCTTGAACAAACTTGGCAGGGTCACGGCTGCAGTGAATGCCGCGGTCAAGCCGCTGAGCGACCTGGAAATCTACGGCAAGGACGAGGTCTGGGCCTACCCGGACAAGGGTGTCGGCGATTGCGAGGATTATGTGCTTGAAAAGCGCCGCCGGCTGGCCAGACAGGGCGTTTCGCTGGCGAACCTGCTGGTGACGGTGGTCCGCAAGCCGGACGGCGAAGGCCATGCGGTGTTGACCGTGCGCACCGACAAGGGCGATTTCGTGCTCGACAACCTGACCGACAAGGTCAAGCCCTGGGATCAGAGCGGCTATCGCTTCCTGAAGCGCCAGGCCATCGACAACACCGGCCGCTGGGTCTCGATCCGCGATGGCCAGCAGGTGCTGGTCGGCGCTGTTCAATAACGGCTTTTTTTCGCCGTGCGCTGTGCCGCGGCGAGGCGGACGTCGTCGAGCGTCAATTTGTTCCACAAGCCATCCTGCACGATGTGCAACGTATTCCCGCGAGCCTGACAGAGCGAGGCGCGTTCGGAGAATGTGCTTTGCAGTGCATGGCGAAAACGAGCCACGTTTCGTACTCCGTCACGAAACTCCAGCAGGGTGATGCGATCCTTGTCGGGCGCGTAGCCGCCGACAATCATGGCGCCTTCCGAGTCGCAGGCCAACGAATGTCCGCCCGTCACAGTCGTCTGACGGACTTTGGTGCGGCCGGTCGCGGCCGCGATTTCGACAATAGGAAAATCGGTATAGTAGTATGCCCAGGTCGTACCCCGGCTGACATTCAGCGCGTAGCAGTCCGCCATGGACGGATCCTCGAGCCGCCAGAGAACCTTCCCCGTTGGATCGAACTGAACCAGGCCGGCCATGCTGATGGGGGCCTTGGTTCCAGGCAGTTTCCAGCCACCGTTGCCGAAGACGCCTTCGTCGAAATAGCCCACCCAGATATTGCCGCGGTCATCGCATTGAAGATGCTCAATCCCGTCGCCCAAGCAGAACTGGTTGGTGGCTTGCCCGCTGTCGTTGAACAGCGTCGCGTTCGCGTCGGTCGGCCTGCAGCGGGAGCTGGCGACAATCCAGGCGCCGTCCCGATGGGCATCAAAAACCGGAAATGCCGTCTCGAGAGGAAATTCTATCGTCCCATATTCCGTCATTCCGTCGAAGATCGACAGTCTGGCCATTGCGTTCTTGGTCAGCAGCGGCCGGGTGGTGTCTTTGGCTTTTACGTTGCGATACCAGTTTCCCGGGACATCGCAGGTGGATTTGAGCGATGCCAGAAGTCCGTCATCCGTGATGGCATAGGACACGTCGAACCAGCCAGGCTCCGGCTCTGGTAGAGGTGCGAAAAGAGAGGGCTGAAGAATTTCCATCAAGACAGGACCGTGGTTTGAATGGGGACGGTTATTCGAGAGTGAATCGCCAAACCTGGTAAGACGACATCGGGTGAACTGAGCCGGCCGATTAGCCGCCCCCATGCCTTTCATTCAGCCACTGGCTTTCTTCTTCAAGCAGCTTGCGACAAGCGTCCCGATGCCATGCGGTACGAGATCGCCTCGGCGAGATGGATGCGCCCGACCGTTTCGCAATCGTCCAGATCGGCCAAGGTGCGCGCCACTTTCAGCACGCGGTGATAGGCACGCGCGGAAAAGCCGAGTTTTTCGCTGGCCTCGCTGAGCAGTGCGAGCCCGGCCGCATCCGGTGCCGCAATCGCCTCGATCATGGCTGGTGAACAATGAGCGTTGAGCGCAATTCCCGCGATACCTTGAGTTTCGAAACGCTTGCGTTGGATATTCTGTGCCAGCGCCACACGCTCGGCAACCGCAGCGCTCGGCTCCGTCCGATCCGGTCGGATCAGATCGCTGGCCGAGACGGCCGGGACATCCACCCTGAGATCGATCCGGTCGAGCAGCGGACCCGAGATCCGTGCCTGATAGTCGATGCGGCAACGATCGCCGCGCAGGCAGCGATAACCGGGCTCGCCTGCCATGCCGCAACGGCATGGGTTCATCGCCGCGATCAGCTGGATGCGCGCTGGATAAGTGACGCGATGATTGGCGCGGGCGATCATGCAGTCGCCGGTTTCCAATGGCTGGCGCAGCGCATCGAGCGTTTGCGGCGAGAACTCCGGGAATTCGTCGAGGAAAAGCACACCGTGATGGGCGAGCGAGACCTCTCCCGGACGCGCCCTCACGCCACCGCCAACCATTGCCGCCATCGAGGCCGAGTGATGCGGTGCGCGAAATGGCCGTCGGTCGGTCAGCTTGCCTCCGGCAAGTTCGCCGGCGACCGAAGCGATCATCGAGACCTCCAGCAGTTCCTTCGGCGCCAGCGATGGCAGGATCGAGGGGAGGCGCTGCGCCAGCATAGACTTGCCGGAACCCGGCGGGCCGACCATCAGCAGATTGTGCCCGCCGGCCGCTGCCACCTCCAGCGCACGCTTGGCACTTTCCTGACCTTTGATATCGGCAAGGTCCGGCAGGTTGCGCGCGCTCTGATGCACGCCGGGTTGCGGGCGTGACAGCACCTGAGTGCCCCGAAAATGATTGGCCATGGCAATCAGGCTGCGCGGCGCGACGATATCGATGTCGGGACCGGCCCAGGCGGCTTCCGGACCGCAGGCGTGCGGACAGATCAGCCCGCGCCCGTCGGCATTGGCGCCGACCGCCGCCGGCAGGGCACCGGCGACCGCAGCGATCGTACCGTCCAGCGAAAGTTCACCCAGCACGACGTAGGATGCCAGCATATCGCCGGGAATGGCGCCGAGGGCGGCCATCAGGCCGAGCGCGATCGGCAGGTCGTAGTGGCTGCCTTCCTTCGGCAGATCAGCCGGTGCGAGATTGACCGTGACCTTGCGTGCCGGCATCGACAGGCCGGAGGCATGAAGGGCGGCCTGGACGCGTTCGCGGCTTTCGGCCACGGCCTTGTCCGGCAGACCGACGATCGACATGCCGACCTTGCCGGGCGCAATCATCACCTGGACGTCGACCGGCACGGCCTCGATGCCCTGGAACGCCACCGTGCGAACGCGCGAAACCATCTAAGCCCCCAGGCGGGCACCCGACCCGCATGGCCGGAGCGGCCACGGGGTCAAGAAAAGCATGGTTTTCCGTTCAGATCAAGAACAATACGGGAACAAACAACCATATGAGATGCAACCCGGTTGCTGCCGGTTTTGCAGGCAAAGTCGTTGTTTCCGTGAAACGGCGAAAGCTCTAGCCGCGCTTGGCTTCGACGGCATCCCAGAACAGGGCGGCGATGTCGGCACCGCCGAAGCGCTTCACTTCGCGAATGCCGGTCGGTGAGGTGACGTTGATCTCGGTCATGTAGTCGCCGATGACGTCGATGCCGACGAGGATGAAGCCGCGCTCCTTCAGCGATGGACCGATGCGGGCACAGATCTCACGCTCGCGCGCGGTCAGCTCGGTCTTTTCGGCGCGGCCGCCGACATGCATGTTGGAGCGCGACTCGAATTCGGCAGGCACGCGGTTGATGGCGCCGACCGGTTCGCCGTCGATCAGGATGATGCGCTTGTCGCCCTTGCGCACGTCCTTCAGGTAACGCTGGACGATATAGGGCTCACGGAACAGCTGGCCGAACATTTCCAGCAGCGAGGCCAGATTGCGGTCGGCCTCATGCAGATGGAAGATGCCGGCGCCGCCATTGCCGTAGAGCGGCTTGACGATGATGTCGCCAAATTCCTTGCGGAACGCGGCCACTTCCAGCGGATCCTTGGTGATCAGCGTTTCCGGCATCAGGTCCGCGAATTCGGTGACGAAGATCTTCTCGGGGCTGTTGCGCACCCAGGCCGGGTCGTTCACCACCAGCGTCTGCGGGTGGATGCGCTCCAGCATATGGGTGGTGGTGATGTAGTTCATGTCGAAAGGCGGGTCCTGGCGAAGCAGGATCACGTCCATTTCCGACAGGTCCGTGCGCACCGCCTCGCCGAGCGTGAAATGGTCACCCTTCACATCCCGCACCTGCATCTCCTCGATGCGGGCGAAGACCTTGCCGTCGCGCAGCGACAGCCGGTCCGGCGTATAGTGATACAATCGGTGGCCGCGCCGCTGCGCTTCCAGGGAAAGCGCGAAAGATGTGTCGCCGGCGATGTTGACGGTCGAGACATGATCCATCTGGACGGCGACTTTGAGGGACATGCAGAGACTCCGCTGAGCGCATTGTTGTTGATGGCCAATGATGTAGCGTCTAGCGCACAGGCTGCCAATCCGTCGGCCCCAACCGACCTTTCATCGAAATCTTAAGGCATTGCCACGCATAGTCCTCCCCGCTTGGTCTGGTGGGGTAGTAAAATGGGCGTGCAAGCAAAGAAGTTTCGCGAGACCGGTAGACCTCTCGCTGTCGAACCGACGTTGGAGACAATTGAACTAACCATCCTCATGCCTTGCCTCAACGAGGCCGAGACGCTGGCGACGTGCATTCTCAAGGCGAAAAATTTTCTCGGCCGATCGGGGATCGTGGGTGAGGTGTTGATCGCGGACAATGGCAGCACCGACGGCTCACAACATATTGCAACGACCTTCGGTGCCCGTGTGGTTCCCGTCGCGGAGAAAGGCTATGGTGCCGCACTGATCGGCGGTATAGCCGCCGCGCGTGGCCGCTTCATCATCATGGGCGACGCAGACGATTCCTACGATTTCGAACGGCTCGACCTTTTTGTAGAACACTTGCGCCGCGGTGCCGATGTCGTCATGGGCAATCGTTTCACGGGCGGCATCGCACCGGGAGCCATGCCAAAGCTGCATCGCTACCTCGGCAATCCTGTGCTGTCTTTTCTTGGAAGGCTGTTCTTCAGATTGCGAATAGGCGATTTCCACTGCGGGCTTCGTGGCTTCTGCACGAACTCTGTCCGCAAACTGAATCTGCAGACGACGGGTATGGAGTTCGCCAGCGAGATGGTGGTGCGCGCGGCGTTGGCAAAGCTGCGTATCGAGGAAGTGCCAACCACGCTGAAGCCCGACGGGCGCAGCAGGCCTCCACACCTGCGCACGTGGCGGGATGGCTGGCGACATCTGAAATTCCTGCTGATGTACAATCCGCGTTGGCTATTCTTCATTCCCGGCATGTTCCTTACCGGCATCGGCCTGATGTTCGCGGCGCTTCTTGCGTTCGGGCCGCTCAGGGTCATCGACAATCTGTCACTCGACCTCAACACCTTCGTCGCTGCCTGTTTCGCGGTCGTCACGGGTGTTCAATTGATCACCTGCGGTGCCATTTCCCGCCGCTACGCCGATCTGACCGGTATCCTGCCCAAGAACCGTCGGTCCGACTGGCTGTTGGCTTATCTCAGCACCGACAGGCTGGCGGTCAACGCGGGCATATTGTTCACCGCTGGGGCATTATTCTTTGGTTACGCAACCGTTCGCTGGGCGCTTCTAAGCTTCGGCCCACTGAACGATTCGGAAATTCCGCGCATCGTGGTGCTCGGCCTCAGCCTTGTGGTCATCTCGCTCCAGCTTTTCTTTTCCGCCTTCCTGCTTGGCGTACTGGAGATCCCGCTAAAACGCAGTATAAGAGAGAGCGACGAGGCGCTCGTTGGCCAAGAGTAGAGAAACCATCGCAACCGGGCGGCGACCGGTCGAGGGCCGGTTGTTGCGTTTCGTTATTGTCGGTGCGGGAGCCAATCTCCTCCTGCTCGTGCTGACCTATACGCTGCTGCATTTCGGCGTACCCGCTCTTACGGCAAGCGTGGTCGGCTACGCAGTCGCATTCGGCGCAGCCTATCTGGCACAAAGAGACTGGACTTTTTCAGACATCAGCAGCGGCGGCTCGACCTTGTCGCGCTACGCTGTCGCTCAAGTCGTTTGCGCCACCGCGGCGGGTCTTGTCGGGAAGCTGTGCGGAAGTACCCTGGCCTGGGCGCCCCTGGAGACCTCGATGGCCGTTACGGCCACGGCAGCCATCATGAGTTATGCCTTCTCCAAATACTGGGTTTTCGTCAGCAGCGAGAGCTGACTACCGCAGTGTCGAGATGAAATGCAGATTCCGATCACAGACGAGGCCTATCGGCATGGGATAGAGCCGGAGGCTCTGCTGCCAGCTCTGTATCTCGAGGCCGGCGCCATGGAATGCCTCGTCCCACTCGGCACGACTGAGATAATTGTAGGGCAGGCGGACATCGTGTCCCTTGTTGCCCACCCAATCCATGACACGCAGCGTCGTGTATGCGGCGAAACCTTCGCGCAGATGATCCTTGACGACCACGCCCTTGCGCGCCACGCGCGCGGCCTCCGCGAGAAGTCGGCCTGGGTTGTCGGTGTGGTGCAGGACATCGACAATCGTCACCCAATCAAAGGTGTTTTCGCGGGCAGGGATGATTTCGCCGTCAAAGCGCTCGACCGGAATATGCGTTTGCGGCCGTAACATCACGTCGATGCCACGAAAGGTCAGCCCCGGCTTGATGTCCATGATCGCGCGCGCAATTGATCCGTCGCCGCAGCCGAGATCGAGAACACTGCCCGAGCTGCCGAGTTCTTCCGCCAGGCGTGCTGCCAGAATCCGAACACGGCGCCGGAATACGGCCCGACCATGCACCGCATTGAGAAGCCTCTTCTCCGCGGTCTTCAGCATGTTCACCTGGGATATCTGACCTTCCATGTCGAGGCTCCACTTCACGTCTTCGGCCGTGCGATCGCACCAGAACTATACCAGATGCGTTAAGACCAAGTTCGCCCGGCTCGCATGGAAAGGCCGGCCGTGACAGCACAGAGCCAACCATGGAGACCCGGCCGACAAGGAAGCCACTTTACAGTTTATTGAAGGCTGCTGGTGTACCCTTTCCTTTAGGAAAGCAGTTCACCGATTGCGAATGACTCGTGAAATCTCAAGTTCATCCCGAAAGCCGGCATCATCTTCTACTCGCGGCTTGCGCGATGCTTTTCTTTCTGATGACAACGGCGCTTATCGGTTTTCCATCTCTTTCCGACGCTCACGGTGACAATGACAGCCTGCTCAGGCTGGTCGAGGTGCGGGATTTTCTTGGTGGCCAAGGTTGGTTCGACCTGCATCAGTATCGTATGGGGCCGGAAGGCGGTTTCGTGATGCACTGGTCGCGATTGGTCGACGCGCCAATAGCCGCTATCATTCTGACCGCCAGTGCATTCGGCGCCAGCGAATCCACGGCCGAGATCCTCGCGGGGAGCATCTGGCCGCTCCTGCTCTATTTCGCTTGCATTTTCATCCTGATTCGAGCCGCTCGTTTCTTCGGTGGAGCGGGCGCGGTGCTTCCGGCAATAGTGATTGGCGGCACAGCGCTTTATTTCATCGGCACTTTTTCACCGAATTCGTTCGATCATCACAATGTACAGCTCACGCTGGCTTGTGGCGCGCTTTATCTGGCGATGATTGCGCCAGGAAAGAGCCGAGCGGCAATCGGATCCGGTATATGTGCCGCCTTGATGTTGGCGGTGGGTATGGAAACCACGCCCTACGTGGCAACGCTGGGTCTTACGCTGACGGTGATGTTTCTCATCGACGGCGATCACGAACGACCGATCGCCCGCAATTTTGGCCTGGGTTTTGCTGGCACCTCGGCGCTCGTCTTCATCCTCACCGTTCCGACCTCCTCATGGGGTACGGCGGATGCGAGATGTGATGCTTTTTCCAGCTTCCAGTTCACCCTCGCTGTGCTTGCAGGTGGTGGCCTCGCCACTCTATGCAGCCTGGAAGTGCTGAGCGGTACGATCTGGCGACGCTCCATTTCGATCGTTTGCATGGCGATCACGCTCGGTGCCGTCATGCTCGTCTTCTTCCCGCAATGCCTGGCAGCGCCATATGGTGACCTTGACCCGAGACTGAGGGAGTTCTGGTTCGCTCACATCACCGAGGCACGGTCGCTCTGGCAACTGTTGGCGGACGACTGGATTTCGGTGGCGGGACGCTACGCGACACCCGCTGCAGCTCTCATACTGATGGCACTGCGCCGCCGCCGCGACGACTGGCGGCGTGAGGATACGCTGGTTGCGGCGTTGCTGATCGTCGCCTTTGTCGTGAGCGCCTGGCAGGTGCGGGGATCACCCTTCTCGATTGCTTTTGCCGTAATACCGCTTTCGGCCTGGATCGGCGTCTGGCGCCAACACGCTCAAAAACATCCCTCCGGGCTCGCTTCATTGCGCATGGCCGCAGCCTGGATCATTTCTTTCAACTTCAGCTGGACGGTCGCAGCTGCAGCGGCGGTCTCCATTGAAGATAGGATGGAGCCGCAACTCGATGCCGCCGCCTCCGCAGCAAGCTGCGATGGCAGGCAGCAGTTTCTCAGCCTTGCAACACAGCCGGCGACCACTGTTCTCGCTGTTTCCAACCTCGGGTCGCCGATCGTGATGTACACGGATCATCGTGCTCTCGCGTCGCTGTATCATCGCAACGTCGTGGGCAATTTGCTTGCACTCGACGCGTTCCTCGGATCGGAGGCCGACGCCAAGGCGATAATCAAGGCAAACAGGGTCGGTATTGTCGCACTCTGCCCGGGTAACGCCGAGACCAAGCTGCTCGTAACGCGAGCGCCGGATGGCTTCCTGGCCTCCCTGATCAAGGGCCAACCGCCGGCCTGGTTGGAACCGATCCCGGAAACCGCAGGTGAACCGCTCAAACTTTACCGGGTCAAATCCGGCTAACCTTCGGCGCCATCATCTTGGCCTGATGCGGAAGCGCCGGCTTATATTCGAGATACCTTTCTTAAACGGTTTGCTGTCACTCTGACAGGAAATTCCAGAATAAGAACAGGGACGCCGATGCAAACGTCGTTTGGCACCGGGCAGACGAACAGGGAAAATACGGATCTGGCCTTCACCGATCCGTTGACCGGCCTCGGCAACCACCGTCGTTTCTTCGACAAGGTGGAGCGCCTCATCGCGGACCGCTCGGACGACCCCGCTCCCTTTGCCGTCGGCATCCTCGATCTCGACGGCTTCAAACCCATCAACGACCTGTTCGGCCACAAGGCCGGCGACGACATCCTGATCCAGGTGGCGATGCGTCTGCGCGCCTCGATGGACAGCCATTCCACGGTCTGCCGCATCGGCGCCGATGAATTTGCCTTCCTCTATCCGATGGTGTTCAGCGAAGAGGCCGCCACCGAGCGGGCGCGCATGCTGATCGAGATCCTGTCGGCGCCCTACGATGTCGGCGAACGCACCGCCAGGCTCTCGGCCTCCACTGGTTGCTCGCTGTTCTATTCCGGCGAGGAGACGACCGACATCCTGCTCAACAAGGCGGAGACGGCGCTCTATCACGCCAAACGCTCCGGCCGCGGCAAGGTCGTCGTCTACACCCGCGAGATGGAAGAGGCTGCCAAGCGCGTCACCCGCATCGAACAGGCCCTGCGCCGTGCGGTGTCCGCCGGCGAAGTCGAGCCACATTTCCAGCCGATCGTCGATCTCGGCACGCGTCGCACCATTGGTTTCGAAGCCCTGGCGCGTTGGTCGGATCCGGATCTCGGCCCCGTCTCGCCTTCCGTTTTCATTCCGATTGCCGAAGAGCGCGGCATCATCGGTCCGCTCTCGCAGCTGGTGTTGCGCAAGGCCACCGAAGCGGCGCGCGGCTGGCCAGGCGATCTCTTCCTCTCTTTCAACCTGTCGCCGTCACAGCTCGTCGACCAGAACACCGGGCTGCACATCCTGTCGATCCTGGAGCGTACCGGTTTCGATCCACGCCGGCTTGAGATCGAGATCACCGAGACCGGCCTGATGAACGATCCAATCTCGGCCGAGAAGATCGTCGAGGACCTGCGCCGGGTCGGCATCCGCGTTTCGCTGGACGACTTCGGCACCGGCCAGTCGTCGCTCGGTCGCTTGCGCGAATTCAATTTCGACAAACTCAAGATCGATCGCGCCTTCGTATCGTCCATCCTGGAGGATCGCCCGTCCGAGCACATCATCCGCGCCATTCTTGCCATGTGCGAAGGGCTCGGCATGGATGTGGTCGCGGAAGGCATCGAACAGGAGGCGCAGGCCGACAGGCTCGTGCAGTTCGGCTGTGCCGGAGGCCAGGGCTATCTGTTCGGCAAGCCGGCCAATGCCGATGCCACGCTCGGCTATCTGCGGGATTCCTTTCGCGGCGCATTGCGTGCCAAGGCGATCTGAAATCTGAAACCTTGCCAGGTGCCGGTCCACGCAAAATGGCGGCTTCTCTTCTGGTTTTCCCATTTGTCTGACAAAATGATGCGATAAGCATTTTCACGCTTGCCCCGGCCAAGCCGCTGGCTAGGATGCGGCGCCGTCGGACCAGAGCGCCGCGCGTCCTTTCGAACGCGCAAAGGACGCTCTGACATTTTGAAGCTGCGCGTCGTGCTTTCCGAAATCGATCCCGATTTTCGGGCCGATGTGCAAGGGAGGAAACCACAATGATGCCATCGGCGCGGTTCGCCGATCTGGAAGGTGCGTCGGTGTTGATCACCGGCGGCGGCACGGGCATCGGCGCCAGATTGACGGAAGGCTTTGCCCGCCAGGGTGCAAAAGTAGCCTTTGTCGATATCGCTGAATCACAGAGCCAGACGCTATGCGATGAGATCGCAAGCCTGACTGGCCGGAAGCCGCTGTTCCTCAACGCCGATCTGCGCGACATAGAAGCCCTGCGGGCGGCGGTCACGACCGCCGAACAGGCGCATGGACCGGTCAGCATATTGGTCAACAACGCCGCCAACGACGTCCGCCATGCCGCCGAGACGGTGACCGTCGACGAATGGGACGACAATCTGTCGATCAACCTCCGGCCGCATTTCTTCACCGTCCAGGCGGTCGTGCCCGGAATGCAGAAATTGGGTCACGGCGCCATCGTCAATTTCACCTCGACGTCTTTCATGCTGAACATCGGCGACATGCCGGCCTATACGGCCGCGAAAGCCGGCATCATCGGCCTGACCAAGGGGCTTGCGGGCCGCTACGGCAAGGACGGCATCCGCGTGAACGCAATCGCGCCCGGCTGGGTCATCACCGAGCGTCAACGGCAACTTTGGGTCGCACCCGGCAAGCTCGAAGCCCATATCGCCCGCCAGGCCATCCCGCGCGAAATGCATCCGGATGACATGGTTGGGCCGTGCCTGTTCCTCGCCTCGGACGCCTCGGCCATGCTGACGGCGCAGACGCTGATCGTCGACGGAGGGCTGCTGTGAGCACGACACCTGCGATTGCCGCCATCGACTGGGGCACAACCCGGCTGCGTGCCTGGCTGCTTGCAGGCGACGGCAAGGTGCTGGCCGAGCGGCGTGGCGATGACGGCCTGATCACGGCGCGTGAAACCGGCTTTTCGACCGTGCTTGAGCGGCACCTCGCTGCCATGGGCGCTCCTGCAACCTTGCCGGTTGTCATCTGCGGTATGGCCGGCTCGCGCCAGGGCTGGATCGAGGCACCCTATGTCGATGTAGCGGCGCCCATCGACGCCATCCTGCGAGGCGCCATCCGCGTGCCCGATACAGCGCGTGACGTGCGTATCGTCCCTGGCCTGGCACAGCGGCTGGCGGATGCGCCGGATGTGATGCGTGGCGAGGAGACACAGTTGGCCGGCGCGGATCTTCCAGCCGAAGGACGGCATATCGTCTGCATGCCCGGCACGCATTCGAAGTGGGTCGTGGTGGAAGACGGTGCGGTGACCGGCTTCGGCACCTGGCCGACCGGTGAGCTGTTTTCGATACTGGCGACGCATTCGATCCTGCGCCATTCGCTGGGCGAGCATCCGGCCGCGGTCGCTGCCGGAAACGAGCAGTTCCGCCATTGGTGCCAGCAGGCGCTGGAAGATGGTGGTGACGTCTCGTCGCGGCTGTTTGCGATCCGCGCCGCAGGGCTGCTGCAGGATCTGAAGCCGGACAATGCCGCCGCGCGCCTGTCCGGACTGCTCATCGGCGGCGAGATCGCTTCGGCCCAGCGCCGCTACGGAACTGGCGGTGAATCGGTGGTGCTGGTGGGATCGGGGGCGCTCGGCGCACTTTATGCCGAGGCATTGGAACTGGCCGGACTTCAGGTTCGATCCGTCGATGCGGAAGCCGCCGTGCGCGCCGGTCTGTTTGCCGCTGCGCGAGAAAACGGCATGATTGCCGGCGAGAAAGGAACCACATGAGCCTCACCGCACCGTTTCCGAAACTGAAGCGCGGTCTCGTCGCGATCTTGCGCGGCCTGCATCCGAACGAAGCGGTGGCCGTTGCCGAGGCGATTTACCGGGCCGGCATCGAGGCCATCGAGGTGCCGCTGAACTCACCCGATCCGTTCGTGTCCATTGCGTCCATCGTGAAGGCATTGCCGGATGAAGCATTGGTTGGCGCCGGCACGGTGCTGACCGCCGAGGATGTCGACGCGTTGAAGCGCGCCGATGGACGACTTCTGGTCAGTCCGAACATCGATGCCGACGTCATGCGCCGCGCCGCGCATCACGGCATGGTCACCATGCCAGGGGTTTTCACGCCGACAGAGGCCTTCCAGGCGATCCGGCTCGGCGCCTCGGCGCTCAAGTTCTTTCCGGCCAGCGTGCTCGGTCCGGGCGGCATTGCCGCCATGCGCGCGGTCCTGCCGGCCAATACGCCGGTGGGAGCGGTGGGCGGCGTCTCCGAAAAGGACTTCGCCGGCTACAAGACGGCAGGCGTCAGTGTCTTCGGGCTGGGTTCCAGCCTGTTCAAGCCGGGCATGACGGTGGCCGACGTCGCCGCGCGTGCCGAAGCCGCTGTCGCCGTTTGGGATCAGGTTTTTGGAGAGCAGAAATGACTGGCATCGTCTCGGTCCTGTCCGACTACGTCTGCGAACTCGGCGAGGGCCCGAGCTACGATCAGGCGACCGGAACGCTCTACTGGTTCAACATCGTGCATGGCCAGTTGCTGGAGCGCGGTCGCAGTGGCGCCACCAAAGCCCACGACCTCGGCCAGATGGCGAGCGCCATCGCAACCATCGATGACAAGCGGCAGCTGGTCTTCATGGAAACCGGCCTGCATGTACGGGATGCCGCGACCGGCAAGCTCACGCTTCACACGCCGGTCGAGGCTGAGAACAAAGGCACCCGCTCCAATGATGCGCGCGTGCATCCGTGCGGCGCCTTCTGGCTCGGCACCATGAGCAAGACTCACGAGAAGAAAGCGGGCGCCATCTACTGGTTCTTCAAGGGTGAGCTGCGCAAACTCTATGACGGCATCACCGTGCCCAACTCCATTGCCTTCAGCGAAGATGGAACTGTCGCCTATTACGTCGACAGCGAGGAAAAGCTGCTGATGCGGGTCGACTGCGATCCGGCTACAGGCCTGCCGACGGGTGAACCCAAACTCTTCGGCGATCATCGGCAGAATGTCGGTTATGTCGATGGCTCAGTCGTCGATCGCGACGGCATCCTCTGGAATGCGTGCTGGGGTGCTTCGGCCGTCAACGCCTTTGCACCTGACGGCAAGCTGGTGCGCTCAATACCGATGCCTGTCACCCAGCCGTCCTGTCCGGCCTTTATCGGTGCGGATGCCGATCGGTTGGCCGTGACTTCGGCATGGGCAGACCAGGACGAAGCGCAGCGAGCCGCCGATCCCGACGCCGGCAAGACGTTCCTGATCGATTTCCCGGTCAGAGGTCGGTTTGAGCCACGTGTGCTGATCTGAGCGCCAGCTGATCGCATTCCGCTCTGGTCGCTGGCGTGGCCACGCAGGGTCGATTTCGTCGGAACCGAGCGACAGTCCGGCAGCGAGACTGGTGCCAATTTCACTGGTCCTCAGCCGCCATGCCGCAACCGCGTCTCTTCCTCGTCTACGAACCGGAAAAAGCTTGCCTCGACCGGCTGATGAGCCAAGGATATCCGACGGAGCGAGCGGCGGAGATTTCATCCTATCTCGCCCAATCGACCGATCTCGCGCCTGAATTTGCCGAGATCTGGCGCGAGGCGGCAAAGCGCGGCATCACCTTCACGCCCCTGGAATTGGACCAGGCAGCCGCCGCGATCACCAGCGCAGATCCTGCCACCTCGCTCGTCTGGACGCTGACGGATGGCATCGCCTATTTCCGCGGCGGGAGCGCCCCTGCCCTGGCCCGGCTCGCGAACTCAAGAACACTCGGCGCAGACGATTCCCTCTTTGCGCTCTGCCAGGACAAGTTCCGCTCCGGCGCGGTGCTTGCGGCTCTCGGTCTGCCGGTACCGCAAGCCGGCCTAGCTCGCGACGGCCGCTGGCTGGTCGAACCGCCGGCCTGCGAGAATGGCTGGTTCGTGAAACCGAACCGGCTCGGCGCCAAGATAGGCATCTGGCCGGATTCGCACTGTCGCGACCTCGACCATGCCCTGGAGTTGAGCCGCCGCGTCTTCTCGCATTACCGCGACGATGTCGTCGTGCAGCCCTATGTCGCCGGCCGCAATGTGCGGGCCAGCTTTCTCGATGTGACGGGACACGCCGATATGTCGTCGCTGGGGATTTTCCTGGTCGATTCCGGCGGCGATTTCCAGACCATGGCCGACAGTCTGGCGCTTTACGGCGATAGCGGCGCCGATGCCAGGGCAAGCGGTGCCTATGTCGAGCCTGCACTTGTACCGCTCGCCGCAACCCAACCATCGGCGGATGCCGAAATCCGCCGCATTGCCATGACGCTGATGAATGGCCTTGGCCTGCGCGACGTCTTTTCCATCGATCTGCGTGTCGATGCCGACGATACGGTTCATCTGATCGAATTCGAGGTCTGCCCCGGCTTGCCCTGTTTCGATTTCCGCGCCTATTGTCGCGCACACTGGTCGATGAGCTTAGCCGAGGCCATGGCCGAAACCGCTGCTCGCCGTCTGGTGGGCTGAAATCAAGACAATCCGACGCGATCGGATGGCTCTGCGCCGGCCGGCGCGGGCGAGGGAAGGAATCACGACATGAGCGAAGCCTATATTTGCGACTACGTTCGCACGCCGATCGGCCGGTTCGGCGGGGTGCTTGCCTCGGTGCGTGCGGACGATCTCGGCGCGGAGCCGATCAGGGCGCTGGTGGCCCGCAATGCCGGTGTCGACTGGGATGCGGTCGACGATGTCTATTATGGCTGCGCCAACCAGGCTGGGGAGGACAACCGCAACGTCGCCCGCATGGCGCTGCTTCTGGCCGGCCTGCCGGTCTCGGTGCCGGGCTCGACAGTCAACCGGCTGTGCGGTTCGGGCATGGATGCGGTGGCGATTGCCGCGCGTGCCATCAAGGCAGGTGAAGCCGAACTGATGATTGCCGGCGGCGTGGAATCGATGAGCCGCGCTCCCTTCGTCATGCCCAAGGCCGAGACCGCCTTTTCGCGCCATGCCGAAATCCACGACACCACCATCGGCTGGCGGTTCGTCAATCCGCTGATGAAGAAGCAGTACGGCATCGATTCCATGCCGGAGACGGGCGAGAACGTCGCCGAACAGTTCGCCGTCAGCCGGGCAGACCAGGACGCCTTTGCGGTGCGCAGCCAGGAGAAGGCGGTGGCCGCACAGGCCAATGGCCGGCTGGCCAAGGAGATCGTCCCCGTCACCATCCCGCAGAGGAAGGGCGATGCGATCGTCGTCTCCAAGGACGAACATCCGCGTGCCGGCACCACGGTGGAGACGCTGGCGAAGCTCGGAACGCCTTTCCGCAAGGAGGGCGGCACGGTGACGGCCGGCAATGCCTCGGGCGTCAATGATGGCGCGGCCGCGCTGATCGTGGCGTCGGAAGCCGCTGTCGCCAAATATGGGCTCACCCCGATCGCGCGCGTGCTGGGTGCTGCGACTGCCGGTGTCGAACCACGCATCATGGGCATTGGCCCGGTGCCGGCCACCAGGAAGCTCTGCGCCCGGCTCAACCTGACACCGCAGGACTTCGATGTCATCGAGCTCAACGAGGCCTTCGCCGCGCAAGGCATCGCCGTGCTGCGCGAGCTTGGCCTTGTCGAGGATGCTTCCCACATCAACCCGAACGGCGGCGCCATCGCGCTCGGTCATCCGCTCGGCATGTCAGGTGCCCGCATCACCGGCACGGCGGCGCTGGAACTGAAGGAACGCAACGCCCGCCTCGCACTCGCCACCATGTGCATCGGCGTCGGCCAAGGCATCGCCATCGCACTCGAAAGGGTGTGAGGAACGGCGTTTTAACTCAATCGGCTTTTGTCACACAAATGCTCGTTGCCGGGTCGAAAGGCGCCGGATATGGTTGTTCGAGGCTTCAACAAACGGAGCCTATCCGACGCAGCGACGTCGCGTCCCGAACGGGGAACATGGGGCGACGAAAACAGGGAAATCCATGATGATGCATAAGATCGCTCTCCGTTCGCGCACCTTTCTGACGGGTGCCGCGCTTGCCGCCCTGGTTTATGCCGGTTCGCCGGCGCTGGCCGATACGCCGCCCGATACGCTGGTCCAGGCCTGGGCGATCGATGACATCATCTCGCTTGATCCAGCCGAAGCGTTCGAGCTGTCGACCGGCGAAATCACCGGCAACACCTACGACATGCTGGTCCGCCTCGACGCCAACGACACCACCAAGGTGGTCGGCGGTATTGCTGAAAGCTGGACCGTCTCGGACGATGCGCTGACCTATTCCTTCAAATTGAAGCCCGACCTGAAATTCGCCTCCGGCAACCCGATCACCGCCGAAGACGTCGCCTGGTCATTCGAGCGCGCGGTCAAGCTCAACAAGAGCCCAGCCTTCATCATCCAGCAGTTCGGGCTCACGGGCGACAACGTCGCCGAAAAGGCCAAGGCGGCGGATGCGACCACCTTCGTGTTCACGGTCGACAAGGCCTATGCACCGAGCTTCGTGCTGAACTGCCTGACCGCTACTGTCGGCGCCATCGTCGACAGCAAGCTGGTCAAGGAACATGTGGCCGCTGCCACGCCAAGCGCCGATTACAAGTTCGACAATGATTTCGGCAATGCCTGGCTGAAGACCAATTATGCCGGTTCGGGTCCGTACAAGACGCGCGAATGGCGGGCGAATGAAGTCGTGGTGCTGGAACGCAACGACAACTACTATGGCACCAAGGGCAACATGACGCGCGTCATCTATCGCCACGTCAAGGAAAGTGCCGCGCAGCGGCTGCTCCTGGAAAAGGGCGATATCGACATCGCCCGCAACCTGCAGCCGGGCGACTACGAGGCCGTCGGCAAGAATGCCGACCTCGCCACCGTCGCTGCGCCGAAGAGCACGGTCTATTACGTCAGCCTCAACCAGAAGAACCCCAATCTGGCCAAGCCGGAGGTGCGGGAAGCCTTCAAATATCTGATCGACTATGATGCGTTGGGCGATACCTTGCTCAAGGGCATCGGCGTGGTGCACCAGAACTTCCTGCCCAAGGGCATTCTGGGCGCCGTCGATGACAAGCCCTACAAATTCGATGTCGCCAAGGCGAAGGAGCTGCTTGCCAAGGCGGGCCTGGCAGACGGGTTCTCCGTCACCATGGATACGCGCAGCGGCCAGCCGGAATCCGGTGTTGCCGAATCGATCCAGCAGACGGCAGCGCAGGCCGGCATCAAGATCGAACTCGTGCCGGAAGACTTCAAACAGCTTCTGACCCGTTATCGTGCCCGTCAACACGACATCGCCATTCTGCAATGGGGCGTCGACTATTGGGATCCGAATTCCAACTCGGAGACCTTCGCCACCAATCCCAACAACGCCGACGATTCCATGAACAAGACGTTGGCCTGGCGCAATGCCTGGGATGTTCCGGCGGAAATCCAGAAGGAATCAGCAGCGGCATTGCTCGAGCGCGATGCTGCCAAGCGCACCCAGATGTATCAGGGCATCCAGAAGAAGATCCGTGAACAGGGTCCGTTCAACTTCATCTGGCAACAGACCGAGGTTGCCGGCCTACGCAAGAACGTGCAGAGCTTCAAGCTCGGGCCAACCTTCGACACCAATTTTGTGGCGCCAGTAACCAAGTAAACAGTGACCAAGTAACGTACGTTGTCTGTCGCCCACACGACCAATGAGCCAGGGCGGAGGAGCAAAAAAGCCTCTGCCCTCGGGTTCGCGCTGCTGCGCTTTGTCTTCATCGCCGCGGTCACCTTCCTCGGGCTGATCGCGGTGACATTCTTCATCGGCCGCGTCATGCCGATCGACCCGGTGCTGGCGATCGTCGGCGACCGTGCGCCGGCCAGCGTGGTGGCGGCCGCACGTCAGCAGTACGGCTTCGACCTGCCCGTCTGGCAACAGTTCCTGCTTTACGTCCAGAAGGCGCTGCAAGGCGATTTCGGTACGTCCGTGCTGTCGACCTACCCGGTCATGCAGGATATCCGCCGCGTGTTCCCGGCGACGCTGGAACTGGCGACGGTCGGCACGCTGATCGGCCTGTTGTTCGGCATTCCGCTCGGCGTGCTGGCGGCGGTCAAGCGTGGCTCTTTCATCGACCAGGCGGTGCGCGTGATTGGCTTGATCGGCTATTCCATGCCGATTTTCTGGCTCGGGCTGCTGGGGCTTCTGGTCTTCTACGCCAGGCTCGGCTGGGTCGAAGGACCCGGGCGCATCGGCATCGCCTATGAATACACCTTCACGCCGGTCACCGGGCTCTATCTGCTCGACGCCATCATCCAGCGCGACTGGGGCGTATTCCGCGATGTCTTCTCGCACATCATCCTGCCGGCCTCGCTGCTGGGCTATATCTCTATGGCCTATATCAGCCGCATGACACGGTCCTTCATGCTGAACGAACTTGCCCAGGAATATGTCGTGGCCGCACGCGCGAAAGGCCTGTCGGAGGCACGCATCATCTGGGGCCATGCGCTGCGCAACGCGGCCGTGCCGCTGGTGACGGTGATCGCGTTGTCCTACGCCACCTTGCTCGAAGGCTCAGTGCTGACCGAGACCGTCTTCTCGTGGCCCGGCATCGGCCTTTATCTCACCAATTCGCTGCAGAATGCCGACATGAATGCGGTGCTCGGCGCCACGGTCGTCATCGGCGCGGTGTTCATTGCCCTGAACCTGTTGTCGGACCTGCTCTACCAACTTCTCGATCCGAGGACGCGGTCATGAGCGTAACCGACACCTCTGCGATGAGCTGGCGCGAATGGCTGCTTTCGGAGCGGCCACAATCGCGCTCTCAGGCGCGGCTCGGCCGTGCCTACATGACCTGGCGCCGTTTCACAGCCAACCAGCTGGCGGTGGTCGGCCTCTTCATCATCCTGGCGCTGGTGTTCGTCGCCATCTTCGCCGGCCTGCTGGCGCCCTATTCTCCAGTGGTCGGCGATCTGCGGGGTTCACGCCTGCTGCCACCCGATTGGGCGCATTGGATGGGAACCGACGACCAGGGCCGCGACATCCTTTCGCGCGTCATCTATGGCTCGCGGCTGACGCTCTATGTCATCGTGCTGGTTGCGTTGATCGCCGCACCCATCGGCCTCGTCGTCGGGACTGTCGCGGGCTATGCCGGCGGCTGGACCGATGCGGTGCTGATGCGCATCACCGACATCTTCCTCGCCTTCCCGAAGCTGATCCTGGCGCTGGCCTTCGTGGCGGCGCTCGGACCCGGCATCGAGAATGCCATCATCGCCATCGCCATCACCTCCTGGCCGCCTTATGCCCGCATCGCCCGCGCCGAAACGCTGATGGTGCGCAACTCCGATTACATCAAGGCAGTCGAGATCATGGGGGCATCGCCGGGGCGCATCATCCTGCGGCATATCATGCCGATGTGCATCTCGTCGCTGATCGTGCGTGTCACGCTCGATATGGCGGGCATCATCATCATCGCCGCCGGCCTCGGCTTCCTCGGTCTCGGCGCTCAACCACCCTTGCCGGAATGGGGCGCGATGATCGCGTCGGGCCGCCGTTTCATCCTCGATCAATGGTGGGTGGCGGCCATGCCCGGCATGGCGATCCTGATCGTCAGCCTCGGTTTCAACCTTCTGGGTGACGGCCTGCGCGATGCGCTCGATCCAAGGAGTTCGGGCCAATGAGCGTGGATAAAAATCTGCTTGAGGTAGAGAACCTCAAAGTCCGCTTTCCCACCCGCACCGGTGTCATCGAGGCAGTGAGGGGCGTGTCCTTCTCGCTCGGTCGCGAACGGCTCGGTATCGTCGGTGAATCCGGCTCCGGCAAGTCGCAGACCGGCCGCGCCATCATGGGCCTCACCGATCCCCGCGCCGAGGTGACGGCGGACAGGCTGGAGTTCGACGGTATCGATCTCCGGTCGCTGCCGGCGCGCGAGCGCCGCGCCCTGCGTGGCAAGCGTGTCGCCATGATCCTGCAGGATCCGAAATACTCCCTCGATCCCGTCATCAGCATCGGCCGCCAGATCGTCGAGACCTTGCGTACTCATGAGAGGGTCTCCAGGGCCGAAGCCCGCGAACGTGCCCTCGACATGCTGGCGGCAGTCCAGATCCGCGATCCGAAGCGTGTCTTCGATCTTTATCCGCATGAAGTGTCGGGCGGCATGGGCCAGCGCGCCATGATCGCCATGATGCTGGTTGCCGGCCCTGAGCTCCTGATCGCCGATGAGCCGACTTCAGCGCTCGACGTGACGGTGCAGCTCGATGTGCTCGCCATCCTCGACCGGCTGGTGGCGGAACGTGGCATGGGCCTGATCTTCATCTCGCACGATCTGAGGCTGGTCTCCTCCTTCTGCGACCGTGTCGTGGTCATGTATGCCGGCAAGGTGGTGGAACAGCTGCCGGCCTCGGAACTGGCCAACGCACAACATCCCTACACGCAAGGCCTGCTCGACTGCATGCCGAAGATCGGCGCCGACCGGCATCCGTTGCCGGTGCTGGCACGCAAGGCGGAGTGGGCGGCATGACGGCGGCACTTCTGGCAGACAGGGTCGAGGTCGTCTTCGACCAGTTCCGGGCCCTGAAGGGCGTCAGCGTCGCGGTGCAGCCCGGCGAATCCTTCGGCTTGGTCGGCGAATCCGGTTCGGGCAAATCGACGCTGCTGCGCGCCATTGCCGGGCTTGCCCCGGTCGCCTCGGGCAGCATCGCCGTCAACGGCAAGCCGCTCGGCCGCCATCGCGACAAGGCCTTCTACCGGCAGGTGCAGATGGTGTTCCAGGACCCCTATGGTTCGCTGCATCCACGCCAGACCGTGGACCGGTTGTTGCAGGAGCCGCTTGCCATCCATGGCATCGGCGATAGCGAGGTCCGCATCCGCCGCGCGCTGGAGGAAGTGGGGCTAGGCTCCGGCTTCCGCTTCCGCTATTCGCACCAGCTCTCAGGCGGCCAGCGCCAGCGTGTGGCGATCGCACGCGCGCTGATCCTGGAGCCTTCGATCCTGCTGCTCGACGAGCCGACCTCGGCGCTCGATGCCTCGGTGCAGGCGGAAGTGCTGAACTTGCTCGAGCAGGTGCGGCGTGACCGCAAGCTTACTTACCTCATGGTCAGCCACGATCTCGCCGTCATCAACCACATGTGCGAGCGCCTGATGGTCATGCAGAACGGCGAGGCGGTCGAACAGCTCGCCGCAGCCGACCTCGTCTCCCACAACGTCGCCCAGGACTACACAAAACGCCTGCTCAAGGCATCCGAGGGCTTCGTCAGGGCGGGGTGACGCCACTTCTCGCCGGCCGCCGGTTATCCGAACAGCCGGCTCGCCTCTTCGGGCGTGTAATACCCCATGACCACATCATGCCGGACGGCCTCGGTCGAGCGTTCGAGCGGGTTGCCGTAACCGCCACCGCCCGGCGTGCCGACACGCACCCGGTCGCCGGCCTTCAGCGGGATATCCTGCTCCTTGGAGAGATGGGCCGGGATATGCTCCTTGCCGTCACGGATCACCGTCACGGTGTTGACCGCACCGTCCTTGCCGCCGAGCACGCCTTGCGGACCGAAACGACCGTGATCCATGACGAAAGAGGCACGCGCTTCGCCCCGCAGCAGTTCGACTTCATAGGCGAGGCCAAGACCGCCGCGGTGCCTGCCGGCACCGCCGGAACCTTCACGCAACGCATAGTGCCGGTAGAGCACCGGAAAAGCCTGTTCCATGATCTCGACCGGCGGTGACTTCGAGATGCCGATGGTCGAGCAGCCATTGGACAGGCCGTCGTGCCAGGCATTGCCGCCATAACCGCCGCCGGAGATCTGGTACATTACATAGTCACGGCCACGCGCCGGATCATGGCCGCCGAGTGCGAAATTGCCGCTGGAGCCGGCAGGCGCCGCGGTGACCTTGCCCGGCAGTGCCTGCACCATGGCCGCGAACACCGCCTCGGCGATACGCTGCGACACCTCCGCCGCGCACCCCGAGACCGGGCGCGGATATCTGGCATCCAAAAAGGTCCCCTCAGGGCTTTTCACGACAAGCGGCTCGAAGGCACCGGCGCTGATCGGCACATCAGGGAAGATGTGGCGCATGGCGAGATAAACGGAAGACAGCGTTGTGGCCAGCACGCTGTTCATCGGCCCGGCGCAGGGCTTTGAAGAACCTGCGAAGTCGAAGGTCAGCGTCTCGTCCTTCTTCTCCACGGCGAGCGCTATGGTGAGCGGCTCGTCGATTACGCCGTCGGAATCGACAAAGGCCTTGGAGCGATAGATCCCGTCGGGAATGGCCGCGATGTTGGCGCGCATCTGTTCGGCGGCACGCTCACGCAATTCCCGGATCGCCGCCGAAACGGTCTGGTCGCCATAACGATCGAGGATTTCGCCGAGCCTGTCTTGTCCGACAAGAAGGGCCGCGGCCTGTGCCTTGATGTCGCCGATGCGCTGGTCGGCCACACGGATGTTGGAGCAGATGATGGCGTAGATCTCGGGATCGAGCGCGCCTTTCTTGAACAACTTCACCGGCGGCAGGCGCAGCCCTTCCTGCTCGACGGCGGTGGCCGACGCGGAGAAGCCGCCCGGCACGGCGCCGCCGATATCGGGCCAATGGCCGGTGTTGGATAGCCAGCAGAAGATGTTGCCATCGCGATAGACAGGCATGACGAAACGCACATCCATCAGATGCGTGCCGCCGAGATAGGGATCGTTGACGATGTAGATGTCACCCGGCTGCGGCGGCAGGCAGCGCCCTGCCGCGATCATCTCGATCACGGTCCTGGTCGAATGCTGCATGACGCCGACAAAGACGGGCAGGCCCTGCGAGCCTTGCGCGATCAGCGAACCGTCGACAGCGGAATAGATGCCATCGGAACGGTCGTTGGCCTCGGCGATGACCGGTGAAAAAGCGGCGCGCGAAAAGGTCAGATCCATCTCGTCGCACACCTGTTGCAACGCCGCCTGGATGACGGACAGCGTGATGGCATCGAGCTTGATGTGCGTCATCGGCTGCCAACCTCCACGATTAGGTTGCCGTCGGCATCGCTTTTAGCCTTGTCGCCCGGTTCGAGCACGGTGGTGGCGTCCATCTGCTCGATGATCGCAGGACCTTTGATCACGGCATCCAGCGGCAACCCGTCGCGTGCATAGATGGGGGTGTCATGCCAGGTGCCGTCGTACCAGACAGGGCGGATTTCCAGCCGCGCTTTCTTCAGCGTGGAAGCGCGGCCAGCCGGATCGATCAGCGTCGAAAGGTCGATCTGCGAGCGTACGCCGATGACTGACGTATTCAGGTTGACGAGATTGGCGCGGATTTCCGGCAACTCGACCTTGAAGCGTGCAAAATAGGCCTTCTCGAACAGGTCTTGCAGCGTGGCCCGGTCGACCTTGGACGACGGCAGCGGCACGTTGATCAGGTGGGTCTGGCCGACGAACTGCATGTCGGCGGAATGGCTGATACGGACAGCCTGCGGCTTCACCGCTTCCTTGGCGATCAGCGCCTCGCCCTCAGTGCGATGATGGTCGAGAACAGCATGAACCTGCTGCTCGTCCAGGGTGGCGACCGGTTGATTCAGCGTGTTGACGAAATCGTGCCTGAGGTCGGCGACCACGCAGCCCAGCGCATTGGTGATGCCCGGCCGCGCCGGCACCAGGACACGCGGCAGGCCGAGTTCGCGCGCCAGCGCGCTGGCATGCAGCGGGCCGGCGCCACCAAAAGCGAACAGGGTGAAATCACGCGGATCGTGACCGCGGCCGACCGAAACCATGCGGATCGCGCCCGCCATCTTCATATTGGCGAGCTTCAGCACGGCGCCGGCGGCCTCGACACCGGAGAGGTTCGTGAACAGCCCGATCCTGTCTTCGAACACCCGGGCAACGCTCTCCACCGTCACCGGATTGTCGACGGCCAGCAGCTTGTTCGGGGAAAGGCGGCCGAGCACCAGATTGGCGTCGGTGATGGTCGGGTCGGTGCCGCCGCGGCCGTAGCAGATCGGACCTGGACTCGCACCGGCGCTTTCCGGTCCGACGCGGATAAGGCCGGCGGCATCGACACGGGCGATCGACCCGCCACCCGCCCCGACGGTATGCACAGCCACCATCGGTACGTGGATCGGCATGGCGTATTCGAGTTCGATCTCGTTGGAGACCGCGGGTTCCGCATCGCGGATCAGCGCCACGTCGGTGGAGGTGCCACCCATGTCGTAGGTGACGAGATTGCGATGGCCGGAGCGACGACCGGTATAGGCAGCGGCAATGACGCCAGAGGCCGGACCCGACATCACCGTCTTGGCAGCCTCTCGCGCCACGAAACGCGCCGAGATCATACCACCATTGCCGTTCATGATCAGGAAGTCGCGTTCGTAGCCTTGAGCGGCCAACTCTTTGCGCAGGCGGGCGACATAACGCTCCAGGATCGGCTGCACGGCAGCATTGACGGAAGCCGTCACGCCGCGCTCGAACTCGCGCGCTTCCGACAAAAGCGTGTGGCCGGCGGTGATGTGGTCGTTCGGCCAAAGCTCCGCTGCGATCTCGGCTGCGCGGCGCTCATGCGTCGGATTGGCATAGGCGTGCAGGAAATGGACAACGAGGGATTCGCAGCCGGCTGCCAGCAGCGCTTGCACCGCTTGTCGTACGGCGCCCTCATCCAGCGGCACACGCACCGAGCCGGATGCTTCCATGCGCTCGGCGACTTCCAGCCGCAGATTGCGGGGTATGACCGGCACAAAGGTCCCGGTCATGCCATAAGCCTGCGGGCGCGTGCGGCGACCGAGTTCGATCACGTCGCGAAAACCCGCCGTGGTGATCATGCCGGTCCTGGCCAGCCTGCGTTCCAGCACCGCATTGGTCGTCGTCGTCGTGCCGTGAACGATGAGATCGATGGCGGAAGCGGAGAAGCCGGTTGCTCCGAGTGCCGAAACAACGCCGAAAGCCTGGTTGTCGAGAGTCGTCGGCGTCTTGGCGATGCGGACCTTGCCGCCGTTGCGGCCGTCGATGAGGATCAGGTCGGTGAAGGTACCACCGACATCGATGCCGGCCACGACGCTATCTGATCGCGCTGGGTCCGACTGCGCCGGAACTTTCTCATCCATTGCCAAAATCCGAAATGTCCCAACTGCGGATAGGGGCCAGTTTGGAAAGGCGTTCCGCGGCTCGATCTTGACGCTAAGTTCATTTGTATACTAATAGATTTCCGACACAAGAGCCTGCCCCCAGCAGAATGCCGAGGCATATCGGGACCCGCCAAACGGGCGCGCAGGACAGCTTAAGCATCAGGAAAAGGTTGGTTCTATGAGCACCGCTTCCGCCCCCAGCACGGACGCCGCCAAGCCGCTGGAATTTCCGATTCCGGCGAATGTCTATGCCGAGAAGGTCGTTTCGGTGAAACACTACACCGACCGTCTTTTCGCCTTCCGCATCACCCGGCCGCAGTCGCTGCGCTTCCGCTCCGGCGAATTCGTGATGATCGGCCTGCCGAATGCGGAGAAGCCGGTGTTCCGCGCCTATTCGGTGGCAAGCCCCGCCTGGGACGAAGAGCTGGAGTTCTTCTCGATCAAGGTACCGGACGGCCCGCTGACCCAGCACCTGCAGAAGATCCAGCCCGGCGACACCATCCTGATGCGCCAGAAGTCGACCGGAACGTTGGTGCTGGACGCGCTGACGCCGGGCAAGCGCCTGTTCATGATCTCGACCGGCACCGGCATCGCGCCTTTCGCCAGCCTGCTGCGCGATCCCGATACCTACGAGAAGTTCGAACACGTCTACCTGACCCACACCTGCCGCGATGTCGCCGAACTCTCCTACGGTCAGGAACTGGTGACTTCTCTGGCCGACGATCCGCTGATCGGCGAGTTCACCAATGGCCGTGTCACGCTCTACAATTCGACGACACGTGAAACATCGGACCGCATGGGCCGCATCACAGCACTGGTGGGTTCGGGCAAATTCTACACGGATCTCGGCATCGAGCCGCTGAACCCGGAAACCGACCGCATCATGATCTGCGGTTCGATGCACATGCTGAAGGACGTCAAGGAGATGGCCGAGAACCTCGGCTTCGTCGAGGGTTCGCTGAGTGCTCCGGCAAGCTTCGTGGTGGAGCGCGCCTTCGTCGGCTGATTTCCAGAGTCCAGCAACATGAAAATGGCGCCTGATGGCGCCATTTTCTATTTTACCGTCTTTGTTCTATTTCACAGTCTTGCCGTCCGCATCGAAGCGGTAGGTCTTGCCCGTATCCGGCGTCGCGTAAAGCGTCGAGCCGGGCTCGGCATCGTAGACGCCAAAGATGCGCACGGTGATCAGGCCTGCCTTCTCGCAGTCGAGATAGACGTTGGTGTCGGCGCCGAGATGTTCAGTGTGGACCACCGTGCCCTTCCAGGTGCCTGCCTTCTTGTCGACCGTCAGATGTTCGGGGCGCACGCCGACAGTCTTGACGCTCTCGCCCAGTCTGGCGCCGTCGATGAAATTCATCTTCGGCGAGCCGATAAAGCCGGCAACGAATTCATTGGCCGGCGAATGGTAGAGTTCCATCGGCGCGCCGATCTGCTCGATACGGCCAGCGTTCAGCACCACGATCTTGTCGGCCAAGGTCATCGCCTCGACCTGGTCGTGGGTGACATAGATCATGGTCGCCTTGAGGCGGCGGTGCAGCTGGGCGATCTCCAGGCGCGTGTTGACGCGCAGAGCCGCATCGAGATTCGACAGCGGCTCGTCGAACAGGAACAGCTTCGGCTCGCGCACCACGGCACGGCCGATGGCGACACGCTGGCGCTGACCACCGGACAGTTCCGCCGGGCGGCGCTTGAGATAGGGCTCCAGCGACAGCATGGTGGAAGCGGCGGTGATGCGCTTGTCGATCTCAGCGGCCGGCTCACCGGCCTGCTTCAGGCCGAGCGCCATGTTGTCGCGCACGCTGAGGTGCGGATAGAGCGCATAGGTCTGGAACACCATGGCGATGCCGCGCTTGGCCGGTGGCGTTGCGGTGACTTCCTGGCTATCGATCAGCACCCGGCCGGAGGTTGCATCCTCCAGGCCAGCGATGACGCGCAGCAGGGTCGACTTGCCGCAACCTGACGGGCCGACGAAGACGACGAATTCGCCATCCTTGACGTCGAGGTCGATGCCTTTCAGCACATCCACCGGACCGAAGGATTTCTTGACATTCTCGATCTTCAGAGAGCCCACGGCTTTTCCTCGCTCGATTGTTAGAGTTTGACGGGCTTGCCGGTGCGCACGCTTTCGTCGGCCGCGAGGCAGACGGCAAGCGAACGCACGGCGTCGTCCATATGACGGGTGAGGTCGATGTTCTCGCGAATGGCCTTCAGAACGAAGGCCTGTTCGAAGTCGCAGAGCTCCTGGTGGCCCGGTTCGCCTTCCATGGAAAGCAGTTCGTCGGGTTTCAGGAACTTGCCGTCCGGGCCGGTCGCGGCCTGGTGCAGGCGGATGGTCGAAGTCTTGGTGTGCGTGTCGATGTCGTCCGACTTCACGCCCTCGGCCATGACGATCGACACGCAACCGTTCGGCGACATCACATCCTTCACGAAGAAGGCCGTCTCCGAGATCATCGGACCCCAGCCGGCCTCGTACCAGCCTACCGAACCGTCCTCGAACAGCACCTGCAGGTGGCCGTAATTGTACATGGAGGGCGCGACCTCATCGGACAGGCGCACGCCCATGCCGCGCACCTCGATCGGCGCGGAATCGGTGATCTGCAGCATCACGTCGAGATAGTGCACGCCGCAGTCGACGATCGGCGATGTCGTCTGCATGAGTTGCTTGTGTGTCTGCCAGGTATGGCCCGACGACTGCTGGTTGAGGTTCATGCGGAAGACATAGGGGCCACCGAGCTTGCGGGCTTCGGCGATCAGCCGCATCCAGGACGGGTGGTGACGCAGGATATAGCCGATCACCACCTTCTTGCCGTTGGCCTTGGCTGCATCGACGACGCGCCGAGCGTCAGCAACCGTCGTGGCCAGCGGCTTTTCCACGAAAACGTGACAGCCGGCCTCGAACGCCTTCACCGCATAGTCGGCGTGGCTGTCGGAATAGGTGGCGATGCAGGCCAGCTCCGGCTTCTCGTCGCGCAGTGCGTCTTCGAAGGAACGGCGGATCTCATGGCCGGCCAGGCCACCCGGCAGCGGCACGTCCGAGCGGTTGACCAGGGCAGCGATCTCGAAACCCGGGTTGTTGTAATAAGCCAGCGCATGGCTGCGGCCCATATTGCCAAGGCCGGCAACGACAACGCGTATGGGATTGGTCGAAGTCACTTTACAGTCCTGCCTCTTGTTTGCTTGCTTTCAAGGACGCTCACTTCACCGCGCCCGAGGTGATGCCGCGAATAAGCTGGCGCGAGAAGATCAGGTAGAGGACCAACACCGGCAGGATCGCCAGAGACAGAGCCGCCAGGATCGCGTTCCAGTTGGTGACGAACTGGCCAAGGAATATCTGGGCACCGAGCGTCACGGTCTTGGTCGCTTCCGATGGCGCCAGGATCAGCGGGAACCACAGATCGTTCCAGATCGGGATCATGGTGAAGACCGCGACGGTGGCCATGGCCGGGCGGACCAGCGGCAGCACCAGCCGGAAGAAGATGGTGTATTCCGAGAGTCCGTCGATGCGTCCGGCATTCTTGAGGTCGTCCGACACGCCCTTCATGAATTCCGACAGGATGAAGATGGCGAGCGGCAAGCCTTGCGCGGTGTAGACCAAAATGAGTGCGGTCAAGGTGTTGACCAGCCCTGAAGCCACCATCAGCTGCAGAATGGCAACCGTGCCGAGGCGGATCGGGATCATGATGCCGAGCGCCAGGTAGAGCCCCATCAGCGTGTTGCCGCGGAAGCGGTATTCAGACAGCGCGAAGGCTGCCATGGCGCCGAACAGCAGCACGAAGAATAGAGATACGACGGTGACGATCAGACTGTTCTGGAAATAAAGGAAGAAGTCGCCCTGGCCGAACACGGTGGTGTAGCCGACCAGGTCGAAGGTCTTGGGCACCGGCGGCATCAGCGGCTGCTGGAAGATCGCCTGGCGTGACTTGAACGAATTGATGACGACGACGAAGACCGGGAACAGCGCGATGATGGTGTAGGTCAGCAGGATCGCGTGTGCGCCGATGGTCCGCGGCAGGGAGGAGGTGGCCTTGCTCATCGTTACACCTCAGAACTGGTAGCGGCGCAGGCGCCGCTGCACGAGGAAAAGATAGAAGCAGACACCGATCAGGATGATCAGGAACATCATGGTGGCGATGGTGGCGCCCATATGGGGGTCACCAACCTGCAACTGGAAGCCGAAGAAGGCGCGGTAGAGGAAAGTGCCGAGAATGTCGGTCGAATAGTTCGGTCCAGCCAGCGCGCCCTGCGCGGTATAGATCAGGTCGAAGGCGTTGAAGTTGCCGACAAAGGTCAGGATCGAGATGATGCCGATGGCAGGCAGGATCAGCGGCAGCTTGATCTTCCAGAATTGCGACCAGCCGGTGATGCCGTCGCATTCGGCGGCCTCGATCACCTCATCGGGAATGGACAGCAGCGCCGCGTAGATCAGCATCATCGGAATGCCGACGAACTGCCAGACCGAAATCAGGCTGAGCGCGGTCAGCGCATATTCTTCCTTGCCGAGCCACGGCGTGAAAAAACTCTTCAGGCCGACCAGCCCCATCAGGTTGGGAGCCACGCCCCAGATCGGCGACAGGATCAGCTTCCAGGCGAATCCGACGATGACGAAGGACAAAATAGTCGGGATGAAGATCGCCGTGCGGTAGAAAGCGGTGAAACGCAGTTTCGGGCTGGACAGAAGTGCCGCAAGCGCGACGCCGATCGGGTTCTGCACCACCATGTGGATGATGAAGAACCAAACGTTGTTCTTTAGTGCATTCCAGAAATTGAACGACCAGTTGGGATCGGTGAACAGGATGCGGAAATTGTCGAAACCGACAAAGGTCTGCACCTGCTCGACGGAACGGAACAGCGAAAGCTGCAGCGTGCCGAACAACGGCAGGATCATGATCGCCGTATAGACGAGCACCGCCGGCGCCAGGAAGACGCCGATGTGCCAACGGAACGGTCTTTTCGATGCTGCAGCCATGAGCTCGGTCCTTGCCGCCTCGGGAAATCCTGTCAAATTGTCGGAATGCCGCCCCTCGCCTGTCCACCGCAACTTCCTCCGATCTTCGAGGAAGTGGTGAACTTGAAGCCGGCGCCCCTTCTCCAGTCTTCAAAGAGCAATTCCAGGAAAAGTGCGTAGCGGTTTTCCGTCCGGAATTGCGTAAAAACAAAGAGCTAGAGCGTTTCCGCGTTTCCGTGAAAGACGGAAACGCTCTAAGGAAGAGCGTAAGGGCGAGGAACCGCGCCGACAATCGGAATTTAGTTCGGGACAGGCCGGGCCGCGGCTAGAGCGGCCCGGTCGTATCGCAGTCTTACTTCGCCGGCTTGTACCAGCTGTCGAGACCCTTCTGCAGCTTCTCGGCAGCAACTTCCGGCGTATCGGTGCCGTTGATGACGTTGGCCGATTCAACCCAGGTTTCGTTTTCCAGGTTCGGCGTGCCGCGCGACAGAACCTGATAGGTCGAGCGGATCGTCGGCTTGCACTTCTCACGCCAGGAAACGAATTCCTGCGCCAGCGGATCTTCCATCTTCACCGGAGTGGAATTCAGGCTGAAGAAGCCCGGCAGCGCGTTGGCGTAGATGGTGGCGAATTCCGGCGAGGCGACCCAGGTCAGGAAGGTCTTGGCCGCATCGGCATTCTTGGAGGCCGCATTCAGGCCGATGCCGATATCGGTATGGTCGGAGATGTAGCAGGTGTCGCCAGCCTTGCCGACCGGCGGCGGGAAGGCACCCATCTTGAACTGGGCCTGCGTGTTGAACAGACCGATTTCCCACGAACCTGCCGGGAAGATGGCCGCGCGGCCGAGCGTGAATAGGTTCTGGCTGTCCGGGTAGGTCTGCGCCTCGAAGCCGTCACCGAGATAAGACTTCCACTTGGCAAGCTCTGCATAGGGCTCGACCCAGTCCTTGTCGGTCAGCTTCTGCTCGCCCTTGATCAGCGCCAGGCGGCCTTCCTCACCCTTCCAGTAGTTCGGGCCGATGTTCTGGTAGCCCATGGTCGCGGCCTCCCAGAGGTCCTTGGTGCCCATGGCCATCGGGATGTAGGTGCCGTCGGCCTTGATCTTGTCGAGTGCCGCGAAGAACTCGTCGCGGGTCTCCGGAACCTTGAGGCCGAGCTTTTCGAAGGCTTCCTTGTTGTAGATGAAGCCGTGGATGACCGAGGCCATCGGCACGCAGAAGGTGGCCGAACCATCGTCCGTGGTCCAGGCCGACTTGGCGACGTCGGAGAAGTTCTCCATACCGGCGAGCTTGGTCAGGTCGGCGAGGTTGCCTTTCTTGTAGAGTTCCAGCGACTTGTCGAACGGACGGCAGGTGATCAGGTCGCCCGCCGAGCCGGCGGCGAGCTTGGCCCCGAGTGCCGCATCATATTCAGTCGGAGACGACGGTCCGAACACCACTTTGATGCCTGGATTTTTCGCCTCGAAAGCCGGGATCAGCTTATCCTTCCAGATGGCGAGGTCGTCGTTGCGCCAGCTCTCGATGTTGAGCGTCACGTCGGCGGCGGAAGCGACGCCGGCGAAGCCGAGTACGCTGGAGCCTAAAAGCAATGCCGTAAGAAGTTTCGTCTTCATTCTCAGTCTCCCTATTGACCTTTTTCAGGTTCGGTTTTGACGAGACGGGGGGTCAGGCCCCCTGTTCTCCTCTGATGGCGGAAAGGGCCGGCCGCAGCCTCTGGCCGGTCTTCTCCAATATCCCCTCGGCCGCATCGACGCTTTCGGCGCCGGCGGCGAGCAGAATGGCCGTCTTCACCGCGCCACCGCTCTGCTCGAGCGATCGGTCGGCGACATCGCGATCAAGTCCGGTGATGGCAGCGACGATGCGGGCTGCGCGGTCGCGCAGCTTGGCGTTGTCGGCGAAGAGATTGACCATATAACCGTCATGGACGTGGCCAAGATGGATCGCCGCCAAGGTCGACATCATGTTGAGCGCGATCTTCTGGGCGGTGCCGGCACCCATGCGCGTCGAACCAGCGATCACCTCGGGCGGTGTCTTCAACAGGATTGCGACTTCGGCGTCATTGAGCAGCGGCGTGTCGCCATTGTTGGCGATGGCGATGGTCGCCGCGCCGCGCAGGCGTGCGTCGCGCAGAGCGCGAACCGCATAAGGGGTGGAACCGCTGGCAGAAAGGGCAATGACGCAATCGGCAGCGGTGACGCCCGCGCCGGCAATGGCCGCGGCGGCCGCTTCCTCATCGTCTTCCGGCCCGCCCGCAAGATTGCGGAAGGCTTCGTCGCCGCCGGCGATGAGGATGACGATGCGATCGCGCTCGATGCCGAAAGTGCCGGGGAGCTCGAGGGCATCGGCAACGGCCATGAGGCCGGAACTGCCTGCGGCGGCATAAACAAGCCTGCCACCAGCCCTGAGGCGCTCTGAAATCAACACAGATGCAGCGGCAATGGCAGGAATGGCTTCGCGAACGGCGCCAGCGGCCTCGATCTGAGCCTCGGCCAGCGACTTCAATACGGCCTCCGGCGCCTGGACATCCAGACCTTCGGCATCACGATGCTGCGCTTCGGTGCGCTTCTGCGCCATTCCGGTTCCTCCACCTTTCTCGACAATACCAAAAAAATACCACTTGTCCACTGTCATTAGTGAATTCGTAACGGCTTCCTTTTCCATCCCGCAGAAATGCCAATAATTTCAAGAAAATACCGCTTATTGAATCGAACCATAAATTTACCCTTGGCTATTGGTATTTTATTGGTATTATCGGGCAAGAGGAGATTTCAGCGTGACTTTCGTGCTCGGCATCGATGGCGGCGGCACAAGCTGCAGGGCAGCGCTCGCAACAGCGGGCGGCGAGATTCTCGGCCGCGCGAAGTCTGGTGCCGCCAACATCCGCAGCGACCTGACGGGTGCCCGCGCCAATATCGTCGATGCTGCCAGGCAGGCGTTTCTCGCAGCCGGTGAAGACCCCGAGCTGATCCCACAGACGCCAGCCATATTGGGTCTCGCCGGGGCCAATGTCGGCACCTACAAACAGCAACTCGAAGCCATCCTGCCGTTCAGCCGCTCGAGCGTGGAAACGGATTTCGAGATCGCGCTCGAAGGCGCGGTCGGCTCCGGCGACGGCGCCATCGCGATCCTGGGCACCGGCACGGCCTATATGGTGCGCAAGCAGGGCAAATCGCGTTCGGTTGGCGCCTGGGGCTTCCAGGTCGGCGACCAGGGCAGCGGAGCGCGCATCGGGCGCGATCTTCTGGAACAGACCCTGCTTGCCTATGACGGCATCCGCGAGGCATCGCCACTGACCCGCGAAATGATGGGCATCTTCCGGGACAATCCGCAGGATCTGGTCGAATTCACCACCCACGCCAAGCCCGGCGATTTTGGCGGCTTCGCTCCAAAGGTGTTCGAGAATGCCGCCAGGGGCGATGCTGTCGCGACATGGATCGTCGACAAGTCCGTCGCCGACGTGGAAGCCTCGCTCGGCGTGCTCGACCTGGAAGCAGGCGATCCACTCTGCCTGCTCGGCGGGTTGGCGCCTCTCTATGCCCCGCGCCTCTCCGAGCGTTTTCGCGCATTGCTGAAGACGCCTCTGGACGATGCCTTGGGCGGCTCTGTGCGAATGGCCGTACGAAAATTCGCCGGCGCGGCCGAGGCTGCACGATGAGCGAAGCGGCGGATGTCATTTTTGCCTCGCTCAAACAAGCTTCGCAAAGCGGCGCGCCGCTCTATCTCCAGCTTCGCCGCAGCATAGAGGACGCCGTCAACCGCGGACTGATCGGCCCGGGCGATGCCCTGCCTTCGGAACGGGACATCGCCTCGATGGCCGACATCTCGCGTGTCACGGTGCGCAAGGCGGTGCAGGATCTGGTCAAGGGCGGGGTCCTGGTTCAGCGCCATGGTTCCGGCACATTCGTAGCGCCGCGGATGGAGCGGGTCGAACAGTCGCTGTCGCGGCTCACCTCCTTCACCGAGGACATGGCGCGGCGTGGCAAGGTGGTGCGCTCGACCTGGCTCGATCGCGGGCTTTATGCCCCGTCGCCGGAAGAAATGATGGTGCTGGGCCTCGCCGCCAGCGAGATGGTGGCCAGAGTGGCACGCCTGCGCATCGCCAACGACACGCCGCTGGCCATCGAACGCGCCTCGTTGTCGGCCGGCGCCCTGCCCGATCCGAGCGTTGTCGGCTCTTCGCTCTACGCGGCTTTGGAGGAGACGGGGAATCGGCCGGTGCGCGCGGTGCAGCGCATCTCTGCCGTCAACCTCAACGAAGCAGACGCCAGGCTGCTCGATGCACCGACGGGTTCGGCCAGCCTGCGCATCGAGCGCATTTCCTATCTGGCCAGCGGCAAGGTGATCGAATTCACGCGCTCGGTCTATCGCGGCGATGCCTATGATTTCGTCGCCGAGCTGAGGCTCGGCGTGACCAGTGACGACAACGGAGTGCGGCAATGACAACAACAAAATCCCATATGCGCCGCGAGGTCGAAGAGATTCCCGAGGCAACTGCCCGTCTGCTCGATGGATCAGGCAAGGCGCTGGCTGACGCCGGGCGCGGCATCCGTGAACGCGATCCCAACTTCATCATCACCGTGGCACGCGGTTCTTCCGACCATGCCGCCACCTTCATGAAATATGCGGTGGAGCTGACCGCCGGCCTCGCCGTCGCTTCCGTCGGCCCCTCGGTTGCCTCGATCTACGGCGCGAAGCTGCGGCTGAACGGCTCCGCTTGCCTGGCCATCTCGCAATCCGGCAAGAGCCCGGACATCGTCGCCATGGCTGAAAGCGCACGCGCGCGCGGCGCGCTGACCATCGCGCTCACCAACACGGCCGACTCCCCGCTGGCGCGCGCGGCCGACTATGCCGTCGACATCCTGGCCGGACCGGAACTCAGCGTCGCTGCAACCAAGACCTACGTCAATTCCGCCGTTGCCGGCCTCGCGCTGATGGCGCATGCCACCGGCGACGAAGCCTTGATCGCCGCCTTGAAGCAACTGCCCGAACATTTCAGCAAGGCCGTCGCCTGCGACTGGAGCCCGCTCACCTCGGCGCTCGACGGACACAACTCGCTCTTCATCCTGGGCCGCGGTCCTTCCTTCGCCATCGCATCGGAAGCGGCGTTGAAGTTCAAGGAAACCTGCGCGGTGCATGCGGAAGCGTATAGCGGTGCCGAAGTGATGCACGGTCCGATGGCGCTGGTCGGCCCGAAATTCCCGGTGCTGGCGCTTGCCGCCCGCGATGCTTCCGAGCCGTCGCTGGCCGCTGCGGCAGACACGCTGGCTGCAAAAGGGGCGGCCACTTTCATCACCTCAACCCTGGCCAAGAACGCCACGGCGCTGCCACATGCCGCGACCGGACATCCGCTGACCGATCCGCTGACGCTGATCGTGTCATTCTACGCTTTCGTGGAGGCCTTCGCCCGTCATCGTGGTCTCGATCCCGATACCCCGCCGAACCTGCGCAAGGTGACGGAGACAATATGAGCAAGCACCTCGCATTCATCGGCGCGCGAATCTTCGACGGCGCCGCCTGGCATGACGATGCCGCTTTGATCGTCTCCGACGGACTGATCGAGGCGATCACCAGGCGCGGCGACATTCCGTCTGGCGCCGAGGTTGTCGACCTCGGCGGCGGCATCCTGGCACCCGGTTTCATCGACCTGCAGGTCAACGGTGGCGGCGGCGTGATGCTGAACGATCACCCCGACCTCGCCTCCATCGAAACGATCTGCAAGGCGCATGCGCCTTTCGGCACGACCGCATTGCTGCCGACGCTGATCACCGACACGCCGGAAATCACCGCCGCGGCAATCGCGGCAGGCGCGGAAGCAGCACAACGCAAGCTGCCCGGCTTCCTCGGCCTGCACCTGGAAGGACCGCATCTGTCGTTGGCCCGCAAAGGAGCACACGACCCCAAGCTGATCCGGCCGATGAACGCGGCCGACGAGGCCGCGCTGATCGCAACGCGGGCAAAGCTGCCGGTTCTGCAGACCACCGTCGCGCCGGAGTCGGTCACCGCCGCCCAGGTCGCTGCGCTGGCAAAGGCAGGCATCGTCGTCAGCCTCGGCCACTCCGACACCGACTATGCAACCGCAACCGCCTATGCCGAGGCGGGTGCGTCCATGGCCACGCATCTGTTCAACGCGATGAGCCAGATCGGCAACCGCGAACCCGGCCTGGCAGGGGCTGCGATCGACAGCGGCAGGATGTTCGCCGGCCTCATTGCCGATGGCATCCATGTGCATCCGGCAACCATCGAGATCGCGCTGAAATCCAAGCAAGGCCCGGCGCGCATTTTCCTGGTCACCGACGCCATGGCGACGATCGGCACCGATATGACCGAATTCACGCTCAACGGCCGCACCGTCTACCGCAAGGACGGCAGCCTGCGGCTGGCCGACGGCACGCTGGCCGGCGCCGACCTCGACATGATCTCGGCCGTTCGCTTCATGCACCAGGTCGTCGGCATCGATCTGACCGAGGCCTTGCGCATGGCCTCGCTCTATGCGGCTGAAGCCGTCGGCCAGTCGCACCGGCTCGGCCGCTTCGCCAAAGGCACGGCGGCCGACATCGTCGCTTTGAGCGACGACCTTGCCATGAAGGGTACGTGGATCGGCGGCGAGCGGGTCTTCGGTTAAGCCCGCCGGCTCACGATTTAGACGGCCGCCTTGTCCGCGGCCGTCCTGATTGCCGCGATGTTGCTGCGATAGGCGTCGACGGTGCCGCCCTTGAACACGGCAGCGCCGGCAACCAGTACATTGGCGCCGGCAGCGGTGACCAGCGGCGCGGTTTCCGGCGAAACGCCGCCATCGATCTCGATGTGGATCGGCCGGTCACCGATCAGCGCCTTGACCCGCTTCACCTTCTCGACGACCGCCGGGATGAAGGCCTGCCCGCCGAATCCCGGATTGACCGTCATCAGCAGGACGAGGTCGAGGCGGTCGAGCACATATTCGATGACGCTTTCCGGCGTGCCGGGATTGAGCGAAACACCGGCCTTCTTGCCGAGATTGCGGATGGTCTGCAGCGAACGGTCGAGATGCGGACCGGCTTCGGCATGCACGGTGATGCCGTCGCAGCCGGCCTCGGCAAAAGCCGCCAGATAGGGATCGACCGGCGCGATCATCAGATGGCAGTCGAAATAGGCCTTGGTGCGGTTGCGGATTGCCTTGATGACCGGCGCGCCGAAGGTGATGTTGGGCACGAAATGCCCGTCCATGACATCGAGATGGATCCAGTCGGCACCGGCCTCGACGATCGCCTCGACCTCATCACCGAGCCTGGAGAAATCGGACGACAGCACCGAAGGCGCAATAAGGGTTTTTCCGGCCATGACTGCTCCCGCAACTCTGTTTGCCACCGCCTAGAGCATGACCCCGAAAAGTTGCAGACTTTTCGGATCAGGATCATGCGACAAAACAAGAAAGCTAGAGCGGGGTGCCGATTTATCGTGATCGCGCCCGCTCTAGCGGCAGCAGAGCCGCTTGTCGACAGGAATCACCGCCAGCCGATCCACAACTTCGGGTCAGCTTGACCGGCGCCGGGCACAATGCCAGCTTCGCCGGGCAATGCGGCTCTCTCAACAAGAAAGGTATAGGTGCTCAAATTGAGCGAATCAGAACAGCTAAAGGAATGGATCGAAAAAAACGGCCCGATCGAAAGCGTTCAGGCAGTGGTCTGCGACCTGAACGGCATCATGCGCGGCAAGCGCATTCCGGTCGAACAGGCATCCAAAGTTCTCGGTGGCGGCATCCGCATGCCGCTTTCCATCGTCGGCGTCGACGTCTGGGGCGAGGACATCATCGGCAGCACGCAGGTTTTCGCCACGGGTGACGGCGACGGCATCTGCGAAGCGACAGGACGCGGACCCCTGCCGGTCAGTTGGACCTCGCGGCCAAGCGCACTCATCCCGCTGCAATTGTCGCTGGAGGATGGCCGTCCTTTTCTGGCCGACCCACGACAGGCGCTGGCGGCGATCGTCGCACAATATCGCGAGCTGGGCCTGCGGCCGGTCGTGGCGACGGAAATGGAATTCTACCTGATCGACCCCGAGCCCGACAGCGCCATGCCGCCGATCTCGCCCTATACGGGCAAACGGCTCGATTCCGACGCCATTCTTTCCATCGATGAATTGGACGATTTCGGCGAGTTCTTCTCGGACGTCTACAAGGAATGCGCCAGGCAGAACGTGCCGGCCGACGCCGCGATCGCCGAAAACGGCATCGGCCAGTTCGAAATCAATCTCCTGCATACCGACGACCCGCTGAAGGCGGCGGATGACAGCGTCTTCTTCAAGCGCATCGTCAAGGGCGTTGCGCGCAAGCATGGGCTGGCCGCCACCTTCATGGCCAAACCTTACGGTTTGCGTTCGGGCAACGGCATGCATGTGCATTTCTCCCTCCTCAACGAGAAGGGCGAGAACGTCTTCGACGACGGCACCGCCGAGGGCTCGCCAATCCTGAAGAACGCCGTCGCCGGCCTGCTGCGCGGCATGGCGGAAACAACGCTGATGTTTGCGCCCCACTACAATTCCTACCGTCGCCTGCGGCCTGACACGCACGCGCCGACATCGATCTCATGGGGTTACGAGAACCGCACGGCGGCGATCCGCATTCCGGGCGGCAATCCGAAAGCGCGGCGTATCGAGCATCGCGTCGCCGGAGCTGATTCCAATCCCTATCTCGTTCTCACGGCGATCCTCGGGGCGGCCCTCGTCGGCATCCGCAACGGCTGGAAACCGACAGCGCCGCAAACGGGGCGGGCCTACTCGGCAAAGAAGCAGCGCAAGATCCCGGCGGAATGGGGTCAGGCGGTGGACGCGTTCGAGAACGGCCCGATCGCAGCCGAGATCTTCGCTCCGGTGCTCAGGCAGATGCTGGTTGCCTGCAAGAGGCAGGAGATCGCCGGCTTTGCCGAACAGGTGACGGACTATGAGTTCAGCGCCTATCTGGAAATCGTCTAGCCCGCAACGCGTGGCATCCGCCCCTCGAACAGGTCGCGCTCGCGGGCCAGCCCGTCGCCGACCTGATCGAAGAAGGCGCGCACCCGTGCCGTCCGTTTCAGGTCGGCATGGGTGACGATCCAGAACTCGCCCTCAAGGTCGGGCAAGGGCTCCGACCGTACGCGCACAAGGCCGGGATCGCTGTCTCCGAGATAACAAGGCAGGAGTGCAAGGCCGATACCTGCCTTGGCCGCCACCGATTGGTTGACCAGGCTGTTGGTACGATAGACGAAAGCGCTGTCCGGCGCCGCGCGGCTCAGCCATTCCGCCGCCTGGATGCCGGCGGCACCTTCCTCCCAGCCAATCAGATCCTGCCGGTCACCGATATCCCCAACCGGACCATCAAATGTTTCCAGATAAGCGGGTGCCGCAAAGAAGGTCCAGGCTGCGGCACAGAGTTTGCGTCCCCACAGATCACCTTCCTTGGGACGCACCGGCCGCAACGCGATGTCGGCCTCCCGCCGCGACAGGCTAAGCACACGATTGTCGATCAGCAGCTCGACCACGATGCCGGGGTTCGTCCGGCGAAACGCAGCCAGATGGCTGGGCAATCGACTGTAAGCCAGTGTTTCCGAAGATGTGACGCGCAAGCGCCCCGAAAGGCGATGGTCGGAACCCGCGATGTCGCGGTCGAGCGCCAGCGTCTCGTCCTCGATGCGCTCAGCGGTAGCGGCCATGCGTTCGCCGGTGGCGGTGGCCTGATAGAGGCCGCCCGGCAGGCGCTCGAACAGGCGCACGCCGAGACGAGCCTCCAACGCATTCAGCCGGCGAAAGGCTGTCGAGTGATCGACATTCAGAGCTTTGGCGGCACCGGTCAGGCTTTCTTCGCGTTGAACCGCCAGAACCAGCCGCAATTCGTTCCAGTCATCCATGCCAGAAAGGTAACACCTATCAAGCTTGCAGTCATGCAAGCGCGACAGGCAAAATGCCAATGAGCAATGCGCAGATGCCAACCCTATCCTTTGTGGCAGAAGGTGCCGTCGCTGTTGGCGGCGCCAACTCAGGAAGGATCTGCCATGAAACTCTACTATGCCACCGGCACCTGCTCGCTCTCGCCGCACATCGTTGCACTGGAAGCAGGCGTCGTCCTCGACCTCGAAAAGGTCAACCTCGCCAGAACTCCCCATCCGACAGAGACCGGCGCCGATTTCACCGCCATCAACCCGAACGGCTATGTGCCGGCGCTCGAACTGGACGATGGCTCGGTGCTGACCGAAGGCGCCGCCATCGTACAGTATCTCGCCGATCTCCGGCCGGAATCCGGGCTGGTGCCGCGTTCTGGAACCACGGAACGCCATCATCAGCAGTCGTGGCTCAATTTCATCGCCAGCGAACTGCACAAGATGTACAGCCCCTGGCTGTTCCATCCGGAATACGGATCGCAGGCGCAGGACGTCGCACGCAACATGCTCGCCAAGCGACTGGCCTTCGTCGAAAACCACCTGGCGAAATCAGGGCCCTATCTGACCGGCGAGCAGTTCACCGCCGCCGATGCCTATCTTTTCACCATCGTCGGCTGGTCGGCTTTCACCAAGGTCGATCTCACCGCCTTCCCCCAGCTGCGCGCCTTCATGGATCGCGTCGCCGCGCGTCCGAGAGTGCGCGAGGCGATGCACGCCGAAGGCATGAAGATCGCGGCTTAGAGCAATTCCAGGAAAAGTGCGTAGCGGTTTTCCGTCCGGAATTGCGTAAAAAACAAAGAGTTAGAGCATTTCCGCGTTTCCGTGAAAAACGGAAACGCTCTAAGGAGGCCCCATGCAGACGCTCACCCTCGTCAGCCACCATCTGTGCCCGTATGTCCAGCGCGCCGCCATTGCGCTCGCCGAAAAGGATGTGCCCTTCGAAAAGGTGCTCATCGACCTTGCCGACAAGCCGAAATGGTTCCTCGACCTGTCGCCGCTCGGCAAGGTGCCGCTGCTGATGGTGCGGCAGCCCGATCGGCCTCAGGCCGTGCTCTTTGAAAGCTCGGTGATCTGCGAATACATCGAAGAGACAAGGGCCGGTCCCAAGCTGCATCCGGCCGACCCATTGCTGCGCGCCCAGCATCGCGCCTGGATGGAGTTCGGCTCGAACATCCTATCCGACATCTGGGGACTGGAGACGACACAGGACCCTGCGATCTATGAACAGAAACGCGCGACAATCTCGGAAAAGTTCGAGAGGCTGGAAGCGGTGCTCGGCAATGGGCCCTATTTTGCTGGCAAGGATTTCAGTCTCGTCGACGCGGTCTTTGCACCGGTGTTCCGCTATTTCGATCTGTTCGACACGATTGCCGAAACCGGCGTTTTCGCCAATACGCCACGCGTACGCGCCTGGCGGGCGATGCTCGCGGAGAGGCCAAGTGTGAAGCAGGCTGTCGGGTCCGACTATCCGGACCGCCTGCACACGTTCCTGCGAAGACATGATGCCTATCTGCTGAAGGCAGCCTAATTTATCAGACACTGGGAAGGCGCCGCTGCTGCGCGGCGCCCTCATTCTGTCGATCAGGCCGTGACCTGTTTCGCTGCGCCAAGCAGGCGCAACGCGTTGATCGTCACCAGAACGGTGGCACCTGTGTCGGCCAGGATCGCCGGCCACAGGCCCGTAACGCCGATCACCGTGGTGACCAGGAACACCGCCTTCAGGCCAAGCGCGATGGTGATGTTCTGGCCGATGTTGGACATGGTGCGCTTGGAAAGCGCGATCATTCCGGCGATGTCGCCGACACGTCCATGCAGCACCGCCGCATCCGCCGTCTCGAGCGCAACATCGGTGCCGCCACCCATGGCGATGCCGACATCGGCGGCAGCGAGCGCCGGCGCGTCGTTGATGCCGTCGCCGACCTTGGCGACCGCATAGCCCTCCCGCTTCAACTCGCCGACTATGCGCTGCTTGTCCTCAGGCAGCAGTTCGGCGCGCACCTCGATGCCGAGCTGCTTGCCGATGGCGGCGGCCGTGCGGGCATTGTCGCCGGTCAGCATCACCGTCCTGATGCCGCGATCGGCCAGGGCCTGCAGTCCGGCCCGCGCATCGGGACGCGGTTCGTCACGCATCGCCAGGGCACCGGCAAGCCTGCCACCCGCAAGCAGCAGAGAGACGGTCTTGCCCTCGTCGTTCAGCGCGGCAATGCGGCTCGACTGGTCGGCGCTGAGCGGCACACGCTCCGACACGGCATGCGGCGAACCAAGGAATATCTCGGTTCCGTCGACGATGCCCGAAACACCCTTGCCGCCGAGAGCCTTGGCGTCGGAAGCCTGTGGCACCACGATGCCGTCGACTTCGGCACGCCCGAGGATGGCCTTGGCCAGCGGATGGGAAGAACCCGTCTCCAGCGCGGCCGCCAGCCGCAGCACCTCGCCGGCCGGCAGGTCGAAACCGTCGATATCGGTCACCTTCGGCTTGCCCTCGGTCAGCGTGCCCGTCTTGTCGAAGGCGACGGCGGTCATCTTGCCGAGGTTTTCGAGCACCGCGCCGCCTTTCATGAGCAGGCCGCGCCGCGCGCCGGAAGAAAGCGAGGCGGCAATCGCTGCCGGTGTCGAGATCACCAGCGCGCAGGGGCATCCGATGAGCAGGATAGCAAGGCCCTTGTAGATCCATTCGTCCCAGGCGCCGCCCATTGCCAGTGGCGGGATGACGGCAACCAGGGCCGCGAAGACGACCACGCCCGGCGTATAATATTTCGAGAAGCGGTCGATGAACCGCTCGGTCGGCGCTTTCGATTCCTGCGCCTCCTCGACGAGGCGCACGACGCGGGCAATGGTGTTGTCGGCGGCCGCCGCCGTCACGCGCACGCGCAGCACCGCATCGCTGTTGACCGTGCCGGCATAGACCTTGGAATCAGGCACTTTGAGCACCGGCACGCTTTCGCCGGTCACCGGCGCTTCGTCGACCGCGCTTTCACCCGAGACGACGATGCCATCCGCCGGGATGCGGTCGCCCGGACGCACCATGATGATGGCGCCGACGGCGAGCGTTTCGGCCTGCACTTCGCTGATCTTGCCGTCGCGCTCCAGCAGTGCCGTCTTCGGCACCAGCGCAGTCAGCGACTGGATCGAGGCACGCGCCTTGCCGGCGGCGACACCTTCCAGCAGTTCACCGATCAGGAACAGGAAGACGACTGCCGCGGCTTCTTCCGTGGCCCCGATGATGACGGCGCCGATGGCGGCTATGGTCATCAGCATTTCGATGGAGAAAGGCGTGCCGACAAAGGCGGCCGCGATGGCGCGACGCGCGATCGGCACGAGACCGACCAGCATGGCGACGGTGAAAATCCAGGTTTCGTAGCCGGGTACCAACTTGCCGATGCCGTAGGCAACAGCCAAGGCGAGACCGGCTGCAATGGTCAGCTTGCCTTTGCCTGATTTCCACCACGGACCGGTGCTTGGACCGTGATCATGACCGTGCAGTCCTTCGACATTGGCTTTGGCCACTGGCGCTGGCTTGGCCGCTCCGTGAGAAGCGTGGCCTGAATGATCGTGGTCGGCATGAGCATGACCCGAGTGGTCATGCCCAGCGTGATCGCCATGATCATGGCCGCAGCCACATGCATCGTCCTTGTTCACGGCAACTGGAACGGAGCTGTTCGCAGGCATCAATGACAGCTTGTAACCAAGGCCGGTCACCCGCTTTTCGATGGCCGGCGCGAGTGCCGTGTCGCCATCGAACCTCACCGTCATCGTGCCGCGCGTCACCGAAACGGAGACGTCCTCGACGCCTTTCAGACGCCGCACGGCGGTGTCGATTTTCGATGCGCAGGAGGCGCAATCCATACCGTCGACGCGGTAGCGCATCTGCTCTGATGCTCGTGCCATGATCATTCCCTTGATTATGTTCGAGCAGACGCTACATCCTCTAGCGACTAGAGGAGCAAGCGGAAAAATGAAGTCCGAATTGACGATAGGTGACGTGGCCAGGGAGAGCGGCGTGAAAGTGCCGACGATCCGCTATTATGAGCAAATCGGCCTGCTGCCCGAGCCGCCGCGAACCGACGGCAACCGTCGTTTCTACGATCAGAAGGGGCTACGCCGGCTCGCCTTCATCCGTCATGCCCGCGAACTTGGCTTCGAAGTGTCTGCCATCCGCACGCTGCTCGCCCTGCAGGACGATCCGACCCAACCCTGCGCGACAGCAGATGGTATCGCCAAGGCCAGGCTCATCGAGGTGGAACAGCGCATCGCCAGCCTGATGGCACTGAAGGCAGAGCTGGAAGTGATGGTGGAGGAATGCCGGCACGGGCGCCTCGCCGAGTGCCGGGTGATCGAGGTGCTTGCCGATCACGGCAAGTGCATGCACGACCATCATTAAAATGCTGCTGCTGGCTGAAGCCGGCGGCTAGCCCGCTACATGCGCATCAAAAGACCGCCATCGACGGCAAGCTCGATGCCGGTGATATAGCTGGCGGCGTCGGACAGCAGGAACAAGGCGGCATTGGCCATATCCTGCGGCGTGCCGATCCGGCCGAGCGGTGCATAATTCGCGACAGCCTGGCGTTTTTCCTCCGTGTCCCAGCGCGCCTGCAGCGGCGTCAGCGCCATGCCCGGGCAGATGGCATTGGAGCGGATACGCTCTGCCGCAAGCTGCATGGCCAGGGATTTCGAGAGCGCGCACACGCCGGCTTTCGAGGCCTGATAGGCGTCCTGCGGGGCGGGATCGCCGCGATACCACTGGATCGTCGAAAAATGCACCATGGCGCCGCCACGGCCGCCCGCACGCATGAAGGGCACCACGGCGCGCGCGGTATGGGCGAATGACTTCAGGTTGATGGCGAAGACCTGGTCCCAGACATCGAGGTCCATCTCCAGCACCGATTTGTCGCGGCCGAACCAGAGCACGCCGGCGACATTGGCGAGATAGTCGACGCCGCCGCGCGCCTTCCCGGCCTCGCCGACGACCCGTTGGACAAAAGCCTCGTCAGTGAGATCGCCCTGCGCATAGGTGAGTTTGTCGCCGAAGACGTCGAGCGATGCCGGACATTCCTTGACGTCCACTGCCGTTACCGCTGCCCCGGATTGAAGCAAGGCAAGCGCGATTGCCTCACCCATGCCGCCACCGGCACCCGTGACAACCGCATGCCTGCCGCTGAAATCAAACTCGACCATCATACCCCTCCTCCGTTCAGCGTTTGCTGTTGGAGCGGACAATAGGGGCGCATCCACAATCCATCAAGCTATAATAGAAAAAATTTGCCAAAATGGAAAATCCGGATATCGTGCCGGAAATAACTCCAGCTAGCCGGCGGATATCACACCATGAACCTGCGCACCGACATCCTGTCCTTCCCTGTCACCTCTCCCATCGACGGCTCCATCTATGTCAGTCGTGACTATGCCGACAGTGCAGCCATCGATGCCGCGATGGCCAAGGCCCGTGCTGCGCTGAAACCCTGGCAGGCGACGCCGCTCGCCGAGCGGCTGGCGATCCTGCTGAAATTCGGCGAGCAGATGAAGGCACGCGCAGGCGAGCTCGCCGAGATGGTCGCATGGCAGATCGGGCGTCCGCTGTGGCAGGCCGACGAAACGCCACGCCTGGCCCTGGTCGGCGAGTTGCTGGCGGAAGCCGCAGAAGAGACGCTGGCAGACCTGCCCTATCCTTCGGAGGAGAACATCCGCCGTTATGTGCGCCCGACCCCCGGCGGATTGCATCTTTCGATCTGCGCCTGGAACTACCCGACGGCAATGCTCGGCTATCTGGTGACGGCGCCGCTGGCGGCCGGCAACGTGGTGATCTTCAAGCACTCGCCGCAGACGCCACTGATCGCGGAGGTGGCGGAGGAAGCCTTCAGGGCCGCAGGCGGTCCCGACGGCGTCTTCCAGAGCCTGCATCTCGACCACGCCGATGCCGAAAGGCTGATCGCCTCAGGCGCGCTCAACGCCGTCAATTTCATCGGCTCCGTCAATGGCGGCCGGCGTGTGCACGCAGCCGCGGCCGGCACCTTCACGCAGGTGCATCTCGAACTCGGCGGCAAGGATCCAACCTATGTCCGCGTCGATGCCGATCTCGATGCCACCGTGGCGCAGATCGCCGAAGGCACCTATTCCAACGCCGGCCAATCCTGCTGCTCAGTCGAACGCATCTATGTGGACCGCAGGGTCCACGACCGTTTCGTCGACGCGCTTGTGGCCGAAACGGCGAAATGGACGATCGGTCATCCGATTGAGGAAAAGCCGATGGTCGGCCCGGTGGTGCGCGCAACGGCTGCCGAGACGATCCGTGATCTGACAGAGCAGGCCGTTCGCGCCGGCGCGAGGCAGTTGATGCCCGACACCGCCGCACGAAAGGCAGCAGGGCTTGGCGCGGCCTATGTTGCACCCGACGTGCTCGTCGGCGTCGATCATTCCATGCCGATCATGCGCGACGAACTGTTCGGGCCGATCGCCTGTGTGCAGGCGGTCGACAGCGACGAACAGGCCATCGCCCTGATGAACGACAGCGACTACGGCCTGAGCGCCAGCATCTGGACACAGGACATCGACCATGGCACGGCGCTGCTGGACAAGGTCGAAGCCGGGACGGTCTACCTCAATCGCTGCGACCATGCCGACCTCTATCTGCCCTGGGGCGGCATCAAGAACTCGGGCATGGGCCGCACCAATGGGCGTTCGGGTCTAATCGAATCGACGGCGGCGAAGTCCTATCATGTCCGCTCCAGGATCGCCTGAGATGCGTCTGGATCCCGCCGAGACAGCAGCACTCGCGGCCGACGCCGTCGAATGCCTGCTGCCTGAAGCGGCGAGCCCCTATCTGCTGATTGCGGAGCATGCCGGCAGCAAGGTACCGGCGCCGTGGCGCGATCTCGGTCTCGCGGAGCCTTATCTTGCAACACATTTCGCCGTCGATCTCGGCATCGACGCGCTGACGAGAAGGCTGTCGCAGCACCTTCAGGCGCCAGCGGTGGTCGCGCATTATTCGCGGCTTTTCCTCGACTACAACCGTCCCGTCGAGGAATGGGACCATATGCGCCCTGACCTCGGTGGCATTCCGGTGCCGGGAAATCTCGACCCGAGCGACAATGATCGCAGGCTGCGCCGACAGGTCGGCTGGGCGCCGCTGGAACAGGCGATTGCCGAGGGCGTGCCGGGGCGAAGAGCCCTCGTCTCGATCCACTCCTTCACGCCCGTCATGGGCGGCGTGCGGCGCAACGTCGATATCGGCATTCTGTGGCGAGAACCGTCGCCCTTCGTCTCCGCAGTTCTGCGGACGACACAAAACAACGGCAAGGCAGCCGGCCTGGTGGTTGGCGACAACGAACCCTATGATTGGCGCCAGGCCGTCGGCTACACGCTGAACCGGCACGGCCTGCAACTGGGCCTGCCCTCAATCTATCTCGAGGTCCGCAACGACCTGCTCACCGAGCCCGATCGTCTCGATCAAGTCAGCCGGATACTCGAGGACAGTCTTTCCGAGGTGGCGAAAACCCTATGGCCGGACCACGCGGTAGCCGTCTAAGGCGTTTCCGCTTTTCGCGGAAACGCTCCAGCTCTTTTGTTTGCGCAATTCCGGACGCAAAACCGCTGCGCACTTTTGCTGGAATTGCTTCAAGCGCTGGACGCCTGCAGGCGGCCTCGCTACAGCTTGTCGAAGGCGATTTCGGAGAATTGTTGCATCGTTTTTCGACCATGGCTCGTGCTTAGCGGACGATAAATGCAACGTTTCTTCGAAATCGCCTGAATGGAAACACGACAGCCAAGGGCGCGGACGATGCAGGGCAATGTGGGATCCAAGATCCGGGACGCGCGCAAGCAGCAGAACATCACGCTGCGAGAGCTCAGCGAGCGGTCCGGCCTTTCGGTTTCACAACTGTCCAAGTTGGAGAACGGCAAAGCCCGGCTGACCGTCGACGTCGCGCTCACCATCGCCGGCGTGCTGCACGTGCCGGTGGCATCCTTCCTGTTCAGCCCGAAACCCGGCATGCAGGCCAGGCGCTCGATCACGCGGGCCGGGAGCGGCGTGCTGCACGAAGGCAACGCCATGGTCTTCGAGGTGCTGTGCAGCGATTTCCGTGACAAAACCAACATCTTCTGGCGCGTCACGCTGCATGCGAAATCGTTCGACGAAAATGGCGGCTGGCGTAGCCATTCGGGCGAGGAATTCATCCACGTTCAAAGCGGCAGCCTTGAGTTGCACACCATCCACTATGATCCGGTGGTCCTGCAGCCGGGCGACAGCATATTGTTCGATGGCGAGATGCAACACGCCTACGTGTCGCTGGGTGACGAGCCGGCCATCATGCTGATGTCGAACACCGTTCCGCGCGACAGCGTTCCGAGCGCCGCAGTCGGCTGAGCGGCAGCCAGCGACAACCACCCGTCGCCTCGTTCCATGGCGTAAAGCAATTACTTTTTCCAAAATGGAAAAAAATACTTGTTATGGAAAAGCTCCGGGTCTAGCATCCTGAAAACCAGCCGAAGGGAGCAAACAGCCCACGGCCGGAATGGGAGGCGAAACCGATGTTGTCGGTGGAGGCAGTCAGCAAGACATTCGGCGGTGTGCAGGCGTTGCGCCAGGCCTCGCTGTCTTGCGCCACAGGCGAGATCCTCGGCCTGATCGGCCCCAACGGCGCCGGCAAATCCACCCTCGTCAATGCCATTTCCGGCGTGCTGCGGCCGGACACCGGTAGTGTCAGGCTGGCCGATCGCGACCTGACGGCGCGCGGCCCTGAAGAATGCGCCCGTGCCGGCATCGCCCGCACCTTCCAGAACATCCGCCTGTTCAAGGAACTGACGGTCCGCCAGAATATCGAGGTCGCCCACATCACCTGCCGTGACGTGCGCCCCGACGCTGCCGACCGCATCGATATCGACAGGTTGCTCGCGCAATATGAGCTCGATGCCGCGGCCGATGTGCCGGCCGGTACGCTTTCCTATGGCAGCCAGCGTCGGCTGGAGATCGCACGCGCACTTGCGCTCGGCCCCTCTCTGCTTCTGCTCGATGAGCCGGCCGCCGGCCTGAACGAAACCGAATCCGAGACACTGGCCGAGGCGATCGAAGCCATCCGCCGTGACTTCGGCTGCGCCATCATCGTCATCGACCACGACCTGCGCTTTATCAACCGCCTCTGCGACCGGCTCTGCGTCATGGACCAGGGCAAGGTCATCGCCTCGGGCGACACGGCTCAGGTCTGGCGCGATCCGCGCGTCGTCGAGGTCTATGTCGGCCAGACTTCGTGATGGTGTCGGTATCCGCATAACAAGAACGAGGGAGGGTTCAAATGGATAAACTGACTTTGGGAGCCGCTGTCCTGACGGCTGGGCTGCTGCAGGCAGCACATGCAGGAGCGAGCGAGCTCAAGATCGGCCTGGCAGTTGCCATGACGGGCACATATGCGCCCTACAGCGAAGCGGAAGGCGCGCGCTGCATGGCCGACAAGCTGAACAAGGCGGCAGGCGCGAACGATCCGAAGATCGAGCTGATGATCGAGGACAACCGCTCCGATCCGCAGCTCTCCGTTTCGCTCGGCCAGAAGTTCCTCGACGCCGGCGCTCAGGTCATCACCGGCGTTCCTTTCCCGGATGCCTTGATCCCGACCGCCCAGATCGCCGAGCCCTATGGTGCGACCGTCTTCTCCGCACCCAACACGCAACTGGAAATGCAGCAGGCCGGTCTCGACAACTTCATTGCCGGCGCCGTGCCTGATCCGATCAACGCCGCCGCGACCGCCAACGCATTGTACGGCAAGGGCGCACGCACGGTGGCGCTGCTGGTTTCCCCAGACGCCGGGTCTTATTCGGAAAAATTGCCGGAATGGTTCGGCGAGGTGTTCGAGCATCTCGGCGGCAAGGTGGTCTCCAAACTCAACTATTCCTGGGGCACCACCGACTGGTCGCCGCAGATCGCCTCGATCAAGGCGCTGCCGCAGAAGCCGGACGCGATCCATGTCTGCGGTGTGCTGCCGGACGTCGGCATCCTCATCAGGCAGTTGCGTGCAAACGGCTATGATGGCTGGGTCGCGGGTTGCGATGCCTTCGATGACAAGTCGCTGGAGGGAACCGTCGGCGATGTGGCGGCGCTCGAGAAGGTGATGTTCACCACGCACGGCGCCACCGGCATCGACGGGCCGATCGACCACTTCCTCGCTCAGTGCAAGGCCGACGGCTACAAAGTGAACGGCATCTTCGATGCGCTCGGTGCCGATATGGTGCAGGTGACCTATGAGGCAGCCAAGAAGGCCGGCACGACGGAAGCGGCAGCGTTGCGCGAAGCGATCCGTGCGCCCGGCGGCTATCCCGGCACCACGGCACCGACCATCTCCTTCGCCGAGAAGAAAGGCTATCCGGTCAAGGCCGTCCCGGTCATGGGGTTCGCCAATGGCAAACGCGTGCTGATCACCGATACGCCACCGACCGACGTTCCGGCCCTGAAGTAACGGACCGCTTCGCCATGACGTCCCACGCGCAAATCCGGACGCAATCGTGCTGAAGGTCGAGAACCTGTCCGTCCGCTACGGAGCGGTCGCAGCCGTGCGCGACTTGTCGCTCGAGATCGGGCGGGGTGAACTCGTCGCCCTGCTCGGTCCCAACGGCGCCGGCAAGAGCTCGACCATCAACGCGCTGACCGGCCTGGTCACGCCGGTGGCGGGACGGATCGCCTTCGACGGCAAGGATATCTCGCGCACACGCACCGAGGATCGCATCCGGGGCGGCCTCACCTCGACACCGGAAGGCAGGCATATCTTCGCCAATCTGACCGTGGGCGAAAACCTGCGGCTTGGCGCGGCGACACGCCGCGATCCGAGAGGCGTGCGTGCCGATATCGATCGGTTCCTGACGCTGTTTCCGGTGCTTTCGGAACGCTACACCCAGGCGGCCGGCACGCTTTCCGGCGGAGAACAGCAGATGCTGGCCATCTCGCGTTCCCTGATGTCGCGGCCGAAACTGCTGCTGCTCGACGAACCATCGCTTGGGCTCGCGCCACGCATCGTCGCGCAGATCTTCGATTTCATCGGGCAGTTGAAGAAAGAAGGGCTGACCCTGCTGGTGGTCGAGCAGAATGCCAAGCAGGCTTTGCGCTTCGCCGACCGCGTCTATGTCGTGAGTTCGGGCGCGCTGCGCTATGACGGCCCCCCGGCACAGCTTGCCGACGAGCACGGCCTCCTCAACCTCTATCTCGGCGGGTAGGCCATGGATTACGCCCTGCAGCAATTGCTAAACGCGCTGGCCTTCGGTGCCGAATATTCGCTGGTGGCACTCGGCCTCGCCGTCGTCTTCTCGATCATGGGACTGGTCAATTTCGCTCATGGCGAGATCATCGGCGTGTCGGCCTATAGCGTGTTCCTGGCGGCGGCACTCGGCCTGACCTCACCGATCGTCGCGGTATTGTTGGCGGTGGCCGCAGCCGCACTTGCCGCCGTGACATTCGAACGCGTGGCCTTCCGCCCCGTGCGCTACGCGCCGACGACGACGGGCCTGCTGACCGCGTTCGGCGTTTCGATCGTGGTGCAGAACCTGTTCATGCTGCTGATCTCGCCAAAGCCGCAATCGGTCTCGATCCTCAACGGCCTCAACCAGATGTGGTTCTTCGGACCGTTCGCGGTGTCGTCGCTGCAGGTCATGGAGCTGGTGGTTTCGGGTCTCACCATCCTTGCGCTGGTTCTCTTCCTCAACCGATCGACGCTTGGCCTCGCCATCCGCGCCGCGTCACGCGACTTCGCCACGGTCCGCCTGATGGGCATCCGCGCCAATCGGGTGATCGCGACGGCCTTCGCCATTTCGGGCGCGCTCGCCGGCATTGCCGCCGTGTTCATCCTGGCCCGGCGCGGCTCGGTGTCGCCGGACCTCGGTTTCGGCCTCGTGCTCAAGGCCTTCGTGGCCTGTGTCATCGGCGGCTTCGGCTCGCTGGCCGGTGCGGCCGCTGGCGGCATGCTGCTCGGTTTCATCGAGGTCGGCCTGCTGGTGGCGTTGCCGCAGGAATACGGAGGCTTCAAGGATGCGCTCACCTACGTGATCATCGTCGCGCTTCTCGTCTATCGGCCGGAAGGCCTGCTCGGTCAGCGGGTCGAACTGGGCGACAAGGAGATCTGATGTGAGCGAGAGCGCAGAGATCGTCGCAGCCCGTCCGTCCAGCACCGCAACGCGGGCCGGCAATGGTCAATTCCGCCGCTCGCTGGTTGGCGGGCTGGTCACCGCGCTGCCCGTCGTCCTGATCGGCCTCGCCATCCTCGCCTTCGCGCCGGCCTACTACACGCATCTGGCGCTGGCGGCCTTCGTCAACCTGATCATCGTGGTCGGCCTCCAGGTGTTCATGGGCAACAGCAACATCGCCAATCTCGGCCACAGCGCCTTTGTCGGCATCGGCGCCTATGGCGTGGCAGTGCTGTCGACGCCGCTGGCCATGAAGAAACTCTCCATTCCCAACGCGCCATTCGGGCTCGCCTTTGTCGAGCTGAATCCCTTCGTCGCCGCTTTCCTGGCGCTGCTGGTCGTTGCCATCCTCGCGGCGATCAGCGGCAAGATCATCAGCCGGCTTTCAGGTGTCGCCGCCACGATCGTCAGCCTGGCGCTGCTCATCATCGTGCATTCGGTGTTCCTGAACTGGACGGATCTGTTCAAGGGCAACCAGGCATTCTTCGGCATACCCAAGGTGATCAACCTGCCTGCGATGCTGGTAGCCTCAGTGGCCGTGATCGTCATCGCCCGCCTTTTCAAGGATAGCCGCTGGGGCCTCCAGCTTCGCGCCAGCGCCCAGAGCCCGCAAGCGGCAGCCGCTTTCGGTATCGATGCCAGGCACCTGAGGCTGATGGCATGGGTCCTGTCCGCGCTGATCTGCGGGCTGGCCGGCGTGCTCTTTGCCTACTTCGCCGGCACGATCAGCCCGAAGCTGTTCTACTTCCAGCAGATATTCATCACACTCGCTATGCTGATCCTGGGCGGCATGGCCACGGTGACGGGCGCCGTCACCGGCGTGATCGTGCTCTCGATCGGGCTCGAATTCATCCGCAGCATCGAGTCCGGCGTCACGATCGCCGGCATCCAGCTGCCGCAATTGCTCGGTCTTTCCGGCGTGGCGCTCGGCGTCGTCATCGTGCTCTGCATGGCCTTCAGGCCGGGCGGCATCAGCGGACGGCTCGAGCTTGACGAGCAGCTTTCCAGGCTTTTCCGGCGCAACGCCCGCTAGGCGGTACCGACATTTTCTCAGGGTGGAGGACAAAGTGGAGTTTCAGGACAAGGTCGCCGAGTACGCGCCGAAGCTGGAGGCATTGCAGCAGAAGCTGGCATTGGACGGGGTCGAATTCATTCAGGTGCATACCGTCGATACGTCGGGCGCGTTCCGTTCGAAGATCACCCCGCTGAAACTCTCGACTTACGGCGAAGCCATCAACGCCATCCTCTATTGCGTCGCGCATGGCGATGGCCAGCCGATGGGTGACGTCGCCTTCGCCTCGCCAACCGCGAACGAAGAAAACGGCTTTCCCAACATCAAGGGCATCATCGACCCAAGCACCGTCGTGCAGCACGGCTGGAAACCGGAATACGCCTCGGCGATCACCTTCTCCTATATGCTCGATGGTTCGCCTTGTCCTTATGACCCGCGCGGCGTTCTCGCTCGTGTCGAGCAGCGGGCGGCAGCTCTCGGCTATGAGCCGCGCTTCGCGCTCGAATACGAGTTCGGCATCTTCCATGCCGACCATGACCTGATGCGTGCCGGCCGTTACCGCGAGCTGAAGCCCTGGGGACATTCGCTGACCAATTATGATCTGGTGCGCAGCGGCGAATACCAGGATTTCGCCGCCGAACTGATCCGCCGCATGAAAAGCATCGGCATCGGCATTGCTTCGCTGGTCACCGAATATGGCTTCGGCATGTATGAATATGCGCTGACGCCGAAGACGGCTTTGCAGGCAGCCGACGACGCCATGCGCGCCAAGCTGCACCTGCGCGAGCTCTGCGCGGAACGCGGGCTGGTTGCCACCTTCATGACCCGCTTCCAGCCGCCCGGCAAGGAAAGCGCCTGCGGCGCGCACCACCATGTCAGCCTCTGGAAAGACGGCAAGCCGGCCTTCGCCGCCGGCCCCAACAAGCTGACGCCGGTGGCCGAGAAATTCCTGGCCGGCGTGCTCCACCGCATGCAGGAGACACATCTCCTGTTCCGGCCGACCGTCAACTCGTATCGCCGTTTCGACCGCGGCGCCTGGTCTCCGGAAGATGTCGCCTGGGGCTTCGAAAACCGGACAGCGCCGATCCGCGCCATCACCACGCCCAATGACGGCGCCTGCCGGTTCGAGCATCGGGCGCCGGGAGCCGACATCAATCCCTACCTGTCGATCGCCGCGATCCTCGCGGCTGGCTGCGAGGGCATCGAAAAGGACCTTTCCCTGGAAGAGCCGGTGAGCGGCGACCTTGCCACCCTCGACAAGCCCAAACTGCCGCGCACATTGAACGCCTCGATCGACGCCTTCGCGAGTTCCGATTTCTGCGCCGAAGCTTTCGGCGCAGCTTTCCGTGACAATTACGCGGAAAGCCGCCGTGCCGAACAGGCCGCCTTCGAGGCCTGGCAGGCTTCACACATCACCGACTTCGAGTGGCAGCGCTACTTCATCAACTGACCTCAAGGCACGGATCCGGGATGCCGGCGTCCGTGCCTTCACTCTGTCCGCCGGCAGTGCCACAGACCTTAACCAATTGCGCCTGCAGTGTTGACATCGAACGAGCCGGCAACAAGATGCTGGAAGCTGTCCAGCTTCGCTTCCCCAGCGTCAAGGCGCTTCAAAACAACAGTCGACAGCCCAAGCCGAACTTCCTCACCACTCTTCGATATTCGTGAAAAACACGAAACTGTTTGCGACAAAGCGGCCCGATTGCCCCCTTGCGCCAAGCAAATGAGCGGAAGTACTTCAAGATAACTTGAGCGGGCGAGTGCGCCTCATGTCTGCTTGTCGATCACTCCTGGCGGAGAGATTGTCATCATGCGCCGGCAAACCGGTGCATTCAGACTGTCAGCGTTCACCGAAGGTCAAGACCGCGTCCCGTGCCATGCACAGCGCGGCATCGTGTTGCGGACGGCAAGGGGGCCGCGCGTGACCGATGAGGAGGAAACGGGCAGCGGAGGAAAAGCTATGCTCGAGAAGTATTTCGAACTGAAGGAACTGGGGACGTCGGTACGGATCGAAGTGATCGCCGGCCTCACCACCTTCCTGACCATGTCCTACATCATCTTCGTCAACCCGGAGATCCTCTCTTCGACCGGCATGGACAAAAGCTCCGTGTTCGTCGCCACCTGTCTGGCAGCAGCTCTCGGCTCGCTAATCATGGCGCTGGTGGCCAAATGGCCGATCGGCATGGCTCCGGGCATGGGTCTCAACGCCTTCTTCGCCTTCGGCGTCGTCGGCGCCATGGGCTTCACCTGGCAGCAGGCACTGGGCGCGGTCTTCATCTCGGGCGTGATCTTCCTGATCCTGACCGTGACCGGCATCCGCAGTTGGCTGATCGCCGGCATTCCGCATTCGATGCGCAGCGCCATCGCCGCCGGTATCGGCATGTTCCTGGCGATCATCGCCCTGAAAAGCTCGGGCATCGTCATCGCCAGCGAGGCCACGTTCGTGACGCTCGGCCATCTGACGACGACCGGTCCGCTGCTCGCCATCCTCGGCTTCTTCATCATCGCGTCGCTGGACGGCCTCAAGGTCCCCGGCGCCATCCTGATCGGCATCCTGGCGATCACCATCCTGTCCTGGGTGCTCGGCGTCAGCCAGTTCCAGGGCATTGTCTCGATGCCGCCGTCGATCGCGCCGACCTTCCTGCAGCTCGACATCATCGGCGCCATGCACAGCGGCCTCGTCCACGTCATCCTGGTGTTCGTGCTGGTCGAGGTGTTCGACGCCACCGGTACACTGATCGGCGTGGCCAAGCGCGCGCGCCTGATCGAAGAAGGCAAGCCGAACCGCCTCGGCCGCGCCCTGCTCGCTGACAGCAGCGCGATCGTCGCCGGCTCGCTTCTCGGCACCTCCTCGACCACCGCCTATGTCGAAAGCGCTTCCGGCGTGCAGGCCGGCGGCCGCAGCGGCCTGACCGCTCTGGTCATCGCGGTGCTGTTCCTCGCCGCGCTGTTCATCTCGCCGCTTGCCGCCTCGGTCCCGGTCTACGCGACCGCACCGGCGCTGCTCTATGTCGCCTGTCTGATGATGCGCGAGCTGATCGAGGTCGACTGGACCGAGATCACGGAAGCGGCACCCGCCGCGCTGACGGCGCTGATGATGCCGTTCACCTACTCGATCGCAAACGGTCTCGCCTTCGGCTTCATCAGCTATGCCGTGCTGAAGACGGCAACCGGCAAGTTCCGCGACGTGCATCTGGCGACCTGGCTGGTGGCGATCCTGTTCGTCATTCGCTTCGCCTTCGTCGAATAGTCCCCGGCGGAGAGCGAAAAAGCCGCGGTCGGATGCGAATCCGGCCGCGGCTTTTTGTTGTCGCGAATCCGCAACGCTGCCTAGAGCATTTCCGCTTTTCTCCGAATCGCGAAAACGCTCTAACCCTTTGTTTCTACGCAATTCCGGACGCAAAACCGCTGCGCACTTTTGCTGGAATTGCTCCAGGCTGCTACAGCTTTTGTGCCGGATCATAGCCTTGAGGACGCTTCGGCAAGCAGAACAAATTTACGCGTTTGCACCGCTCGTTGACAGGCTTGTCCGTGTCTGCATAGATTACTTGTCTACTGGACCGACCAGTATATCAGCGAGTGAGTTTGAATGGTCGGCAACGACATCCTCTCACAGGTTCCGGAACTCAGGCCCAGCCTGGCGCGCCGCACCGCGCGCGACGTGATCGCCGACAAGCTGCTGTCGCTGATAGCCACGGGAGTTCTCGGTGCGGGCGACGAACTGCCCAGCGAACGCGAACTGGCAACGGCGCTGGATGTCAGCCGCGAGACGGTGAGGGGCGCTATCCAGGCTCTTTCGGCACGTGGCATCGTGGAAGTGTCGCAAGGCAGCCGCACACGGGTCACCAATGTCGACCTGACTCATGTCCCGGTGACGATTGCAGCACCCAGCGCGATCGACAGCTACGATCTCGACTCCGTCCACGCGGCGCGGCTTCTCATCGAGCTCAAGGTTGTCGGCGATGCAGCCGAGCGCATCGGAGAGGCGGATCTGGCGCGGCTGGACAATTCGCTTGCCGCACAGCAGGTGGCAAGCACCGATCCTATCCGCTTCCTGATCTGCGACCGGGAGTTCCATGTCACCATCTATCGCGCTTGCGGTAACCCGCTGCTCGCCGACTTCGTGACCGATCTCTACACCTACATGATGGAGCATCGCCGCTATGCGATGGCGCGGCCGGGTGCGATCGCAGCGAGCTATGCGGATCATGCCGCCATCGTCGAAGCGCTGCGGGCACGCGACCGCACGGCGGTTGTCGCGTCTTTCAAAGCGCATCTGGAACGCATCCACGACACGACCAGGGAGATGCTGGAGGGTCGCGGCGGCTGAAGCCGAAAACCGGAGTCATATGCGAGGCAGCCGCCTTGCAAGGGAGGAATACAGGTAGATGCATGTGCTTATCATCGGCGCGGCCGGCATGGTCGGCCGCAAGCTGCTGGATAGAGTTGCGAGCGAGGACGGTGTTCTCGGCGGCGAGGTGACCCGGCTGACGCTGGTGGACGTGGTCGAGCCGACGGCTCCCGAGCCGCTTGCTGCCATCTCCCGATCTCTCGCGCTCGACCTTTCCAATGCAGGGGCTCCCGCACAGCTTATCGCGGAGCGACCCGATATCGTCTTTCATCTCGCGGCGATCGTTTCCGGCGAAGCGGAAGCCGACTTCGACAAGGGCTACCGCGTCAATCTCGACGGCACACGCGCGCTTTTCGACGCCATTCGCGCAGAAGGCACAAAAGCGCCTTACAGGCCACGCGTCCTCTTCGCATCGTCGGTGGCAGTGTTCGGCGCACCCTTCCCCGAAAAGATCGGCGACGAGTTCTTCACCACGCCGCTCACCAGCTACGGCACGCAGAAGGCGATCGCCGAACTGCTGCTGGCCGACTACAGCCGGCGCGGCATCTTCGACGGCATCGGCATACGCCTGCCGACGATCTGCGTGCGCCCCGGCAAGCCGAACAAGGCCGCCTCGGGCTTCTTCTCCAACATACTGCGCGAGCCGCTTGTCGGGCAGGAGGCGGTGCTGCCCGTTGAAGAGGATGTGTTGCACTGGTTTGCGAGTCCGCGTTCCGCCGCCGGTTTCTTCGTCCACGCTGCCACGCTCGATCTCGAAAAAGTGGGAGCGCGCCGCAACCTGACGATGCCGGGCCTTTCGGCAACCGTGGGTGAGGAGATCGCCGCGCTCGAGCGCGTTGCAGGCGCAAAGGCGGTCCGCCTCATCCGGCGCGAGCCGGACGAAACCATCCGCAGGATCGTCGCCGGCTGGCCACGCGATTTCGATGCGCGTCTGGCGGCGGAACTCGGCTTCAAGGCCGAAACCCGCTTCGACGACATCATCAAGGCACACATCGAAGACGAGCTTGGAGGCAAAATCTGACCATGGCGAGTGAACCAGCAAAGACAAAGATCGCCCTGGTCACCGGCGGCGGCACCGGCGTCGGCAAAGCCATCGCCGAAGCACTTCTCGGGGCCGGCTTCACGGTCGTGATCACCGGCCGAAGAGAGGAAGTCCTGGACACGGCGGCAGAGGAACTGACCAAGGCAACCGGCGGCAGGGTCCGGACGATACAGGCCGATGTCGGCGATCCCAAATCGGTCGCAGCCCTGTTCGATGCGATCAGATCCGAATTCGGCAGGCTCGACCTTCTGGTGAACAATGCGGGAATGGGCGCGCCGGCCGTACCGATGGAGGAGATCACCTTCGAGCAGTGGAGCGCGGTCGTGGGCGCCAACCTCACCGGCGCGTTTCTCTGCACCCAGCAAGCTTTCAGGTTGATGAAAGCGCAGAGCCCTCGTGGGGGGCGCATCATCAACAACGGCTCGATCTCAGCCCAGACGCCGCGGCCCAACTCCGCACCCTATACCGCGACCAAACACGCGATCACCGGACTGACCAAGTCGACCGCGCTTGACGGCCGACCCTTCGACATCGCCTGCGGGCAGATCGACATCGGCAATGCCGCGACGGAGATGACCTCGAAGATGGCCTCGGGCGTGATGCAGGCCAATGGCGAGATCGCCAGCGAGCCGACGATCCCCGCCAGTCACATCGGCGATGCGGTGGTCTACATGGCGAACCTGCCGCTCGAGGCCAATGTCCTGACCATGACCGTCATGGCGACGACGATGCCCCTGGTGGGCCGGGGATAACTGGAACTGAACTGGAGCTTGGGGAACGCACTATACGGGAACAAATAACGACAGCCGAAACCCACAGGTGAATTCTGGGAGGAAAGATTGTGGCGTCAGTCGACTTCGTGAATGTCAGGAAATCGTTCGGAACCCATCCGGTCATAAAGGGTGTGGATGTCGAAATCGCCGATGGCGAATTCGTCATCCTGGTAGGACCGTCAGGCTGCGGAAAATCGACGCTGCTGCGCATGCTGGCGGGTCTGGAGAACATAACGGCCGGCGAAATCCGCATCGGCGAAAAGATCGTCAACCAGCTCGCGCCAAAGGAGCGGGACATCGCCATGGTGTTCCAGAACTACGCGCTCTACCCTCACATGACGGTGGCCGAGAACATGGCGTTCTCGCTCAAGCTGAAGGGCGCATCGAAGGCCGAGATCGAAACGCGGGTGAAACCCGCTGCCGAAATACTTGGGCTGACAGCCTTGCTCGAACGCTATCCGCGCCAGCTTTCCGGCGGCCAGCGCCAGCGCGTGGCCATGGGTCGGGCCATCGTTCGCGATCCGCAGGTCTTCCTGTTCGACGAACCCCTGTCCAATCTCGATGCGAAGCTGCGCGTCGCCATGCGCGCCGAGATCAAGGAACTGCATCAGCGACTGAAGACGACCACCGTCTATGTGACGCATGACCAGATCGAAGCCATGACCATGGCCGACAAGATCGTCGTCATGCATGACGGCATTGTCGAGCAGATCGGCGCGCCGCTCGAACTCTACGACAGTCCGGCCAATCTCTTCGTTGCCGGTTTCATCGGTTCGCCGGCCATGAACTTCATCAAGGGCCGGCTCGACCCCCAGGACGGACGCCGGTTCATTGCCGAGGACGGCACCGTGCTGCCCACGAGGGCGGCACTCGAAGCCGCCAAGGGCAAGGACCTCATCTACGGTCTGCGCCCCGAAGGCATAAGGATCAACGGCAACGGTATTCCCATGACCGTCGTCGTGACCGAACCCACCGGGTCCGAGACCCAGATGACGGCGAAGCTTGCCGGCACGGATATCGCCTGCGTCTTCCATGAGCGCGTCTCGGTCAAGCCAGGCGAGACGATCACTGTCTCGATCGACACCCGCTCCACGCATCTGTTCGATGCCGCAAGCGGCCAGCGGATCCAGGCCGCTTCCTGAGCGGCCGCATAACGGCGTGTGCTGCCTCGGGACAGCGCAACGCCGACAGACAATGCAATCCCGCAAACCAGGATGGAGGAAATCATGACGATCAACAGACGTGATCTGCTTGCCGCTTCTGCCGGACTTGTCGCGACGACCGGCCTTGGAAAGTTTGGAATGACGCCCGCCTTCGCGCAGGCCGCGGAGCCGAAATACACGCCGGAACAGGGCGCAAGCCTGCGTCTGCTGCGCTGGACGCCCTTCGTGAAGGGCGATGAGGACGCCTGGCTCGCCAACACCAAGAAATTCACGGAAGCGACGGGCGTCGAGGTCCGTGTCGACAAGGAGAGCTGGGAGGATATCCGCCCGAAGGCCGCCGTGGCGGCGAATGTCGGTTCTGGCCCGGACATGGTGATGTGCTGGTTCGATGACGCGCACCAATATCCGGACAAGCTGGTCGACCTGACCGAACTCGCCACCTATCTCGGCGACAAATATGGCGGCTGGTATGAAGGCATGCGCGGCTATGCCGTGCGCGACGATAAATTCATAGCACTGCCCCTGGCGGCTATCGGCAACGCCGTCGTCTACCGCGACAGCCATGTGAAGGCCGCCGGCTTCAGCGAGTTTCCCAAGGATACGGCCGGTTTTCTCGAACTTTGCAAGGCCATGAAAGCCAAGGGCACGCCGGCCGGCTTCCCGCACGGCAAAGCGGTCGGCGACGGCAACAACTACGCCCATTGGCTGCTGTGGAGCCATGGCGGCAAGATGGTCGACGAGGGCGGCAAGGTCACGATCAACAGCCCGGAGACGATTGCCGCCATCAACTATGCCAAGGCGCTCTACGAGACGTTCATTCCCGGAACCGAAAGCTGGCAGGACATCAACAACAACCGCGCCTTCCTGGCTGGACAGGTATCGCTGATCGCCAACGGCGTCTCAGTCTACTACGCCGCCAAGAAGGATCCGGCGCTCGCGGAAATCGCCGCCGATATCCGTTCGACCAACTTCCCGATCGGCCCCGTCGGCAAGAGTGTCGAGCTCCACCAGACGAGTTCGCTGCTGCTGTTCAATCACACGAAATACCCTGAGGCCGCGAAAGCCTACATGAAGTTCATGCTGGAAGCGGAGCAGATGAATTCCTGGATCTCCGGCGCCAGCGCCTATTGCTGTCAACCGCTCAAGGCGTTCGCGAGCAATCCCGTCTGGACGGCCGACCCCATCCACGCGCCCTATGCGCGTGCCTCGGAGACCCTGCGTCCGAACGGCTATGCCGGCCCGCTCGGCAACGCCTCTGCCGGCGTGATGGCGGACTATGTGCTTGTCGACATGTTCGCCAGCGCCGTCACGGGACAGATGTCGCCCGAAGATGCGGTGGCGGAAGCCGAGCGCCGCGCCAGCCGCTACTACCGCGCCTGATCCGGCGCCGGGACGATCCTTGCGGGCGGCGCCTGGTGCCGCCGGCACCAGGGCACGATCCCCAAAAGTGGGAACCGGTTTTCGGAAAAGATCATGCTCGACAAAGAGTTAGATCAGGATGGCGGTTCGCCATCCTGATCTAGGAAAAAGGTTCAAGCGGGAGAAAATCGATGTCCACAGTGCCGTCCGGCAAGCCGCCATCCGCATCGATCATGCAGAACAACAATCTGCTCGGCTTCCTCTTCATGCTGCCGGCGGCGGTGTTTCTCGTCTGTTTTCTCACCTATCCGCTCGGCCTCGGTGTCTGGCTCGGCTTCACCGATACGCGCATCGGCCGGGACGGCATCTTCATCGGGCTCGAAAACTACGAGTTCCTGATCCGCGACAAGGTGTTCTGGCTCTCCGTTTTCAACACGCTGCTCTATACGCTGGTCGCCTCGATCCTGAAATTCGCGCTGGGGCTTTGGCTCGCCCTGCTTCTCAACGAGAACCTGCCCTTCAAGTCTTTCTTCCGCGCCATCGTGCTCTTGCCCTGGGTGGTCCCGACAGTCCTTTCGGCGCTGGCGTTCTGGTGGATCTACGACAGCCAGTTCTCGATCCTGTCGTGGTCGCTGATGAAGCTGGGCATCATCGACGGCCCGATCAATTTCCTCGGCGATCCCAACAACGCGCGCGCTTCCGTCATCGCGGCGAATGTCTGGCGAGGCATTCCGTTCGTGGCGATCTCGCTGCTCGCCGGGCTCCAGACCATACCGGCGTCACTGCAGGAAGCGGCTTCGCTCGACGGCGCGACGAGCTGGCAGCGCTTCCGCTATGTGACGCTGCCGATGCTGACGCCGATCATCGCCGTGGTGATGACGTTCTCGGTGCTTTTCACCTTCACCGATTTCCAACTCATCTATGTGCTGACCAAGGGCGGGCCGGTGAACGCGACACACCTGATGGCGACGCTCTCGTTCCAGCGGGGCATTCCGGGCGGACAGCTCGGCGAGGGAGCGGCGATCGCGGTCGCCATGATCCCGTTCCTGCTGGCGGCCATCATGTTCAGCTTTTTCGGATTGCAGCGCCGGAAGTGGCAGCAGGGCGGACAGGACTAGAGCGTTTCCGCGTTTCGCGGCCTCGCTCTAATTCTTTGTTTTTACGCAATTCCGGACGCAAAAACTGCTGTGCAGTTTTGCTGGAATTGCTCAGGGAGACACCGACATGTCAAGCAAGGTTCCAGCCGACGCCCTGACCGACAATGCCGAGGGCATGAGCTATCTCAACCGGCTGCCGCGCCGCATCTTGGTGCTGTATCTGCCGCTCGCCGTGTTCGTCTTCGTGCTGCTCTTCCCATTCTACTGGATGGCCATCACGGCGGTTAAGCCGAATTCCCAGCTCACCGACTACAACAACTACAGCCCGTTCTGGGTCGTCGGGGCGACGCTCGATCACATCAAATACCTGCTGTTTGAGACGTCCTATCCCGGCTGGCTGTGGAACACGATGCTTGTCGCGGTGTGCTCCACCATCCTGTCACTGGCTGCCTCCGTCTTCGGAGCCTATGCGATCGAGCGCGTGCGCTTCACCGGCTCACGCTCCGTCGGGCTTCTCATCTTCCTCGCCTATCTGGTGCCGCCGTCGATCCTCTTCATCCCGCTGGCCTTCATCGTTTTCAAGCTCGGTATGTACGACTCGCGGCTTGCGCTCATCTTCACCTATCCGACCTTCCTCATCCCCTTCTGCACCTGGCTGCTGATGGGTTATTTCCGCTCCATCCCCTTCGAGCTGGAGGAGAGCGCACTGGTGGACGGGGCTTCGCGCTGGCAGATCCTCGTCAGGATCATCCTGCCGCTGGCGGTGCCGGGACTGATCTCCGCCGGCATCTTCGCTTTCACGCTGTCATGGAACGAATTCATCTATGCGCTGACTTTCATCCAGTCGTCGGAGAACAAGACCGTACCGGTGGGGGTGCTTACCGAGCTGGTGCGGGGCGACGTGTTCGAATGGGGATCGCTGATGGCGGGCGCCCTGTTCGGCTCGCTTCCGGTCGTGATCCTCTATTCTTTCTTCGTCGACTATTACGTGTCGTCGATGACCGGAGCGGTGAAGGAGTAAGCTATCCGGACTGCTCTCCTATCCCGCCAATTGCGTCTCTCTCGCGTCGATCCGCCGCCAGAACCGCGGCGATCGCTTCCTTGAGACCATCGCCGCTGATCGGCTTGTGCAGGATGCGGAAGCCACTGGCCGTCGCTTCGCGGATACGGGAAGGCGAGGTATCGCCCGTCACGATGATGCCCGGCACGGTACGGCCAAGATAGGCGGACAACGTCTTGATCGCCTCGACGCCCGTCGCGTTGTCCTTCAGGCGATAGTCTGCCACGATCAGGTCGACCGGCGCCGAATCCTTCCTCGCAGCGGCGCTGTGAACGGCCTTCACTTCCGCGGCCGATTGCCCGGCATAGATCCGGTGGCCTTCCAGCGTCAGCAAACGGACCATGGCGTCGAGCACGTCCCGTTCGTCATCGACGATCATCAGACTTGCTGCGGTTTGACCCTGCGTCGCGTTGCTGGGCGGCAAGGCCGGCGCGATGACATGAATGGACGGCAGCGTCACGGAAAACATCGAGCCGCGATCCGGCACTGAAACCAGTTTCAGCGGATGCCCAAGGAGTTCGGCCGTTCTGCGCACTATAGCCAGGCCAAGACCCAAGCCCTGTGCCTTGTCCCGCGCCGGATTGTGCAGTTGAACGAATTCCTCGAAGACAGCAGCCTTCTGCTCTTCCGGTATCCCGAAACCACTATCCCAGACCTGGATCTCCACCGCCGTTCCACGCCGGCGGCAACCGAGGAGCACGCTGCCGGAATTCGTATAGCGGAACGCGTTGGTGAGAAGATTGTCGAGGATCCGCTTCAGCATCATCGGATCGGTGTCGACATGGGCAGATGTCTCCACGACCCGCCAGCTCAACCCTTTCGCCCGAGCCGACGCGGCAAACTCGTCGTTCAGGTTGCGGAAGAGTTCGCCAAGATCGACATTCTCCCTGGCCACGGTAACGACGCCGGCATCGAGCTTCGAGATGTCGAGAAGCGCGTTGAGCAGGCCACTCAGATTGCCGACGATCGCTTTCGCCGAACTGGCGAGACTACGCGCTTCGCCGGATGGGACGTCGCCGCGACGGCCGAGCACCGAGAGAGTTGAAATCAGCAGCCCAAGCGCGTGGATGGGCTGGCGCAGATCGTGCGATGCGGCCGCAAGGAACCGCGTCTTGGCGCGGTCGGCGGTCTGCGCGCGATCCCGCTCTTCCTGGAGATGGTCGATCAGCCCGACATTTTCCAGCCGCAAGCGGATCATCTCGTGCAGCATGCGGTAGGCGATGCGGCCATAATAGATGTTGATGGCGATCAGGCAGGCGAGCAGGAACAGATAGGCGTCGCCGATGGCGCCCGGCATCGTCGTGAAGCGGGCTGCCACCGGTATCGTTGTCGCAAAGATCGAACCGATCAGCGCCGGTGGAAAGGCCGACAGGGACGGAATGGTGCCGCTGACCAGGCCGGCAAGGATTGCCACGATGAAGGCAAACAGATGCGGTTGGTCGGGCACGAAGCCGATCCATGTCAGCGAGCCCCAAAGCAGGCCCGATATCCACGAAAAGCCCGCGGCTGCCCACGCCCATCGGCGCAAGGAACCCGGCGTCCGCGGATGTTTCCAGAAATGTCGAGCGGCGAGGACCCGAGCCGCGATCAGCGCGTAGACGGCGATGGCCCAGGGCACGAGCCAGTTCGTCGGAACCGAACCATAAAGCACGTAGATTATGCCGAGCGAGATGGTGACGTTGGAGATCACGATGCCATAGGCATTGCGGTAGAGATGTTCGATCAGGGCTTCCTGGATCTTGTCTTCCTGCATCGAACCCCTCGCACCGTCAGCCAAGCTGGGCTGGCCCTTTCCCCGGCTGGCAGGTTGATCTATCGCCTGCATGTTTCCCATACGTTAGCAATCGCCGAACTAAGCTGCCGTCCCCAGGACAGAGACATCATGCATCGCCCGCTGACCGCCATCCTTGCCGACGACCACGCCATCATGCGCGAAGGCGTGAAGCTGCTCATCGGTGCGATGGAGAATGTGTCGGTGGTGGCGGAAGCGGCAGAGGGGGAGACGCTGCTCAAAGTCGTGCGCGACACGAAGGCCGACCTGCTCGTTCTCGATCTCGGCATGCCCGGCGTGTCGGGCGTGCCGTTCATCGCCGAAATCAGGGAGCTGGCGCCACGGCTGAAGATCGTTGTGCTGACCGCCAATATCGAGCCTCGGACGGTCCGGCTGGCGCTGGAGTTCGGAGCGAACGCGTATCTCACCAAGGATGGCGACCCTGAAGAACTCGGTGCGGCGATTGAGGCGCTGCGGCAAGGCGGGACCTATCTTGCGCGAACGGTGCGTTTCGCAGTCAGCGAGCCGGACAGGAGCCGGATGCCGGACGCGCAGGAAATCATTTCGCCGGTGCCTTTGACCCAGCGCGAACGCCAGATCCTGCTTCTGGTGGCGCAAGGCATGACGGCGCGTGAAACCGCGGAGCGGCTCGGTATCAGCCAGGCGACCGCCCGCAAGCACCGTGAAAACCTGATGCGAAAGCTCGACCTCCACAGCACCGCGGAGCTGACCGCCTACGCGGTTCGGCTGGGGCTGCCCACAGGCTGAAGTTGTGGCTTCTGCTGCCATCATTCCGGTAACGCCCCCTTAACCAACATCACCGTAGCGCCGCCATGCGCATGCCGAAATACGGCATCTGCCGTATGTCTCCACTCCTCCCGCCCTTCTATCCCTTCCGCAACGGCACTCGGACGTCCTGCACCGTGCAAGACGCAACAGGCCAGGGAGGATCGCATGTCATCGCTGGAACCGTGGATTCCGTTCGTTGTCGCGACGGTGGCTTTCGCCTGCATGCCCGGGCCAGCCATCCTCTACATGACCGCACAAACCGTGGCTCACGGCCGCCATGCCGGATTGATGGCCGCGCTTGGCATCCATCTCGGCTGCTATGTCCATATCGCCGCCGCTTCCATCGGCCTGGCTTCGCTGGTCGAGAGCGCGCCGACGATTTACGCCGCGATCCGTTTTGCCGGTGCGGCCTATCTGGTGTGGCTTGGCGTCACCATGTTCCTGGGCTGGAACCACGCAACCGAAAGCAGCGAACCGCGGCGACCGGATACGATGCGCGACAGCATCGTCGTGGAAGTGCTCAACCCCAAGACCGCGCTGTTCTTCCTGACCTTCCTGCCGCAATTCGTGGATACCGCTGCTGCGATTCCGCTCTGGCTGCAGTTCCTGATCCTCGGCATGGTGGTCAATCTGGTGTTCTCTGCCGCCGATGTCGCCGCCGTCGGTCTCGCCTCCGTCACGCTCGGGCGGCTGTCTTCAGGCACTTCCAGCTGGATTGTCCCGAAAGCTTGCGGTTCGATCCTGATCGGCCTCGGTGTCGCGCTCGTCACGCATCAGGTTTAGGGCCGGAAACCTGACGAGAGCATAAACATCTCATGTGGCGCACGCCCAACGGCTTGGGAGAGCCGTTGTCGGTCGTCATCCTCTACGCACATGGTCGTACTGGAATTCTTCGATGCGGCCGTGCCATGCTGACTTTACGCGCGCGTCCTTGCTAGACTGCATAAGGGTGAGGTTTGCATGCGGCGGCTGGAGGGCCGCAGTCCATTCGGGAGGAACCATATGGCAATGATCTCACGCGCGCTCGCAGTCGCGCTTCTGGCAAGCGTTTCGTTACCTGCGGCCGCACAGCAGTTTTCGGACAACAAGGTCAAGATCGGCATTCTGAACGATCAATCCGGCGTCTATGCCGACTTCGGCGGTAAATGGTCCTATGAGGCGGCCAAGATGGCGGTGGAAGACTTCGGCGGCAAGGTGAAGGATATGCCGATCGAGGTGGTCACCGCCGATCATCAGAACAAGGCAGACATCGCCTCCAACATCGCGCGCCAATGGTACGATACCGAGCAGGTCGACGCGATCATGGAGCTCACCACCTCGTCCGTCGCGCTCGCCGTCCAGGGCATCTCGCAGGAAAAGAAAAAGATCGACATCGTCACGGGTGCGGCGACCTCCGAACTCACCGGCAAGTCCTGCTCGCCCTACGGGTTCCATTGGGCTTACGACACGCACGCCCTGGCCGTCGGCACCGGCGGAGCGCTGGTGCAGCAGGGCGGCGACACCTGGTTCTTCCTGACCGCTGACTATGCCTTCGGCTATTCGCTGGAAGAGCAGACCTCGAAATTCGTGACCTCGAAGGGTGGCAAGGTGCTGGGCGCCGTGCGCCATCCGCTCGCTACCACGGACTATTCGTCCTTCCTGCTGCAGGCGCAGTCTTCCGGCGCCAAGGTCATCGGCCTTGCCAATGCCGGTCTGGACACCGCCAATGCGATCAAGCAGGCGGCGGAATTCGGCATCGTTTCCGGCGGCCAGCGCATGGCAGCACTTCTCTTCACCCTCGCCGAAGTGCATGGCCTGGGTCTGGAGGCGGCACAGGGCCTGACGCTGACCGAAGGCTTCTACTGGGACCGTGACGATGAATCCCGCGCCTGGTCGAAGAAGTTCATGGACCGCACCGGCCGCATGCCGAACATGATTCAGGCCGGCACCTATTCGGCCGTGCTTCAATACCTCAAGGCCATCGACAAGGCCGGCACCGACGAAACCGAAGCGGTTTCGAAGAACCTGCACGAAATGCCTGTCGAAGACGTCTTTGCCCGTGGCGGCAAGGTCGGCCCCAACGGCCGCATGATCTACGACATGTATCTGATGGAGGTGAAGAAGCCGTCGGAGAGCAAAGGCCCGTGGGACTACTACAAGGTTCTCGCGACCATTCCCGGCGACGAAGCCTACACCAAGCCTGCGGAGTCCGGATGCCCGCTGGTGAAGTAGGCCGCTGCCGCGAACAGGGATGGGGGTATCATTGAATACCGAATCCCAACCGAATTCAGGTTCTCCCGTCCTGTCCGCGCGCGGCTTGCGGCGTGATTTTGCCGGCTTCGTTGCCGTGAAGGATGTCGACCTCGACGTCCATCACGGCAAGATCCATGCCCTGATCGGCCCGAATGGGGCCGGCAAGACGACCGTGTTCAACCTTTTGACCAAGTTCCTGCAGCCCACCGCAGGAACCATCACCCTGGACGGTCACGACATCACCAAGGCTGCGCCGGCCAAGGTGGCGCGCATGGGCGTCGTGCGCTCGTTCCAGATATCGGCGACCTTTCCGCACCTGACCGTGCTCGACAATGTGCGGGTGGCGCTGCAGCGGCCAAACGGTCTCGCCACCCAGTTCTGGCGTTCGCTTTCCGCGCTTGACCAATTGACGCCGAAGGCTATGGACCTGCTGCAGGCCGTTGGCCTGGACAACGCCAGGAACAGGCTGGCATCCGACCTTTCCTATGGCCGCAAGCGCGTGCTCGAGATCGCCACCACCCTGGCCCTCGATCCCAAGGTCCTGCTGCTCGACGAGCCGATGGCGGGCATGGGCCATGAGGATGTCGGCGCGATCTCCAAACTGGTCCATACCATCGCCCAGGACCGTGCCGTGCTGATGGTCGAGCACAATCTTTCCGTCGTCGCCGACATTGCCGACTGGGTGACGGTGTTGCAGCGCGGTCAGATGCTGGCGGCCGGAGACTACGACACGGTGAGCAAGGACGAGCGCGTGCGGGTTGCCTATATGGGGACCGAACATGGGTAGCGCGGGCCCTTTGCTCTCGGTTCGCGGTCTGAACGCCTGGTATGGCGAAAGCCATGCGCTGCATGGCGTCGACCTCGATATCCATCAGGGCGAGACGGTCACCTTGCTCGGCCGCAACGGCGTCGGCAAGACGACGACATTGCGGGCGATCATGGGGCTGATCCGCAAGCGGACCGGCCAGGTGACGTTTGCCGGCAAGGACCTGATCCGCATGCCTCTGCACCACACGGCGCGGGCGGGCATCGCCTATGTGCCGGAAGAACGCGGCATCTTCGCCACGCTGACTGTCGACGAGAACCTGATGCTGCCGCCTGTGGTGGCGGAAGGCGGCATGGGCGTCGATGAGATTTTCGACCTGTTCCCGAACCTCAAGGAACGGCGCAACAGCCAGGGTACCAAGCTTTCCGGCGGAGAGCAGCAGATGCTGGCGATCGCGCGCATCCTGCGCACAGGCGCCAGGACCATCCTGCTCGACGAGCCGACGGAAGGACTGGCGCCGGTGATCGTGCAACGCATCGGCGAATTGCTGGCGGAACTGAAGCGGCGCGGCATGACGATCCTGCTGGTCGAGCAGAATTTCCGCTTCGCCAGCCGCATCGCGGATCGCTTCTATCTGATGGAGCACGGCAAGGTGCTGTCCGAGTTTCCGGTCGGCGAACTCGAGAACAGGATGGATGAACTGCATGAAGTGCTGGGGGTCTGAGCGGTGATTTTCGGTATCCCCATTCAGGCCTTTGCTGGACAGCTGCTGGTCGGGCTGATCAACGGCTCGTTCTACGCCATGCTGTCGCTCGGCCTCGCCATCATCTTCGGCCTGCTGCGCGTCATCAACTTCGCGCATGGCGCGCAATACATGCTCGGTGCCTTCATCGGCTATCTCGTCCTCGCCAAGCTCGGCATCGGCTATTGGCCGGCACTGATCCTGGTGCCGATCGTGGTCGGCCTGTTCGGTATCGTCGTCGAGCGCCTCGCCCTGTCGCGGCTCTATGAGGTGGATCCGCTCTACGGCCTGCTCTTCACCTTCGGGCTCGCCTTGGTACTGGAAGGCGTCTTCCGCTATGTCTACGGCGTTTCCGGTAACCCCTATCCGGTGCCGACCGCTCTCGCCGGCGGCGTCAATCTCGGCTTCATGTTCCTGCCGATCTACCGCGGCTGGATCGTCGTGGCGTCGCTCATCGTTTGCCTGGGTGCCTGGCTGCTGGTCGAAAAGACCAAATTCGGCTCGTATCTGCGCGCCGCGACCGAGAACCCCAAGCTGGTGCAGTCCTTCGGTGTCAACGTGCCGATGCTGCTGACGCTGACCTACGGCCTCGGTGCCGGCCTTGCCGGGCTCGCCGGCATCATGGCCGCCCCAGTCTACCAGGTCAGTCCCTTGATGGGCTCCAACATGATCATCATCGTGTTCGCCGTGGTGGTGGTCGGCGGCATGGGCTCGATCCTGGGAGCGATCCTGACCGGCTATATGCTCGGCCTCGCCGAAGGCCTGACCAAGGTGTTCTACCCGGAAGCTTCGAGCATCGTCATCTTCGTGATCATGGCGATCGTCCTGCTGATCCGCCCCGCCGGCCTGTTCGGGAAGGACGCCTGATATGACCGACGCGACCGTCCAACCGGGCAAGACCGGAACCGCGAACCGCCTGGAGACCGTCCTGATCGGGCTCGGCGTGGTGGCGCTGCTGGCGCTGCCGTTTTTCGTCTACCCGATCTTCATCATGAAGATGATGTGCTTTGCGTTGTTCGCCTGCGCCTTCAATCTTCTGCTCGGCTATACGGGCCTGCTGTCGTTCGGCCATGCCGCCTTCTTTGGAGGGGCGGCCTATTTCACGGCGCATGCCGTCAAGGTGTGGGGCGTTTCGCCCGAAATCGGCATTTTTATCGGCGTTGCCGGCGCGGCCTTGCTCGGCCTCGTCATCGGCTTCTTCGCCATTCGCCGCCAGGGCATCTATTTCGCCATGATCACGCTGGCGCTTTCGCAGATGTTCTTCTTCTTCTGCGTACAGGCCGGTTTCACCGGCGGCGAGGACGGCATCCAGGGCGTACCACGCGGAACCTTCCTCGGCGTGTTCGACCTTCATGACGAGCATACGATGTATTATTTCGTCGCCGCCAATTTCCTGCTCGGTCTTTTCATCGTCTGGCGCATCGTCAATTCGCCCTTCGGCCTCATCCTGCGTTCGATCCGCGAGAATGAGAACCGCGCCATCTCGCTCGGCTATTCCGTGCAGAACTACAAGCTCGCCGCTTTCGTGATGTCGGCAGCGCTCGCCGGGCTTGCCGGCGCGATCAAGGCGCTGGTCTTCCAGTTCGCCACGCTGACCGACGTCGCCTGGCAGATGTCGGGAGAAGTCATCCTGATGACGCTGCTGGGCGGCATCGGCACCATGGCCGGCCCGATCTTCGGCGCTGGCTTTGTCGTCGCCCTGCAGAACCTGCTCGCGACCTCGGACTTCCCGGTGACCATCGCCACGGGTCTGATCTTCATGGTCTGCGTTCTGATTTTCCGCAAAGGCATCGTCGGCGAGATCTATGCGTGGCTGGATCGCCGGCGTGGAGAAAAGCCGGAATAACGCACGCAGAAAATGGTTCGCTGCGCTTGAGGGCTCAGCCTGGATCGGTCGATACAATCAGCATCGACCGATCCAGGGAACCCGAGCGCGAAGCCTCGACCGGGGATGGCATCCGCCTGAAGCCGGCTACTTCTGGATTTCGGCCTTGGTCTTGCTGACATCGTCTGCGCTCATCTCGCCGACCGTCTCGACCTTGCCGTCCTTGACCTTCCACAGACGGAACGGGCCGGTGATGTCGCCATACTGGTCGAAGGAGACCGGACCGATGACGCCTTCATATTTGACCGGCTTGCCTTCCTTGATCAGCGCGAGCGCCTTGGCGAATTCCTCCTTGCCGGCATGGATCGGTTCGCCCTTGGCGGAGACCACTTCCGGGATCGCCGCCTTGATCGCTGCGGCGTCGCCCTTGCCGGCCTTGGCGATGGCCAGTGCCACGATCGCACCCGCATCGTAGGAGCGGTCGGCAGCCGGCGCGTCGGGTTTGATGCCACCGGAGAAGGCTTCATAGGCGCCGTAGAAATAGTCGGTCGAAGCCGTCTTGCTGGTGCCCGACGAGGTGCCGTAGGCGTCGTTGAGATATTGCGCGCCGACGGCATCGATGAACTCGGCAGAGTTCATGCCGTCATTGAGCAGGAACTTCTGCGCGCCGCCGCCGGAGATCCAGGCGCGCGCGATCGTTGCGCCGTCGACAGGATAGCTGACGAGATAAAGCGCCTCGGGTTCACCGGCCATCGCGGCGCTCGCCTCGGCCGAATAACTCGCCTGCTTTTCATTGTAGGGCGTCGTCGAGGTGATGGTGCCGCCGAGCTTCTTGTAGGCGTCGGCGAATTCCTTGACCATGTTGACGCCGAAGTCGTTGTTGACGTGGATGATGGCAAGCTTCTTCAGACCTTGGTCGATGGCGTATTTCGCAGCTGCCGTGCCTTGCAACGCATCCGAGGTGATGGTGCGGAAGAAAACCCCGTTGGTCTTGCCGTCCTTGCCAAGCGCGGTCAGCGTCGGCGAAGACGAAGCCGGCGACACCTGCACGATGCCTGCCGGCGCGGTTACCGAGGTCAGGATCGGGATCGACACCGACGAGATGATGCCGCCGATGATGACCGGCACCTTCTTGATGTTGACCAGCTGCGTTGCCTGGTCGACGGCGACATTGCCCTGGCTCTGGCTGTCGCGCGTATCGGTGACGAGCTTGCAGCCGCCGACGCCACCGGCTTCGTTGAAGTCGCGGAACGCCATTTCAACGGATTTCGCTCCGGCCTGGCCATACTCGCCGGCAGGGCCGGTCAGTTCCATGACCAGCCCGACGGTGATGTCGCAATCGGCGGCGAGCGCAGGCGCCGCCGAAGCGGCCAATGCCGCCAGCATGGTGGTGGCGAAAAGATGTTTCTTCATGTCATTTCCCCTTTGTTATGGCCGTGCTCCCGACACGGCCTCGTCTGGTCTGCGAAAAGGTCCAGTCTGCCCCGCTTGATCAGGCAGCTCCCTTGTTGAGGTTGTATTTCATGATCGAGCCATGACGGCCGTGGCGGTCGCGCTCGAGTGTGTAGACATCGCCTTCGATCTCGCTTGCCTTGTCGAGCACCGCTGCGATCTGTTCCTGATCATGGTCGGTCAGATCGATGTTCGCGATGGCGAGATTTGAAGCCAGGTGTGCCCGGCTGCGTGCGCCGACGATGACCGCCGCCACCGAGGGACGCGATAGCATGGCAGCACTGGCGATGGTGGCGATGTCGGCGCCATGGCGGTCGGCCACCGCACGCAGGGTCCGCAACAGCTCCTGGAACAGGTCCCAACCGCCGAAATCGTCGATGATCAGTTTGTATTTGACGAGCGAACGGTTCTCATAGGGCTCAACCGGTTCGGCCGCGCCGAGCCAGCGGTCGCCGAGGAAGCCACCGGCAACGGTGCCATAACACAGGAACGCAATGCCCTTTTCCGCAGCAAGTGCGGCCATGCGCCTGGCCGGCCGCGCATCGAGCAGCGAATATTGCACCTGCATGGAGGTCAGCGGCACACCAGCAGCGACGATCGCTTCGACATGATCGGTATCGAAGTTGGTGCCGCCGATCCGATCGATCTTGCCGGCCTGCCTCAGCTCGTTCAGCCAGCCCGCGGTCTCCAGCCACCGCGGCGCTTCGTAATCCCACCAGTGAAACTGCACCAGATCGAGCCGGTCGAGATTGAGCCGCCGCAACGACTGCTCGATGACGCCTTCGACATAATTCTTGGTGATACGCGGCAAGACATCGAGATCGGGCACGAATTTCGTATGCACCTTGATGCGGTCGAGCGCCTCCTGCCCGCGCTGATCCCGGTAGCGCAGCCGGAAACGGCCGATCAGTTCCTCGACGCCCGTATAGATGTCGGCGCAGTCGAAGGTGGTGATGCCGGCATCGGCAAAAGCGGTCATGTCGGCGATCGGATCGTCGCTCGATGCAACACCGTGGCCGCTGGCCATCTGCCAGCCGCCGCGGATGACCCGCGAAATCTCATAGTCCGATGCCAGTCTGGTTCTCTGCATGCTTGTCGTCTCAATCGTCGTTCAGCGGCACGGCCGTCGTCTGGGCATGACTGAAGCGGCGCAGGCCGGTTCGGGTGATGCGGAAACGCGAGCTGCAATTGGGATCCGGACAGGCCACTTCGGCGTCGGTCGTCATCCAGTCGTTCTTGTGGGTCGGCCGCTGCTTGGCCGGCAGCAGCGGCAAAAGAGCCGCCAGCGAATAGATCGAGAAGCCCTGCCCGGGCGGCAGATGCAGCATCTCGCCGCGCATCTCGAAATAATCTCCAACCTTGGCGCCGCAATAGATCGCTCCGCCTTCCGGCGCGGTCACTTCGACGCGCAGATCGTAGAGCTCGAAGGAATCATCCTGCCTTTCAGCCATGGCGCAGCTCCCGCGCTTCGATCTCCTCGGCATCGAGGCGACCGCGGATCAGGTTGAACGAACGGGTGATGTCGTCGGTCAGCGCCTTGACCGAGCCGGCAACATCGCGGCGCTCCAGGGCCTCGATCAATGCCCAGTGATGATGGGTGGCCGGAATGTCGCGGTTCTCATCGTGGATCTGGGCCGCCTTGCGGACATAGGGACCAGATTGCAGCCACAGGCTTTCCACGATGGGGATCAGCACCGCCGAGCCGGCAGCCCGGTAGATGTAGAAATGGAAGGCATGGTTGAGCTCGGACGTCTTGTGCGCCTTGTCGCTGTCGTTGCTAGCGAAGGCGGCCTCGCAGGCCGAGGTCAGCTGCCTGAGCTCGATGAAATCGGCAGCAGCGAGATTGGGCAAGGCAAGGGCCGTGATCTGCCCCTCGATGAGACAGCGCGCGCGGGCAAGATCTTCCAATCTTTCGCGCGTGATCAGAGGCACCCGGACGGACCGGTTGGGCAGCGCCTCCAGCGCCTGTTCTGAAACCAGGCGGCCGAGTGCCTCGCGCACCGGCATGGTGCTGGTCGCCAATGTCTCGGATAGGTCGACGATGCGCATGATCTCGCCCGCGTCGAACATCCCGTGGATCAGCGAGCGGCGCAGTTCGGCATAGACACGGTCGTGCAATGTCTCGCGCACGACCGGCGAAAGCGCGCGGCGGCTCATGCCGCCGCCCTGTCACGGTGGTTCGGACAAGTTCTGCGAATTTCGCGATCAGGCATTTCGTCCACCATTCGGAGCCGGACACCTCAAGCCATTGCTCATTTTCGTAGTTGCAATTTGCTGCGATGTAAAGTTTGATCAAACATCACAGATCAAAAAATAATCGATCGGCCACGATGCAGCCTGTCGCACATGCCTCTTCCGATAAACCCAACGGCCCGCTCGTCGAGGCGTGCGATCTGGTCAAGCAGTTCGGCGGCCTGCGCGCCGTCGACCGCATGTCGATCACCCTGCATCGCGGCGAGATGGCAGGGCTGATCGGCCCGAACGGCGCCGGTAAAACCACCCTCTTCAACCTCATCGCGGGCAGCCTGAACCCCACATCCGGATCGATCCGGATCGGCGGTGTCGAGGTTGCGCAGGAGCGGCCGGAACGACGCATCGCGCGCGGCATCGGACGCACGTTTCAGATTCCGCGTCCCTTCGCCGAAATGACGGTACTGGAGAATGTCCTGACCGGCAGCCAGCAGCAGTCCGGCGAACGTATATGGATGAATTTTCTCCAGCCGGGCCGCGTCGCCGGCGAGGAACGTCAGGCCGTCGAGAAAGCACGCGCCCTGCTCGACTTCGTCAAACTGTCCGGATTGGAAGCCGAGCCGGCACGGGTGCTGTCGGGCGGACAGCGCAAGCTCCTGGAACTGGCGCGCGTGCTGATGGCGGACCCTGAGACCATCCTGCTCGACGAGCCGGCTGCCGGCGTCAACCCGACGCTGCTGGAGCTCATCATAGATCGCGTTCTTGAGCTCAATGGCCAGGGCAAGTCGATCCTGCTGATCGAGCACAATATGGACATGGTCGCCCGCCTATGCGGCCGCGTCGTCGTCATGGCAGCGGGAAAATTGCTGACGGAAGGAACCCCCGACGAGGTTTCCCGCAACCGCACCGTGATCGAAGCCTATCTCGGCGAGGTCGCGGCATGACCGGACCGCAGCCCATCGCGCTTTCGACGCAAGCCCTTGTCGCCGGTTACGAGCCCGACCTGCCGATCGTCCGCGGCGTTGACTTTTCGATTCGCAACGGCGAACTCGTCATCGTGCTCGGACCCAACGGCGCCGGCAAATCCACTTTCGTCAAGGCGATCGCCGGACTCGTGCCAATCCATTCCGGCGCCACGCTGCTCGGCGATTTCGACATCACTGCGGTGCCGACGCATGAGAAGATCCGCCACGGCCTGGCCTTCGTGCCACAGACCGAAAACATCTTCGCGACGATGTCGATCCACGACAATCTGCTTCTGGCCGCGAATGTGCTGCCCAAGGAAAAACGCAGCCGCCGCGTGGCCGACCTCTATGCAATGTTCCCCGATCTCGCAACGCGGCCTTCGTTGCGTGCCGGCCAACTTTCGGGCGGCCAACGGCAGATGCTGGCAGTGGCGCGCGCGCTGATCGTCGAGCCGAGCGTGCTGATCCTGGACGAGCCTTCGGCGGGCCTTTCACCCAAGATCGTGCAGGAAGTGTTTGCCCAGTTGAAGGCGATCAACGACACTGGTGTCACCATCATCCTGGTCGAGCAGAATGTGAAGGCGGCGCTGGCCATCGCCGATCGCGCGGCGATCCTGGTGGAAGGACAGTTGCGGCATGAAGGGCCGGCGGCCACGCTCGCCGAAGACCCGATCGTCGCCGAACTCTATCTCGGCGCCCACCATGCGGGAAAGGCGGCAACGCCATGAACCCGCAACTGATCATGGATGGCCTGATCGCCGGCGCGATGATCGGGCTTGGTGCCATCGGCATCACTCTGACCTATTCGATCCTGCGTTTCGCCAATTTCGCGCATGGCGAGATGATCAGCTGGGGCGCCTACCTCGCGCTCGCCACCAGCGGCCTGCTCGGCTCACTGTCGGGGGCGCTGCTCAAGCCGATCGGGCCATTCTCCTTCGGCTGGTCGCTGCCGCTTGCGGTGCTCGCCGCCGTGGCGCTGACGGCAGCGCTGGCGCTGCTGGTCGATGCGCTGCTGTTCGGCCCGCTGCGCAAGCGCCGCAGCGCCATCATCATCATGGTGATGGCAAGCTTCGGCGCCTCGCTGGCGCTGCGCAGCCTGCTTGAATTCATCTTCACCTCGAAGCCCGTCTATTTCTCGAAGGCCTTGCAGATCGCGCTTCCACTCGGCGGCGGCTTGAGGGCAACGCCCGACCAGTTGCTGTCGCTGGTCGTCGCGGCCGTTCTCGTCGTCGCGATCCACATCCTGCTGACGCGTACGGCGATCGGGCGTTCCATGCGCGCGGTGAGCGAGAACCAGCAGCTTGCCGGCGTTGCCGGCATCGATGCGCGCAAGGTGATCCGCACCGTCTGGGTGCTGGGCGCAGGGCTTGCCTGCATCGCCGGCGTCATGGCCGGCCTGCTGGTGCAGATCCGTCCCTATATGGGCTTCGACCTGTTGCTGCCGCTGTTTGCGGCCGCGATCCTCGGCGGCATCGGCAGCGTGCCCGGGGCGATGCTGGCGGGCCTGATCGTCGGTCTTGCGGAAGCGCTCGGTGTGCAGCTGATCGGCGCCGAATGGCGCGCGGCCGTCGCGTTCATGATCCTCGTCTTCGTCTTGTTGCTGCGCCCGCAAGGCCTGTTCGGGAGGGCGGAATGAGCGTCGAACTCGTCGCCTATGTCGCCTTTTTCCTGACCATGGCCCTGACCTATGCCGTCATGTGCCTGGGCCTCAACGTGCAATGGGGACAGACCGGCCTGTTCAACGTGGGCGTTGCCGGTTTCGTCGCCATCGGCGCCTACGTCTCGGCGCTGCTGACCACGCCCGACGCACCGGACCGTTTTGGTGGCTTCGGCCTGCCGATCCTGGTCGGCTGGCTGGGGGCAGCGCTAGCCACGGGCCTTGCCTCGTTTCTCGTCGGCTGGCTGACGATCCGGCTACGCGCCGACTATCTCGCCATCGCGACCTTCGGCGTGGCGGTGACGGTGCAGCTTGTCGCGCTCAACCTGCAAGGCGTCACCGGTGGTCCCTTCGGCATCGGCTTCATTCCAAGGCCCTTCGCCAATCTGGCCGGCGATCCGCTGGCCTTCAGCCTGCTCAATCTCGGCGTGCTGGTCGTCGTGGTTGTCCTGCTCTATTTCGCGCTCGAACATCTGCTGCGCAGTCCATGGGGGCGTGTGCTGCGCGCCATCCGCGAAGATGAGACGGCCGCGCTGGCGCTCGGCAAGAACGCCACCCGCTTCCGCTTGCAGGCCTTTGCGATCGGCGGTGCCATCATGGGGCTGGCCGGGGCAACCCAAGCCCATTTCGTCGGCTTCATCGCGCCCGACAATTATGTGCCGCTGCTCACCTTCCAGGTCTGGGCCATGCTGATCGTCGGCGGGTCCGGCAACAATCGCGGGGCCATCCTTGGGGCCATCCTGGTCTGGGGCATCTGGGCGGCTTCGGCCGGCACCATCGCATCCCTGTTCCCACCGGACCAGCAGGCACGTGCCGCCGCGCTGCGCATCGTGCTCATCGGCGTCGGGCTGTGCGCCATCCTGCTTTTGCGGCCACGCGGCATTCTGGGAGAGGAGCGGATCGTTTCACGCCATCTTGCTCGCCTCAAGCCAGCGCGCCGGACAGCGCCCAAATCCACCCTTCCCGAATCCTGAGCGAGGCCCAACATGCCAATCACTCCTGAGCGCACGACGCTGGCGGGGCTCGATATCAGCCGGCTGCTGTGCGGACTATGGCAGGTCGCTGATCTGGAGAAAGGCGGCGAGATGCTCGACCCCGAATACGGGGCCGATGCCCTGCAGGCCTATGCCAAAGCAGGCTTCGACACGTTCGACATGGCTGACCATTACGGCAGCGCGGAGATCATCACGGGTCACCTGCTGGCTCGCTACCCTGCTGGCAATCGACCTCTGGCCTTCACCAAATGGTGCCCGGAACCCGGCCCGATGACGGCAGAGGTCGTGCGAAAGGGTGTCCAGGAAAGGCTCGACCGGCTCGGCGTCGAGAAGGTCGACTTGCTGCAGCTCCACTGGTGGAGCTTCGAGCACTCGGCATGGCTGGATGCTCTGCACGAAATGGCGCGGCTCAGGCAGGAAGGCCTGATCGGCGCGATCGGCGTCACCAATTTCGATGCCGCGCATCTGGCCCTGGCACTCGCCGACGGCATCCCGCTTGCCTCCAATCAGGTCTCCTTTTCCCTGATCGACCGCCGCGCCGCCGGAATGCTTTCCGACGTCTGCGCGCGCAGCAACGTCAAGCTGTTCGCTTATGGAACCCTGTGTGGCGGTTTTCTCGCCGACAAGTGGCTTGGCGCGCCGGAACCGGCCTCGATCCCAGACTGGAGCCGCTCGAAATACAAGCGTTTCATCGACACGGCCGGTGGCTGGGAGGCCTTTCAAGGCGTGCTCGCCGCAGCGGGCGAAATCGCGCGCAAGCACACCGTCTCGATCTCCAATGTCGCGACCCGCTGGGTGCTGGAGCATCCGTCGGTCGCAGCCGCCATCATCGGCGCGCGGCTCGGCGAAAGCGAACACCGTGACGACAATCTGAAAGCCTTTTCCTTCGTGCTCGATGGAGAGGACAAGGCCCGGCTCGAGGCGGCCTTTGCTGGCACGCAGCCGATCCCGGGCGATTGCGGCGACGAATACCGCCGTCCACCCTATCTCACTGCCTCGGGCGACCTGAGCCATCATCTCGATGCCCTGCCTTCGATCTTTGTGGCCGAGCCCGTCCCGGGGCGGCCGGAACGCTCGCGCGTGTCGTCCGGCAGCATCTGGGAACCCATTGCGGGCTTCAGCCGTGCCGTGCGGGTGAAGGATACGATCCGCGTTTCCGGAACGACCGCCACCCATGGTGCGGATCGTTGCGTCGCGCCCGGCGACGCCGGCGCACAGACCACCTACATCCTCGACAAGATCCTGGCTTCGATCGCGGCACTTGGCGGGCGCGCCGAGGATGTCGTGCGCACGCGCATCTATCTGCGCGATGCCGCGCAATGGGAGCCGGCATCCCGGGCACATGGCCGTTTCTTCGGCGAGATCAAGCCGGCCAACACCATGATCGCGGCGGGCGACCTGATCGGCGACTACGAGGTCGAGATCGAGGCGGAAGCGGTGGTGGACTGAGCACCGTTTCCTGACTTTTCCGCGCCGTGTCGTGCAGCCGTTGAGACAGGCACTCAGTCGCGCTTGTTGAAACGGAAGAACTCGACGCTGTAGCCTCCGGGATCGCGCATCAGGAAGGTGGAGACCATCTGCTCTCCCGCCTTGGCCGGATCGAAATGCACGACGATCTCGGCGCCGTTGCCTTTCATGCGCTCGTACCAGGCCTCGATCTCCGGCGTTTCCATGCTCACCATGACCGCCTTGGCGTCGGAAGCCTGGTGATGTCCCTTCGCTTCGTCGACGAGGCCGACATAGGAATGGTCGGTGATGCGGAAGAACTTGACCCAGCCCTTGTCGAAGGTTTTTTCGAAACCCAACTGCTCCCCATAAAAATGCTCGGGGGCCGCAAGGTCCTTGTAATAGAGGAAAGTGACCTGCGCATTGACCGGCAGTGTTCCCATTTTTGTCGGTGTAGCCATCGTTTCTCCCCTCCGCGAATAAAGCTCTGGCTGAACGCCTTCGATGCCCTGGGTTACGCGTCGCAGGCTCCCTCATCAACCCACTTGCCACCTCTCCAGTTTCTGGCGCTTGCGCGTGGCCTTTGATCTACTGCGTGGAAGAAACCGACAATACGGCCATCGGATCAGCCTGCCACGAGCCTGCCCCCTTGCCGATTCAACTGCGTACGATGGTATGCTGTTGATGGGATTCAGACGGGCGCGTCTGTCGCGATGGCTCACATCGCCCGGATCGCCAGGGCAAGCGCCTCGATCTCACTCCCGCCTGTGTTGTGCGAGGTTACAAATCGAGCTGCATTTCGGCCGTCCGGCTGTTTGATGAAATAATGCAAAAACCCTCTGTTTCTCAAGGCGTCGCTTTGGTCGCGGGTCATCTCGACGAAAACCATATTCGCTTCCACAGGATAGAGTGGCTCCATGCCACTGTCTCGCAATGCCTTGCCGAGAAGAGCGGCCATCGCATTGGCATGACCGGCCGATTGCAGCCAGAAATCGTCGGCGAGCCAGGCATCGATCTGCGCAGAAAGGAACCACATGCGGGCCCCAAGATGACCGGCCCGCTTCATCGTCCTGCGGAACTCCAAGGCATCCGCTGCCGAAAAAAAGATTACCGCCTCAGCCCCGATTGCGCCGCCTTTTGTGGCGCCAAGACACAAGACGTCGACCCCCGAACGCCAGCTCAGATCGGCAGGGGAAGCGCCTGTGAATGCAAGGGCATTTGCAAAACGAGTTCCATCCATGTGCACTCGCAGGCCCGCATCCTTGGCCCTTCCAGCCAGAAGCGCGATTTCCTCGCTGCGATAGGCGATCCCTGTCTCAGTGCTCTGGCTCAGGGAAAGCACCGTCGGTTTGCCGCGATGCACATCGCCATCGTCCAGCAGTTCTGGAAGATCCTCCAGAGCAAGCTTGCCTTGTTGACCCGCGACAGGTCGAAGTCGTGCGGAGGCATAAAATTCGACAGCCCCGCACTCATCGACAAAAACGTGGGAGTTGCGATGGCAGATGACTTCGCCGAAACGGCCGGAGATCTGGGATATCGCCAAGGCATTGGCGGCCGTTCCGGTGAATATCGGGAAAAACTCCAGGTCGCATTCGAAAATCGCCCTGAGCTTGTCCTGAACCTTCGCAGTAATTTCGTCTTCAGCATAAGCGGTCTGGCCGCTTGCCAGCACCTTCTGAAGTTTTTCGAGAACAGTTGGAGCAGCCGGACAGGTGTTATCCGAACGAAAATCGTTCATGCCATGGTCTCGATCGACCTCAGGATCTCGCCGCGCTCGATCTCGCCCAGCAATTGAAACAAGCAATCGCCACTCCTGCTCCGCCCCATGGCACGGATGACAGAAACGATCCCCCGGCTTGCAAAATGCAACTCCAGGGGCGGCTCCAGCGGGCGCTCCGGCGCATGCAGATAGCCGGCGAGTTGCCCGACCTCGACAGTCTCGCCCAATCTCGCCAAGGGCTCGAAGACACCATCTCTTGGCGCGTAGACGAAATCGTCCTGGACGTTAGAGACGAAGCGCGTGGAGATTTCAGTTCGCCACCGGTCCTCCATGTTCAGGATGCCCAAATGGTCGAGCAGTCGATAGATGCAGCGTTCGGCAACTTCGAGCGCGTCGGCGCCGAGATGGCCACCACCGCCGAACTCGCCTGAAAGATGCATGGCTCCCCGTTGAACAACGGCACGCCCCGCAACCGAACCCGCCGGACATCCGAACTGTGCCCAGGAAAGCGGCGCGTTCATTGCCTCCAGGGCAGCGAACGTCTTTTGAGCCATAGCCTTGTCGGTTCCAAGATCGGCATAGGAGCATGGCAGATGGTTCAGCGAGCTGCCCCCCGAATGCAAATCCAGAACCGCATCGCAGCGCCCGATCAATTCCTGCGTGATGAACGCGGCAATCCTGCCGGTCGGGGTGTCGATATGGTTATCTCCAAATGACCGGTTCAGGTTTCCTCCGTCGAGCGGTGACGTGCGCGACCCTTCAATGACCGCAGGCTGATTTGCCGCCGGCAGTACAAGAATCCGTCCATTGATCCGCTCCACGTCGATGGTTCGGATCAAACGTGCCAGGGCGAGTTGACCTTCATATTCGTCGCCGTGCGAACCGGCCATCAGCAGAAGCGTTGGCCCGCGACCATTCGCGAACACAGCCAACGGAACGGGGATCGTTCCATAGGCCGAGCGATGCACGGAGTGCTCTACACGTATCAGCCCGACCTGCCGACCTGGTGCATCCAGATCGACATCAGTCCATGCCATCGACAATGACATGAGAACCCTCCCGCAAGCGATTGATGGCCACTTCGACAGCGATCAGACGCTTCACTTATTCGTCGAGCCAGACGCGTTCGATAATGCGATCTCCCGACAGATCCGACACGCCGCTGGGTTCGAACCCCTGAACTTTGACGGATCTGGCGTCCAGGAAATCAGCGAAGATCGGGATGATGCTTGGCCCCTCGTCATTCAGGATCGCCTGCAGTTCACCGTAGATTTCCTTACGCTTGTCGAAATCGAGGGTGGCTTTGCCTTCTGCCAGAAGTTTGTCGAACTGAGCATTGGACCAATAGCTTTCGTTCCAGGCGGAGCCGGTGCCATAGATCAGCGAAAAGGTCTGGTCGACCGGGCGGTTAAGCCAGCTCGAAACCGTGAATGGCTTCTTCATCCATGTGTCTGACCAGTAACCGTCTGCCGGACGCTTGATAACCTTGAGATCGATGCCCGCGGCACCAGCCTTGCTTTGATATACCTCCGACAGGCTGACGGCCTCGGGCAAAGCCGCGTCCGATGTGTAAAGATCGAGGGTCAGCTTTTCGAGACCGGCCTTCTTGAGGTGGAATCTCGCCTTATCGGCGTCAAACACGTGCTGTTCCAGCGCGCCGTTATAATAGGGATTGTTTGGTGCGATCGGATGATCATTTCCGAGCGTTCCGAGCCCGCGCATGATCAAATCCAGCATAGCCTGTCGATCGCAGCCGAATTTCAACGCCTGCCGGACATCATTGTTCTTTGTCGGCTCAGCATTGAAAGCGCCGATGAACGTCCAATGCACAGCGCCCGGAGAACGCACGACTTTCAGTGCCTGGTTTCGTTCGACAAGAGGAAAGACCTTGCGGTCGAGCTGGTTAATGACATCTGCCGCCCCACTTTGAAGAGCAGCCAGCCGTGCGGTGGAATCGTTCATAACCGTCAGGATGACCCGCTCGACATGAGCGCGATCAGTTTTCCAATAGTTGCCGTTGCGCTTCAACGTGGCGCGAATCCCCGGCTGGAAGCTTTCCAGAATGTAGCCCCCCGTCCCGACGAGTTTTTGCCAGTCTTCGAAACCCGCAGGCACGATCATTGCGTGGTAGTCGGCAAACGTATGCATGAACTCCGCATTCGGGCTTGCGAGTGTCACGGCGACTTCATGAGGGCCGTTTGCCTTGATCTCAGAGATCGCATCAAACAGGGACTTTGCGCCGGAGGTCGTCTTACCCCGGTGAAGATTGATCGAATAGACGACATCTTCGGCATCGAGCGCCTTGCCGTTGTGGAACGTAACGCCCTGGCGGATCTGGAGAATCCAATTGATTGCGTCGTTGCTTTGCCAGCTTTCGGCCAGCTCCGGTGTCAACGTTCCGTCTGGAAGGATTTCCACCAGCTGGTTGCAGACAGCGACACCAATCACCCTTTGGACTTGTTGGGTAAATGCTCTCGGATCGAGAGAGTTGTCGGAACTGCCGCCAGCCATGGCAAGGCGAAAATCACCACCTTTGCGCGGTGTGGCGGCACGGGCCGTCCCGAAGGGGAGTAGTAGTCCCGCAGCAGCGGTTGAGGCCAAAAAGCCACGTCTGGTTAGCGAGGATGCGAGGATAGCCATGTTTCCTCCTTCAAATGGCAAAATTACTGCGGGGGTTTGTTCTGCAGATCCTGCATATCGTCATGCAGGCTGCGTTGCGTATGGGCTCTGACAGCCGCCGCTGCAGCTTCCGGGCCCTTACTGAGAACCGCGTCTAGGATCGGCTTATGCCAGTCGAGCAGGTTAATTCGTCGTGGCCAGCTGTTCTCCGACCAGCGATACAGCCACTCTGTCTGACCGGCGATGCTTTCATATTGCCGTATCAAAAGCTTATTTTCGCTCGCCTGGATCATGCTTGCATGGAAACCCAGATCCGCTTGCAGACGGGACTCGGCGTCTCCATTCCGTTCAGCCTCGATTAGCTGATCGTAGGCAGCCTCTAGGGTCTCACGTATGCTTTCATTCAACGACGCGGCCACGAGGCGTGCCGAGAGTTCTTCAAAAGCGCCTCGGACTTGATAGTGCTCGCGCAGCAACTCGTTGTTGACCGACTGCACGGTCCAGCCGGCATAGGGACGCCGCACCACCAGGTTTTCAGCGACCAATGCAGCCAATGCCGCGCGGACCGTGCCGCGAGCAACCTGCATTTCATCCGACAACTCCTGCTCGGTCAGACGCTGGCCCGGCGAAAGATCCGCTCCAACAATCATCTGACGCAGTTGCTGCGTCGCACGATCCACAAGGCTGAGCTTTTCGAGTGCCACTGGTCAATCTCCCGCCTTATTCATATTGCTGATTGTTAACAATTGTCAATACGACATCACCTACAGTTATGCTCTCCCTCAAATCGAACCCGCCTGACGCCTCCCGCGTCGCACCCGACGCGCTCTGCGTGACTCCAATTGACACAATCATCAGTTTATACTAATCATAAGTCATGGCTACTGATAGCGCGCAGCTTGTCGCTCTCGGCGATTCGACCCGCAGGCAGATTTTCGAGCTGATCGCGGAGCGTCCGCGCTCGGTGGCGGAGATCACGCGGCAGATGACCGTGTCGCAGTCGGCGGTCTCGCAGCACCTCAAGGTGCTGCGGGAATCGCGGCTGGTCCGCGCCGAGCCGAAGGGCGCAAGCAACGTCTACCACATCGACCCGCACGGACTTGGCCAGATGCGCGCCTGGCTCGACCGGTTCTGGAGCAAGACCCTGACGGCCTACAAATCGGCGGTCGAGAAAACACCAGAGGAGTCACGATGAATACTCAGATACCAATCGCATCTGTGAAACAGTCAGTCGTGGTCGAGGCGTCGATCGAGCGCGCATTCAAGGTCTTCACCGAGGACTTCGGCAGTTTCAAACCACCCGAGCACAACATGCTCGCTGTCCCGATTGTCGAGACGGTGTTCGAGCCTCGGGTCGGCGGCTACCTCTACGATCGTGGCGCCGACGGCAGCGAATGCCGCTGGGCGCGCGTGCTGGCCTATGAGCCGCCCGACCGCGTGCTCCTGAGCTGGGACATCAGTCCGCGTTGGCAGATCGAGACCGATCCGAACAGAACCAGCGAGTGGGAAGTGCGCTTCACCGCCGAGACGGCTGACCGCACCCGTGTCGAGATCGAGCACCGGAACCTGGAGCGCCACGGCGCAGGCTGGGAAAGCGAGCGTGACGGAGTTGCAGGCGATCAGGGTTGGCCGCTGTACCTCAAGCGGTACGCCGACCTGTTGGCCCGCAAAGTCTGACGGCCGCATGTCGACCGGCTCGGAACGAGCCGGTCAGGCTGATTCCGTCTCGCGAGACCTTAGCCGGTGACGAACGCCAGAAGGTCGGCATTCAGCACGTCTGCATTCACCGTCAACATTCCGTGCGAGAAACCGGGATAGGTCTTCAGCGAGGCGTTCGGCAGCAGCTTGACGGCCTTCAAAGCCGAGGCGGCGATCGGAACGACCTGGTCGTCCTCACCGTGCAGCACCAGCGTCGGCACGCTGATCGCCTTGAGGTCCTCGGTCTGGTCGGTTTCCGAGAAGGCCTTGATGCCGTCGTAGTGTGCCTTGGCGCTGCCCATCATGCCTTGCCGCCACCAGTTCTGGATCACGCCTTCATGGACCGTCGCGCCCTCGCGGTTGAAGCCGTAGAACGGCCCTGACGGGACGTCGCGGAAGAACTGGGCGCGGTTGCTGGCCAGCGCGGTCCGGAAGCCGTCGAAGACCTCCATCGGCGTGCCCTCGGGGTTGTCGCCGGTCTTCAGCATCAGCGGCGGAATGGCGGCGACGAGGACAGCCTTGGCCACCCGGCCGGCAGGCTCGCCGTGTCGCGCCACGTACCGCGCGACTTCGCCGCCACCGGTGGAATGGCCGATGTGAACCGCGTTCCTCAGGTCCAGCGCCTTCGCGACGGCAAAGGCATCGGCAGCATAGTGGTCAATGTCATGACCCTCGGCGACCTGTTCCGAGCGTCCGTGGCCACGCCGGTCATGCGCGACGACGCGGTAGCCCTTCGACAGGAAGAAAAGCATCTGCGCGTCCCAATCATCGGAGCTGAGCGGCCAGCCGTGGTGGAAAACGATGGGCTGGGCATCCTTGGGACCCCAGTCCTTGTAGAAAATCTGCACGTCGTCGTTGGTCGTGACAAAGCCCATGCTGTGTTCTCCTTCTGGAACGTCGTGGGTGGCAGGCCCCGCGGCACGCGCGGTACCGAATGGAAAGGCGAAACTTGCGGCGAGCGCCGAGGCGGCTGAGTGGCAAGCCTGAAGTGGAGATAGGAGGGAGCTCCGTAAATTCAAAGGCGGCGCGCGAACGGCAGACGTCCTGTACGAGCCATGTCGCCAAACGGAGATCTACCTCGGACCCAACGCCCGAAAGACATCACGGTTGCAAGATGACCCGCCCGAACGGTCGGCCGCGCTCGGCGTGGTCATGCGCCCTGGCCGCTGAAGCGAGGGAAAATCGCCTGTCCAGGAAAACCGTGAGCTTCGATGCGGCGACTTGCGAAAGCAGGTCATCCACCGTGGCTCTGACCTGCGGATCGACGAATTGCGTGCCCATGAAGACACCGAAAAGCGATTGGTTTGCCTGAAGTGCAGGCCAAAGGTCGAGGGCGAGATCGCCTCCTCCGGAATTGCCGACGAACACGAGCCGGCCTTCCCGAGCGAGCGCCTTCAGCGAGACCGGCAGCGTCGTACCGACCGGATCGACGACCAGGTTTACCCCCAGGCCGTCAGTAAGCTCAAGCACGGCTTCGGCGACATCGTCGCTGCGATGATCGATCACGTGATCGGCGCCGGCCGATCGCAGCTTCGGCAACCTGTCCGAGCCACTCGAGACGGCGATGACCCTGCCCCCCGCTTGCTTCGCAAGCTGGATCGCGGCAAGGCCGACACCTCCGGCTGCGGCCTGCACCAGCACGGTTTCGCCGGCCTGCAGCGCGCCACGCGCGAAGAGGCAGTGGTGAGCCGTACCGAATGAAATCGGCAGAGCGGCAGCTTCTGCAGAACCGACATCGTCCGGAACTCTCCAGGTCTGATTTTGGGGGACAGCGCGCAACGCGGCATGTGATCCGTCACCTGCGAAACCCGTCACCCGGTCGCCCACCTTGCGCCCGGTGACTCCGTTTCCCACCGCAATGACGGTTCCCGCAGAGGCATAGCCGACGATGAAGTCGGACCTTGGTGGCGGCACCACTCGCCGATTGATCAGGTCTCCGCCTTCAATCGAGATCGCCTCCACGTCGATCAGGACATCCGACACACCCAGGTCGGGGTCCGGAACGTCCCTGTAGTCCAGGACCTCCGGCGCACCGCATCTGTCATAGACCGCCGCTTTCATGATCTTCTCCAGTCTCCTTCCCTATCATCGGGGTAATGCGCACCGCAGGGCGGAAGGGGTGACGAGGCTCGACAAGCAATCTGCATTTGATCTGCGCTGCCCGTGACAGCTTCTCGCCACCCGGTCCGATCAGTTGGCCGACGGTCAGGCGGATCCGACTGGGGTGTTGAGCAGCTGCTGTTCCCAGAGATACGCGATGCCGCTGCCGCCGAAGTGCTGGATGAGAATCTCGGTCAGCTCCTCGACATGCTCGGTGCGCGCCCAATCGCGTTGCCATTCGCCAGCGAGTGCCATCACGGTCATCACGTTCGCACCGGCCGTGATCATTCGCTGGATGGCAACTTCGTGAGACTCCTTCGAAATCCCGCCCGACGCGTCGGTGATCACGGTCACGTCCCAACCTTCGCCGGCGGCCTGGATCACAGGCATCGCGACGCAGACCTCGGTCCACAGGCCGGCGATGATCAGCTGCTTGCGGCCGGTCGCCTTGACGACATTCACCACATTCTCGTCCTGCCAGGTGTTCACCCAGGTGCGATCGATGACCTCCTGGTCCGGAAATACGTCGGTGACCTGCTTGAAGAGAAGTCCACCGCGCGCCGCGATCACGCTGGTGAGAATGGTCGGAACATTGAAGGCTTTTGCCAGCTTCGCCAGCGCGGTCGTGTTGTTGACCACCATGTGCGGATCATGGCTGTTGAGGTTTGCGAGCTGGTAAGGCTGGTGATCGATCAGAACGAGAACCGAGTCTTCGGGACGAAGAAGCGAATCGAGGCCGTTACGAGGGGTCATCAAGACTTCCTTTCTCTGCCGCTATGGGCGGCGATGGGTTTTCCGGGAGACAGGCGCCGACCAGCGGCGACGTTGCCTGGACGCAATCTGCTGTTCCTATTAGCGATACGGTAGTGTCATAGTCTGGCAAGCTGTGTCGCGAAATGAGGAACGCCGATGGACATCGAAGATCTACGGACATTCGTCGCGGTGGCCGATGCAGGGGGCGTATCGGCAGCCGCGCGTCGGCTCGGAGTCTCCAAGTCGATCGTCAGTCGGCGGCTTTTCCGGATCGAAGCCGAACTCGGCGTTCAGCTTCTTGCACGAACGACACGCGGCGCTGCGCTAACAGAAGCGGGTACCACGTTCAGAGACCATGCTGCCCGAGCCAGCGCCGAGATCGACACGGCCAGGGAAACGATCCTGCCAACCGGTGAGTTGCGCGGCCGCCTGCGGGTTGCCGTGCCGCTTACTTTCGGCCCAACCCACTTTGCCCCGGTGCTCGCGGAAATGGCGCGCCAGCACCCGCAGCTTCACATCCATACCTCCTACAGCGATCGCTTCGTCGATCTGATCGCAGAAGGTTTCGATTGCGCGATCCGTGGCGCCTACCTTCAGGACTCCAACCTGATCGCGAAGCGCGTCGGGCCGATCCATGGAAAGCTTGTCGCCAGCCCGGATTATGTCGAAGAGCACGGAGCACCCGAGACTCCCGACGAACTCGTCACCCATCAGGCCCTCATGCAAGGAACGGAAGCCTGGCAGTTCATGGATGGCGGCAAGATTGTCACGGTCCAGCCGCAGGGCAGGTTCAAGGCCGATAGCGCCACGGCGCTTGCCGCCGCGGCGGCGGCGGGTCTCGGCATCGCCTGGCTCCCCGACTGCATCACACATGAATATGTAGCCTCCGGCGCACTGGTCCCGATCATGACGCGCTATCCGGTACCGCCGGGCGCCGCCTATGTCGTCCGCCCGCCGGGTAAGCACCCCACGCGGAAAGTCCGGGTCCTCATCGAAATGCTGACCGAGTCCTTCGCACGAAATCCGGACATCTGGGGTCTCGATCACCAAGGCACGAACGGGGAGAATGCCACGCTGACCGCGCTGTAGCCGATGTGGGCGCAGCTGAAATTCCTGAAACCCGCAACGATTCCGCGTTTCCGAGACAGACGGAAACGCCCCGGTGCCCAAAAGGCCAAATGGCGTGGTAACGGACATTGAGGAAAGATGGCGCGCCCGAAGAGATTCGAACTCCTGACCCCCAGATTCGTAGTCTGGTGCTCTATCCAGCTGAGCTACGGGCGCGCAACAGGCTTTGCCTGATACCGATCGGGGCCAGCTTTCGGGGCCAGCCGCGATGCGAGGTGTTCCCTAACGACTCAAATTCCGAAAAGCAAGCCGATCAATGCAAAAGTTTTGCCGTCGTTGTGAAAGGCGGCAAGCTGCCGCCATCAGGCCGACCGTCTGAGGCCGCGACGGGCACGGTCGAGACTGACGGGCTGGTCGGGGATACTGACCGAAAACACGGTGCGGCCACCAATGCTTTCGAGAAGTTCGAGCTTGCCGCCATGGGCGCGAACCAGTTCATGCGCGATGGCCAGGCCGAGGCCGGTGCCGCCGCTGCGCGCCGAGCCGCGAAAAGCCAGGAAAAGATTCTCCCGTGCCTTCGGGGGCAAGCCTGGGCCGGTGTCGGTGACCAATATCTGGCTCACTCCGCCCATGCGTTCGGCTGAAATGGCCAGCTGCCGCACGACAGAGCCTTCGGTGTCGGCCGCCATCGCCTGCACGGCATTGCGCGACAGGTTGGTCAGCACACGAAACAGCTGTTCCGAATCGGCATCCACCTCGAACCCGGCATCGACGCCGTTTTCGAACTCGATCCCGTCTCCCATGTCGAGCAGGCCATGCACCTCATCGACCAGTTGGCGCAGACGCAGCATGCGGCGGGCTGGCGGCGCCTCCTGGGCGCGGCCATAGGCCAGCACACCTTCGGTGTAGGAAACGGCGCGGTCCAGGGCCTTCAGCAATTTGGGAGCGAAGGCCTGAACGCTGGCATCCTTCACTTGCAGCAGGCGGTCCGACAGGAGCTGCGCCGACGCCAATATGTTGCGCATGTCATGGTTGATCTTCGATACGGCAAGACCGAGATCCGCGAGATGCCGCTGTTCGGCGAGCATCTTTTGCAGACGCGCCTGCATCTGCGCCAGCTCGCGCTCGGCAACGCCGATTTCATCTGCGCGGGTAGCCGGACAAACAATACGGGTCGGATCGTCAGGTGCCTCCGAGAAAGCCAGCATCGAACGCGTCATCGTCCGCACCGGACGGATCATGATCCGGTCGACCGCGACATAGACGAGCATCGCGGAAAAGACCGAGATCAGCAGTCCGATCAGGGCGATGTTGCGTGAAAAAGACAGCATGGCCGCGCGCAGCCGGTAATCCGGCATGATCAGCTCGAATTCGCGACCCTGCTCGCCGACAGGCCCGAAGATACGAAGCGTGCGATCTCCTCCCGCGAACAATGTCTCGAGCGCGCCTGAAAGCTGAGCGAACATGCCGGTGTTGGCCATATCGACATGTTCGTCCACCTTGGGGGGCATGGCCGCAACGGCAAGCAGGCGCGAGGCATCGCCGTCGCGGACCGCGATTGCCTTCGCGCCCAGCGCCATCAGAAGATCGTCCTGGGCCGTGCGGGAAAGGGCTCCCGGGTCGCCTTCAATCAGAACCACCGATACCGCGGCCGCCGTATTGAGGCGCTCGCGTAGCCAGCGCATTCTATAGTCGGCAATCGAGGGCAGGAAAATCAGCACTTCGGCAAGCAGCACGAAGACGATGGTGAGCAGGATGAGTTTGGCCGACAGGCCGCGTGCCAGCGGCACAACCCGAGCCAGGGCGCCAGCCGCGGGCCTGGCGGCTTCCGTGCTTTCAATCGTGGAAGGTTCGACGCTCATACACCCAGTGCCGCCATGCCTTGCCATGCAAACTAGGCAATTGTGACGGAATTTCCAGCCATATGACGAGATGAGCCAACGCGAGCGAATCTTTGCCGCCGAGTCGGATTGACTTCCAAAACCCTTCTACCTATAAGCCCCGCTCACGCTCGGGCCCCAGAACCCGGCGCGGTTTCGGTCGCGCCAAACAGGGCCCAGCCAACAAGCTCCTGTTACAGAGTGACAGACACAAGAAGGGCCGCACGCCGCGGTATTTAAACAAATGAAGCGCACCTACCAACCCTCCAAGCTCGTTCGCAAGCGCCGGCACGGCTTCCGTGCTCGCATGGCCACCAAAGGTGGCCGCGGAGTCGTCGCTGCCCGCCGCAATCGCGGTCGCAAGCGGCTGTCCGCTTAAGCGGACGCTACGGCCGTTGCCCTCGACCCGGCCAATGGGACAGGCACCCAAACGGCTTCTGAAACGCACGGATTTCCTGACCGTCCGGCGCGGTGAAAAGCGGCGCGGGCGGTTTTTCCTCGTTGAAGTGCTGAACCGCGGCGATCACGAAGCGCCGCGTGTCGGCTTCACGGTCACCAAGAAGGTCGGCAACGCCGTCGTGCGCAACCGGGTTCGCCGGCGGCTGAAAGAAGCCGTGCGCACTTATGCCGCCGCTGACATGGAAAGCGGCCATGACTATGTCATCGTGGGGCGCGAGGATGTACTCGCCGCGCCATTCGGTGAGCTGAAAGCCGAGCTTTCCCGCCGTATCCACGCAAAACGCTAGCGCGACAGGCCAAGGTCTCGATGGAAAACAACCGCAATTTCTTCATCACCATCGCCTTGTCGGTGCTGATCCTGACGCTGTGGCAGGTGTTCTACATGAACCCCCGCGTCGAATCCCAGCGCGAGACGGCACGTATCGAGGCCGAGCGCCAGGCCAAGACGGCACCGGCGACGGGCACTCAGGCGCCGGCACAGCAGGGCGCCGTGCCGAGCTTGCCCGGTACCGATGGCTCGACCCCGGCCGGACGCGAACAGGCGCTTGCGGCCACCAGCCGCGTCAAGATCGACACACCGAGCCTCGAAGGCTCGATCAACCTGACAGGCGCACGCCTCGACGACCTCAAGCTGAAGCGCTACCGGCTGACGGTCGACAACAATTCGCCCGAGATCGAGCTGCTCAACCCATCGGCGCTGCCGAACGGCTACTATGCCGAACTCGGCTTTGTCGGCAACGAGACGACCGGCAAGGTGCCGAGCCCGGACACGGTATGGACGGTCGACGGCAACGCCACGCTGACGCCGACGACGCCGGTGACGCTGAGCTATACCAACGACAAGGGCCTGACCTTCAAGCGCACCATCTCGGTGGACGAGAACTACATGTTCAAGGTCTCCGACACGGTGCAGAATGCCGGCTCGGCCCCGGTTACCCTCTCGAATTATGGCCGCGTCACCCGCTTCGACAAGCCGAGCACGCCCTCGATTTACGTGCTGCATGAAGGCCTGATCGGCGTGACCGGTGAGGAGGGCCTGCAGGAGCACAAATACGCGTCCGTCGAAAAGGACAAGCAGTATGTGCCGGCCAAGTCGACCAACGGCTGGCTCGGCATCACCGACAAATATTGGGCGGTGACGCTGGTCCCGACTGAAAAGCAGCCGTTCCAGCCGCGCTTCGCCTATTTCGACGATGGCCGTCCGCGCTACCAGTCCGACTTCCTGACCGATCCGATCACCGTCGAACCGGGGCAGTCGACCACGGTGGAATCGCTGGTCTTCGCCGGCGCCAAGGAAGTGTCGAAGATCACCGCCTACGAAAAGGATCTCGACATCCGCCGTTTCGACCTGCTGATCGACTGGGGCTGGTTCTCCTTCATCACCAAGCCGATGTTCTGGCTGATCGATACGCTCTACAAATTCTTCGGCAATTTCGGCCTGGCAATCCTTGCCACCACCGTCATCGTCAAGGCGATCTTCTTCCCGCTCGCCAACAAGTCGTACAAGTCGATGGCGAACATGAAGAAGGTGCAGCCCAAGATGCTGGAGATCCGCGAGAAATACGCGGACGACAAGATGAAGCAGCAACAGGCGATGATGGAGCTGTACAAGACCGAGAAGATCAACCCGATCGCCGGCTGCTGGCCGGTGGTGATCCAGATCCCGGTATTCTTCGCGCTCTACAAGGTGCTCTACGTCACCATCGAAATGCGGCACGCCCCGTTCTTCGGCTGGATCCATGACCTGGCGGCGCCCGACCCGACGTCGCTGCTCAACCTGTTCGGCCTGCTGCCTTTCGCCACGCCGGCCATGCTGCACATCGGCATCTGGCCGCTGCTGATGGGCGTGACCATGTTCCTGCAGATGCGCATGAACCCGGCGCCGCCGGATCCGACGCAGGCCGCGATCTTCACCTGGATGCCGGTGATCTTCACCTTCATGATGGCAGGCTTCCCGGCCGGTCTGGTGATCTACTGGGCCTGGAACAACCTTCTGTCGATCCTGCAGCAGGGTGCGATCATGAAGCGGCAGGGCGCCAAGATCGAGCTGTGGGACAATCTGGCCGGCATGTTCAAGAAGAAACCGACACCCGCCGAATAGCGGTTCTAAACCATCCCCCGAAAAAAGGCCCTGGCACAGCCGGGGCCTTTTGCTATTGGCGAAAAGATTGGGCTATCTTTCAGGTCCGCCGCAATCTCGCCGGAGATCACAATGAACGGCCCTAATCCCAACACCAAACATCCGACCCTGCATCACAATCGGGTCGGCTTCCTGAAGCCGATCGTCCACGCTCCCAACATCGAGATCGGCGACTACACCTACTATGACGATCCCGGCGGGCCGGAGAGTTTCGTCGAGACCTGCGTGCTCCATCATCATGCCTTCATCGGCGACAAGCTGATCATCGGCAAATTCTGCGCCATCTCCGAAGGTGCCCGCTTCATCATGAACGGCGCCAACCATGTCATGGGCGGCTTCTCGACCTATCCGTTCAACATCTTCAGCCATGGCTGGGAAAAGGGTTTCGACGTCGCGACATGGAAAGCCGAGCTGCGCGGCGACACCGTGATCGGCAATGACGTGTGGATCGGCATGAATACCGCGATCATGCCGGGCGTGAAGATCGGCGACGGCGCCATCATCGCCGCCAAGTCGGTGGTGACACGCGACGTGCCGCCCTATGCGATCGCCGCCGGCAACAGCGCCAAGGTGGTGAAGATGCGCTTCGACGACGAGACCATCGCGCGCCTGCGGCAGATCGCCTGGTGGGACTGGCCGGCAGACAAGATCACCCGCAACCTCGATGCCATCCGAGGCGCCGATATCGACCGGCTCGAGGCATCGGCGTGACGGCGGAAGCAATTACCGCGGTCGGCGAGGACATCTTCACGCGGCCATGGGTCTTCATCCGCGGCGTGCCCGCCATGAAGTTCCTGCCGCCCGAAGGCCCGCCGGAGATCGCTTTTGCCGGCCGCTCCAATGTCGGCAAGTCGTCGCTGATCAACGCGCTGGTCGGCCAGAAGGGGCTGGCCCGCACGTCCAACACGCCGGGACGCACGCAGGAACTCAATTATTTCGTGCCCGATGGGTTTTCCGGCGAAGGCGCCGACCTGCCGCCGCTGGCGCTGGTCGACATGCCTGGCTACGGCTATGCCCAGGCGCCGAAGGATCAGGTCGACCAGTGGACGAAGCTTGTCTTCGACTATCTGAAGGGCCGGGTGACGCTGAAACGCGTCTATGTGCTGATCGACGCGCGGCACGGCATCAAGAAGAACGACGAGGACGTGCTGACACTGCTCGACAAGGCGGCCGTCTCCTACCAGATCGTGCTGACCAAGACGGACAAGATCAAAACCGCAGGCGTGCCGCGGCTGATCGAAGAAACACTTGCAAAGATCAAAAAAAGGCCGGCGGCTTTCCCGGGCGTGCTGGCAACGTCATCGGAAAAGGCGGGCGGGCTCGAAGAACTGCGCACAGCGATCGTTCTGGTCGCCAATGGCGGGTGATCGGCGCGCCGTCGCTTAAGCCTTGCGCCTTGCTCTGTCCTGGGCGGTGAACACTTCCGTTCCATAGGCTTTCAGGAAGACGTCGACACCCGACCGCACCACATGCCTGATCTCATGCTCGGGGGGCGACTGGCGGCGGTAGCCATACAGGCGCTGCCTGAGCAGGCCGGCCATGCAGAGTTCGGAAAGCTGGTAGGCGGCAAGGTCGACGTCGGATATCTCAAGCAGGCCTTTTGCAACGGCCCGATTGAGGAACGCCTCCACCTTGGCATGACCTTTCTTCGGGCCTTCCTCGTAGAAACGCAGGCCCAGCTCGGGGATCCGCTCGGCGGCGCCGATGACGGTGCGCTGCGCCATCACCACCTTGTCCGAGGTGATCTTGTAGGAGAGGGCCATGCCGAAATCCTCAAGGACATCCCTCAGATTGTCCTCGCGGTCCAGAACCTCATAGAGATTCTGGAATATCTTGCAGCGCTCTTCCTCGACCAGGGCCTCGAACAGCTCTTCCTTGTTGTCGAAATAGACGTAGATCGTGCCTTTCGAGACACCGGCCTCGCGGGTGACGTCGTTCATCGAAGCCGCGTCAAAGCCTTTGTCCATGAAAACGCGGCGGGCGCCCTCCATGATCTGGTCGCGTTTGACCGGATCCTGGCCGGCGGCGGGCCGGCCGCGCACCGAGGCCTCGTCGGCTTTGTCCGATTTCGCTTCGGTATCGATGAGTGTCTCGCTCATTTTCCCTGTACACGTAAATAATTCGAACCAATCGGTTCGATCACTCTTGATATGAGCCTGTTCTTACGTTAAGTCAACATCGAACCGAACGGTTCAGTTCGCAAACTACAAGAGCGTTGTCATGTCGAACTCCACTACACCGACCTCAGCCGAAGTCCATCCGTTTCCGAATGCCAAGGCGCCGGCTGCCGAAGCGCCGACAGCTCCAGTGGAAAATGCAGCCGCGCCTGCAGCTCCGGCAAAGAAGAAACGCTCAGCGCGTTCGCTGCTGTTGCCCATCATCGGAGCAGGCTTGCTAGGCGCCGGCCTCTGGTATGGCTATGGCTATTGGACCGATGGCCGTTTCATGATCTCGACCGACGACGCCTATGTCCAGGCCGACATGGCTTTCGTGTCGCCGAAGGTTTCGGGCTACATCGACGAGATCAAGGTCGAGAACAACCAGCAGGTGAAGGCTGGCGATCCGCTCTTTGTTGTCGACGCCGGCGACTACCGCATCGCGGTCGACCAGGCCGCCGCCCAGATCGCGACGCTGGACAAGACGCTGGCGCGTATCGATGCACAGGTCACCGCCGCGCATGCTTCCCTGCAGCAGGCGGAGGCGCAGAGGAATTCGGCTCAAGCCGCCGCCGACAATGCCCAGCGTACCCAGGCGCGCACCGCGCAACTGGTGAAGACCCATGTCGCCACGCAGGCGCAACTGGACGATGCGCAGACAGCAGTCGATCAGGCTCGCGCTTCGCTCGCCAGTGCCGAAGCACAGATTGCGGCGGCCAGCGCCAATATCGGCGTGCTGGAAGCGCAGCGTGCGGAGACGGCCAGCACACAGGCATCGCTGCGCCTGACCAAGGACAAGGCCGAGCGCGACCTCGGCTTCACCGTGCTGCGGGCTCCTTACGACGGCATCGTCGGCAATCGCTCGGTCGAAAAGGGCAATCTCGTCAGCCCGGGCCAGAAGCTCGCCGTGATCGTACCGATGAACAAGCTGTATGTCGTCGCCAACTTCAAGGAGACACAGCTTGCCCGCCTTGTGCCGGGTGAGAAGGTGCGCATCGCGGTCGACGCCATGCACAACGAGATGCTCGACGGGACCGTCTCGTCGCTGGCACCGGCCTCGGGTGCGGTCTTCTCAATGCTGCCGCCGGAAAATGCCACCGGCAACTTCACCAAGGTGGTGCAGCGCGTTCCGGTGCGCATCGACGTGTCGCCCGAAGCCATCGCGACGGGCAAGCTGCGCGCGGGTCTCAGCGTCATTGTCGACGTGGACAGCCGCACCGCACCGGCTGCAACGAGCAAATAACAGGAAGCGACCATGTCGAGCGTCGACGCCGTTGCCGGAGCAAGGCCTGTCGATCACATCGAACCCAGACGCATCATCGCCTTCCTGGCGATGGTGTTCGGCATGTTCATGGCGATCCTCGACATTCAGATCGTGTCGGCGTCGTTGGCCGAGATCCAGGCTGGCCTTTCCGCCAGTTCCGACGAAATCCCGTGGGTGCAGACTTCCTATTTGATCGCGGAGGTCATCATGATCCCGCTGTCGGGCTTCCTGAGCCGCATGCTGTCCACGCGCGTGCTGTTCACGATCTCGGCTGCCGGCTTCACGGCGGCCAGCGCACTGGCCGCCACCGCCACCAACATCGACCAGATGATCGTCTACCGCGCGATCCAGGGCTTCATCGGCGGCGGCATGATCCCCTCGGTCTTTGCGGCAGCCTTCACCATCTTCCCACCGTCGCGGCGCGCGATCGTTTCGCCGATGATCGGCCTGGTCGCCACACTGGCGCCGACCATTGGCCCGACGGTCGGCGGCTACATCAGCCATGCCATGTCCTGGCACTGGCTGTTCCTGATCAATGTCGTGCCCGGGATCCTGGTTGCGACGGCCGCCTGGACGCTGATCGACTTCGACAAGCCGGATATGAGCCTGCTCAAGAAGTTCGACTGGTGGGGTCTTGCCGGCATGGCGGCTTTCCTCGGCTCGCTGGAATATGTCCTGGAAGAAGGCCCCAATCACGACTGGCTGCAGGAACAGTCGGTCTTCATCTTCGCCGTCGTCATGACAGTCGGCGCGATCGTCTTCTTCTGGCGTGTGTTCACCGCCGAGGAACCCATCGTCGACCTGCGCGCCTTCAGCAACATCAACTTCGCCTTCGGCTCGCTGTTCTCCTTCGTCATGGGTATCGGCCTTTATGGCCTCACCTATCTCTATCCGATCTATCTCGGCCGTATCCGCGGCTATGATTCCATGATGATCGGCGAGGCGCTGTTCGTGTCTGGTCTCGCCATGTTCTTCACGGCACCGGTCTCGGGTATCCTGTCGAACAAGCTCGACCCGCGCGTGATGATCGCAGTCGGCTTTGTCGGCTTCGCCGCCGGCACGTGGCAGATGACGCATCTCACCGCCGATTGGGACTTCTGGGAGCTGTTCGTTCCACAGATCCTGCGCGGGGCATCGATGATGCTGTGCATGGTGGCGATCAACAACATCGCGCTGGGCACCTTGCACCCGTCGCGGCTGAAGAATGCCTCAGGTCTGTTCAACCTGACCCGCAATCTGGGCGGCGCGGTGGGGCTGGCGCTGATCAACACCATACTGATAGACCGCAATGCCTTCCACTACGCCCGTCTGTCGGAACATGTGCAATGGGGCAGCGAAGCAGCGCAGGACAAGCTGCACAACATGACTCTGAACTTCCAGACGCAGAGCGGACTGGATGCCAACAGCGCGGCTCTCTCCAAGCTCTCGGGCATCGTGCATCAGCAGGCCGCGCTGCTGTCCTTCATGGACGTATTCTATCTGCTGACGATGCTGTTTGCCTCGCTGGCCGCCTTCGTGATGGTCATCAAGCGGCCTCCAGCGGCAGCGGGCGGCGGTGGAGGCGACAGCCACTGACCTTGCGTCGAATTGGTCAGGCCGTGACGGGCTTAAAGCTCAGCGCAACGCCATTGATGCAATGGCGCTTGCCGGTGGGCGGCGGCCCGTCGTCGAAGATATGGCCGAGATGACCGCCGCAGCGGCGGCAATGGCATTCCACCCGCACCATGCCGAGCGTCCTGTCCTCATGGGTGCCGACGGCATTCGGCAAGGCTTCCCAGAAACTGGGCCAGCCGGTACCTGAATCGAACTTCGTCTCGGACGCATAAAGCGGCAACTCGCAGCCGGCACAGGCAAAGACACCCTTGCGGTGCTCGTTGAGCAGAGCGCTGGTGCCGGGATATTCCGTATCCTCCTGACGCAGCACCGCATATTGCTCGGGCGTGAGCCTGGCCTTCCATTCGGCATCGCTCTTCTGGATTTCGAAGGTCTCGGCCCGCGCCGGCTGCGCGCCGCCAAGGCGCGAGAATGCCCAGACGCCTGCCCCGGCCGTCACAACGGCGGCTGTGCCAAGAAGGAAATCACGCCGATCCATGAGCCTCATTCCTTTTTTCGTATCCTGCCCCGTCCGGCACTCGTGGTGAAATCAATTGCTGTTGACCCGACAGGGGCTGATTGAGAACGGCCGCGCGCCAGTCTGGAAGGACCAACGCGCGACCGCCATGCCTTCTTCCTGCTTTTCGCTGGAAACCGGCCTGCCGTTACATCTTGGGCAGCAGAACCTTGTCGATGACATGGATGACGCCGTTCGACTGCTCGACATCGGCGATGGTGACATGGGCGACATTGCCGCTCTCGTCCGTCACTGTGACCTTGCCGCCCTTGTCCTTCAGCGTCAGTTCGCAGCCCCCGGCGGTCTTGACCTTGTGCGCACCGCCATCGGCCTTGACCATCTTGGCGACGTCGCCCGACATCGCCTTGGCGGCGACGACATGGCAGGTGAGGATCTTGGTGAGCTTGTCCTTGTTTTCCGGCTTCAGCAAGGTTTCAACGGTGCCCTTGGGCAGTGCCGCAAAAGCCTCGTTGGTCGGCGCCAGGACCGTGAACGGACCCTTGCCCTGAAGGGTCTCCACCAAGCCGGCGGCCTTGACCGCTGCGACCAGCGTGGTGTGATCCTTCGAGTTCACCGCATTCTCGATGATGTTCTTCTCAACATACATCGGCGCACCGCCGACCATGGGATTTTTGGCGTAGGCGACGCCGGCAAGCGCGGAAATGGCAACGGCGCCGGTGAGCAGCAGCTTGGTGATCTTGCGCATATTTCAATCTCCTCTGGTTCCAACCCTCTTTTGGGGACGCGAGGAGATACGGGGCGTGATCTTTCCGAGTTTCAGTCGCTTGAAAACTTTTTCGGAGTGCCGAAGCGATCAGATATCCTTTAGATCGCCGGCGGCTACCACGGGCCCGGTCGGCTGCCCGGTTGGCGAACCGCCTTTCGGTTCGAGGCTGATGGCGAGAACTGCACCTTGTGCCAGCTTCTCCTGAACGAGCGTCGACGGGGTCAATTGCGCGGTGGTGCCGGCGGGAACAACACCGACCGATACCGGCGCGTTCGTGCCTTCGATCAGCCAGAGTTCGAAATCCTTGTCCGATGCGAGCTGACCGGCAAGGCGGGACAGCCGCACCTCGTTGCGGACCCCGTCATAGACCGCAACATAGCGGACGTCGCTGCCTTCGGCAGCCAGCGACGCGACCAGTTCTGCTTGCGGCGGCGAAGGTGGCGCGCCGAGATAGGGAATGGCAATGGCAAGCATCAGCGCTGCGAGGGCTGCGGCAGTCAGGCCGCGCCAGAAGGCGAGGCTGGACCAGACACCGCCACGATCCTGCTGGGTGGTACCGTTCGCAAACAAACGGCGATCGATCGCTGCTTTCACCGCTGCCGGCGCTTCCACCTCGGCATAGCCGGCAGCAAGAGGCGAAAGCCGACCCTCCCAGGCATCGACCAGGCGCGCGAAGGCAGGATCCTGTTCGGCCCGCTGCGCGGTCGCCCGACGTTCATCCGCCGAAAGCACGCCGAGGACATACTCCGCGGCCAAGGCGTCGTCGTCGCGTTCCGGTCCGGTGGGGTCGCTTGCCGTCATCGCTCCAGGCATTCCCGCAATCTGATCAGGCTGCGCCGCAGCCAGGTTCGCATCGTGTTGAGCGGAACGCCATGGCGCTCCGCAAGTTCGACATAACTCTCTCCCTTGAGGTAGGCACCCCGTACGGCATCCGCCCGATCCTGCTCAAGCTCCTCCAGGCAGCGGTGGATGCGATCAGCTTCACCGCCCGCCACCGCCATTGCCTCGGGTCCCGGCGCCGGATCGGCCACATCGAGCGCGGCGTCGATATCGGCAGCCGGCCTGCGACGCGCCCTGATGCGATCGATGGCATGGTTGCGCGCCACCGCGATCAGCCACGACATCGGGCTCAGCTCCGAGACGGCGAAGCGGTCGGCTTTCGTCCAGACCTTGACGAACACCTCCTGCAAAGCCTCCTCGGCTTCCGCGCGATCGCTCAAGACACGCAGGCAGACGCCGAAAAGTTTCGCGCTCGTCTGCCGGTAGAGCAGATCGAACGCGGCCCGGTCCTTCAGCGAAGTCCGGACGATCAGTCTCGCGATGTCCTCGGGCGTCATCGGCGTCAGATTATGACGACCGCCGCGTCTTGCATAGCGGCAGCAAGGAAGCTCACGGCAGCGATCAAGCCTCGCGACAAAACGTGCCGAAGTGGAAATGCTGCGTCGCGCCCCACGGCGTAACATGGTCGTGGCGCCGACTGTCGACGAGCCGGAAGCCGGCACCGAGCGCAGCGCCGAGGGATCGCGCGTCGTAGCGCTGCACCGTCAGGCCGCTGCACTTTTCCGGTCCATCGGGCGCAAAAGTGCCGATGACCGCATGACCGCCTACACGCAAAGCTGAACGCAGCCGCTCGACATAGGCGGTCCGGCTCGCTTCCTCGACCAGGAAATGGAACGCGGCACGATCGTGCCAGACGTCATAGCTGCGTTCGGGGCGCCATTGTGTGACGTCCGCGACAATCCAGTCGACCTTGCCGGCGGCAGCGCCGAGACGCGCCTGCGCCGCCTCAAGCGCAGCTTGCGAAACATCGAGTACGGAAAGATCGCCATAGTCGAGCGCGAGAAGCGTGTCGGTCAGGATCGACGCGCCGCCGCCGATATCGATGATGCCGGAATCCGGCTTCGCGTCCACCAATTGCAACAGATCGAGCGAGGGCGCCGGTGTCTCCTGGTACCAGCTGACGGCAGTCGCTGCCTTGCTGACATAGACGTCCTGCCAATGGGCTTTCGCATCGAACCCGGTCATCGTGACATCTCTCTGACAGTTTCACCGCTGTTCACGAACAGATGACGCCGGCTTCGCGCCAAAACAAGACTTGCCTGCCTCCTATCGATTGCCCCTCTCGCCGTTTCCCGCTAAGACCTCGCCGTTTCTTTCCAGCCAGCCGGGAAATTCGCCATGACGGACGTCGCCGCCAACGCCGAAATGCAGGCCGCGCTGCTCTCGAGGGCGCTGCCCTATATGCAGCGCTACGAGAACAAGACGGTTGTGGTGAAGTATGGCGGCCACGCCATGGGCGACATCGAGCTCGGCAAGGCATTTGCCCGTGACATCGCGCTTCTGAAGCAGTCCGGCGTGAACCCGATCGTCGTCCACGGCGGTGGCCCGCAGATCGCGGCCATGCTGGCCAAGATGGGCATCGAGTCGCGCTTCGAGGGTGGCCTGCGCGTCACCGACGAAAAGACCGTCGAAATCGTCGAAATGGTGCTGGCCGGCTCGATCAACAAGGAGATCGTGGCGCTCATCAATGCAGAGGGCGAGTGGGCGATCGGCCTGTGCGGCAAGGACGGCAACATGGTCTTCGCCCAGAAGGCCCACAAGACGATCAAGGATCCGGACTCCAACATCGAGCGCGTGCTCGATCTCGGTTTTGTCGGTGAACCCGTCGAGGTCGACCGTACCCTGCTCGACCTGCTCGCGCGCTCGGAAATGATCCCGGTGCTGGCACCGGTGGCGCCCGGCCGCGACGGCCACACCTACAACATCAACGCCGATACTTTCGCCGGCGCCATCGCCGGCGCGGTCAAGGCCACGCGGCTTCTGTTCCTCACCGATGTTCCCGGCGTGCTCGACAAGAACAAGAAACTCATCGACGAACTGACCGTGGCGGAAGCCAAGGCACTGATCGCCGATGGCACGGTTTCCGGCGGAATGATCCCCAAGGTGGAGACCTGCATCGAGGCGATCGAACGCGGTGTCGAAGGCGTCGTCATCCTCAACGGCAAGACGCCGCATTCGGTGCTGCTGGAACTCTTCACCGAACACGGCGCCGGCACGCTGATCGTGCCGTAAAGCGAGGCATTCCCGTCAGTCTGTGTCGCCAGTCTTCAGCTTGCGCAGCTCGTTGTGCTGAAGGTCGGCCGCCGCTGTCATGAATTCCAGGATCGTGCCGAGTTCGGCATCGTTGAAGGCGCGCAGCATCCTTTCGCCCTCGCGCGCAATGCCGCCATAGTAGCGCGCCGACAGGTCACGTGTCTTTTGGGTGGCCTCGACCACCACTTTGCGCCTGTCCTCGGTGCTGCGGGTGCGTGTGAGAAAACCGCGCGCCTCCAATCTGTCGATCAGCGCCGTGACCGCCGCCGGTGTCAGACCCGAGACCCGCGCGATGGCGCCCGCCGACTGGGGTCCGTGATACAGCAGGCTGAGACAGCGGCCTTCAGCGCTGTTGATGCCCATTTTCTCGCGCACCGCCTCATCGAAACTCTGCGTCTCGTCCTGCCAGCGCATGATGGCGCTCAACAATGCACTGAGCAGCTCGTTGCGATTCGCGGTTGACGAATTTATTTCGATCATCTAACTATCGATCTATCGAACATTTCGACTGACGTATCATTAGGTGAAAGTCGAGATGTCGACAAGTCGAACCTACGAAGAAGGAAAGGCCCGATGGCCCAATCACAGATGTCACGAGAAGAAGAAATGCGTTTCGCCGAGCGTTCCATGGAATGACACGGCTGGGGATCGCCGATCGGTATGGGCGTCATGATCGTTTCGCTGGCGATGGCGGCAGTGCTGCTGCGCATTGCCATCTACGGTTTCTGAGCGCCGGCGCGATCAGGCCGCGCGAGAAACTGCAGCCCCGACGATCACCAGGTTGCGGCCGCGGCGCTTGGCTTCGTAGAGGCGCAAGTCGGCGCTGCGCATAAGATCGGGCAATGTCATCGTTTCCTGGAAAAGTGCGCCGCCGATCGACACCGTCAATCTGACGATGCGTTCCATCGGCCTGAACAGGATCAGCTCGACTTCCGTGCGGATCCGTTCGGCGATGCGGGCAGCCTCCCGCTCGTCGGCACCATGCAGGAAGGCGGCGAACTCCTCGCCGCCGATGCGGCCGAGGGCGTCGCCGGTGCGCATCGCGCGCTTGATGGCGCCGGCAATCAGCAACAGTGCCTCGTCACCGGTGAGGTGACCGTAGCTGTCGTTGATTGCCTTGAAATGATCGGCATCTATGATGAGCAGCGCGCCGCCGGTCTTGCCCCTGGCGCTTTCCAGCGCCGAAAAAAAACTCTCACGGTTGAGCATGCCGGTCATGTCGTCGCGACTGGCCTTGTCGGACAGGCGCCTGTGCGCGACCGCCAGTTGCGCATGGGCCCGGGCAAGCTCGCGATGCGCGGCCTTCAGCCTGTCGCCCTGCGCAAACATATAGGCGCTCGTCGGCCCGGCGATGAGCAACGGACAGACCGTGCCGATGACCCAGGCATCGAGGCCAATGAGATTGCTGGACAGAAACCCGACGGCGAGAACGACCAGAAACGAGACGAGAACCGCGGCACCAGCGACAGCCGCGGAACGCATGACTATGCTGGTCATAACTGCCCTCCCTCCCCGCAAGCGGCCTTATGACGGCCAGACCTGAAGGTCTTCTTTAAGCGCTGGCTAAAATTTGAACGATCGCGCCAATTTGGCCCCAATCGGTCCACAAAAGCGATCGACATAGCTGCTTCCGCTTCGCTGGTTTCATGCGATAACTGCGTCATGACCGAATCCCCCGATCCCGCTCGCTTTACCCATGTCACCGACTGGGTGTTCGACCTCGACAACACGCTCTATCCGCACCACTCCAACCTATTCTCGCAGATCGACGCGAAGATGACGGCTTATGTGTCGGAACTGCTCAGGCTGCCGCGCGAGGATGCGCGCAAGCTGCAGAAGGAGCTCTATCTGGAATACGGCACCACGCTGAACGGCTTGATGGAGCGCCACAACATCAATCCGGACGACTTCCTGGAGAAGGTGCACGACATCGATTATTCCTGGTTGGTGCCGGACCCGGTGCTGGGAACGGCGATCCGGCAATTGCCGGGGCGCAAGTTCATCTTCACCAACGGCGATCGCGGCCATGCCGAACGTGCGGCACGCCAGCTCGGCATTCTCGATCATTTCGATGACATTTTTGACATCGTCGCGGCAGGGCTGACACCGAAGCCGGCGCGCCAGACCTATGAGAAGTTCGCGGCGCTCCATGCAGTCAGCGGCCCGAACTCGGTAATGTTCGAGGATCTGGCCCGCAACCTCGCCGTGCCGAAGGCACTCGGCATGACGACGGTGCTGGTGGTGCCGCGCAATTTCGAGCCGACCTTCTCCGAGATCTGGGAGCGCGACCCGGACAACGCTGACGACGTCGACTACGTCACGGACGATCTCGCCGGCTTCCTGTCGACCATCATCGAAACGCCCTCTTGAGACGTCTCACCTGCGTCGAGGCAGCCATCGATGACGGTTCACCGGCGACGGACGATGGGTCTGTCTAACCTGGGCCGCCTCAGAGCGTGTAGAAGCGGCGGACGATATCCCAGGCTTCGTCGGCGGTGTCGACGAAGTCGATGATGTCCTGGTCGCCCGGCGTGATGGTGCCCTGCTCGGCCAGATAATCCAGGTCGATGGCGCGTTGCCAGAATTCCTTGCCGAACAGGATCACCGGCACCCGTTCCATGCGCCCGGTCTGGATCAGCGTCAGCGTCTCGAAGAACTCGTCCATGGTGCCGAAACCGCCAGGGAACACCGCCACGGCCTTCGCCCGCATGACGAAATGCATCTTGCGGATGGCGAAGTAGTGGAAGTTGAAACACAGCTCCGGCGTCACATAGGGGTTTGGTGCCTGCTCGTGCGGTAGCACGATGTTGAGGCCGATCGACGGCGCCCCGACATCGTCGGCACCACGATTGCCGGCCTCCATCACGCCCGGCCCGCCGCCTGTGACGACCACGAACTCGCGATAATAGGATGCCGCCGAGTGCTGCGAGCACAACCGGGCAAATTTACGCGCCTCGTCGTAATAGCGGCTGTTCTTTTCGAGGTTGCGTTTTTGCGTCTCGTTCTTGGCGGCCCAGGCCTCACCGCCCGGCTCAGGAATACGGGCACCGCCAAACAGGATGACGGTGGAGCGGATACCACGCTCGGCCAGAATCATCTCAGGCTTCAGCAGTTCGAGCTGCAGCCGCACCGGCCTCAATTCGCGCCGCGTCATGAACTCTTCGTCATTCCAGGCGAGGCGGTAGGTGGAAGCCCGCGTCTGAGGCGTATCGGGTACGCTTCTGGAGCGCTCCAGGTCTTCGTCCGAATGAGGCAAGGGCGTCCAGCCCGTCTTTTCCATTGGGTTCATATCCACCCGTCCAAATCCCTTTCGAGCGTCGTCCCGTGACGCAGCTGCGATTGACCCTCACATTCCCTTCAAATAGGGTCCGCGCGGCTTTCAAACAGGTTAAGAGCCTGCCCTTCTCAGCATTGTAACGGAGCATTTGATGTCGAAGCCCGATCTGGCGAGCCTTGAAAAGACCCTCGACAAGGCTTTCGAGGAGCGCGACGGCATTTCAACCGCGACTCGCGGCAAGGTACGCGACGCTATCGAATCAGCGCTGGAACTGCTCGACAAGGGCGTTGCACGCGTCGCCGAGCGCCAGGCCGATGGGCAGTGGAAGGTCAACCAGTGGCTGAAGAAAGCCGTGCTGCTGTCGTTCCGCCTGAAGCCGATGGAACTGATTTCGGGGGCACCCGGCGGCGCTTCCTGGTGGGACAAGGTTCCGTCGAAGTTCGACGGTTGGGGTTCGCTCGAATTCGAAAAGGCGGGCTTCCGGGCCGTTCCGTCGGCGGTCGTGCGCCGTTCGGCCTATGTCGCGCCCGGCGCCGTGCTGATGCCTTCCTTCGTCAATGTCGGCGCCTATGTCGACAGCGGCACCATGGTCGACACCTGGGCCTCAGTCGGCTCCTGCGCGCAGATCGGCAAGAACGTGCATCTCTCCGGCGGTGTCGGCATCGGCGGCGTTCTGGAGCCGATGCAGGCCGGTCCGACCATCATCGAGGACAATTGCTTCATCGGTGCGCGTTCCGAAGTCGTCGAGGGCTGCATCGTGCGCGAGGGCGCGGTGCTCGGCATGGGCGTCTTCATCGGCAAGTCGACAAAGATCATCGACCGCGCCACCGGCGAAGTCTTCTACGGCGAAGTGCCGGCCAATGCGGTGGTGGTGGCGGGCTCCCTGCCGGGCAAGCCGTTGCCGAATGGCGAACCGGGCCCGAGCCTGTACTGCGCCGTCATCGTCAAACGTGTCGATGCCAAGACGCGGGAAAAGACCTCCATCAACGAACTGCTGCGTGACTGAACGGTGATCGCGTGAGCCTCCAGCAGACGCTTTGGGCGTTCTTCGGCTTCAATGGGCGACTGAGCCGGCAAGCGTTCGCGCTTGCCGGGCTGCTGCTCTATGTCATCCGCTCCTACCCGATCTACCGGCTCTACACAGCGCCCGATCAAGCCACGATGGAACAATGGGCTTCCATCTTCCTGGTGGTGCTCGGCGTGTTGATCCTGTCTCACCTGGCGCTCGCCGCAAAGCGACTGCATGATTTCGATAGGACCGGCTGGTATGGCCTGTTCTTCATCATCGGCGACATCATCGTATTTATTCTGCTCTGTCTGCCGCAGGGAACGCGTGGCGCAAACCGCTATGGCCACGAGACCGACGCTCCGGCCTGAACGGCAGATCGACATCCTGATCGCTAGAGCAATCCCAGGAAAGTGTAACGGTTTTCCGTCCGGAATTGCGCGAAAACAAAGAGCTGGAGCATTTCCGTGAAAAACGGAAACGCTCCAGTCGTGTCGGCTGTAAAAGAATCCTAAGAGATTCTTAGGTCATCCGTGCAAGATAGAGGGGATGTTGTAGCAACATCCCAGGGGGAACGATTGTCAGACCCGGCAAAAGTTCTCGGCAGCGGCCTCGCAGAACAAACGGCGCGCCTTTTTGACTGGTTCTCGACTCCGCTGGAGAACGAACCCAAGGCTGTTCGCTCTCGTTTCCTCGAAACGACTTACGACCGAAAATTTGCCATCCTCTTCGCCAGCCTGAGCGTCCTCGTGCTTGCAGGGACGGCAATCGTGCTGACGGGGGCTTGGTGGCCCTTGTTATGGGTCGCAGCCGATCTTGCCTTGCTGGTTCTGCGGTTCACCTTGATCGTGCGCTGCGAGGCGGCGCGGCTTCACGGTGAAACCCCGCCCCTCGGCGCCCTGATGATTGCCGGCGGTGCCTGGTCTGCCGTCTTCGGGCTCGGCTGCTTCGGCTGCATCGCAAGCGAGAACCTGGTGCTTTCCGTGCTTGCCGGGCTGAATGTCGCGGGCGTGGTCGGCGTCGTCTCGTCGCGCAACGCGGCCACGCCGCGCTATGCCATCCTGGTCATGCTTGTGGTCAGCCTGCCCTTCATGCTGGGCGCCTTGCTGTCGCCGCAACCGGGCATGTGGGTGATCGGCCTCCAGATGCCGTTCTATGTCGCCGGCATCATCGGGGTTCTCGTCCACAACCACAGGATCAGCGTGCGCATGATCCGTGCGGAACTCGACAACCGGGACCTCGCGGTCAGGGACGCGCTGACGGGGCTGCCCAACCGTATCTTGCTGCAGGAAGAATTGCGCCGGATGTGCGGTCAATTGGCCACCCCGGCCGCCAATGGCGGCAAGCCCTTCGTCGTGCTCAGCATGGATCTCGACGGCTTCAAATATATCAACGACAGCCATGGCCACACCGCCGGCGACCGGCTGTTGCGTCTTGTCGGCGAACGGCTGAGAAATACCTTCCGTGCCACCGATTTGGTGTTCCGGATCGGCGGCGACGAATTCATCGTGCTTTTGCCCGGTGCATCGGAAATCGAAGCTGCTCATCTCGCCAAACGGGCGATCGAAACGGTTTCCGAGGCCTTCGACATCGAAGTTGGCACTCCGGCCTATATCGGTCTCAGCGCCGGCAGCGCGCGGGCGCCAGTCGACGGGGACACCCCGGAACAGCTGCTCACCTGCTCCGATCTTGCACTTTACGAGGCCAAGCGCGCCGGCAAGGGCCGGCACCGCGCGCATCTGCCCAGCGCCGGCTGATTCACGAACCATGCCGTAAAGTCCGCTAGAGCAATTCCAGGAAAAGTGTGTAGCGGTTTTCCGTCCGGAATTGTGTAAAAACAAACAGTTAGAGTGATTCCGTGAAAAACGGAAACGCTCTAGATCGCACCGGCGGGCAGCTTCGGTGAACCCTGGCCCCGCTCTTCCGCATCCCGCACCAGGCCAGCAATGCGCTCCACCAATGGCGCCCGCACGCCTGACTTGGCGGCAAGCCGGAGAATCGCCCCTTGTAACTCGTCGATTTCGGTCTTGCGTCCGCGCTGCAGATCTTCCCACATCGACGAGCGTGCCTGCGGATCGATCGCCAGCATACGTTTCGCCAGACGCAGGAACAGGAAGTCGGGTAACCTCAGGATCGTCGGCAGCAGTGCGGGCGGCGGCCCGGCGACCCGACCGGGCTTGATACCCGCCGCCTTCATCACCGTCAGTGCTTCGGCAATCTGCGCAGCCAGGAGCAAGCGCCAATGTCGATCCGACAATTCGGTCGCCAAAGGCAGATCGGACAAGGCCACAAGTGCATTGTTGAGGTTGAAGAGCAGCTTGCCCCATTGCACCGAACGCATGTCGGCATGCGTGGTGGTCGCGAAGCCTTCGACGTTCAGCAGGCTCGAGATATCCGACGCGCCACTCTCGATCAGAACCGTGCCCTCGCTGGCGCGATGCACCCTGAACGGGATCTCGTCTTCCTGCTGTACGACATTGAAGGGCACCATGCCGGCGAGCACGCGTCGGCCATCGACGGTCGAGGTCAAACGGTCGGCATTGTCGACGCCGTTCTGCAGGCTGACAATGATCGCATGGGCAGGTGCGCGCGTAGCAATCTGTCGGCCGATCTCCTCCGTTGCACCGCTCTTGGTGGTGACGAGCACGATGTCGGCGCCATCGAGTGCCGCTTCCGCGCGGGTCTCGACCGCAAATGCTGCCTGGCTCAGGTGCCTGTCGCGCTTTTCGAGGTCGGTGACACGCAGGCCGCCGCGCAGGAGCGCCTCCTCAATTCGCGGCCGGACCAACAGTGTCACCTTGCGTCCCGCCAGCGCGAGGCAACCGCCCGCGTAACAGCCGATGCTTCCGGCCCCGGCAACAACGATGGATGCATCGCGCAATGTCATCGCAATCTCCGAGCAAGGTGCCATCGGTTATTTGTCATGCCTGCCCATTGTCGGTCATATCAGGCAGTTTAGCCAAGGATAGCAACCGCATCGGCGCCAAGAGCCGTGACACGATCCCATCTTTCGAATAACGCTGCGCACATGACACTGCCGACCGATCCCGCCCAGAATCTCGCTGCCCTCATTCGTTGTCCATCCGTGACTCCAGCAGAAGGCGGTGCACTGTCGTCGCTGGAAGTCATGCTGAAACCGCTCGGTTTCGCCATCGATCGTCCGGTGTTCAAGGAAGACGGCACGCCGGATGTCGAGAACCTTTATGCGCGGCGCTCCGGCAACGGCCCGCATCTGATGTTTGCCGGCCATACCGATGTAGTGCCCGTGGGCGATGAATCGGCCTGGACGCATCCGCCCTTTTCAGCGGCGATCGCCAATGGCGAGATGTATGGCCGCGGTGCCGTCGATATGAAAGGCGGCATCGCCTGCTTCATTGCTGCTCTCGCCCGCCATATCGCCCAGAAAGGTGCCCCCAAGGGCTCGGTTTCGCTGTTGATCACCGGCGACGAGGAGGGCCCTTCGATCAACGGCACGGTGAAGCTCCTGGAATGGGCGGTGGCCAAGGGCGAGACGTGGGACGCTTCGATCGTCGGCGAGCCTACCAACCCCGACGCGCTTGGCGACATGATCAAGATCGGTCGGCGCGGCTCGCTGTCGGGCACGGTGACCGTCAATGGCCGGCAAGGCCATGTCGCCTATCCGCATCTTGCCGACAATCCGGTGCGCGGGCTGATGACGCTCACAGACGCGCTGCTCAATCCCGTCTTCGACAAGGGCACGAAGAACTTCCAGCCAACCAATCTCGAAGTCACGTCGATCGATGTCGGCAACCTCGCCACCAACGTCATTCCGGCCAAGGCGAGCGCCACCTTCAACATCCGCTTCAACGACACCTGGGACGCGGAAACGGTGCAGGCCGAAATCCATAACCGGCTCGACACCGCCAGTGGACGCAAGAAGTACCGTAAGGGCCGCAAGGAAGCGATCGACTTCGAGCTGACCTGGAAGGACCGGCCGAGCCACGTCTTCCTGACGCGCGACGACAAGCTGATCGAGACGTTGAGCGGCTCGGTTGCCGCCATCACCGGGCGCAAGCCGCAGCTGTCGACATCCGGCGGCACATCCGATGCCCGCTTCATCAAGGATTATTGCCCGGTGGTCGAGTTCGGCCTCGTCGGCAAGACCATGCATATGGTGGACGAGCGCGTGGCGTTGGACGATCTCGAAACGCTGACGACGATCTACCAGCGTTTCATCGAGGACTGGTTCGGGTAAGCGGGGCCATGCTTGCGGCGGATGAAATCCAATCGTCGTTGGCAGGCGCCTGGCGCATGATGCTGGGCAAGGCCGATGGGCTGCGCCTGCTCGATCTGTCGGCCGACGGATTCTGGAATTCCTTCTTCGCCATTGCCGTTGCTGCGCCGGCGTTGATCGTGGGCTGGGTCGGGATTTCCAACACGGCCGGAGAAGCCGCGGCCGGCCGGTTCGAGTTGTTGCTGAAGCTGGCTTTCGTCGACATCGGCACCTGGGTCCTACCCCTGCTGGCGCTGGCCGCGGTGGCGCCGCACGCGGGGCTCAGCGCCCGTTTCGTGCACTATGTCGTCGCCAGCAACTGGGCTTCCGCCATCATAGCCTGGCTGATGCTGCCGGGGGCACTCATCCGCCTGATTTTCCCAGCAGCGGATCAGGCGAGTGGTCTGGTTTCGCTGGTGCTTTTTTTCGCTTCGCTGGTGCTTAGCTGGCGCATGACCAATATCGCGATCGGCAAGGGCGCGGCGATGGCCACCGCGGTGTTTGCCGGCATGTTTGCCGTCTCACTGATCGTGTTGTTCGCACTGCAGAAGCTATTGGGCATATCAACTCTTGGCGCCTGATGCATACGGGCGCCACCATGCCATGGTTCAAGGTGCCAGGCCCTGTGTCGGACGCTCCGTCCGATCTCGCCATCGCCAGCTTCCGGCGGCAGCCGCCACCAGCATCAGGATGAGAGCCGTCAGAGCTGCGAAAGCGAAGCCTCGCGCCGCGTAAAGCGGGCCAAAGCCGGTCGTTCCGGCAAAAACAGCAAGATAGGTGACAGCGCTGTTCAGCCCCATGATGGTGCCACGGCGCGCGGGATCGATGGCAGCGAGCCGCATGATCAACACATTCAGACCGAAGTGATTGGTGAGCCCCCACAGCAGAGTGAGCACCAGCACTGCAACGAAGCTGCCGCCTGCCAGCGCGAAACCAAGATAGACGGTTCCGACAGCCAGGAACGCGAAGGGCATGACGCGACGAGGCCCCAACCGATCGACGATGCCGTCGAGAAAAGCTGCCGTTCCGAAGCCGATGCCGTAGACCAGCGCTACAATGCCGTTGGCGCTCACAGGCTCGCCGAGACCGGTGTGCAGGTGATCTCCCAGATAACCGTAGACGCCATAGAAGGCGCTCATGAAGGCTGCGCAGGCAACGAGCAGCGGCTTGACGCCGGCAATGCGCAACGCCGCCAGCGGCTGCGGTGCCGGACCTGCGGCTGGCAGGTCACGGTAGCGGCTGGCCTTCAAAGTCAGGAAAGCGGAAAGCGCAAGCAGCGCGACGACAGCGTAAACCGCGCGCCAGTGGATATAGTCGGCAACAAAGGCCGACAGTGAGACACCGGCAACCATGCTCAGCGTCCAGCCAGTCAGAACCACGCCGATGGTGCGGCTTTCACGCCCGGTCGGCGCCACCGCTGCGGCGCTGGCGTAGATTGCCGGCAAAGCAATCCCCGATGCGACCCCGGCCGCCAGCTGCGCACCGGCCAGCGCCGGCACGGCTGGCGAAAGTGCGCTCAAGGCCAGTGCCGCGGCCAGTCCGACAAGTGCCCACAGCAACATGCGCCTGGCGCCGAACCGGTCGACATGGCGCGCCATCAGGAGCGCACTGGCAGCCGTGCCGAGTCCAAAGGCCGCCGATGCCGACATGACCAGCGCAACGCTTGTGCCGAGTGCCCGCGCCACCTCCGGCGCGATCGGTCCGAGCACCAGCGAGTTGGACCCTATGACGGCGATGCAGAAGGTCAGCACATAGGCGACCGCCGGCAACCGCGCGGCGGGTTCGGCGAGCAAGGGAGGTGATTGATCCGTCTTCGTCATGGATGCATGATGACGGAATGACATTCCGCAACAAAGGGGAATTTCAGCGATGAGGCAAGAAACAGATGACATTCGGCGAAACAGCGTTCCGGAGCGGGACCTGGACGAGATGGACCGAAAACTATTAGGCGCACTCTGCGAGGATGCGACTGTCAGCTATGCCGAACTTGGCGAGAAAGTCGGACTTTCGGCGCCGGCCGCGCACGAGCGGGTGAAGAGGCTACGCCGCAGCCGGGCGATCCGCAGCACTTCGGTGCTGATCGATCCGGTCGCCGTCGACAAGCCGCTGCTCGCTTTCGTCCACGTCGACACGCGCGGCTGGGGCAAGACCCCCGAGCTGATGGCGATCTCCGCCTATCCGGAAGTCGAGGAAATCCATTCGGTGGCCGGCGATGCCTGCATGCTGCTGAAGGTTCGCGCCAAGGACACGCGCGCGCTGGAGGGCCTGCTGGCAAGGCTCTATGACACACCAGGCGTCATGGCCACGCGCAGCTATGTGGTGTTGTCGACTTATCTGGAACGGCCGGTGCAGCCGGGCTCGACCAAGGTCTGGCCGATGCCGAGCCACATGGCGCAGCCGATCGAGCACCGGCGTAATGTCGAAGTGATTTCCAAAAGTGAGTGAATGACCGCCCTAGCGCATCGGCCCGAAAATCGGAATCGATTTTCGGAAAGCACGATGCGCAGCTTCAAAGTGTTAGAGCGTCCTTTGCGCGTCCGAAGGGACGCGCGGCGCTCCAACGGCCAGGTGTCAGGAGATTGGATAGTCGACACCGACGAGGAACAGACCGTCGGGTGGAGCGACCTGACCGCAGGCAGCGCGGTCGCGCGCTTCCAGAGCTCCCTTGATATCCGCAGCCGTCCAGGCACCTTCGCCGACGCGCTTCAGCGAACCGACCATGGAGCGCACCTGATTGTGCAGGAAAGAGCGCGCCGACGTGCGGATTTCGATCGTCTCGTCCTGACGCGTAACATCCAGCCGTTCCAGAGTGCGCAGCGGGCTGTTGGCCTGGCACTGCGTGGAGCGGAAGGTGGTGAAGTCATGCCGCCCCATCAAAACCTTCGCCGCTTCGTGCATGGCCTCGGCATCGAGCCGCTTCGGCACCCACCACACCTTGCCTTTGTCCAGCGCCGGCGGAGCGCGGCGATTGGCGATGCGGTAGAGATAGTGCCGGCCGATCGCCGAAAACCGGGCGTCGAAATCGTCCGGCACGGCAACCGCGCCCAGAATCGCGACACGTTCGCCGGCCCGTTGCAGGTAGGCATTGACGGCATCGCGCACCGTATCCGCCGGCCAATCCTTGGTCAGATCCGCATGCGCGACCTGGGCTGTCGCATGCACACCGGCATCGGTGCGGCCAGCGCCCCGAATTGAGATCGCATCGCCACAGAAACGTTCGATCGCCTGTTCGATCGCCGCCTGGACGGAATGCTGGCCGGCAGCCTGCCGCTGCCAGCCGGAATAAGGCCCGCCGTCATACTCGATGTCGAGGCGATAGCGGGGCACGTCTGAGCGCTACGCTGCCAGGGCGGTGCCGAAAGCCGAAGCGTAGACCAGTTCGCCGGTCTGGGGCGCTTCACCCCAGGCCTGCGCCTGCAACGCTTCGCCCTGATACTCGCTGGCAAAGTCGGCCGCCCGCTCATGACTGTAGCCGAAGCGGCCGTAGTAGGCCGGATCACCCAGCACGATGGACAGGTTCTCGCCGGCATCCTTCAGGCGGATATGCGCCTCGCGAACCAATGCGCCGCCGATGCCCGTGCCGTGGAAATCCGGTTCCACAGCGAGCGGCGCCAGCGCCACGGCCGGGAATTGGCGGCCATCATTCTCGACATAAAGGCGCGAGAACAGGATATGGCCGACAACCTGGCCGTCTTCCTCGGCGACCAGTTCCAGCACTGCATTACCTTCATCGACGATCGCATCGACCAAGCCAGCTTCGGTGTGCTGGCCGAAAGCATGTTCTTCGACGAGGCGGATCGCTTCGCGATCCCGCGGCGTCGCCGCGCGTATCGACATCATGCTCATGACAGTTTCGTTCCTTCTTCCAACTTTGCCCCGCGCAGGAACTCCTGTGCGGTGACGGGCCTGCCGCCCGCACGCTGCACTTCGACCAGCCTGACCGCGCCTGACCCGCAGGCGACCGTCAGCCGGTCGTCGAGAATTCCTCCCGGTTCCCCCGCACCTTCGGCGACGGTCGAACGCAGCAATTTCAGCCGTTCGACACGCCCCCCGATCGTGGCCTCGCACCATCCGCCGGGGAAGGGCGAAAGGCCGCGAATGTGGTTATGGACCTCGCCCGCGGAACGGGTCCAGTCGACCCGGGTCTCCGTCTTATCGATCTTCGCGGCATAGGTCACGCCTTCGGCTGCCTGTTCCACAAAGCTCAGCGTCCCGGTCTCCAGCCTCGCCAGCGCTTCGACCACCAGTCCGGCACCTGCCGCCATCAGCCGGTCATGCAGATCGCCTGCCGTCATGTCGGGATCGATCGCCAGTTTTTCAACCAGCCCGACCGGGCCGGTGTCCAGCCCCTGTTCCATCTTCATGACCATCATGCCGGTTTCGGCATCGCCGGCCATGATGGCGCGCTGGATCGGTGCTGCACCACGCCACCGTGGCAAAAGCGAGGCGTGACCGTTGAGGCAACCGAAGCGCGGCGCGTCGAGGACCGGCTTCGGCAGCAACAGGCCATAGGCGACGACAACGGCGACATCGGCATTCAGAGCACGAAAGGCCGCCTGTTCCGCCTCATTTTTCAGGGAAGCCGGAATGTGCACGGCTATGCCGAGCCGCTCGGCCTCGCGCTGCACCGGCGACGGGGTGAGTTCCAAGCCGCGGCGGCCAGCGGCACGTGGTGGCTGCGTGTAGACGGCCACGATGTCATGCCCAGCCTCGGCCAGCGCACGCAGCGTCGCAACCGAGAAATCGGGCGTGCCCATGAAGACCACGCGAAGTGCCATGGATTTTGCCCCGGATCAGCCGGCTAGGCGGCTTGGCGCCTTGTCGCGAGCGAGTTTTTTGAACTTCTTGACCACCATGTCGCGCTTCAGCTTCGAGATGTGGTCGATGAACAGCACACCGTTGAGATGGTCGATCTCATGCTGCAGGCAGGTGGCCATCAATCCCTCGGCCTGCATCTCCTGCAGGCGACCATCGCGATCCAGATAACGGACCCGAACCGTGGCCGGCCGCTCGACCTCGGCATAATAGTCGGGGATCGACAGGCAGCCCTCTTCATAGACCGACCGCTCGGTACCGCTTTCCAGAACGTCAGGATTGATGAAGACATGGGGAGCAGGCGGCTCGTCTTCCTTGGCGAGGTCGATTACCAGCATGCGCAGCGGTTCGCCGACCTGGATTGCGGCCAGGCCGATGCCGGGAGCGTCGTACATCGTCTCCAGCATGTCATCGGCCAGCTTGAGCAGCGGCTCGTCGACGCGCTCGACCGGCTTGGAAACCTGACGCAGGACGGGATCGGGAAGAATGATGAGCGGCTTGATCGACATATCGCTCACCTAAGACCTTCCCGATAAAGCGTCAACCGCACTGCCGTCAGCATGTTCATGGTTTGATCTTTTCCAGCCACAAGAATCATCTATGCTAAGCTGATGAACGACCTCGGCTCCATCCTTTCCGAACCCATCGCCCGGCTCGGCGCGACGACCATCACGCTTGGCCAGGCGCTCGGCTTCGTCGTGTTTCTCGTCCTTGTCCTGTTCGTCGCGTTGATTGTCGCGCTCTGGCGTGCTGCCAAGGCACGCAGCATCGCCGCAGCCGAAGCGGCCGACCACGCACGCGACGCCGAAGCCCGCATGGCCGGCATTCTGCAAAGCCAGGCCGAAATGCAGGGACGCATGGGGGCACTGGCGGATGTGTTCGGTGCGCGCCAGGCAGAACTGACGCAGTCGATCGGCCAGCGGCTGGATGCCATGACCGGCCGCATCGGCCAGACCATGACCGAGCAGACCAAGTCAACGCACGAAAGCCTGGCCAAACTGCAGGAGCGGCTCGCGGTGATCGACACCGCGCAAGGCAACATCCAGTCGCTTGCCGGACAGGTCGTGCAATTGCAGGCGATCCTTTCCAACAAGCAGACGCGCGGCGCCTTCGGCCAGTCGCGCATGGAAGCAATCGTTGCCGACGGGCTGCCGCACGGCTCCTACGAATTCCAGGCCACGCTCACCAATGGCAATCGGCCGGATTGTCTGGTGAAAATGCCGAACAGCGCACCGTCACTGGTCGTCGACGCCAAATTTCCGCTCGAGGCATGGAACGCCATCCGCGCTGCCGAAAGCCCCGAACTGCAGAAGGTGGCCGCGCAGGCATTCCGGCGCGATATCGAGGTGCATATCCGCGACATCGCCGAAAAGTATCTGATCCAAGGCGAGACCCAGGACACCGCCTTCATGTTCGTGCCCTCGGAGTCGATCTTTGCCGAGATCCACGAAAATTTCGAGGCGCTGGTGCAACGCGCGCATCGCGCCCGGGTCGTCATCGTCTCGCCGTCACTGCTGATGCTGTCGATCCAGGTCATCCAGGCGATCCTGAAGGATGCGCGCATGCGCGAGCAGGCGCATCTGATCCAGGGTGAAGTCATCCGCTTGATGGAAGACGTTTCGCGTCTCGACGAGAGGGTGCGCAAATTGCAGACCCATTTCGGCCAGGCCTCGAAGGATATCGACGATATCCTGGTATCCTCCTCCAAGGTCACCAAGCGCGGCCAGAAGATCGAGGCGCTGGAATTCGGCGGCACAGAAGGATCGGACGAGGCCGACAAAGGAGGCGGGCAGCGCAAGGTCGAACCCGCCTCGCGCACGGCGGATTCCAAGACGGGACAGCTCAGGCTGCGGGTGATCGACCCCGACGACGCTTGACGGTTCCCGGGCTACTCCTGCCTACTGTGCTTCAATCGTGGTCTCGACACTTTCGAAATGCGGCAGCCAGCGCAGCGCCGAACCGTGCCATTTCTCCGACCTCGGCACGAGATCCTGGCGCTGGCGAGCGCTTCCGACCCTGATGCCGTAGACTTTCGGCCCGTCGCCCGCGCCGACGACATAGAGGTGCGAACCGCAGTCGCCGCAGAAGGCCTGCAGGCGCTTGGCACCGCTGCTGCCGGTCTTCACATAGATTTTCGGCTCGCCCTTGATGAGCCTGAACTGCGCTTCCGGAGCGGGAACCGTGACCCGGAAAGCCGTGCCGGTGAGTTGCTGGCAGTCGGAGCAATGGCAGATCGAGGTTGTGCCAGGATCGACCTCAGCTTCATAGGCAATCGCGCCACAATGGCAGCTTCCATCGATCTTCATGGTCTTTCTCCCGATGCTTGCACCAATGTAGCGCCGCAATGGAGCCGGGCAATGGCCGTTTCCAACTGGCATCATCACTGCCTGCAGGTGCCTTGCTCTTTCCGAGATCTGTTGTTTCACTGATCTCGTCTCAACGGAGGAACGAATCATGGCCAAAGGTTCGATGAAACCGGGCAAGGAGGCCCGTAAGCCCAAAAAAGACGCCAAGAAGCCCGCCGCGGCGCCGGCGATAAAGGCGCCGCCCGTGCAGGCGACGCGCATCAAGGACAAGTGAGGCGGCGGCGCACATCTCGCAGCCGGCGCAACGCGGCGCCGGCTGTGGCATCCGAGAAATCTCACACCTCGCGCAGCCCGCGCCGGAACGCTGCCATGAACGGTTCCATCAGATAGGCAAGCACCGTCCGTTTTCCTGTCACGATCAGAACTTCGGCGGGCATGCCAGGCATCATGACGACGCCTTCATCCAGCGATTCCAGCTCGCTCGGCGGCACCTCGACCCTTGCAAGATAATAGGACTGACCGGTCGCTTCGTCGGTGACCCTGTCGGCGGACACCGACTTAACCGTACCCGTCACGCGTGGCATGCCGCGACTGGAATAGGCAGTCAGGTGCACGGTTGCCTCGAGGCCCGCCGCCACAACGTCGATGTCGCTCGGCGAAACCCGTGCGTCGATCAGCAGCTCCTCATTGGTCGGGACGATGTCGAGGATCGCCTGGCCCGGTCCGATCACGCCGCCTGACGTCTTGAATTTGAGGTTGGCTATCTTGCCGGTGACGGGCGCCGTTACGACCGTACGATCCAGCACATCCTTGCTGGCATTCAATCGTTCGGCCGCATCGATATAGCTCGCTCGGGCCTTCTCCAGCTGATCGGCGATATCGGCCGACTGTGTCGCCTTCAGCGACATGCTCTGGGTATCGAGTTCGCCTATCTTCTGTTCGACCTCCGCGATCTGGCCAACAAAGCTGCCGCGATCGCCATCCAGTGCTGCCTTGGAGCGTTCCAGCTTCAACGTTTCGGACCGCGCCAGCAGCGCCTTGTCGACCAGGCTCTTCTTCACGCTGTGTTCCTGCTCGGTCAGCGCGAGCTGTGCATCGACGCTGACCACCTGTGCCCGCAAACCCGACAACTGTTCCTCGAACTGGCGTTTGCGAACATCGAGGATCTGCAACTGTGCGTCCAGCGAAGAACGGCGCTGGTTAAACAGCAAGGTCTGGCCGGCGATGATCTTCCTGGCGCGCTCGTCGGCGCTCGCCAGAAGGTCTGGTGGGAACAGGATCTCGCTCTTCTCCTCCTGCTCGGCACTCAACCGTGCCTGCGTCGCTTCCAGCGTCCGGGCCTGCTCCAGATAGAGATCATAGAGGGCAGCTGCCTGCGTGCTTTGCAGGATGACCAGCTGATCGCCGGCACGAACCAGATCCCCGTCGCGCACCTTCAATTCCTTGATGATCCCACCCTCGAGATGCTGAACGGTGCGCCGGCTTCCGTCCGGGCTGACAATGCCGGTCGCCGTGGCTCCCTCCGCCATCGGGGCCATAGCCGACCAGGCAATTCCGCCGCCGATGAACAGGCATACGAGCGCCATGCCGTAGCGAGCGGGCTTACGAACGATGTTCTTCAATCCTGGCGGTTCGATCTTGACGTCGATGATGTCAGGCGGTTTTTTGAACAGTGCTTGCGACCTGGCGAACCGGTTTTCGGACATCCCACCCTCCCCTTGAAACATCTCACTCATCTGGGCCAACGCGTTCAGGCGATCTGTTCGATCTGTGGAGCGGGTGGCCCGATCTTCTGCGATTTGGAGGCCGCGTCTTCACCAGCCTGCATTTCATCCGAAGCCCTGACCACATGCAGCGGTGTGCGCTCCCCTTCCTTGGCGATGGAACGCAAGCGGGTAAGGACTTCGTCACGCGGCCCGAACAGATGCATGCGGCCGTCGCGCAGGAAAAGCACCTTGTCGGCCTGCGCGAGCGTCGAAGGCCGATGTCCGACGATGATCAAAGTCGTCCCTTGTGCCTTCAACTCGGCGATCGCAGCCGCCAAAGCCGACTCGCCGATCTGATCGAGATTTGCGTTCGGTTCGTCGAGCACGACGATCCTGGGCGATCCGAACACGGCGCGGGCAAGCCCGATGCGCTGGCGCTGCCCTCCCGACAGGCGCGAACCGGCATCGCCGATCGGCGTCTCATAGCCCTGTGGCAGGCGCTGGATCATGTCATGGGCATGCGACAGCATCGCCGCATCGATCACCGCCCGATCCTCGGCCTTGGCCATCCGGGAAATGTTGTCACGCACGCTGCCGGAAAACAGCTCGACGTCCTGCGGCAGGTAACCCATCGCTTCGCCGAGCTGTTCGCTGTTCCAATGCTGCACGTCGGTGCCGTCGAGGCGGACGGTTCCCGAGTTCGGCAGAACGATGCCGGCGATCAGCCGACACAAGGTGCTCTTGCCGCTGGCGGAGGGGCCGATGATGGCGACAGCCTCGCCGGGCTGGAACGCGACGCTCAGATTGTCGATGATGGCGGGCCGGCCGGGCTGGGCAAAGTAGGAGACGTTTTCAAGCGTGATGCGCCCCTCGGGCTCCGGCAGCCGGATCCGGTAAGGCTCGGCACTGACATTCTGCAAGCGCTCGGTCAGGCGCGCATAGGCGATGCGCGTCTGGCCGAGATTGCGCCAGATCGCCATGAGATGCTCGACAGGTGCCAAGGCACGACCGAGCAGGATGGAAGACGCAATCATGACGCCGCCGGTGGCTCCACCCTGCAGCAGCAGATAGGCGCCAAGACCAAGCGTTGCCGACTGGACGAGCAACCGCACGAATTTGGTGATCCCGATGATGGTTGCGCCCCGCTGCGAGGCCAGGCCGGAAGCGCCGAGGAACGCATCGTTGCTGGCACGAAAGCGCTCCAGCAGGCCCGGCAGCATGCCCATCGCACGGACCACCTCGGCATTGCGGATCGCCATGTCGGCATGCTGGAGGGCCTGGATCTGCGAGGTGTTCGCTACCAGGGAAGATTTCCGCGTCACCAGCTCGTTCAGCACGCCGAGGAGGATCAGAAGGATCGTGGCTGCGAGCGCGAACGCGCCGAGCGCCGGGTGCAGCAGCCAGATCAACAGAAGGAAAACCGGCGTCCAGGGCAGATCGAACAATGCTGTGGACGCCTGGGACGACAGGAACGACTGAACCTGACCAAGGTCGCGCAATGGCTGGGTGCCGGCCTGGTCCCCAACCAAGCGAGCGCGCACGCTTCCCGCGATAATGATCGGGCTGAGGCGATCACTCAGCCAGTTCGCGGCGCGCGCCATGATGATGTTGCGCAACATGTCGAGCAGGCCGAGCAGAAGCAACGCGGCACCGGCCATGATCGTCAGCAGCGCCAGTGTTTCCAGATGACCGGTGACCAGCACGCGATCATAGACCTGGAGCATGTAGATGGGCGATGCCAGCATCAGGATGTTGATGGCGAGGCTGAAGACCGCAACGATCACCATCGCGGACTTCACCTGCGCCATCGCGTCGTCCAGTTCCGTCTTTCTTGCTTTGCGAGCCCGCGAACCGACGACCGCCATGATGTTACTCCGTTTTCAGATGGTTCAGGCCAAAAGCGCGGGATCGACGAACAGGTCGTGAGAGACGAAGGTGTTGAACGCGTTGGTTATGGCGGCGTCCGGATTTTGGGTCGTGCGCTCGCCAAGCACCACAAAGGTCGAGCTCTCCATGCCGGGCGCCGTGCTGGCGACCCTGGCAACCCAGTAGGCGAGGCCGCTGACCGTGAGCGACGCCAGGGCTGCCGATACGGCAGCGGGGTTGGAGCGGATAAAGACATCTTCGTCGGTCTGGTAGTCGAAGATCAGGTTGTTGGTGCCGCCCAGCACGCGGAAGGTATCCTGGCCGGCAACACCGCCATCAGAGACGCCATCGCCGAACACCGTCTTCGTACCGGTACCGGTGATCGAAAGGATGTCGGCACCGCTGCCGCCGCGCATCTGGTCGTTGCCGCTGCCACTGATCAACCGGTCGGCGCCGCCGGCACCGACCAGAGTGTTGGTCAGCGCATTGCCGACGAGCAGATCGTTGAAACTCGACCCGGCCAGGTTCTCGATGCCGCTCAGCTGATCGCCCTGCGCATGGCCGCCGACGCCGGTCGCTGCACCGGTATTGTCGAGTTGCACGAAGACACCCGCTGTCGAACCGGAATAGGAAGCGGTATCAACGCCGTCGCCTCCGATCAGCATGTCGGCCCCGCCACCTCCAATAAGATTGTCGTTGCCGGCGCCACCTTCGAGGCGATTTGCGCCCGAAGCTCCGATCAGTTCATCGTTGAATGCAGAACCAACGATGTTCTCCACCGCGACCAGCACGTCGTTTTGCGCATCGCCACCGCTCGACAGCACACCGGACGTCAAGCTGTCGGATAGGATCGCACGCACCGCCGCAGCGGACGTCGAATAGTCGGCGGTGTCGATGCCATCGCCGCCGATCAGGAATTCATTGCCTGTGTTGGCACCACCGCGGAGAAAATCGTTGCCGGCACCACCGTCGAGACGGTTGGTCGAGCCATCGCCGATGAGGGTATCGTCAAAGGCCGAGCCGATCAGATTTTCGATACCGCTCAGGATATCTCCCGCGGCATCGCCACCGCTGGCCGTCGCGCCGGCCAGATTGACCGATACGGCCGCCGACGAGGTGGAATATTCCGCGGTATCGCTGGTGCCCAGGCCACCATCGATACGGTCCGCACCTGCGCCGCCGACGAAGATGTCGTTGAGCTCGCCACCGACCAGAGTGTCGTCGAAAGCCGAGCCGATGATGCGCTCGATCAACTGCAGCTGATCGCCTTCGGCATCGCCGCCGGTACCGGTGCCCATCGCCAGCGGATTGGCTACGGTCGTGTTGAGGTGGATCGTTATCGCTGCCGCCGAAGTGGAATAGTCCGCCGTGTCGACGCCGCCCTGGCCGATCATGGTGTCGGCGCCGCCATTGCCGGTGAATGTGTTGGCATTGGCGTCGCCGACCAGGATGTCGTTCTGCGCGGAACCGACGACGTTCTCGATGCTGATCAGCTGATCGCCCGCCGCCGCGCCGCTGACGGAACCTGTGGCAAGGTTGATGCCGACGGCGCCGCCTTGCGAATAGTTCACTGTGTCGGCACCTGCGCCACCATCCATGTAATCCGCACCGGCATCGCCCTGCAGCATGTCGTCGCCGGCGCCCCCGAGAAGGCGATCGTCGCCCGACGATCCGATCAGCCTGTCATTGCCGTCGCCGCCATCAACCAGATCGTTGCCGTCGCCGGCTTGCAGGTCGTCATCGCCACCTTCGCCGAAGAGCTGGTCGTTGCCGATGGATGCGGCGAGGAAGTCATTGCCGTCACCGCCGTGCATGACATCGTCGCCGAGACTGCCGATCAGCTCGTCATTACCGCTGCCGCCATCCATGAAGTCGTCGCCGTCGCCTGCGGTCAGCAGGTCATCGCCCGAACCGCCATAGAGCGTGTCGTTGCCAAAGCCGCCGATCAGCGTGTCATTGCCGCTGCCGCCGAACAGGCGATCATCACCGAAGCCGCCGTCGAGCGTGTCGTTGCCACCGCCGGGAGCGTCGATCCCATCCGGAATCCCATCGCCGTCGAGATCGTCGGCGATACCGTCCTGGTTGGCGTCATTGGCGCCGTCACCGATCAGAACATCGTTGCCGTCCATGCCACGCAAGAGATCGTCGCCGGCATTGCCGATCAGCTGGTTGTCGAGCTTGTTGCCCGTCAGCGTGTCGTTGAAAGCCGAACCGGTGACATTCTCGATCCCGCTCAATGTGTCCAGCGCGGCGTCTCCGCCCGAGCCCCGCGAGGTGCGCTGCGGATCGAGGGGTAATGCAACCATCACCTTGAGGCTCGAGGCCGAATAGTCAGCCGTATCGATGCCTTCGCCGCCGTTCAGCGTGTCCGCGCCGGCACCACCACGCAGCAGGTCGTTGCCCGCACCGCCGTTGAGGATGTCGTTGCCGGCTCCGCCATCGAGAATGTCGTCGGTCGCAGACGCATTCAGCGTGTCGTTGCCAGCGCCGCCATCCAGATAGTCACCACCAAGGGAGGAACCAGCAACGGTAATGATGTCATTTCCGTCCAGCCCCTCGATGCGAAAGCTGCCGTCCGCCGTCTGGGTGAAATTGTCCGCATTACTGGAAAGCTGGATCAGCACGAAAGGATCAGCTGCCAATGCAGCCAGCCCCGCCGATATGCGTGGCACCGCTGGCGTGGTCGGTACGGGCGCTGATGCTGCCTCATTGGCTGCAGAGGTGATCTTCTGGCTGCCGATCTGACGGGATATCGATATCTTGCGCATCTGAACCTCTCTCCGTCTGCCCTTTTGCGCAGACAGGATTTCTGCGAGGGCACCCGACTGGAGATTAGCGGCGAAGCGGCGCCGGCGGCACAACGCTTAGGTGGAGCTACACTTCAGGCGTAGATCGCACGTCCTTGGTATGATCGGATCGGCGTACCGGACGGCGGAACGAGATCTGTCCTCGCACAGTGGATCCGCAAGACGATGACCGAAACGGGATGGCGCTTTGCCGCGTCACACGAAAAAGGCCCCGCGCGAAGCGGGGCCTTTCGGTCAGGCCGCAGCGATGGGAGGATGCGCTGCAGCCGACTGCGAGGTTGATCAGCCAGCGGCGGCGTAACCGGTCGCCGTGATGCTCGACCATTCGTCTTCCTGAACAGCCACGACGAGATTGAGATCGGTCGCGGTGTCTTCGCCATAAGCCTGGACGTCGATCGCAAACGTGGCTTCGTTGCCCTCGATGTCGACGCAGACATCGATTTCGTGGTCAACGTCGAGATAGCTGTCGACGTCGGAATACAGGTCGAAGTTGACGTCGATGTCCGAGTCGAAATCGTACGAGGCGTCCAGATTCACGTCAGAAGGATCGCAGTAGAAGGTCATGTCACTCTCCTTGTTGCTTTGATAAAGTCCGGTACTCAGGTCCGGCGCACTTGAAGCCTAGGCCTTGTCTCATCGATCATCAAATATTCAAGCGACGTAACATCATTCTCTTGCAGAGTAATACTTTCGATACACCTGATACAATCATACAATTGAAACGCAAATAAACGCCCACCCTAGTTAGGGTGGGCGCCAAAAAGTAATTATACGTCCGATATTCAGCCAAAGACGGCCAGCAGATCACCCAGCTGAAAGATGAGTTGCGCATCCGCCGACGCCGGATTCGTATCGGCGTCCACAGCGATGGCATGCATGATCATGGCCGTTTGCTGCGGCGTGAAGGCGCCCCGCGTCGGCATCGAACCGAACTCGTGATTGTTGGAGAAGAATTCGTCCAGCGTGAGTGTCGAGCGTTCGCCATCCAGGCGCATGGTTACGACAAGGTCGTCCCGGTCGCCTCGATCGCGCTCCATCGAAACGGCTCTCGATCCGGCGCCAAGCAATGTGTCGAGACCTTCGATGGCAAGGCGGTCACCGCCTGCGACCGAGAAATCGGTGATGGTATCGTCGTCGGACGCGCCAACGATCAGATAGGTGTCGGCGCCGGCACCTCCCGTCATGAGGTCATCGCCGTCGCCGGAAGCCAAGCGGAAGACGTCGTTTCCGGCGCCGCCCGAAATGGTGTCGCGGCCGTCGCCACCATCGAGCAGATCATCGCCGATGCCGCCTGCAATCAGGTCGTTGCCGTCACCACCGACAACCAGATCGTCGCCGGCGTCGCCGGACAAGGTGTCTTTGCCATCACCGCCGAACAGCCAATCGTCGCCGTCGCCGCCACCGAGGTTGTCGCGACCCTCGCCGCCAAAGGCGGTGTCGCTGCCGCCGCCACCGCTGATCCTGTCGTCACCCTTGCCGCCGAACAGCCAGTCGTCGCCATCGCCGGCGCGGATGACGTCGTCGCCACGGTCTCCCCGCACCAGCGAGTCGCCATTACCCGTCACGATGGTATCGTCCCATCCGGTGCCGACATATTCTGTATAGGTGACCTCGGCGTCGATTGCCGAAGTGGCGGACACGACGCTCGAAGAATATTGCTCCTCCAGCGCGATCGCGTCAGCCTGAACATCGACGACGCTGTTCTCGCCCTGGGCGGTCACATTCGCATCGAAGGTCGCCAGATTGCCTTGCAAGGATCCGACATCCGATCGGCAGGCTTCAACTGCATCGTCATTGACCTGATGAGCCGGAGCCAGACCGGTTTCGAAAGCAAAGCTGGCGCCGATGGCCGATACGACCGTTTGCTGGCTTGTTCCGTGCATGTCCGAGCCGGTGACGGTCCTGCTGTTGGTGACTGAAATATCGGCGTTGGCCATTGTGACCACGGCAGAAGCCATGGCGAACGGAGATTGATCGCCAGAGGTCTGTGCAGCCGCTTCAGCACCAACCGCTGCGATGGCGAAGGATGCGAGACCACGGTCGATGGTCGTCAGATGGACCTGCGTGTTGGCGAACGTACCTTGCCCGAAGGCATCGGCGCTCACCTGTGCAGAGACGCCGATTGCGCTCTGCGCCGTGACCGTCTTCACCTGCACGGTCTGCGACGGGTGGTTGCCGCAGCCGTGCTGCTGGTGGCTTCTGCTTGAATTCGACGCGCCCATGGCAAGCTCCTCCATTCCACGACAAGCATAGCCCGTGCGGCGGCACCGAGAATGGTTTCATAACGCTGATCGCCTTGATTGCGGCACTACGCCTTTCGGCGGTGCGTCCTTGGAGTGGATGGTGCGTCCAAGGCAGGTCCTTCAATTCCGTGGGCAAACCTTGGAAGACCAGGCGAATGTGTCTGCTCGTCCATCAGTCACACTTTCGATGAGCTCCCTTTGCATGTGAAGCGCCTCACATCGGAGACGTCCTCATTGCGATACCACTGGGTGAAACCGATACGGGAAGAGGGTTCTCGCGGCGCACAGGCAAGCGCCCACAAACCAAGGAGACCAAAATGACTGGGGATGCACAAAAGGCGGTTGTGCTGGTAGTGGATACTCTGGCGCTGAGATGCGCCGGTATCACGACTTTGATCAACGAATGGGTCAGCCCTCTGGGCAAGTCGGCCCATGCGATAGAACCGGAAAATCTCGGTTTCTATTCTCAATCAGGCACCATCGTTTCTCTTATTGTTTTAAACGTAGGCGGCTCATCGCTGCACGATCTGCAGACGCGAACGATGCTGCGCGCCGTGCGGGACCAGTTCCCGACAACGCCATGCGCCATTCTTTCCGACCGAACGGAAGCCGACGAAGCTGTCGGCGCTGTAAGTTTCGGCTTCCAGGCCTTCATTTCAACCACCACGCCGCTGGCCGTGGTTCACCAGGCCCTCGCCTTCATCATGAACGGCGGCGCGTATTTCCCTCGCGAGGCCCTGCTGGAAATTGCGGATGGCAGAGACCGCGCCCGTTATCATCCGAGCGCGACGACAGGCAACAGCCAGCTAACGCCACGCCAGAGCCAGGTTCTCGACCGGCTTCGCTCGGGTAAGTCCAACAAGCTGATCGCACGCGAGCTCGACATGCAGGAATCGACCGTCAAGGTCCATGTCCGCCAGATCATGAGCAAGCTCGGTGCAACAAACCGCACCCAGGTGGCGATCATGGCCTTGATGAAAGGCGATCTGGCCGCGGGCGGACCGGAGCCGGCGATGGCATAGGCGGCAAAGCCGCGCACCGCGAGACGACAAATACGCTTGCAGCCCGCTATCCAAGCCGTGCCGCCGCGCGTAGACTTTCTCGCGGACGAAATGATCAGCGAAACTGGACAATAAACGAAAACAGAATCTCACTTGAACTGAGATCACGCTCGGGGGCACCGATGTTGATGACCAGTCTGGACCAGGAACCAAAACACACGCTGGCGAAATTCGCCCACTATGATCGCGACCTGCTGGACAGGATGTTCGGCGATGCCAAGCCCGAAAGATACGCCGCGGGGCGGCTGCTCTTTCTCCAGGATGATCCATCCGATCGCGTCTACGGTCTGCTAGCAGGATCCGTCGAGATCTCGATCTTCTCCGCCGAAGGCGACAAGCTGGTCGCCAACCTGCAATTCCCGCCGAGCCTGATCGGTGAAATCGGAGTGCTGGACGGGGGCGTCAGAACAGCGACCGCTATCTGCAGGTCGGAATGCTCAATCGTATCGCTGACGCGCAAACAGATGCTCGACCGCATAGACAGGGATCCACTGCTCGGCCGGGCCATCATCGAACTCCTGTGCAAGCGGTTGCGATGGATCAGCGAAGAACTGGGCGACCACACCTTCCTTGCCATAGAGGCCAGGCTTGCCAAGCGCCTGCTGCATTTGAGCGAACGGCTTTCCGATGCCTCCGGCTGGATCGCGATCTCGCAATCGGAACTCGCCCAGACGCTTGGCGCGACACGGGAGTCCGTCAACAAACTTCTCAACGATTGGCGCGGCCGCGGCTTGATCGCCACCAAACGCGGCCACGTCAAGGTGAATGACGCGGCTCGGTTGCGGCGTGTCAGCTCCGACTGACGCCGCGTTCGCAAACGCGCAGACGATTCTCCAACCAGATACTGGAAGAGTTGCCCCATCGCAGGGGCGTAACAGGCCGAAGGTGGTGGCCGACAAACCCGGTCGGTGGCCTGCCCGGAAAGGCAGGCCGCTCAGAGCGCCAAATCCGTGCCACGCCCTCGGCCGGCCGTCCTGTCCCGTGGAGCCAGGCGCGACTTGAGATATTGCAGCGCCGCCCGGCTCGGCATGAAGAAGTAACCACCACCACGCGTGGTGACAAAGGAAGGCAGGTTGGTCAGTTCGATCCCTCCTTCCCAACGAGGGATGGTGAAACGACCCGCGCTGCCGTTCACATCGATCTGCTGATTGCCGATCAAAGGGTCCTTCTCGCCGCGCAGTCCCTGGAAATTCTGCGCCGACATCCAGGTTTGCTGGATGAACTCATACTGCCTTTCAAAGCTGGCGTTGAAGCAGATGAACACCAGGCCTTTTTCCGGCTTGTCACCGGTGTCCAGGGTATAGCTGCGTCCAACCCGCAGGATGCGGTGGCGCTTCGAGATTCTGATCTGGGTATCGATATCGGTGCCGAGCGAATCGCGCGGATTTGAGCGCCTGATATGCGCGCCCAGCGGGCAATGCAGCCCTTGCGGATCTTCCGCGCCATAGGTGAACTGGTTGTCGAGCTCGCGGCCAGGCCCGTCGGGATTGCGAATAAGTGAAGAGCCGTCCTTCCAGCGCCCCACGATGCGAGCCCCGACCCAATCGGCATCGACGGCCCGGTATGCGGCCAGGCCACTGGCGCGCAGATTATCCGCCTCCGCCCGGCAGTAGGTGTTGAAACCTTCGACATCCTGCGCAAGCTGCCGAATGACGACGAAGGAGCCGTTGCGGCCGAAATCATGCACGATGCTTCTGCCATTGACCGGCTTGCCATCGGCATCGATCGCAAGCAGGCGCCCCTCGAGGTCGAACTCGGAAGGCGTCGTCGGGCTGGGAGGATAGTAGCCGTATTCGTCGCGGTAGCCGAAAAGGAATTCGCCGGCGGCGATCTGGTGGATCGGGCTCGAATTGTGGTTCCGCCGGCGCCTTGTACCCTTGATGACCGGCTGGGACACGCCGTCGACGAAACCGAAATGCTCCCGCGCCAATGGCCGTTCGTCCTCGCCATAGGCCGGTGAGGAAACGACCTGTTTCGAACGCTGCGATCCCGCCGATTTCGCGGGCGGAAGCTTGACCGGGCATCCGGGCCCGTCGCGACCGATCCGGAGCGCAATGGTCGCCCTGTCGATGAGGCCCGCCGACCTGGCCAGGTTGGCGATCTCCAGGGCCATTCCGTTCAGCGTTTCCTCGCAATCGGCATAGCAGAGGATGGCAAGGTCGACCGGCGTTTCCCTGGAACCCCACCACCATTTCTCGGGCGCGCTATCGCCTTGGTCGTCCAGGATGCGGCTGCGATATTCATTGGCCATGCCCTGCCGAAAGGTCATCGGGAAGCTGGCAAGCGGATCGCTCCCGGGGCTGCTGGTCAAACCGAGCCTCTTCAGACCATTCGGGCCGAACACGCAGAACATAGCCTTTCCCCCCGGCTTGGTGTCACCGAAACTCGTGTGGCGCACGAGATATTCGAGCACCTGGAGGCGCTGCTCGGTGGTGGAGTTCTTTTCATCGATTTCGAAAGCGAACATCCTGGCAGAGGGGAGGCTGCCGAGCGGGCCGAAAATCAGTGATTGAATCTCGCCGCTTTCCAGGCTTTCGACGGCGGTGTCATCGGACTGATAGAGAAGTTTGCCAAGTGACGACTGCTTCATGCCCTCCTGCCGGGGCAACGAGGTGAACAGGCTCAGCCAGTCACGTGCTTCGCTCGCGCGCGCACTGTGAAGCCCTTGCCGTATCTGCGAATTCTTGCGGATCAGCGTCGTGTTCAGTTTGGGATAGGCGGAATACCAGAAGGAGGTCGGGATCTGTTCGGCTCGCGCCCAGCGCTTGAAACGGTCACCATCGCGGCTGCCGTCGAGGAACAGAAAGCGCGAGCGTGGAAAACCCTTGGTGTTGCTCCAGATGGCGGTGAGGCCGGCAGAAGCCTTGGTGACGAAATCCTCGAGATAGCTTTCCCAGCTGCCACCGTAGTTGCTGAGGAACACCAGCCGGTCGGTGCCGGGAATCCTGACCCAACGCGCGAAATGGATCTGTCCGGTGTCGCCAAGGTGCCCTGGCCGGAAAGCCCATCTGGCCGTGATGGAAATCACGTAGAACGAAAAGCCGAGCAAAAACCATCGCAACAATCCAGGCTTCATCACCGAGACTGCCGTCATGTGGTTCTGTCGGTACCCCAGGGCATCTTCGTTCACCTGCAACTTCGTGAGCGTGTCGAGCTTGATGCCCGCGCTGCTGACTTCTTCCTTGCGCTCGATGCTGCGCAGCCAGAAAGCGACTGCTGCAAACAACGCGCCTGCCGTGATGGTCAGCCCGATCACCGCCAGAATGAAGGAATCGCCGATACGCGCCAGTGTGCGGAACCAGCCGCCGCTGGTATCGAATTGCATCATATAGGTCAGCCACGTGAAGATGCCGACGATGACAGCCAGTGGAATGGCCGTTCGCAAGTTGAAGACGATATGGCGCAATGCCTGCAAGAGGGTACCGCCCGGCTTTTCAAGCATGCTGTCTGCGGGGGCGAAAACCCAGTTGAAATCAGAAGGAAGGTCTTGCCGGACCTTCGCCAGGATCTCCGCCGCCGACAAATTGCCTGGAATCTGCGCTTTCGTGCTTATAAGCGCTGTGAGGTCCTGCTTGAGCCAGGTATTGGCTTCGACGATTTCGGCGACTTTTTCTACCAGTTCCTGTTCGGCCTTGATGCGCGCGACCGAATGGCCGGGCGTGCCGCTGAATACGAGCCCCGCCATGCTGCCGTAACGGGCCGATACGTCGACAGTATGCTTCAGCAAGAACGCTTCAAATGTTCCCTTGAGCGGGTCTGCCGCATAGCGTTCGAAGAGCGGCACGAAATGGCCGTGCACGGCATCGGAGAAAGCCTTTATGACTTGCTGTCTGGTGCCGTCACCCGACAATTCGAGCAAAAGATAGAAGTCCTCGCCCACAGGCTTCCTTGAATCGCCGGTCGGGATGAGGGAAAGGCTGGCAAAGTGGATGGTTCCGGCCTTGTCGAGATCCGCCCTGATCGCGCCACCCGCCGGATTTCCGAGGCCGTCGACATCCTTTTGCAACTGCTTTTGATCGACACCGGCCTGCACCCTCGCACACACCGTGACCAGCGACTGTTCGGTGAGGCGATTTTTAGCCGGGACGTCGAATTCCACCATGAGCCTGTCCGGGTAGGGGCCAAGACGTGTCAGCTTGCCCTCCTTGCCGCGCGCACGCCGAAAGCCCGGCTTTTCAAACAGGGCGCGAAAGGCTTCGGCAATCTGTACGCTGGCAATCGCTGCACCAATGCAGCGATGGATGCCGACGCCGAAGACCATGTTCTCGCTCAGGCTGCGGTCCGGATTGAACGCCCAGGGGTCGTTGACGACGGATTCGTCGAACATCGCCGAGCGTGTGGCGGGAAGGACGGTGACCCCGGCGGGGATGCTGTAGGGGCGGCCCCGCTTGACACCGATCGTCTTGGCTTCGCTGGCATAACGCCAGGGCCAGATCCAGTGCGGCTTGAAGCGCATGGCCTCCAGGATCGCTTTGTCCAGGCGCGTGTTGTCCTTGTCCTTTATGGCCGTCTTGATGTAGTCGAAAATCTCCGGCCGGTTCAGCACCGCGTCCAGGCAGTTGATGCCGCCAAGCAGGTTCGTGGGCGCGAAGCCGACCACCATGCCGACCATGATCGAGCGCACCACCTCGCGGTCCGTCGCCTGCGGATTGGTTTCGTGCACGATCTCCATGACCCGCTTGAACGGATTATCCTTGTCGGATTGCGCCATGCGGACGAGCCGCCCGAGAGGCGTGTCGACCTCATCGCCGAGCTTGATCGCGTCTTCGGCGATGGTGATGGAACGATCGATTGTCGCGAAGAGGCTCGCAGCACCCGCCACAGCCAGCTCGCGCGTGACCGCGTCGGCGCCCCAATCTCCGAACAGGATCTGGTTGATGGAGATGGCCCAGTCGCCGAATTGTCGCGGATCCTCAATATCCAGTCCATAATAATCGCGGCAGATGAGGACCGGAACGATGCGCATCAATTCGCTGGCGGCATCGAACTTCTCACCGGCGTGGTTCACGATCTCCCGCGAACGTTCGACCGCGATTTTGCGCACCCGGGTGTCCACCTCCTCTGGGGGAAAGGCGCTGAGCACCACGGACTTCTGTTCGCGATAGAGTTTCCCGTCCTTCAGGCTGAGAAGAAAATCGAATCCACCGGAAAATTCACGCAGCTCGCGGCCATAAGGCGTTTCGAATTCATCCTGACGCTCGAGAACCTCGCGTACATCCTCGAAGCGTGTGAGAAAGACGACTTTGCCCCAGCGCACGCGCGGAAAGAAGCGCCGGAAGAACCCAAGCCACCAATCGGGATGCTCGAAAGCCCAGGTGAATATCCGTCCCGTAAAGGTCGTCTTGCGCAACCGTTCGCGGTCGAAAGGAGGCGCTTCCTCGCCGAACGGCAATTCAACCTGTCCCTTCAACACCCCGTCATAATATTTGGTCGAGAAGCCCATTCTGACGATCCCCCCAGGAAGGCGCAGAGAAATGCCGGCTATGCTATGGTTCGGCTTGCGCCGGGTAAGTGAACCTCTTCACATTCCCGCCGTGCGGAGCGACATAGGCTCCGGCCTCCACAGGGCTCAGCCGGCGGCGTCGAAATTGTCGAGCAGGCGCTGGTTGATGGAGCCGTCCGCAAAGGGAATCCAGTCGATCCAGCTGCGGTTGAATCTCGGATGCCTGGCCTCGAACAGTTCACGTTCGGCATGCGCCGCCTCGATCTGTCCACTCCGGACGAGCGCCCCGACCTTGAGGAAGCGCGGATAGAAATAGTCCTGGGCAAAAGACAGCGAGCGCTCGGCGGTCGTGATGACGGCGGGCCAATCTTCCATCAGCGTATACGCCGCCGTCAGCTCCCCAAGCGTATGAAACCGATAGTTCTCGAAAGGGGACAGGCGGTCGGCCCGCTTGAGCACGGTGATCGCTTCCTGCGGACGCGACGCCATGAGCCGCGCGCTGCCCATGGCCTGATAGGCCAGAACGAAACTCGGATTGTAGTGAAGCGCCTGTTGCAGGAAATCCAGTGCGACCAGCGGTCGTCGCTTCAGGACTTCAATGGAGCCCAGGAATGCATAGGGGCGGGCGTCCTGACTGTCCACGAGCAGCGCCCGCTGGGAAAGATCGGCAACGCGCGCAAGGTCACCGGGCTCGCCACGGTTGAGCCAGCCGCGCCACAGATACCACCATGCCAATTCGCTGAGCACGGTGCTCGAATTGGGATCTTCGTCGTAAGCCTGCTGGAACAGCTTAAGCGCGGCATCCATATCCGCACGCGTACGCCGTTGCATATGCCAGCGGCCACGCCGCACCAGTTGCCAGGTCTGCAACCGTTCCCATGGAATTTGGAAGGTGCGCACTTGCTCGACGCGGTCGACCTCGCGCTCGAGGGTAGACACGATTTCCCCACCCAGATCGTCCTGGAGCTGGATGAGCTCCTCGAGTCCGCGCTCGAACCGGCCGGACCAGACGACACGGCCGTTGCTGCTGTCGGTGAGCGATGCGCTCAACCGAATGCGTTTGTCGAAGCTGGCAACGGAACCCGTCACCAGATAGCGGGCGCCCAGGAGATTGCCGATCGCGGCAGTCCCCAGCCACTGGTCGCGGAACTGGAAGCTGGAATCGCGCGCGATAACCGGGAGGGAACGCGTTGCTGCAAGTCCGTGGATGATGTCGTCGACGATGCCGTCCGCCAGATAGTCCGTCGACCGATCGGGACTGCTGTTTTGAAACGGCAACACTGCGATGGCCGGCTGATGGTCTTTGGCATCGGCATTGGCTGGCTGGACGATGGATGAGCGAACCGCCGCGAATGCTAGAGACTTCGTTTGACCTGAAGCAGGAGCGGTGACCAGGATCCTGACCGGCAGGGCTATGTTCTTGAGTTGCATCGGGCCGAGATCGGTGAACTCGACCGAAAACCTTCCACTGATATGTTCGTGCGTCGTACCGGTGATGGCGACACCGCCCGGCGGCGAGAATTCCTGCAGCCGCGCCGATATGTTCACACAATCGCCAAAGGTCCCATCTTCGCTCTGGATGACCACGCCTGTCGCCACGCCGATACGGAACGGCATGCGCAGCTTTTCCGTGACGTTTGCATTGAGCTTGTCGAGGCGAAGCTGGGCTTCCAGCATCGATCGCAACGCTTCCACCGGGCTGCCGAACTCCGCCATCAGGCTGTCGCCCGCCGCCCCGAAAATGCGGCCGCCGAACTCACTGACCGTTTCGGCGATCAGATTTCGCCGTTCGTGGAAGATTTTGACGGCTGTTTCCTGATTTTCGTTCATCAGGCGTGAGAAGCCGACCGCGTCGATGGCGCAGATGGTGGAAAGCTGCCGGATCACCTGCTGATCAACCATTCATGTTGATCTCAAAACCTCTAAAGCCGTCAGGCCGACACAAGCCTGGACCGGCTGTCTCAAGGCCGATGGCAGATACTTTGAACCGCAGAACGATTAGAAGTACTTCGCCATTGTCCCCGCTTGGGCAAAGCCAAGGGCAACGCTAGCATGGATTTGGGCACCCGCAAATCATTAGAGTACAAACAACCCCCCGGGCCCGCCTCGGAAATTCGTTCAAGGTCAGTGCCGGGCTGCTGAATTTCGATAAATGAAACGCCCCGCGAAGAAAATCGCCGCGGAGCGTTCCGGAACTTACTCGGCGACGTCGACGCTTTCGAAGCGATGCGAGCCGAGCGGATCCATGACATAGCCCGTTACTTTCTTCGACATCGGCAGCGATACGGTCGAATGGTCGAGTGTGGCCCAGGGCGCCTGTTCTTTGAACAGGACCTGCAGCTCATCATACATCTTGGTGCGCTCGGCCTGATCGGAGGTGACGCGAGCCTTTTGCATCAGCTCCTCGACCGGCTGATAGCACCAGTTGGCGAAATTCGCGCCACCGACACCTGAACAGGCGAAGAAGTAGCTGATCAGATTGTCGGGATCGCCGTTGTCGCTGGTTGCGCCGAGAATGATGGCGCCGTCGCGGTTCTTGTCGCGGGCGCGCTTCACATACTCGCCCCACTCGTAGGAAACGATCTCGACCGTGACCCCGACCTTGGCGAAATCGGCCTGGATCAGCTCTGCGGTCCGCTGCGCATTCGGCATGTAGGGACGGCTGACCGGCATGGCCCAGATCTTCATCTTGAGATCTTTCACACCGGCCGCATCCAGCATCTTCCTGGCGGCTTCAGGATCGTATTTGTCGTCGGCCACGGCATCGTTGTAACCCCACATGCCTGGCGGCAACGGGTTCTTGGCGACCTGGCCGGTACCCTGGAAGATGGCGTCGATGATCGCCTGCTTGTTCATCGCCATGTTGAGCGCACGGCGTACCTCGGCCTTGTCGAAAGGCGGCATCAATGTGTTGTAGGCGAGATAGGCCACGTTCAACCCCGGCTTTTCCATCACCGTGAGATTGGGGTCGGCCTTGAGATCGGCGATGTCGGCGGGCGCCGGATAAGGCGCCATCTGGCATTCTCCCGCCCGCAGGCGCTGCATGCGTGCGGTCGGATCGACCGTAATGGCGAAAACGAGTTCGTCGAGCTTCGGCTTCTCGCCGAAATAGTCGGGATTGGCCTGGAACCGGATGACGGCATCCTGCTGGTAGTCGACAAAGCGGAAGGGACCGGTGCCCACCGGTTGCTGGTTGAGTTTTTCCTTTGTGCCCGCGGCGATGAGCTTGTCGGCATATTCCTTCGACAGAACGGAACCAAAGTCCATCGCAAGCATGGCAAGCAGCGAAGCGGAGGGCTGGTTCAGCGCGATCTTCACTGTGTTGTCGTCGACCTTGACGACGTCCTTGATGAGGTTCTGCATCTCCATGCCTTCGAAGATTTCCCAGCTCGAGCCGGCAATATAGCCGTACCACGGATCGTCCTTGAGGCGCTGGCGATCCAGTGAGAAGATCACATCATCGGCGGTCAGCTCGCGGGTCGGCGTGAAATAGTCGGTGGTCTGGAACTTCACGCCCTTGCGCAGCTTGAACGTGTATTCGAGCTTGTCATCCGAGATCGTCCAGCTTTCGGCCAGGCCCGGGACCACGTTGGTGGTGCCCTGTTCGAATTCGACCAGGCGGCTGTAGATCGGCTTGGATGAGGCATCCCAGGTAGAGTTGGTGGAATAGAGCGCCGGATCGAACCCCTCGGGCGCGCTTTCCGAACAATAGACAAGGCCCTTGGCCAGTGCCTGGCTGGCAAAAAGACCGGACAGGAGGGCGACGGCAACGCCTGCGGCGAGCCTTGCGGCCAGGCGGCCGCGCTGCGGAACAGTCATGATCTTCCCCTTTTTCTCGGTTATTGGCGTTCTTGATTGTTGGCAATCGCGCGATGGCGGCCCATTCGAAGAGCCGCCACCAGACTGTGATCAGTCGGCCCTGCCGGCCGTGGTCTCCAGACCACGACCAGCGCGCCAGACCGCATCCGGTCTGGTCCAGAGAATGTCCGACGTGATGAGTTTGGCGACTTCGCGGGCATGCAGCGCCAGGAATTTCTCACCCTTTTCGGCAGTGCCCTTGCTGGGGAAGCCCCAGGTACCGGTCTGCGGCGCGCGCTCCGAGAAGGAGTAGAAACGCGATGCGCCATGCGGCGCTTCGTTCTGGCCTGCCTGCAGGGCCTCGGCATCCTTGAACTTGTGGGTTTTGACGATATCGCCGGCGATCGCCAGCATGACGGACGCTTCGCCCTCGCAGGCATGTTTCGGGCCATCGTCGGATTCAAACAGCGCCGAGGTTTCCTCCTGCGCCAGGAACCATGGCGTCGTCGCCACGATCGGCATGTCGAACTCCACCGCCAGTTCGCGCACCGCGACGGCCAGCGGGTCGACATTGCCGCCGTGGCCATTGACGATGAGCAGGCGAGTGAAGCCGATCGCCTTGAGTGAACGCACGACCGAGCGCAGCACGCCGTGGTAGGCGGCATAATCCAGCGTGATCGTGCCGCCGAACGGCAGATGATGCTCGCTCATGCCCAGCCAGAGGCCAGGCAGGACGGCAAGCGGCACGTCGTCGGAAACCAGCCGCGCGCCGCGCACGGCGGCAGCCGCAGCACTTGCCGTGTCGGTGATCACAGGCAGATGCGGGCCATGCTGCTCCAACGAACCGACCGGCAGGATGGCCAGTGCATTGCCGCGCTCGGCGATCGCGCGCAGTTCCGGCGCCGTCATGCGCGCCCATTCGACTTCCCGAGCCATGATTTCCTCCTCGGTAGAATTTCGTTTTCCGATCCGCTAAATGATTTTCCTTGTTGCCGATATTGTCAACGGCTATCGTCTCACCGTCGAACTGGACCAACGATTGGGGACTGATGGCCAAGCACCCGAAACTCGGATCGAACCTCAAGGCACTGCGCCAGAAACATGGCTGGAAGCTGAGCGATGTCAGCAGCAAGACCGGCGTGGCGATCTCGACCCTGTCCAAGGTTGAAAACGACCAGATGTCGCTCTCCTACGACAAGCTTCTCCAGATCGGCGAGGGGTTGGGCCTGTCGATGGCCGAACTGGTGGCCGAACCGGAAACTCCAGGCCATCTGCTGACCCGGCGCTCCGTCAATCTTCACGGCGATGGACTGCAGCAGAAAACCCAGAATTACGACTACCTCTACCTCAGCACGGACATCACCAAGAAACGCATGGTGCCGGTGCTGACGCGCATCACCACCCGCTCGCTGGAAGCGTTCGGTCCCCTCATCAAGCATTCCGGCGAAGAATTCCTCTATGTGCTCGAAGGTCCCATCGAAGTGCATACCGAGCACTATGCGCCGGTTCGCCTCGAGAAGGGCGAGAGCATCTACATCGACAGCACCATGGGGCACGCCTATCTCGCCGTCGGTGAAAGCGATGGGCTGGTGCTCGCAGTCTGCTCGAGCGCGCAGCCGGACTTCCAGTCCGCACTGATCGAGATGCTGGATCATTAGAGCGCCGCGCGTCCGCTCAGGAGGCTCCAACACCTTGAATAGGCGCATGACGGGCGGCGGATGCCGCCTTTTCTTTTCGAAAATCGATGTCGATTTTCGCTGTCGCGCGCCGGACCAGCGCTTGACGTGGTTTTCAAATTTTGAAAATGCTTAGCGTATAGGAAACGACTCTCCTGACTGGCGACCGCCGGTACCGAAGGACCGCGACGATGACGACGCAAGAGGCCGAACAAGAGCCGGTGAAAGCCGATGTGTTGATCATCGGCGGCGGCATTGCCGGCGCTTCCGTCGGCTACTGGCTGGCGCCGCATCTGAAGACGGTTCTGCTGGAACGCGAAAGCCAGCCTGGCTACCATTCGACCGGTCGCTCCGCCGCGCTGTTCAGCGAAACCTATGGCACGCGTCAGGTACGTGCCTTGGCTGCGGCGAGCCGCGCCTTTCTCGAAACGCCGCCCGCGGGCTTCGCGGAACATCCGATCCTGACGCCGCGCGGCATGCTCGTCGTGGCTTCCACGGAACAGGAGCACCTTCTTGAGGAACATCAGGAAGCGGTCCGCTCGATCGGCCTTTCCGGCGAACGGCTCGATTTCGAAGGCGCCAAGGCCTGGATCCCGGTGCTGCGGCCGGAAAGCGTCGTTGGCGCCGTGTACAATCCGAATGCCGAGGACATCGACGTGCATGCCCTGCATCAGGGCTATCTGCGCGGGCTGAAACGTGCCGGGAGCACCGTGATCGGCAACGCTGAGGTGACCGCCGCCGAGCGAATAGGCGCCGACTGGCGCGTTGTCGCTTCAGGCAAGGAATACAGCGCGCCGATCGTGATCAACGCGGCTGGCGCCTGGGGCGACGAAATCGGTACCCTGTTCGGCGCCAGACAGATCGGGTTGGAACCACGCCGGCGTACCGCCTTTGTCTTCAACCCGCCAGCCGGTCTCGAGGTGACCCGCTGGCCGATGTTCATCACCGCCGACGAGAGCTGTTACATCAAGCCCGATGCCGGCCTCCTGCTCGGCTCGCCGGCCAATGCCGATCTGATGCCGCCGCAGGACGTTCAGCCCGAAATGGAAGACATCGCGCTCGGTATCCACCGCATCGAGGAATTGACGACGCTTTCCGTGGGCCGCCCGAGCCGCGTGTGGGCAGGGTTGCGTTCCTTTGTCGGCGACGGAGATCTGGTCGGCGGCTTTGACACAAAGGTGCCGGGCCTGTTCTGGCTGGTCGCGCAGGGCGGTTATGGCATCCAGACATCCGCCGCCATGGGTGAGGCCTGCGCTGCCCTGGTGAGCGGCCAGCCGCTGCCGGCACGCATCGCAGATTTCGGGCTCGACAGCGCCATGCTCAGCCCGACACGGCTCAACGGATAGCAAGACCGGAACCAATCCGGCTACGTACCGCTTCGCGGCACATGCAAAAAGCCCGCTTCATCTCGCGTGGAGCGGGCTATTCTTTTTCTACCGCCTGGAGCGCCGCGCGTCCTTCTGGACGCGGTTAGGCACATGACCTCTGAAAATCGATTTCGATTTTCAGAGGTCATGCACTAAACGATCAGCGTGCCGAGAAACCCGGTGGGGTGCGGCCAACGCGTTGCTTACGCGCCGCGTAGCGGGCATCCCGCTTTGCCTTGCGCTCGGCCTCATCGGCCAGAACACGAGCGATGCGTTCGTTCTCATCCGCCTCGCGCAATGCCGCTTCCTCGCGCGCCTTCGCTTCGGCCTCGAGCCTTGCTGCTTCCGCCGCGGCCTCACGCTCCGCCTTCTCGGCGGCTTCACGTGCCAGGCGTTCCTGCTTCAGCCGAGCCTTTTCGGCTTCACGGATAGCGCGTGCTTCCAGGATCGCCTTGCGTTCTGCCTGGCGGGCCAGCACTGCCGGATCGTCTGCTGCCGGTTTTGCCTTGAAGCGCTCCAGGAGCGCCTTCTTTGCCTCGTTCGCGGCATTGCGCCGCTCGAAAATGTCTTTTTCCCTGTAGATAGCCAAGTCCAGTTCCCTGAAATCCATGTGCGGGGCTTACATACGCGCGCGAAAGCAGAGATCAAGCACCAATTCGGTATGCCAGCCATGAATAGAACGCGTATGTTGCAGCGCAACGACATATTAGAGCGCCGCGCGTCTACGCGGACGTGCAAAAGACGCCCTAACACTTCGAATCTGCGCATCGTGCTTTTGGAAAAGCGAAACCGATTTCGCACCAACGCGATAGCAACTGGCCCAATGTCTTGATTTGGCGCTTTGCGAACCTCGCCCTATATGCGGTCCGACCAGCCAGCGGGACACGCTTATGACCGATCTTTCCGTTCTCGACCTCTCACCCGTTGGCGAAGGCAGCACGCCTGGGCAGTCGCTGGCCAATACGCTGGATCTTGCCCGCCATGCCGAACGGCTGGGCTATAAACGCTATTGGCTGGCCGAACATCACAACATGCCGGGCATCGCCAGCGCCGCCACCGCCGTCGTCATCGCCCATGTCGCGGCCGGCACCAGGACCATTCGTGTCGGCGCCGGCGGCATCATGCTGCCCAATCACGCGCCACTGGTGATCGCCGAACAGTTCGGCACGCTGGCTGCCCTGCATCCCGGCCGCATCGATCTCGGTCTCGGCCGCGCACCCGGCACCGACATGATGACGGCACGAGCGCTGCGCCGAAACCTCGATGCCAGCGTCGACAACTTCCCGCGCGACGTCGTCGAACTGATGGCTTATTTCGAACCGGCGGATGAGGGCCAGCGCATCCGCGCGGTACCCGGCGAGGGCGAAGACGTGCCGGTTTGGATCCTTGGCTCCAGTCTTTACGGCGCGCAACTCGCCGCCATGCTCGGCCTGCCCTACGCGTTTGCCTCGCATTTCGCACCGGCGGAGCTCGACCATGCGCTCGAGGTCTATCGCACGCGATTTGAGCCGTCACAGCATCTCGACAAGCCACGCGTCATGCTCGGCCTCAACGTGATTGCAGCACCGACCGATGCGGAGGCACGGCTGCTGTTCACGTCGCTGCAGCAGGCCTTCGTGAACTTGCGCAGTGGTCGGCCGGGCCGGCTGCCGGCACCGGTCGAAAATTATGACCACGATCTCGATCCCGTCGCGCGCACCATGCTGAACCAGGCACTGTCCTGTGCCGTGGTCGGTTCGCAGGAAACGGTGAAGCAAGGTGTCGAAGCCTTCATCGCACGCACTGGCGCCGATGAGCTGATGGTGACCGCGCAGGTCTTCGACCATGCAGCCCGCGTGCGCTCCTTCGAGATGCTTGCCGACATCCATCGCGACCTGTCGAAGGCTGCGTGACGGCCGTTCGGATGCGTTATTTCACCGCCCGCACCAACTCTGCATCGGGATAGCAAGTGGCAGGGCGGCCATTCTTGGCCTGCCATTCGCCGATCGAACGCCGCGTCTTGAACCCCGGAAGGCCGTCGGCGCTGCCGACGTCATAGCCCTTCTTTTCAAGCACCCGCTGCAAAGCAGCTATGTCCGACCTGTAGAGTCCGCCGACTTCACCCCAGTCAGCCGAAAAGCGATGGTCGCCGCGCGCGATGCGGTCGGCGCCCAGGCCGATGAACAGCGCATAGAGGTCGGAGGTGTTGTACTCCTTCAGCACATAGAAGTTCGGCGTAACCAGGAATGCCGGACCATGGCGCCCAGCCGGCATCATCAGGAAAGCTTTGGCGGTGCTCTCACCGGATGGGAACGGCTTGCCATCGACACGGCTGACGCCAAGCTTGCCCCAGGCTGAGATGGGCTTGCCGCGATCCGGCCCCTCCAGCGAGCACGAAACCGCCTCGGGAGCAGTGACCTCGTAACCCCAGCCGCGCCCTTTCACCCAGCCATAGTGGACCAGATAGTTGGCGATCGATCCCATGACGTCCGGCACCGAGTTCCAGATGTCGGTCTTGCCGTCGCCGTCGAAGTCGACCGCATGTTTCAGGAAGGACGTCGGCATGAACTGCGGCTGGCCGAGCGCTCCGGCCCAGGAGGACTTCATGGCGCCAACCGGGGCCAGGCCGCGCTGTACGATTTCCAGCGCCGCCAGCAGCTCTTCACGGAACATGTCCTTGCGCGTTGCCAGGAACGCCTTGGTGCCCAGCACCTCGAAAGCATCGTACGGCATCCTGGCCGCGCCGAAGCCGCTTTCCCGGCCCCAGATCGCCAACACGACGGAACCCGGCACGCCATAGCGTTTTTCGATCTGGCGCAGCGTCGCGGCGTATTTGGCCGCCCGGGCGCGTCCGCCATTCGAAACCGCCGCAACGATCTTTTCGACAAAGTAGGCACCGGGAGAGCCGAACTCCGCCTGGTGCTGTTTCTTCGGCGTCTTCGGTTTTTCGCCCGGCAACACAAGATCGGGCAGCTTGAGGTTGGGTCTCACACCCTCGAAAGCAGCGTTGAAAGTTGCTTGCGAGATCCCTTTCGCCTTGGCTTCGGGCCAGAGATCGTTCTGCAGCCAGACACGGAACTGATCGTCGACGGGTGCAGCGGAAACGGGGCCTTCAAAACCCGCTACAAGAGTGACGAGCAGAAGCAGGCGCTTCAACAAAGAGAACAGGAAGCGGCCAGAGAAGCGATCCATCCAGTCTTCCTCGAAACCTCGTTTCAAAATGTCGTGCGCGACTTTAACGCGGCGGCCAGCGTGCCCTCGTCGAGATAGTCGAGCTCTCCGCCGACCGGCACGCCATGCGCCAGTCTCGTTACCTTCACGTCGAAGCTGGAGAGCTGATCGGTGAGATAATGCGCCGTGGTTTGCCCCTCGACCGTGGCGTTGACCGCGAGAATGATTTCCTTGACCGCACCGGCAGCAACGCGATCGACAAGTGAGCGGATGTTCAACTGATCGGGACCGATGCCGTCGAGCGGCGACAGCGTGCCGCCGAGCACATGGTAGCGGACATTCATGGCGGCCGCCCGTTCCAATGCCCAAAGGTCCGAAACGTCTTCGACAACGATCAGCACGGCATCGTCGCGGCGAGGATCGGTGCAGATCATGCAAGGATCAGCGGTGTCGACGTTGCCGCAGGTCGAGCAGATGCGCACCTTCTCGACGGCCTCGCCCATGGCATTGGCCAGTGGCGCCAGGAGCTGATCCTTCTTCTTGATGAGATGCAGCGCCGCACGACGTGCAGAACGCGGCCCCAGCCCCGGCACCTTGGCCAGAAGCTGGATCAGGCGTTCGATTTCCGGACCGGCGATTCGCTTGGACATCGCACCGATTTAGGATTTTTTCGGCCGTTTTGGAACTGAGCAACCGCGCGCGGATTCGGACGCATGCGGTCTGGGCTTTGCGGCCTCGAATTAAGGCCGCAAGGCGAATCACTGCAACGGGCGGCTTTCCGACACGATAAGGGCGCCGATGGCATCCGTGTTTTCCGGCGTCGACTGGAACGACATTACCGGTTGAGGTTCGGACGTGGTGACCGAGGCCAGAACGGGCTGGGGCCTTTCGCTGGGGACCGCCGAAGCCGTGATCACCGGCAACGGGGCTGGTTCGGCCGACGCCACCATCACAGGCGCGGCTGCCTTGGCCGCCGCCGGCTTTGTGGAAGCAAAGGCCGCCGTTGGAACCGTGGCAGCCGAAGCGACGGCAACGGTCTCAGCGGGAGCAGCCGGCGTCGCCGCGGCAATCATGGTCGGATTCTCGTCCGGCAGCGGCTTCCAGTTGCGGCCGCGCTTCTCGTAGAAGGCATTGCCGCCGGCGACCAGCACGTAGTGCATGTTCTTGTATGGGAACTTCAGGCCTGCCGTGTGGAAGAACATCGAGTTCTTCGCCTTGGTCGAACGCTCGCCCTTGAGTACCGCCTCTGCGGCCTCCACGACATCTGGCAAGGCCTTGGAGTTCATGCGGCGGGTCATGACACCGGGCGCGAACTGGCCGCGTTGACCGACGACGCCGCAAATGCTGTCGCCATATTTGCCGGAGCGCAGGCGGTTCATGACCACGGTGCCGACGGCGACCATGCCATCACGGCTCGAACGATTGGATTCGAAGAACATCGCGCGCGCCAGGCATTCCTTGTCGCGGCTGGTGTAGCGGTAGCCACGGACCTTGGAGCTGGGAGCAGCCGAATCGGAAAGCTTGGCGACGGACAGGCCGTGACTGCCGGTTGTCTGGCTGCAGGCAGCCAGGAAGAGCGGGCCCAGGACAACCGTCCCCAGGGCGATCAGCTTTTTCCAACGTGTGGCGATCAACAAACGTCCCTCATTCTTGCAGCCGCCTTGTCCCCAGATTATGCGGCAAGAATGAGACACTTTCGGGCAAAAAGATGGCTAAAGCCTTACTTTGCCGAACAAGGTGAACAATTCGTGGATTTAAGGAAGTCGTTACCGAGTGGTTAATCCCACGCTATAACGCAATATTTCATTCTGTAACAAAAAAGGAGCAAGAGAAGCTTCCCAGATATTCTCAGGATCTTCTCTTGCTCTTGTTCGAACTACTTATTCCCTTAAATCAAAACGGCAGCTTCATGCCGGGCGGCAAAGGCAGGCCGGCAGTCAAAGCCTTGGTTTTTTCCTGCATGATCTGTTCGACCTTGACCTTGGCGTCGTTGTGAGCCGCCAGAATGAGGTCTTCGAGGATTTCAACCTCGTCTTCCTTGAACAGCGACGGATCGATCTTCAGTACCTTCATCTCGAACTTGCCGGTCAGCGTCACATTGACCAGCCCGCCACCCGCCTGGCCAGTGGCTTCGAGATTGGCGATCTCCTCCTGCATGGACTGGAACTTGGCCTGCATTTCCTTCGCCTTGCCCATCAGGCCGAGCAGATCTTTCATGGTCTGATCCTTCTCAAATATCGGTGTCGTCGTCTCCTGCCGGCTCTACCGGCAGGTCGGCATCTTCATTATCGGCAGCTGGAGAATCGGGAATGCGCACGTCGATAATCTTCGCGCCGGGAAAGCGGGCGAGAATGGCGGCCACTGTAGGATCGGCACGAGCGTCGGAAAACGCATTCTCGCGCCGCGTCGTCTCGACCTCGGCCAGCGTCTGGCCGCCTTCTTCCTTCGACAACGACACCAGCCAACTGCGGCCGGTCCAGGCGCGCAACTTCGACGTCATGTCGTTGAGCAGCATCTTCGGCGCATCGTCGGTCAGCGCCACATCGATACGGCCTGGTTCGAACCGCACGGGCCGCACATATCGCTTGATTTGCACCTTGAAGGCGATGTCGCGATTCTGATCGGCAAGGGCAATGATATCGGCCAGCGATTTGACCGGTACAGACTGCTGCTCCTGCACCGGCTCGGGCGCGGGCGTGAAGGCCGGGGCTGGAGCCTGCTCGACCAGACGCATGGTCTGCCCGCCGCCAGTCACAACCGGCATGCGCACCGAGGCAGTTGCCGTGGATCCGGTGTTTCCACCAACGGGGCCGGGGGCGCCATTCGCTCGCACTGCCGCACCGGGTGCTGGTTGCCCACTCTCCAGTGACTTCAGCGCTTCATCGAGGGTGGGCAGGTCTGCCGCGTGAGCGAGCCTGATCAGCACCATTTCAGCGGCGCTGACCGGCCGGTTGGAGCTCTGCACCTCCGGAATGCCCTTGAGTAGCATCTGCCAGCTGCGAGACAGCACCCGCACCGACAGGGTGCGCGAGAACTCGAGGCCGCGCGTGCGTTCGTCTTCGCTCAGCGCCGCATCGTCGGCCGCACCCGGTATGAAACGCAGGCGCGTGACGAGATGGGTGAATTCGGCAAGGTCGGTGAGAACGGCGGCGGGATCGGCACCGACGTCGTAGAGTGCCCTGAGGCCCTGCAGCGCCGAGGCGATGTCGCCTTTCATGAGATGTTCGAACAGGTCGACGATGCGGGCGCGGTCGGCAAGGCCGAGCATGGCGCGCACGGCTTCCGCCGTGACATTGCCGGCGCTGTGGGCGATGGCCTGATCGAAGATCGACTGGGCGTCACGCATCGATCCTTCGGCGGCGCGGGCGACCATGGCCAGGGCATCGTCGTCGGCCTCGATCTGTTCGAGGCCGGCAATGCGTTTCAGATCCGCCTTGATCATGGCGGCATCGATACGGCGCAGGTCGAAGCGCTGGCAGCGCGACAGTACGGTGATCGGAACCTTGCGGATTTCGGTGGTGGCGAAGATGAATTTCACATGCGGCGGCGGCTCTTCCAGCGTCTTCAGCAGGCCGTTGAAGGCCTGCGTGGAGAGCATGTGCACCTCGTCGATGATATAGACTTTGTAGCGGGCCGATACGGGCGCGTAGCGAACACGGTCGATGATGTCGCGAATGTCGTCGATACCCGTGTGGGAAGCGGCGTCCATCTCGATGACATCGACATGGCGGCCTTCCATGATCGCCTGACAGTGTTCACCAGGCACGGAAAGATCGACGGAAGGGCGATCGACCTCAGCAGTCTTGTAGTTGAGGGCCCGCGCCAGGATGCGCGCGGTGGTTGTCTTTCCGACGCCTCGCACACCGGTCAGCATCCATGCCTGAGCGACGCGCCCAGTGGAAAAGGCGTTGGTCAGCGTGCGGACCATCGGCTCCTGGCCGATCAATTCGGAGAAGTTGGACGGGCGGTATTTGCGTGCCAGGACGCGGTAGCCACCAGAGGCCTTTTCGGGTGCGGGATTGTTTCCGGCTTCGCTCATCCGCCCTGACTGCTCCCTGAAGCCTGTTTCCGCACATAGGTTTCGCCCGCTGAGCTGCGCGCCGTCATTGTTCGCGACAGAAGGACCGCGGGAGAAGAGCGAAGAGGCGGGAGGCTGGAACAATGACCCGTTCCGGGCTCGTTAGGGCTGCTTCCTTCCGGACCTGACCCGGTTGGCGAGTGGATCGTCCACCACCAACCTCCCACCCCCATATCGGCAATTTGGCACGAGAATGCAAGGGTCGAGAGTCTGCATCGGCCATTGAGACCGACCAAGGAGGGGCTTGCGACGAATCCAACGCCGTTTTAGCCTTCCCGCAAATCTCAGGGGGAATGCCGATGCTGCCTGGCCTGAAGGCCGGATTTTCGCTGGACGCCCGGTTGGAGGCAGACAGCGAACAATTGCTGTGGCTCGGCCTGTGCGAACTGCGCATCATGAATGATTGCCGCTGGCCCTGGTTGATCCTGGTGCCGCAGCGGCCCGGCATCGAAGAATTGCACGACCTTACCCCGCTCGACCAGGCCATGCTGACCTTCGAGGCTAATATGGTTGGGCAGGCGCTGAAGGAAGCCACCGGCTGCACCAAGATCAACACTGCCGCTCTCGGCAACATTGTCCGGCAGCTGCATGTCCATGTCATTGCCCGCAACGAAGGCGATCCCGCCTGGCCCGGGCCGGTTTGGGGGCACGGGCCACGCGAACCCTACAAACGCTCCGATCTCCACCGGTTTGCCGAACTGATAAAGGCGGCGCTATAAGTCGCTGGCAATTCCGCCGAGCCTTCCGAGTCCCCATGACCTTTCGCCTGTTCGACGCGCCATTGCGCGAGCCCAGCCAATTCGTCGGCTTCGCCGGCAACCGCATCGATCGCCAGTCCGAGAATCGGTCCGACGATTGTGTTGAAGTCGCGCTGAAAGACCCGCGCGCGCGAATCCTGCCGATGCGAGACGGGCGGCTCTATCTGAAACTCAAGGACGGCGGCGCCTTCGATCCCTGGTTTGATCTGGCTGAAAGCGCGGGCGTCGAAACAACACTTTCCGAGGCAATCCTGCTGGGGTACGCCGACGGCCAACCGATCCTGGCGGCGCCGGCGGCCATGGCTTCGGAAGCACTGCCGGAAACCATCAAGGCCATCGATCACCGCTCGGTCTACATCCAGGGCCTGATCGACGAAGCGGCACTCGGCGCACTGGCACAGGGCGCCGCGCTGCTTTCCTGGAACGCCAGCCACCGCTTCTGCTCAAAATGCGGAAATCCGTCGGAAATGCGCGCCGGCGGTTACCGGCGGCATTGCCCGGCCTGCGGCACCGATCATTTTCCGCGCACCGATCCGGTCGCAATCATGCTGACGGTCTCGCGCGAACGATGCCTGCTGGGACGCGGCCCCCACTTCGCGCCCGGCATGTATTCCTCGCTCGCAGGTTTCATCGAGCCCGGCGAAACGATCGAAGCCGCCGTGCGCCGTGAGACCCTGGAGGAGGCCGGAATCCGGCTTGGCCGCGTCGTCTATCATGCAAGCCAACCCTGGCCATTTCCCTATTCGCTGATGATAGGCTGTTTCGGCGAGGCTCTGAACGAGGACATCCAGGCCGATCTCACCGAGCTTGAGGACTGCCGCTGGTTTTCACGCGAGGAGACGCGCCAGATGCTGGAGCGGCGTCATCCGGAAGGGCTGATGACCCCGCCGCCGGGAGCTATCGCGCATCACCTGATCAAGGCATGGGTGGACAGCGAAGGCTGAGCGCATTGGCCTGGAAATCGCGGCTGGTCGCTCCGATATGACGGGCTCCACGCATCATGGGTGTGGCGGTCCATCAACCTTCCGTCAGGAGCATTCCTTGACCCGTCGCCAGACGCTCAATCCAGCCGGTCTCTTCGACAGCCAACAATATGGTTTCAGCCAGGCGCTCGTTGTCGAAGGCGGACGCAGGATGTTGCTGTCGGGGCAGGTTGGCGTCGATGAAAATGAAAAGACCGTCGAAGGCGGCCTCGGCCCGCAGGCCATCAAGGCGCTCGACAACATCGATTACCTGCTGAAACAGGCCGGCGGCGACCTTTCGCATGTGGTGATGCTGCGCATCTACATTGCCGAAGCGGCGCGCGATGACCAGGGGCCGATTGCGGAAGCCTTGCGCCGTTATTTCCCGACCGATCCACCGCCCTCGTCCTGGCTCATCGTCACTGGCCTGTCGCTGCCGGAATGGCTGATCGAGATCGAGGCGGAAGCGGTCCTTCCCTGATGACGGGTCTTAGTCCGCAACTTTCCACTGCTCGCGCGAATCGCTGGCCGGATAGACTCCAAGGATGCGCACTTCCTTAGAGAAGAAGCGCAATTCCTCGAGCGCGTTCTTGACGCTGGGATCCTCCGGATGGCCCTCGATGTCGGCGTAGAACAGCGTCGCGGTGAAGGCGCCGAGCTGATAACTCTCCAGCTTGGTCATGTTGACGCCGTTGGTGGCGAAACCGCCCATCGCTTTATAGAGCGCGGCCGGCACGTTGCGGACACGGAAGATGAAAGTGGTCATCATCTTGGTGTCGGGCAAGCTGCGTTCGACCCACTGCTTCGATTTCGTCAGCACGACGAAACGGGTGACGTTGGAATCGGTATCCTCGACATTTTCTTCCAGGATATCGAGGCCGTAGAGCGAGGCCGCGAGCCGTGGCGCCAAGGAGGCCATCGTGCGATCCTTCTCGGCAGCCACGAATTTCGCCGACCCCGCGGTATCGCCCGCCACCACCGGCTTCCAGCCATTCTTGCGGATATATTTCCGGCACTGGCCGAGTGCATGGATATGGCTGTGCACCGTCTTGATTTCGGAGCGCTGTACGCCGGGCAGCACCATCAGCTGGAAATGGATCGGCAGGAAATATTCGCCGATGATGTGCAGCCTGGATTCCGGCAGAAGGTGATGGATGTCGGCCACGCGCCCTGCGATCGTGTTTTCGATCGGGATCATGGCAAGATCGGCCTTGCCAGTCTCCACGGCATTGAAGGCGTCCTCGAATGTCGGGCAGGGCAACGGCTCCATCGTCGGGAACATGTTGCGGCTGGCAGTGTCGGAATTGGCGCCCGGTTCGCCCTGGAACGAGATGCGGTTGGTGGGGGCAGGAGACATTCTTGGCTAAGCCTTCGTCAGTGAGATAGGATTTCGCGCGCCCGCTCGAGGTCCTCGGGCGTGTCGACGCCGAGCGGAACCGAGCGCACGATCTCGGCGTCGATGCGCATGCCGGCTTCCAGCGCACGCAATTGTTCGAGGCTTTCACGCCGCTCCAGCACCGATTGTTTCAGCGCAACGAACCGTTCGAGCGCGGTGCGGCGATAGGCATAGAGCCCGACGTGATGGTAAAGCGGGCCTTCGCCCCAGGGGGCGGTGGCGCGCGTGAAATAGAGCGCCCTCAACCGCGTTTCGGACAGCGGTGAGCCGACGATCTTGACCACGTTCGGATTGGTCTTTTCTTCCTGGCGCACGATCTCGACGCCGAGTGTCGCGATGTCGACGGTGCTATTCTCGAACGGCTTCAGCGCCGCACGGATGATGGCCGGTTCGATGGTCGGGAGGTCGCCCTGGACGTTGACGATCGTCTCGATCTCGCCTTTTGGATCGAATGTCCCGAGCGCCTCGAAAATGCGGTCGGAGCCGGACTGGTGGTCGGCGCGGGTCATCACCGCATCGAAACCATGCGCGCGCACCGCTTCCGCCACCGCCTCGGTGTCGGTCGCCACCGCTACGCGGCCGAGGTCGGCCTCCGCGGCGCGGGCGGCCACATGCACGATCATCGGCTTGCCGGCGATATCGGCCAGCGGCTTGCCGGGCAACCGGGTGGAAGCCATGCGGGCGGGAATCAGGATCAATGTGGACATGGATGAAGCGGAACTGAACGGGCAGGGCGGAAAGTGGCAAAAGGTCTCACTGGAAGCGCCCTTATAAGTGTTGCAACCGAATAGCAAAAGACCTAGTTTCCGCCCGATTTGGCCCCCTCGACGGGGAGGGTCTCGATACCGACAGCCGGAAGGACGGAACGGTCTGCCGGAAAAGGGAGCTGGGGTTTATGGATTCCAACGAAGTCAACAAGGTACTGGCCGGCCTGCTCGGAACCGTGTTCGTGGTTTTTTCGGTCGGTATCGTATCCGACTCGCTGTTCGCCTCGCCCAAGCCCGAGAAGCCCGGCTTCACGATCGAAGCGGCTGAACCGGAGGCCGGTGCTGGTGGCGGCAAGGAAGCCAAGGCCGCAACGCCGGTTGCAGATCTTCTGGCTGCAGGCAAGGCAGAAGCCGGCGCCACCGTTTTCAAGAAGTGCCAGGCCTGCCATAGCGGCGAGAAGGGCGGTCCCAACAAGATCGGCCCCGATCTGTGGGATATCGTCAATCGTCCGGTCGCGCATCACGAGGGCTTTGCCTATTCGGGCGGCATGAAGGATTTCGCGAAGGGCGGCGAGACGAAGTGGACCTTCGAGAACCTTAACCACTTCCTGACTTCGCCGAAGGGCTTCGTGAAGGGCACGGCCATGGGTTTCGCCGGCCTGCCCAAGGATGAGGACCGCGGCAACCTGCTCGCTTACCTGCGTACGCTGTCCGACAGCCCGGCGCCGCTGCCGGAAGCCGGTGCTGCGCCCGAGGCCACTCCTGCCGCCGCGCCAGCAGACGCGAAGCCAGCAGACGCCAAACCGGCGGACGCCAAGCCTGCTGAAGGCGCGAACTGACGGTCTTATCGTTCTAACGACCACGAAAAAGCCGGGTTTGACCCGGCTTTTTTATTGCGCGGCCAAATAAGGCGGCTTCAGCCGGTTTTCGCAGGCCGCGAATAAGCTAAGATGCCGGCTCGAACAGGCCAGCAACAGGCAGAAGGATCAGGAATGCAGCGTTTCCGGCTCGGGATGCCCTTGAAGTTCCTGGCGGCAGGCGCCGCCCTTGCCATCGGTATCCAGGCGGCAATGGCCGATGAATGGCGTACCACCTCTTCGCTGCTCGGCGAATCGAAATACGGCGAGAACTTCCAGCGCTACGACTATGTCAATCCGGACGCGCCGAAGGGCGGCACGCTGAATTCGACTGTTGTGGGCTCCTACGACAGCTTCAATCCTTACATCGTACAAGGCTCGCCGGCTGCCGGTTTCGCTCCGTTCGGGGGCGGCCTGCTCTACGAAACGCTGATGGAACAGTCGATCGACGAAGGCGGCAATATCAGCCACCCGCTGGTTGCCGAAGCCTACAAATATCCAGCCGACTATTCGTCTGCCACCTATCGCCTCGACCCTCGGGCGAAATGGCACGACGGCAAGCCGATCACCGTCGATGACGTGATCTGGTCGTTCAACGTGCTGAAAACCAACAGCCCGATGTACAACCGCTATTTCGCGAACGTCACCGAGGCGGTGGCGGTTGGCGACCGGGAGGTGGAATTCCGCTTCGACCAGAAGGGCAATCGCGAACTGCCGAAGATCATGGGCGACATGGTCGTATTGCCCAAGCATTGGTGGGAAGGCACGGACGCCAAAGGCAATAAACGCGACATAACCAAGCCGACGCTGGAAATCCCGCTGGGCTCGGCTGCCTACAAGGTGAAAAGCTTCAAGCCGGGCTCTGAAATCATCTGGGAACGCGTGCCCGACTACTGGGGCGCCAAGCTGCCGGTGAAGATCGGCCGCGAGAACTTCGACACCAAACGCTACGTCTATTTCCTCGACGACAGCGCCGCATGGCTCGCCTTCACCAAGGGCGGCCTTGAAGACATCAATGTCGAAAACAGCGGCCGCAACTGGATGACGAAATACGACTTCCCGGCCTTGAAAGCCGGCGACGTCATCAAAAAGCAGTTTCCGGCGGCGGCACTTGCCAATTTCCAGGGCTTCATCATCAACACCCGCCGGCCGCTGTTCCAGGACCGGCTCGTGCGCCAGGCGCTGTCTTACCTCTACGATTTCGACACGATCAACCGTACCCAATCCTTCGGCCTGAATACGCGGATCACCAGCTATTTCATGGGCAAAGATCTTGCCTCGAGTGGCCTGCCGCAAGGCAAGGAGCTCGAAATCCTCAACCAATACAAGGACAAGCTGCCGCCGGAGCTCTTTACCGAGGAATTCAAGATTCCCGCCTTCGACAATCCCCAGGCGGAACGCAAAATCCTGAAATCGGCAGTCGATCTGTTCAAGCAGGCCGGGTGGGTGATCAAGGATGGCAAGATGGTCAACGCCAAGACCGGCCAGCCCTTTGCCTTCGAAATCCTCGATTTCCGGCAGGGTGCCGAGGCGACGCTCAATCCCTATGTCACCATGCTGCGCAAGATCGGTATCGTCGCCGCGCTGCGCTTCGTCGACAGCAGCCAGTACGTCAATCGCGTCAACAGTTTCGATTACGACATGACCACGCAAGTGTTGCCGCAGTCTGATTCGCCAGGCAACGAACAGCGCGATTTCTGGTCGTCCAAGGCGGCCGATTCGTCCGGTTCCCGCAACTATGCCGGCATCAAGGATCCTGTCGTCGACGCGCTGGTCGACCGCGTCATCTTCGCCACCGACCGGGACGATCTCATTGCCGCCACCCGCGCGCTCGACCGCGTGTTGTTGTGGAGTTTCTACGCGGTGCCGCAATTCACGCGGCCGGACGTGCGGCTGGCCTACTGGAACAAGTTCGGCATTCCGGACAAGCAGCCGTCCTATATCGGGCCGGACATCGATTCCTGGTGGATCGATATCGAGAAGGAGAAAGCCCTGGCCGCCAAGTACAAGGGCCTCAATTGATGGCAGGTCCGTCCCGCCGCGATGTGCTGGCTCTTGGAGCCGCAACGGCAGCGGTTGCTCTTTTGCCTGGCCAGGTCTTTGCCGGCAGTCCGACGGAAACACCGCTGCACGGACTGTCTGCCTTCGGTGACCTGAAATACCCTGCCGGTTTCAAAAACTTCGACTATGTGAACCCGGACGCGCCGAAGGGCGGAACCTTCAATTTCGCGCCTTTCAGCTGGGTGTTCAACCAGAACCCACAGACCTTCAACACGCTGAATTCGTTCATTCTCAAGGGCGACTCGCCGCCACGCATGGACATGTGCTTCGAAGCGCTGATGGCGTCGGCGCTGGATGAGCCCGATTCGATGTATGGGTTGGTCGCGGAAACGGTATCGATCGCGCCCGACCGCAACAGCTTCACCTTCAAGCTGAGGCCGGAGGCGCGATTTCATGACGGCTCGCCGCTGACCGCCGAGGATGCCGCCTTCACCTACAAGCTTTTAAAAAGCGAAGGCGCCCCGGATTTTTCCATTCCCCTGGCGCGCCTTGCCGATGCGATTGCCGATGACAAGCAGACGTTGAGGCTCGTTTTCGACGGCAAGCAGAGCGAACGGCTCATCCTGTCGGTGGTCGGATTCCCGATCCTGTCCAAGGCCGATATCGAAGCCAACGGCTTCAAGGGGGGCATGCGACCTTTGCTTGGTTCAGGTGCCTACAAAGTCGGGCGTGTGGCGCCTGGCCAGACCATTGAATATGAGCGTGTTGCCGACTATTGGGCGCGCGATCTCAACGTCAATCGCGGCCAGAACAATTTCGACCGCATCCGCATCGATTTCTACCTTGATCGCCGGGCCGCCTTCGAGGCCTTGAAGAAAGGCGACACCTTCTATCGGGAGGAATCCGTCTCGCGCAGTTGGGCGATCGACTACGATTTTCCGTCGATACGGGAAGGCAAGGTCATCAAACATGAATTCGCGGCCGAGAAGCGGCCGCTCATGCAGGCGATGGCACTCAATCATCGCCGTGCACCCTTGAGCGACATCAGGGTGCGGGAGGCTGTGGGGCTCTGCTTCGATTTCGAATGGGCGCGACGCAACTTCTTCTACGATCTCTACGACCGCTCGCAGTCCATGTTCGAACTTTCCGACTATCGCGCGGAAGGCAAGCCCAGCGCTGAAGAACTCGCATTGCTGGAGCCGTTGCGCGGCAAGATCCCCGAGGCGGCCTTTGGCGAAGCCGTCCTGCAGCCGGTTTCCGATGGCTCGGGCCGCGATCGCAAGATGCTCGGCAAGGCATCGAAGCTGCTTGCGGAGGCCGGCTGGAAACGCAGCGGATCCTTTGTCCAGAACGACAAGGGTGAAAAGCTAACGCTGGAGATGCTGAGCGATGAGGAGGTGCTTTCGCAGAGGTTTTCGCCTTTCATCGAAAACATGCGCGCCGTCGGCATCGACGCCACGTCCCGCATCGTCGACACCCCGCAATATCAGCGCCGGCTGTCGGACTATGATTTCGACCTCGTCATCGCGGCAACTTTGTTTTCGCCGTCGCCGACGCAGGACGAGATGGAGCAATTCTTCCATTCGCGCAGCGCGGCCATGCCGGGAACCCGCAACTATCCCGGCATTGCCGATCCAGGCGTCGATGCGCTGGTCGACGCCGTCGGCGCAGCCAAGGACCGGCAAAGCCTGATTACAGCCATGCGCGCGCTCGACCGGGTCTTGCGCGCGCGGCACGACTGGATTCCAAACTATCACAAAGCGAATCACTGGGTCGCGTTCTGGGACATGTTCGGCTTCAAGGAGCCGAAGCCGGATTATGCCTTCCCGATCGAGTCGCTGTGGTGGTTCGACAAGGACAAGGCGGCAAAGATTGGCAAAGGGTGACGTAGCTTTCCTCTCCCTGTTTACGGGGAGGGGATGCCGGCAGGCAGGTAAGGGGCAGCACAAGCTCGGCAACATCGAGTGCTGCCTCTCATCCGCCCGGAGTCTGTCCTCGGGCTTGCCTACGGCAAGATCCTGGGAGGCACCTTCTCCCCGTGAACGGGGAGAAGGGAGAAACTGATGGGCGCCTATATCCTTCGTCGGTTGCTTTTGATGATCCCGACGCTGTTCGGCATCATGGCGATTTCCTTCGTTGTGGTGCAGTTCGCTCCCGGGGGGCCGGTCGAGCAGGTCATCGCCAAGCTGACCAACCAGGGTGGCAGCGCCGCAGATCGCCTTGGAGGCGGTGGCGGCGGCGATCTCGGCGGCAGCAATTTCGACCCCGCCGGCAACGTCAGCTCCAAATACCGCGGCGCGCAGGGCCTCGACCCCGAATTCATCGCCAAGCTGGAGAAGCAGTTCGGTTTCGACAAGCCGCCACTCGAGCGCTTCGGACTGATGTTGTGGAACTATGCACGCTTCGACTTCGGCGACAGCTATTTCCGCGACATTTCGGTGGTGAACCTGATCCTGGAAAAGATGCCGGTTTCGATTTCGATCGGCCTGTGGATCACGCTGCTTTCCTACCTGATCTCGATCCCACTCGGCATCCGCAAGGCGGTCAAGGACGGCTCTTCCTTCGATACATGGACCAGCGCCGTCGTCATTGTCGGCTATGCCATCCCAGGCTTCCTCTTCGGTATCCTCTTGATGATCCTGTTCGCCGGCGGCTCGTTCTGGGACTGGTTTCCCCTACGCGGCCTGACCTCCGACAACTGGGATCAGCTGTCCTGGCCTCAGCGCATTCTCGATTATTTCTGGCACCTCACCCTGCCGCTGACGGCGATGGTTCTGGCGGCCTTCGCCACCTCGACGCTGCTGACGAAGAACTCCTTCCTGGAAGAGATCCGCAAGCAATATGTGGTGACCGCGCGCGCCAAGGGCCTGTCCGAACGACAGGTGCTTTACGGTCACGTCTTCCGCAACGCGATGTTGATCGTCATCGCCGGTTTCCCCGGCGCGTTCATCTCCGCCTTCTTCTCCGGCTCGCTGCTGATCGAGAATATCTTCTCTCTCGACGGTCTCGGTCTGCTCGGTTTCAAATCGATCGTCGACCGTGACTATCCCGTCGTCTTCGCCAATCTCTACATCATGTCCCTGATCGGCCTCTTCGTCAGCCTGATCTCCGACCTCACCTACACCTGGATCGATCCGCGCATCGACTTCGAGCGGAGAGACGTGTGATGGCGGATGTCGCAGCCAATCCAGTGGCCGATACGGCGCCGATCGGTCGACCGAAGGTCTCACCGCTCAACCAGCGCCGCTGGGCCAATTTCAAGGCCAATCGCCGCGGCTACTGGTCATTGTGGATCTTCCTCGTGCTGTTCGTGCTGTCGTTGTTTTCGGAACTGATCGCCAACGACAAGCCGATCATCGCCTCCTACAAGGGCGAAATCCTGTTCCCGGTTCTCGTCGCCTATCCGGAAGAGAAATTCGGCGGCTTCTACGCGGTAACCGACTATCGCGATCCGGTGATCCGCGACGAGATCAACGCCAATGGCTGGATGATCTGGCCGCCGGTCCGCTACTCATACCGCACCGTCAACAACGCGGTGCCGGAAGCGGCTCCATCCAAACCATCCTGGATGTACGATGCCGAGAAACGCTGCGGGCAGTATCCGCAGAAGGCGGCTGATCCTGATTGCATCGTCGGAAACTGGAACTGGCTGGGTACGGACGACCAGGCGCGCGACGTGCTGGCGCGCGTGATCTACGGCTTTCGCATCTCGGTGTTGTTTGGCCTGATATTGACATTGGGCTCGGCGCTGATCGGCGTTTCCGCCGGTGCCATCCAGGGCTATTTCGGCGGCTGGGTGGACTTGTTGTTCCAGCGTTTCATCGAAATCTGGTCGGCGATACCGGTGCTTTACCTGCTGCTCATCGTGGCCGCCGTGCTGCCGCCGGGCTTCTTCATCCTGCTCGGGCTGATGTTGCTGTTTTCCTGGGTCGCCTTTGTCGGCGTCGTGCGTGCGGAGTTCCTGCGCGCCCGCAACTTCGAATATGTCAACGCGGCGCGTGCGCTTGGTGTGCCGAACGCCACGATCATCTTCCGCCATCTGCTGCCCAACGCCATGGTGGCGACGCTGACCTTCCTGCCCTTCATCCTGAACGGTTCGATCTCGACGCTGACTTCGCTCGACTTCCTCGGCTTCGGCCTGCCGCCCGGTTCGGCATCGCTCGGCGAATTGCTGAAGCAGGGACAGCGCAACCTCAACGCACCCTGGCTCGGCCTGTCCGGCTTCGTCGTGATCTCGCTGATGTTGTCGCTGCTGATCTTCATCGGTGAAGCCACCCGCGACGCCTTCGACCCGAGGAAGACGTTCAAGTGAGCGAGACCCCCCTTCTCTCCGTCCGCGATCTTTCCGTCGCCTTCCTGCAAGGCGGCAAGATCTCGACCGCCGTCGACCACATCTCCTTCGACATCGCCAAGGGCGAAACGGTGGCGCTGGTCGGCGAATCCGGCTCCGGCAAGTCGGTCTCGGCGCTTTCGGTGCTGAAGCTTCTGCCGTATCCGCCGGCAAGCCACCCGTCGGGCCAGGTCCTGTTCGGCGGCCAGGATCTGCTCAAGCTGGACGAGCGACAACTGCGCGGCGTGCGCGGCAACAAGATCACCATGATCTTCCAGGAGCCGATGACATCGCTGAACCCGCTGCACACCATCGAGCGGCAGATCGGCGAAATCCTGAAGCTGCACAGGGGCTTGGGCGAAGCGCAGGCACGCAAGCGCACCGTGGAACTGCTCAACGAAGTCGGTATCCGGGAACCGGAAAAGCGGCTCGATGCCTACCCACATCAGCTTTCCGGCGGCCAACGCCAGCGCGTCATGATCGCCATGGCGCTGGCCAACGAGCCTGAGCTTCTGATCGCCGATGAGCCAACCACGGCACTCGACGTAACGGTGCAGGCGCAGATCCTGGAGCTGCTGGCCAAGCTCAAGGAGAAGAACGGCATGTCGATGCTGTTCATCACGCATGACCTCGGCATCGTGCGCAAGATCGCCGACCGGGTCTGCGTGATGACCAAGGGCAAGATCGTCGAAACCGGCCCGACCAAGGAAATCTTTGCCAATCCGCAACATGCCTATACGCGCCATCTGCTCGCCGCCGAGCCGAAGGGCCGGCCACCGGCGGCCGACGAGAATGCCAAGGCGGTGATGCGCGGCGACGACATCAAGGTCTGGTTCCCGATCAAGCAGGGCTTCTTCCGCCGTGTCGTCGATCACGTGAAAGCCGTGGACGGCATCGACGTGACCGTGCGCGCCGGTCAGACGCTCGGCGTCGTCGGCGAATCCGGCTCCGGCAAGACCACTCTGGGTTTGGCGCTTTCGCGTATGATCTCGTCGACAGGCGCGATCCAGTTCGACGGCCGCGACATCAACAAGCTTTCCTTCAGCGCCATGCGGCCGCTGCGCAGCGAATTGCAGATCGTCTTCCAGGATCCGTTCGGCTCGCTCAGCCCACGCATGTCGATCACCGAGATCATCGAGGAAGGGCTGAAGATCCACGAGCCGAAACTCAGCGCTGACGACCGCGACCAGCGCGTCGTCGATGTCCTGAACGAGGTCGGGCTCGATCCTTCGACGCGTTTCCGCTACCCGCACGAATTCTCCGGCGGCCAGCGTCAGCGCGTGGCGATTGCACGCGCCATGGTGCTGAAGCCGCGTTTCGTCATGCTGGACGAGCCGACCTCGGCGCTCGACATGAGCGTGCAGGCACAAGTGGTGGATCTGCTGCGCAACCTGCAGGCCAAGCACAATCTGGCCTATCTTTTCATAAGCCACGACCTCAAGGTGATCCGCGCGCTCGCCAACGATGTCATCGTCATGCGCAACGGCAAGGTGGTCGAGGCTGGACCATCCGAACAAATTTTCGAGCGGCCGCAGACGGAGTATACTCGAGCCTTGATCTCGGCTGCATTCCGCATCGAGACCGCGCCGCTCGGCGCGGTCAACGAATAGCGCAATTCCAGGAAAAGTGTGTAACGGTTTTCCGTCCGGAATTGCGTAAAATAAAGAGCTAGAGCGTTCCGCGTTTCCATGAAAAACGGAAACGCTCTAGCGGCAGAGTAGCTTCTGGGGAGAAGAAAGAAGAATGCCAGTTCTGGAAAAAGGCCGCGTCCTGCTGTCGGTCACCGGATTCCATCCGCAGCGCTGGCACGAACTGCTTTCGGCCGAACGCGAAGTGGTTACCGAACCCGCTGGTGCGGCTGACCCCTCGATCGCCTATGCGGTGGTCTGGAAGCACAAGCCCAACCTGCTTTCCAAACTGCCGAACCTGCGCGCCATCTTTTCGATCGGCGCCGGGGTCGACCATATCTTCAACGATCCGGGCCTGCCCGACGTGCCGATCGTCAAGGTGGTGGCCGACAACCTCACCCAATACATGACCGAATATGTGGTGTGGCGCGTGCTCGATCATCACCGCCAAGGCGCGCTCTATCGCCACCAGCAGCAGAAGAAGATCTGGCACGAGCCGCAGCAGCGGCCCGCCAGCGATATTTCCGTCGGCATCATGGGATTGGGCACGCTTGGCAGGGCCGCGGCTTCGGTGCTTCTGTCCCTGGGCTTCTGCGTCAACGGCTGGTCGCGCACCGCGCGACCGATGGAGGGGGTCACCACCTATGCCGGCGACAACGGTCTGATCCCCTTCCTCAACGCCACTGACATTCTGGTGGTGCTGTTGCCGCTGACGCCCACCACGCAAGGCATCATCAACTACGGGCTCATCAAGGAGCTGCGGCGCAGGAACGGGTTGGGCGGCGCCGTGCTCATCAATGCCGGTCGTGGCCGACTGCAAAAGGACGACGACATTGCGCGCGCGCTGGACGAGGGCGTTCTGAAAGAGGCGAGCCTGGACGTGTTCGAGGTCGAGCCCCTGCCCAAGACCAGTCCGCTATGGAGCCATCCGAAAGTGTATGTGACGCCGCACGCCGCCGCGACATCCGACCCCAACCACCTCGTTCCGATCATGCTGGCGCAAATGTCAGCCCTTGAGCGAGGCGAACCGCTGCAGAATACGGTCGATCGCGCCGCGGGTTATTGAGCGGACGCAAAACCGCTACCCACTTTTGCTGGAATTGCTATCGCGCTCGCAACCCTGCGATCAGCTTTCCGCTGGCTTGGGAATGCATTGGCGCCTGATCAGCGAACGGTTCATGGCGTCGACCTGGCCCGCGGCCTGATCGGCCGACTGCTTTTTCGTCGAGCGGATGTCCGGCAGAACCGGACCGAGCCCAAGTGGCGTTTCGGCAAACACCGGCTTGGCATCGGTGGCGACGCCGCCGGCGCTCGCGACTGCGTTGCGCTGGGAAATCAGCCTCTTGCACTCGACCTTGTCGTACTGGAGCGATGTCTGCACAGCCGCATCCTGACGCGATACCAGCGAGGCATCGCCGGCGCAGCCAGCCAGCAACAGCAGGAACAGACAAGCGGACGATCTCGGCGCCATCGGCGAATCTCCATCGGTCGGGCAGGGCAATTTCGCACGGCTGCTGCCGCAGCCGCAACCGTGGTTGCGCGTTGGCCCGAAAATCGGAATCGATTTCGACAAGCCCGATGCGGTAGCCGAGGATTCTGGATACCGGACCTGCCGCACAGGAGGTCCGATGCCGGCAACCCTATCCGCGCAATTCGCGTCTCAGGATCTTGCCGACATTGGTCTTCGGCAGTTCCGTTCGGAATTCGATGTATCTCGGCCGCTTGTAGCCTGTGAGGTTCTGCTTGCAATATTCCAGCAGCGCCTCGGCGGTGAGGTTCGGATCCTTCTTGACGACGAAGAGCTTCGGTATCTCGCCGGATCGCTCGTCCGGAATGCCAATCGCCGCCACCTCCAGCACGCCTGGATGCTGGGCAACGACTTCCTCCAGTTCGTTGGGATAGACGTTGAAGCCGGAAACCAGGATCATGTCCTTCTTGCGGTCGACGATCTTGGTGTAGCCCTTGTCGTCCATGAAGCCCATGTCGCCGGATTTGAAGTAGCCATCATCCGTCATCACCTTGGCGGTCTCGTCGGGCCGGTTCCAGTAACCGGCCATGACCTGCGGACCCTTGATGCAGATTTCACCCACCTCGCCCAGCGGCACGGCATTGCCGTCCTCGTCGCGGATGGAGATCTCGGTCGACGGGATCGGCAGGCCGATGGTGCCGGTGAATTCATCGGCGTCGAAACGGTTCGCCGTCGCCACCGGTGACGTCTCCGACAACCCGTAGCCTTCCGAAATATTGACACCCGTGAGCTGCTTCCAGCGCTCGGCAACCGGCCGCTGCGCGGCCATGCCGCCGGCAAAGACCAGAAGCAGCGGTTTGAAGTCGAGCTTGCGGAAGTCCTCGTTGTTGAGCAGCGCGTTGAACAGCGTGTTGAGCCCAGGGAAGACGTTGACCGGATATTTCTGCAGCTCCTTCACGAAGCCGGGAATATCGCGCGGGTTCGGGATCAGGATGTTCTGCGCGCCCTGCTGCATGCCCATCAGCGCATTCACCGTCAGCGCATAGATATGATAGAGCGGCAGCGCGCACACGAAGATCAGGCGATCCGGCCGAGCCCGCTTGATGAAGGCGGTCTCCTGCCACAGACGGTTCTGTTCGACATTGGCGAGCACGTTGCTGTGCAGCAGGGTAGCGCCCTTCGAGATGCCAGTGGTACCCCCGGTATATTGCAGGAAGGCGATGTCGTTGCGCGACACCGCCACCGGCTTGAAGGCCTTGCCCGCACCTTCCCTGAGGGCGGTAGGAAATTTCACATGGCCGGGCAGCGACCATTCCGGCACCAGCTTCTTCACCTTGCGGACGACCAGGTTGACGATCATGCCCTTCAGGCCGCCCAACATGTCGCCCATGGAAGCGACGACGACATGCTTGACCTGCGTGCGGGCAATGATTGCCTGCAGCGTGGTGGCGAAATTCTCCAGGATGATGATCGCTTCGGCGCCGGAATCCTTGAGCTGATGCTCGAGTTCGCGCGGCGTATAAAGGGGATTGACGTTCACCACGGTGTAGCCGGCCCTGAGGACCGCCATCATAACGACCGGATATTGCAGCACATTCGGCATCATGATGGCGACCCGCGCCCCCTTCGCCAGCCCCTTCGACTGCAGATAGGCCGCGAACGCCGTCGAATGCCGCTCCAGCTCCGCATAGGTCATGGTCTTGCCCATGCAGGTGTAGGCTGGATGCGACGCGAACTGCTTGCAGGCCGTGACCAGGAGATCGCCGATCGACTCCGCTGGCAGGCCAGAGATCTTGGCCGGAACGACACTTGCGTAGCTGGCCAGCCACGGCTTCGTCGGCTGGCCGGCGGCGAGCGACGCGATTGCCCGGGGCAGGCTCTTGCCCGCGGGCTTGGCGTCTGAAGCCGGCGCTGTCGCCGCCTTGCTCGCCTTGGCTGAAGACTTGGTGGCAGCGGTTGTCTTGACGGCAGCCGATTTCGCCGCCGCTGCGGGTTTGACAGCCGCCTTCACCACTTCGGACTTCGGTTTCGCTGCTTTGGCTTCCGCAGGTCTGGCAGCTGCCGTCTTTGGAGTTTTGGCCGGCTTGGCCTCGCTGGTCTTGGCTGGCGCCTTGGCAGCGGCGCCTACTATGGCCGCAGCTGATTTCGCCGTCCCTGCGTTTGGTTTGGTTGTCTTTGCAGCCGGAGCGGCCGCGGTTTTCGCCGCAGCAGTTGCAGTCGGCTTTGCCGTCCTGGATTTGTCGGTCGCCTTGGGCGTCACTGCCTTCTTCGAAGAAGCGGCTGGCTTTACAGTGGCCGTCGGCGTTGCCTTGGCAGCAGCTGCCGGTTTAACCCCTTTGCCGCTTGTCGGTGTCTTTGCGCCGGCTTTGACTGGCTTTGTCGCCGCAGGTTTTGCCGTGGCCGCCTTCACAGTCTTTGCCGTGGCCGGCGTCTTCGTTTCGGCAGGCGCCTTTGCCTTGCCTGCAGCCTTCACCGAGCCTGTTGTCTTCGTTGCCTTCGCCACCTGTTCCTCCCTCGACGATTACGGGCCGGCTCGACCCCTCTTGGGCGGGGGCTGACGTGCCACGACTGGCGCTGTTCGCGCTGAAAACCCTGCTGCCGACTATGTATTGCGACTATTTGCTCCCGTGCAAGTCTTGCCCCAACGGCACCTTGACGGGAATCTGCAGCAGGTCGCTAACAAGCCACTGGGCGCGTCCTTTTTTGCATGAAATTGCCGTAGGAGGATTTTGCGCTTCAAGGAAAGATACGGGCGTTCATATTCCCGTGATGGACGCTTGAAGCAATAATATTATCAGGCCCTTGGCGCTTGCTAGAATATTATTTCCATAACAGGACCAGGGACAGAGAGGGTGTTCCAATGCCGCAAAAACGGTGCTTATATGCGCCCTTCGCGAGCCTATAGAGGGGCTTGGCAGAACACCAGGGAGTGCTCAATGAAAACGAAACTGACTTTTGCGGCCGCGCTGCTGGCCGCAACCGTCATGGGTGGGATGGCGAACGCCAAGCAGTTGGTTTACTGCTCGGAAGCGTCGCCAGCAGGTTTCGACCCGTCGCCTTGGAGCGGCGGCAACGACTTCGACGCTTCATCGCGTACCATCTATTCCAGACTGGTCGAATTCGATCACGGCAAGACCACCATCTCGCCCGGCCTCGCCGAAAGCTGGACCGTTTCCGATGACGGCAAGGAATATACCTTCAAGCTGCGCAAGGGCGTGAAGTTCCAGACGACCGACTGGTTCACCCCGACCCGCGACCTCAACGCCGAGGACGTCAAGTTCTCCTTCGAGCGTCAGTGGAAGAAGGACAGCCCGTGGTACAGCTACCTGGCCGGCACCGGCTGGGAATACTTCACGGGCATGGGCTTCCCGGAGCTGCTCAAGGAAATCGTCGTGGTTGACGACAACACCGTCAAGTTCGTGCTGAACAAGCCGGAAGTCGCATTCCTGCCGGACCTTGGCATGGACTTCTCCTCGATCGTGTCGAAGGAATATGCCGACCAGCTCGAGAAGGCCGGCACGCTGGCGCAGTTCTCGCAGAAGCCTGTCGGTACCGGCCCCTACCAGTTCGTCGACTACCAGGTTGACGCGGTCATCCGCTACCAGGCCTGGGACGGCTACTTCGGCGGCCGCCAGAAGATCGACGACCTGATCTTCGCCATCACGCCGGATGCAGCCGTGCGTGCGCAGAAGCTCAAGGCCGGCGAATGCGATATCATGTCCTATCCGGCACCGGCTGACATCGCCGGCCTGCAGGCTGATACCAACCTCAACGTCGCCGAGCAGGAAGGCCTGAACGTCGGCTACATGGCTTACAACACGACCGTCGCGCCGTTCGACAAGGTCGAGGTCCGCAAGGCCCTCAACATGGCCGTCAACAAGCAGGCGATCATCGACGCGGTCTATCAGGGCGCCGGTCAGGTGGCCGTCAATCCGATCCCGCCGACGATGTGGTCCTACAACAAGAACATCAAGGATGATCCATACGATCCTGAAGCGGCCAAGAAGATGCTGGCCGACGCGGGCGTCAAGGACCTGTCCATGAAGATCTGGGCCATGCCGGTGTCGCGTCCATACAATCCGGGCGCGCAGCGCGTTGCAGAGATGATCCAGGCCGACTACGCCAAGGTTGGCGTCAAGGCCGAGATCGTCTCCTACGAGTGGACCGAATACCGCGAACGCGGCAAGGCCAAGGATCGTGACGGCGCCTTCCAGCTCGGCTGGACCGGCGACAACGGCGATCCGGACAACTTCCTGTTCCTGCTCGGTTGCTCGGCCATCGGCCAGTCCAACTACGCGATCTGGTGCAACAAGGAGTTCGAGGACCTGCTCCAGGCGGGCAAGGCCACCACGGACGTCGCCAAGCGCACCGAGATCTATGAGAAGGCCCAGGAGGTGTTCAAGCGTGAGGCCCCATGGCTGACGATCGCTCACTCCAAGGTGTTTATGCCGATGAACAAGAAAGTCGTCGGCTTTGCCATGGATCCGCTCGGTATTCACCGTTTCGACGGTGTTGACGTTACCGAGTAAGCCTTTCAACGCGAAATAGGGAACGGCGGCGCTGGACTTTCGGCGCCGCCGTTTTATTAAGGCCCATGTTCCGCTATCTACTCCACAAGCTGGCACTGATTGTGCCAACCATCTTCGGCATCTCGCTGGCGGCCTTCGCATTTGTGCGCCTGCTGCCAGGTGACCCGATCCTCGCTATGGCTGGCGAGCGCGGCGTGAGCCCCGAACGCTATGCCGAACTGATCGAACGGTTCGGTTTCAACCGGCCCTACATCGTCCAGTACTATGAATACATCAGCCGCGTTCTCGGTGGCGATTTCGGTATCTCGCTCTCCACCAAACGGCCGGTTTTCGGTGAATTCATGACGCTGTTCCCGGCGACGCTCGAACTTGCCCTCGTCGCCATGATCATCGCCATCCTCATCGGCATTCCCGCCGGCATCTTCGCCGCCGTCAAGCGCGGCTCCTGGTTCGACCAGGCCACGATGGGCGTAGCGCTGACCGGCTATTCGATGCCGATCTTCTGGTGGGGCCTGCTGCTCATCATCTTTTTCTCCGGCTATCTCGGCTGGACACCGGTTTCTGGCCGCATCGGCCTGCAATTCTTCTTCAAGCCCGTCACCGGCTTCATGCTGATCGACAGTTTGATCTCCGGCCGCCCCGGCGCCTTCTGGTCCGCGGTCAGTCATCTCATCCTGCCGTCGATCGTGCTGGCTACCATTCCGCTCGCGGTCATCGCACGACAAACACGCTCGGCAATGCTCGAGGTGCTGGGCGAAGACTATGTGCGCACCGCACGTGCCAAAGGCCTGTCGCCACGCCGTGTCATCGGCCTGCACGCGTTCCGCAACGCGCTCATCCCGGTCATCACCACAATCGGCCTGCAGGTCGGTACGCTGATGGCCGGCGCCATCCTGACCGAGACGATCTTCTCCTGGCCGGGTATCGGCAAGTGGATGATCGACGCCATCGGCAAGCGCGACTATGCGGTCGTGCAGAGCGGGCTGCTCATCATCGCCCTCATCGTCATGGCCGTGAACCTCGTCGTCGACGTGCTCTATGCCGTCATCAACCCACGTATCCGGGTGCAGTGACATGACCGATCAAACAGCAGGCGAAACCACCGCCGCCACGGTGCCGTCCGGCCCCAAGCAGCGCGCGTTCGCCGAATTCTGGCACTACTATTCCATGAACACCGGCGCCGTCATCGGCCTGGTGGTGTTCATCCTCCTTGTCCTGGTGGCCATATTCGCGCCGCTGGTCGCGCCGCATCTGCCCGACGAACAGTTCCGCGACGCCCTGCTCACCCCTCCGGCCTGGCAGGAAGGCGGCAAGTCGACGTTTATCCTGGGAACCGATGCCGTCGGCCGCGATATCCTTTCGCGCCTGATCTTCGGCGCACGCTATTCGCTGTTCATCGGCTTTATCGTCGTCGTCTTCGCGCTGTCCTCGGGTATCGTGCTCGGCGTGCTGGCCGGTTACTTCCGTGGCTGGGTCGACGCGCTGATCATGCGTATCATGGACATCATCCTGGCCTTCCCGTCCTTGCTGCTCGCGCTTGTGCTCGTGGCGATCCTCGGGCCCGGCCTCTTCAACGCGATGCTCGCGATCGCACTGGTGTTGCAGCCACACTTCGCGCGCCTGACCCGCGCCGCGGTGATGGCTGAGAAGAACCGCGAATATGTCGTCTCGGCCAAGGTCGCCGGCGCCAGCCATTTGAGAATGATGCTGGTGACGATCCTGCCGAATTGCGTGGCGCCGCTGATCGTGCAGGCGACGATGTCGTTCTCAAACGCCATCCTCGAGGCTGCCGCGCTCGGTTTCCTCGGCATGGGCGCCCAGCCGCCGACCCCGGAATGGGGCACGATGCTCGCCTCCGCGCGTGAGTTCATCCTGCGCGCGCCGTGGGTCGTCACCTTCCCCGGTCTCGCTATCCTGATCACCGTGCTCGCCATCAACCTGATCGGCGACGGTCTGCGCGATGCGCTCGACCCCAAGCTGAAGAGGTCGTGACATGGCATTGCTAGAGATCAAGAACCTGACGGTCTCGTTCGACACGTCGAGCGGACCGTTCATGGCGGTGAAAGGCATCGACCTGTCGATCGAAGCGCGCGAGGTGCTGGCGATCGTCGGTGAATCCGGCTCCGGCAAGTCGGTGTCGATGCTGGCGGTGATGGGTCTGTTGCCGTCCTCGGCAACGGTGAAGGCCGACCGCATGAGCTTCAACGGCAAGGACCTTCTGGCCCTCGATCCGGCAGAACGGCGCAAGATCATCGGCAAGGAGATCTCGATGATCTTCCAGGAGCCGATCGCCAGTCTCAATCCGTGTTTCGCGGTGGGCTATCAGATCGAGGAAGTGCTGCGCGTGCATATGGGCATGGACAAGGCCCAGCGCCGCGCACGCGCCATCGAACTGCTTACACTGGTCGGCATTCCCGAACCGGCGGAGCGGCTCAACTCCTTTCCTCACCAGATGTCGGGTGGCCAGTGCCAGCGCGTCATGATAGCCATGGCCATTGCCTGCAACCCGAAGCTCCTGATCGCCGACGAGCCCACCACTGCGCTCGACGTGACGATCCAGAAGCAGATCCTCGATCTTCTGATGAAGCTGCAGGCCGAGCATGGCATGGGCCTCATCATGATCACCCACAATATGGGCGTGGTCGCCGAAACGGCCGATCGCGTCGTCGTGCAGTACAAGGGCACGAAGATGGAAGAAGCAGACGTGCTGTCGCTGTTCGAGAATCCGAAGAGCAACTATACCCGCGCGCTGCTTGCGGCATTGCCGGACAACGCCACCGGCGACCGGCTGCCGACCGTCTCAGACATGCTGTTCGAGCCCGCAGTTTCGGGAGCCGCGTCATGACCGTCGTCGTCGAAGGAAAAAACATCAAGCGCGACTACCATGTCGGCGGCGGCATGTTCCGGCCGGCGCGCACGGTGCATGCGGTGAAAGGCGTTTCCTTCTCGGTCGAGAAGGGCAAGACGCTGGCCATCGTGGGTGAATCCGGCTGCGGCAAATCCACCCTGGCGCGCATCATCACGCTGATCGACGCACCGAGCGCCGGCGAGTTGTTCATCGACGGCAAGAAGGTCGACATCGCCAAGGATGGTCTCACCAAAGAGATGCGCCGCAAGGTGCAGATCGTGTTCCAGAACCCCTATGGTTCGCTCAATCCGCGCCAGAAGATCGGCGACATACTGGGCGAGCCATTGGTGATCAACACCGACGTTCCGGCCTCCGAACGACGCGACCGCGCAATGGCGATGCTGAAGAAGGTCGGCCTGGGAGTGGAACATTACAACCGCTATCCGCACATGTTCTCCGGCGGCCAGCGGCAGCGTATCGCCATTGCGCGCGCGCTGATGCTGAACCCGAGCCTGCTGGTGCTGGACGAACCGGTCTCCGCGCTCGACCTTTCGGTGCAGGCGCAGGTGCTCAATCTGCTTGCCGACCTCCAGGACGAGTTCCAGCTGACCTACGTCTTCATCAGCCATGACCTGTCGGTGGTGCGCTACATCGCCGACGACGTGATGGTTATGTATTTCGGCGAAGCCGTCGAATACGGCTCTCGCGACGAGGTCTTCGCCAACCCGCAGCACAGCTACACCAAGACGCTGTTTGCCGCGACGCCGCGCGCCGACGTCGACAGTATCAAGGCGAGGCTTGCCCGCAAGAAGGCGGCCTGAGGCCGCCTTCCATGTCTCCCGTCTGCAATTTTTCGGGATCCCGTGCTGAAATGCGCGCCCGCTACCGGCGAGCCCGGGCGTTTGCCCGATGAGCACGCCGCGCCTGCCCGAACTGCCCGTTACCGCTGTACTGCCCGCACTGACCAGCGCACTCGATGCCGGCAGCAGCGCCGTGCTGGTTGCGCCGCCCGGAGCAGGCAAGACGACTTTGGTGCCGCTTGCTTTGCTCGACGCCTCCTGGCTCGCGTCCGGCAAGATCGTTTTGCTGGAGCCGCGCCGGCTCGCCGCCCGGGCGGCGGCAAGGCGCATGGCTGCCCTGCTCGGCGAGGAGCCGGGCGGTACGGTGGGGTACGCCATGCGCATGGAGAACCGCACCTCGGCCAAGACACGCATTCTCGTCGTTACCGAAGGCGTGCTGGCGCGCATGATCCTCGATGATCCGGAACTGCCGGGTATCTCGGCGGTGATCTTCGACGAATTCCACGAACGTTCGCTGGACGGCGATTTCGGCCTGGCGCTCGCGCTCGATGTGCAAGGCGCGCTGCGGCCGGATCTGCGCCTTCTTGTGATGTCGGCGACCCTCGACGGCGCACGCGTGGCGAAACTTTTGTCCGGCGCGCCGGTCATCGAAAGCGAAGGCCGCAGCTTTCCCGTCGAAATCCGCTATGACGAGCGCCCCGCCGGCCTGCCCATCGAAGACGCGGCGGCCAAGGCAGTGCGGAATGCCCTTGCCGAAGAATCCGGCAGCGTGCTCGCCTTCCTGCCCGGTCAGCGCGAGATCGAACGCACGGCAGCGCAGTTGGAAGGCCGCGTCGGCATGGACACCGATATCGTGCCGCTCTATGGCCAGCTCGACGGCAAGGCGCAGGATACGGCCATCCGGCCGGCACAAGCGGGCCGGCGCAAGGTGGTGCTGGCAACCGCGATCGCCGAAACCTCGATCACCATCGACGGCGTGCGCGTCGTCATCGATTCCGGTCTGTCGCGGCTGCCGAAATATGAACCGGCCAGCGGCCTGACCCGGCTGGAGACGGTACGGGCCTCGCGCGCTTCCGCCGATCAGCGCGCGGGGCGGGCGGGGCGAACACAACCGGGTGTCGCCATCCGGCTGTGGCGCGCCGAACAGACCGCGGCCCTGCCGGCCTTCACTCCGCCAGAGATCCTCGAAGCCGATCTTTCCGGCCTGATGCTGGATTGCGCCGCTTTCGGTGTTGCCGATCCGGCCAGCCTCGCCTTTCTGGATACACCGCCAGCGCCGGCGCTGGCCGAAGCACGTGTCCTGCTCAAGGCACTGCATGCCATCGATGAGGCCGGGAGATTGACTGAAGCCGGTTCCGCCATGCGCAAGCTCGCGCTGCCGGTGCGGCTCGCCCATATGGTTGCCGAGGCCGCCAACCATGGCCATGTGCAGCATGCCGCGCGGCTCGCAGTTCTGCTGACCGAACGCGGGCTCGGTGGCGACAGTGCCGATCTGGAGCGACGTCTGATGCGTTTTGCCTCGGACCGTTCGCCGCGCGCCAATGCGGCGCGGCAATTGGCCGAGCGGCTGGCGCGCACCGTTTCTTCCGCCGCGCCCGAAACCGGCACTCCAGGCGCACTTCTTCTCAACGCCTGGCCCGATCGTGTCGCCAAGGCGCGTGGCGAACGGGGCCGCTTCGTACTCGCCAACGGTTCCGGCGCCATGCTGGATGCTGCCGACCCGCTTGCCGGCGAGACGTTCCTCGTCGTCGCCGACCTTCAGGGCAAGGCACAGAACGCCCGCATCACCGCGGCAGCCACCGTGACCGAAGCGGAAATACGCGAAGCCCTTTCCGACCGCATCGAAACCCGTCGCGAAGCCAGTTTCGATCGCGAGAAGCGCTCAGTGCGCGTGCGGGAAACGGTACGCCTCGGCGCCATCGTGCTGGCCGAGCGGATGCTGCCTGCTCCAAAGGGAGCGGATGCCGACAACGCCATCATCGAAGCGGTACGCGAACATGGCCTGGCCTTGCTGCCATGGAGCAAGGAAACGGAAAGCCTGCGCAACCGTCTCGCCTGGCTGCATCGCGGTCTTGGCGCGCCGTGGCCCGACATGAACGACGAAGCGTTGATCGGACGGCTCGACGATTGGCTGGCACCGTTCCTCACCGGCGAGGCTTCGCTCAACGCCGTTTCCGGCGGCGCATTGACGAGTGGCCTGACCGCAATGGTGCCGCATGATCTTCAGCGCAAGATCGACGCGCTCGCCCCGACCCATTTCGGAGCGCCGTCCGGCAGCCACGTGCCGATCCGTTATGACGGGGAAGCGCCGGTTCTTTCCATTCGCGTGCAGGAGCTGTTCGGTCTCGATCGCCACCCTTCAATCGCCAATGGCACCGTGCCGCTGACCCTGGAACTTTTGTCCCCCGCGCATCGGCCGATCCAGATGACGCGCGACCTGCCTGGCTTCTGGCGTGGTTCATGGGCCGATGTACGTTCCGACATGCGTGGCCGCTATCCCAAACATGTGTGGCCGGAGAACCCGCTCGAAGCGGCGGCCACCAGCCGCGCCAAGCCGCGCGGCACCTGAAACTGGCGCGACCCATGCCGTCGCGCCAGAGCGAATTCATTCCGCTCTCTTTCGTTGTTGGCGCATGATCTTATCCGAAAAGTCTGCAACTTTTTCGGGATCATGCTTTAGAAAGCTTCATGATCAACATCCAGCGTTCTCCCGACTTCCAGCCAACCGACCGGTTGCGGCTCAACACGTTGATCTGGCTGCGCTGGCTTGCCATCGTCGGCCAGAGCATCACCGTGCTGGTCGTCGCCTATGGGCTGAATTTCCCGCTGCCGGTCAGCTTCTGCTTCACGCTGATCGCCTGCTCGGCCTGGATGAACCTGTTCCTGGCCTTTCGTTACCCGGCCGCGCACCGCCTTGCGCCGCCAGCCGCCTTCGGCATCCTGGTGTTCGACAGCCTGCAGCTTGCCGGCCTGCTGTACCTGACCGGCGGCTTGACCAATCCGTTCGCACTGCTCCTCACCGTCCCGGTCGTCATTTCGGCAACGTCGCTGCCGCTGCGGCTCACGGCAATCCTCGGTGCGCTGGTCGTGGCCGCCGCAACGCTGCTTGTGTTTTTCCACGAACCCTTACCCTGGTACGAGAGCATCACACTGGTGATGCCGGTGCCTTACGTGGCGGGCGTTTGGGTGGCGGTGCTGTGCTCGATCGCCTTCACCGGCATCTACGCTTTCCGTGTCGCCAAGGAGGCGCGCCAGCTGGCCAACGCGCTCGCCGCGACGGAACTGGTGCTGCAGCGCGAGCAACACCTGTCTGCGCTCGACGGTCTGGCGGCAGCGGCGGCGCATGAACTCGGCACGCCGCTCGCCACCATCACATTGGTGGTGCGCGAGATGGAAAAGACGCTGGGCAAGGATCCGAAATACCATGAGGATGTTTCACTGCTGCGCACACAGAGCGAGCGCTGCCGCGAGATCCTGAAGCGCTTGACCAATCTCTCCTCGGAAGGAGAGCCATTGCTTGCGCAGCTGTCGTTGAGTTCGCTGGTCGAGGAAGTGGTGGCGCCGCATCGCGACTTCGGCATCAAGATCGAGCTCAAGCCGGGCGAATGCACCGGCCCCGAACCGGTCAGCCGCCGCAATCCCGGCGTGCTCTACGGGCTCGGCAATCTGGTCGAGAACGCCGTCGACTTCGCCCGCTCCTCGATCACCGTGCGGTGGAGCTGGAACGACCAGCATGTCACACTGTCGATAACCGACGACGGCCGGGGTTTCCCGCCGGAGATCATCGACCGCATCGGTGAGCCCTATATGTCGACCCGGCAAGGCACGGAACGCGGCGGCGGCGGGCTGGGGCTCGGCCTGTTCATCGCCAAGACGCTGATTGAACGCTCGGGCGCGAACATCGAGTTCCAGAATTCGGGAGGCCCGGGTGAAGGTGCGGTCGTCCGCATCGACTGGCCGCGCGAGGTGTTCGTCAACGCCAAGGTCATGTATCCGACGGGTCTCGATGCGGCGGAATAATGCAGAATGACACCGAACGTGCGCATGCCCGCGAAATCGAAAAGGACGATGCGCCAACTCAAAATTGCTGGAACGCGCTTTGCGCGTCCAAAGGGCGCGACGCTCCAATCGAAAACCGGTGAAAATTGGACAATTAAGGCACAATCGCTATATCTGAGCCGAAAATAAAGAAGAAGGACAAGAACCAATCATGAGCGGTGAAGATGCCCAAGGCGGCATGGTGACGGGCGACGACACTTCCCTTTTGATCGTCGAGGACGACAAGCCATTTCTCACTCGCCTCGCTCGTGCCATGGAAGGGCGCGGTTTCGCGGTCGAGACCGCCGAAAGCGTCGAGGAAGCCCTGGCGAAAGCTCGCGCCAATCCCCCGGCCTATGCGGTGGTGGACATGCGCCTCGGCGACGGCAGCGGGCTCGATGTCGTCGCCGCCATCCGCGAGAAGCGCGCCGACGCACGCGCCATCATCCTCACCGGCTACGGCAACATCGCCACCGCCGTGACAGCCGTGAAACTCGGCGCTGTCGACTATCTTTCCAAGCCTGCCGATGCCGACGATATCTTCGCCGCCCTGACGCGCACCGGCAGCGAACGCGTCGCCCCACCGGAAAACCCGATGTCGGCCGACCGCGTGCGGTGGGAACATATCCAGCGGGTCTATGAAATGTGCGAGCGCAACGTTTCGGAGACGGCACGGCGTCTGAACATGCACCGCCGTACGCTGCAGCGTATCCTGGCCAAACGCGCGCCGCGCTGATTTCAAGCGAAGGCTATAGATTCGTCCTAGAGCATTTTGTAGCCAAGTGGAATCACTTGGCGTTACAAGAATGCGACGAAAACAAAAACTTATAGCGTTTCCGCGTTTCCGTGAAAAACGGAAACGCTCTAGTGTCGCAGACGGCGCGGCTTTGCTTGCCGCGCCTCTCTGCCTTCGGCATCATCCGCCCAGCAGCAACCAGTTTCAGGAGCAGACATGGCGAATGACAACCCGCGCCCGATCTCGGTTTTCCGTGAATTCCTGGATGGCGAGGCTGCGGGCGGCATCATCCTGATCGCGGCTGCCGCACTTGCGCTGATCGTCGCCAATTCGCCGCTGGCCGAAACCTATTTCGCCGCTTTGCACGCCTATCTCGGCCCGCTCAGCGTGCTGCACTGGGTGAACGATGCACTGATGGCCGTGTTCTTCCTGCTCGTCGGCCTCGAGATAAAACGCGAGATGCTGGATGGCCAGCTGTCGACCTGGCCGCGCCGCATGCTGCCCGGCATCGCGGCTGCCGGCGGCATGGTCGTGCCGGCGCTGGTTTATATCGCCATCAACCGCGACAATGCCGAAGCTCTGCCTGGTTGGGCGATCCCGACCGCCACCGACATCGCTTTCGCGCTCGGCGTTCTGTCGCTGCTCGGCAACCGCGTGCCGGCTTCGCTCAAAGTGTTCCTAACCGCGCTCGCCATCATCGACGATCTCGGCGCCGTCATCATCATCGCACTGTTTTATACCAGCGGCCTGTCGTTCGCCTATCTCGTTGCGGCGCTTGCCGTCATCGTCGTTCTGATCGTGCTCAACCGCATGGGCGTGTTGTCGCTCGCCCCCTATCTGGTGCTCGGCGCGGTGCTGTGGGTGCTGGTGTTGAAATCCGGCGTGCATGCGACCCTTGCCGGCGTGGCGCTGGCGCTCACCATCCCGCTCAGGGTGACGCCCGGCATCGCGCATGATCTGGAGCATTCGCCGCTGCATCGGCTGGAGCATGCGCTGCATCGCTTCGTACCGCTGATCATCATCCCGATCTTCGGCTTCGCCAATGCCGGCGTTTCCCTGGCAGGCTTCACCCCCGCCACGCTGGTCGAGCCGCTGACACTCGGCGTCGCCGCCGGTCTCGTCATCGGCAAACTGGTTGGCGTGCTCGGCGCTTCGGCTCTCGCCATCAAGCTTGGTCTGGCCGACCTGCCGGTGCGGGCCGGCTGGATGCAGATGACCGGCATCGCGCTTCTATGCGGTATCGGTTTCACGATGAGCCTGTTCATCGGACTGCTCGCCTTCGCCGACAACCCGGCGCTGCAGGATGCCGTCAAGGTGGGCATCCTCGCCGGCTCGCTGGTGGCAGCACTGGCAGGGGCGGCCCTGCTTCTGGCAGCACCCGGCGTGGCGGACCAGGGCGAGGACGAATAGACGCAAAAAAGCCGGCGCCTCCACACCGAAGACGCCGGCCCTTTGGTTTGAAAGATTGCTGCGTTACTTGACCGGATTGGCTGCCAGCCAGGCCTGCATTTCCTTGATTTCGGCTTCCTGCGCTGTAATCACCGCTTCGGCCAGTTTGCGCATTTCCGGATCCTTGCCGTTGGCCAGAAGCACCTTGGCCATGTCGATTGCCGCCTGATGATGCGGGATCATGCCGCGAGCGAAGTCGACATCGGCGTTGCCGGAATATTCGATCGCCGCCATCGCCTTGTGCATCTTGTCCATCGCTTCCTTGTACCCGGCGGTCGACGCGCCTTCCGCGCTCGTGGCCATCGCGCCCATGTCATGGCCGCTATGGTCTTCCTGCGCCGGTGCGGTCTCCAGGAGCACGGCGACCAGCATGCCGGCCGCCATCAGAGCGAGGACAATCTTCTTCATCAGGTTCATTCGGTTCTCCTTGTTGTAGGCCCTAGTTGGGGCCTGGGCCGGCGTCCGTCCAGAGGCGCGGATGCCGCAGGGATCAGAGCTTCAGCGTGCGCAGCCTGAGCGAATTGGCAATGACCGATACCGAGGACAGGCTCATTGCCGCCGCCGCCAGCATCGGCGACAGCAGCGCGCCGAACACCGGGTAAAGGACACCGGCTGCGACCGGTACGCCAGCGACATTATACAGGAAAGCGAAGAACAGGTTCTGGCGGATGTTGGCCAGCGTGCCTTTGGCGAGCTTGCGCGCCCGCACGATGCCCGTGAGGTCGCCCTTCACCAGCGTGATGCCTGCGCTTTCCATCGCGACGTCCGCGCCTGTGCCCATGGCGATACCGACATCCGAAGCGGCAAGCGCCGGCGCGTCATTGACGCCGTCACCCGCCATGGCGACGATGCCGCCGCGGCCGCGCAATTCCTCGATCAGCGCGCTCTTGTGCTCAGGCAGCATGTTGGCGCGCACTTGGTCGATGCCGAGCCGCTTGGCAATCGCCTTGGCGGTGCGCTCATTATCGCCGGTCGCCATGACAACGGTGATGTTCTCGTCGTGCAAGGCACGGATCGCATCGGCAGCGGTCGCCTTGATCGGATCTGCGACGGCGACGATACCGGCCAGCTTGCCGTCGATCGCCACATACATCGCCGTCTTGCCTTCTGTCTGCAGCACGCCGGCTCGATCGGCCAAAGCTGCGGCGTCCAAACCGAGCTCAGTCATCATGGCGGGATTGCCGAGGGCCACCTTGCGGCCGGTCACGGTACCGGACACGCCCTTGCCGGTGACGGCCTCAAAATCGGCAGCGGCCGCTATCTTCAGCCCACGCTCTTCGGCGCCGCCGACGATCGCCTCGGCGAGCGGATGCTCGGAGCCCTTCTCCAGCGCCGCAGCCAATCCCAGAAGCTGGTCCTCGGACACGCCGTCCGCCGCGATGACGTCGGTGAGCTTCGGCTTGCCTTCGGTGAGCGTACCGGTCTTGTCGACCACCAGAGTGTTGACGGAAGCGAAACGCTCCAGCGCCGCAGCATCCTTGATCAGCACGCCGGCCTGCGCGCCTCGGCCGGTGGCGGTCATGATCGACATCGGCGTCGCAAGACCCAACGCACAGGGGCATGCGATGATCAGCACCGACACCGCCGCAACGATGGCGAACACCAGGCTGGGCTCCGGTCCGAACACAGCCCAGGCGACAAAGGCAAGGATGGCGACCAGCACCACAGTCGGCACGAAGTAGAAAGAAACACGATCGGCAAGGCTCTGGATCGGCGCACGGCTGCGCTGCGCCTTGGCGACCAGCTCGACGATGCGCGCCAGCGTCGTTTCCGAGCCGACCTTTTCAGCCAGCATGACCAGTGAGCCATTCTTGTTGAGCGTGCCGCCGGTCAGCGCGTCGCCTTCGATCTTCTCGACAGGTACCGGCTCGCCGGTGATCATCGATTCATCGATGGATGACCGGCCTTCCAGCACGATGCCGTCCACCGGCACCGCTTCACCCGGCCGCACGCGGAGCCGGTCGCCGCCCTTGACCTGATCAAGCGCCACGTCCTTCTCGGAACCGTCAGCGCCGATCAGCCGTGCCGTCTTTGGCGCAAGGTCGAGCAATGCCCGTATCGCCGAACCGGTTTTCTCGCGAGCGCGCAGTTCCAGCACCTGACCGAGGAAGACCAGCGCAATGATCACCGCGGCAGCTTCGAAATAGACCGGCACGGTACCGCCATGGCCACGGAACTGATGCGGGAAGATGTCCGGGAACAGGGTGGCGACGACGCTGTAGATATAGGCCGCGCCGACGCCGAGCGAGATCAGCGTCCACATGTTCGGACTGCGGTTGACGATGGAGGCCCAGCCCCGTTCGAAGAAAGGCAGCGCCGCCCACAACACCACCGGTGTCGCCAGAACGAGCTCTACCCACACAGCAGCCTGTTCGCCCAGCCAATCGCGCAGGAAAGGCAGGCCGACCATCGGCCCCATGGTGATGACCAGCAGTGGAATGGAGAGCGCGGCACTCACCCAGAAGCGACGGGTAAAATCAACCAGCTCCGGATTGGGTCCTTCGTCGCCCGTCGGCATCATCGGCTCCAGCGCCATGCCACAGATCGGGCAGGAGCCGGGCTTGTCGCGAACGATCTCGGGATGCATCGGGCAGGTGTATTGCGTGCCCTTTGGCAGCGGCGCGGGTGCCGGTCTGTCACCGAGATAGGCCTTGGGGTCGGCCTCGAATTTCTTCTGGCAGTTTTCCGAACAGAAATAGAGTTTCTCGCCCTCATGGCGCAGGAAGTACCTGGCGCTGGCGCGGTCCACATCCATGCCGCAAACCGGATCCTTGGCAGTGAGGAACTCTTCCGGATCCGCTTCGAACTTGCCGCGACAGCCTTCCGAGCAGAAATGGAAGAGGCGGCCACCATGTTCGAAGGTCGGCTTGCCGGCATTCGGGTTGACCTCCATGCCGCAGACCGGATCGCGCAGAATACCTTCGACCACGGCCTTGACGCTCGAACAGCACGACCCGTCCTTGGCATGCTGGTGGTGGCTGTGGTCGTGATGCGCCTTCGTCATGGCCGAGTCCTTGTATCTTCCGCTTTTGACCGCAGATAGGGCTTCCAGCAACTGGAAGGTCAAGGGGTAAATCATGCGCCGATTTCCGGTCGGCGCGTGCCCATACCCATAGCCGTCAAAACAGGCTATAGACGCCGCCGGAAAGGCGCTACCGAAGGCCAATGGCGAAGATCCCCCTCAAGCTCCACGAGATCATCGACGGCACGCAGCTGCGCGAAGAACTGTCCGCGCTGACCATCGAGACAAGCGGCGATGGATCAGGCGCCACGGTGCGGACGGCCGCGTTGAAGCTGCTCAAGACCAAGATGGCGGAAGGCCGCGAAGTCGCCGAACGCCTGCTGATGAACGATGGCGGCGGTACAGCTTGCGCAGCCAGACTCTCCCATCTGATGGACGAGATCATCGCCGCGCTCTACGACTTCGCCGTCACCCATGTCTATCGCGCCAAGAACCCGTCCGCCGCCGAGCGCATGGCAATCGTCGCCGTCGGCGGCTATGGCCGCGGCACGCTCGCGCCGGGTTCGGACATCGATCTGCTTTTCCTCCTGCCCTACAAGCAGACACCGTGGGGCGAGCAGATCGTCGAATACATGCTTTACATGCTGTGGGACATGGGGCTGAAGGTCGGCCACGCCACCCGCAACATCGACGAATGCCTGCGGCTGTCGCGCTCGGACATGACGATCCGCACCGCCGTGCTGGAGGCCCGCTTCGTCTGGGGCGAAAAAGCGCTGTGCGACGAACTGATCACCCGTTTCGACCGCGAGGTGGTCCGCAACACAGGCGCCGAATACGCACAGGCCAAGCTGGCCGAGCGCGACGAACGGCACCGCAAGGGCGGCGAGAGCCGCTACCTGGTCGAGCCCAACATCAAGGACGGCAAGGGTGGCTTGCGCGACCTGCAGACCCTGTTCTGGATCGGCAAGTATTTCTATCGCGAGCGCACGGTGGAAGAGCTGGTCGCCCAGGGCGTCTTCACGACCGACGAGTTCAACCAGTTCCAGAAGGCCGAGGACTTCCTGTGGGCGGTGCGCTGCCACATGCATTTCCTGACCGGCAAGGCCGAAGAGCGGCTGCATTTCGATATCCAGCGCGATATCGCCGACCGGCTCGGCTACAAGAGCCATCCCGGCCTTTCGGCTGTCGAGCGCTTCATGAAGCACTACTTCCTGGTTGCCAAGGATGTGGGTGATCTCACCCGTATCTTCTGCGCGGCGCTGGAAGAAGAACAGGCCAGCCATGTTTCCGGTTTCAACCGGCTGTTCCTCACCTTCTCGCGTCGCCGCCGCAAGCTTGCCGGCACTGCCGACTTCATCGTCGACAACGACCGCATCAACATCGCCGACAACAAGGTGTTCGATCGCGACCCGGTGAACCTTTTGCGCCTGTTCTGGTTCGCGGACCGGCACGCGCTGGAATATCACCCGGACGCGCTGAAGCTGGTGACACGCTCGCTCAAGCTGGTCGACCGCAACCTGCGCCGCGACCGCGAGGCGAACCGGCTGTTCCTCGATATCCTGACCTCGGACCGCCAGCCTGAGCTCAACCTGCGCCGCATGAACGAGGCCGGCCTGCTCGGCAAATTGATTCCCGATTTCGGCAAGATCGTCGCCATGATGCAGTTCAACATGTACCACCACTACACGGTGGACGAGCATCTGCTGCGCTGCATCGACGTGCTCTCGGAGATTGAACGTGGCGGCGGCGAGAAGATCCACCCTCTCTCACACAGGTTGATCGGCGAATTGAAGAGCCAGCGTGAGGCGCTTTACGTCGCCGTACTGCTGCACGATATCGCCAAGGGTCGGCCGGAGGACCACTCCGAAGCCGGTGCGAGGATTGCCCGGCGTATCTGCCCGCATATGGGGCTTTCGGCTACCGACACCTCGACCGTCGCCTGGCTGGTGGAAAACCATCTGGTCATGTCGATGACGGCGCAGACACGCGACCTGAACGACCGCAAGACCATCGAGGATTTCGCCGATGTCGTGCAGTCGGTCGAGCGGCTGAAAATGCTGCTGATCCTTACCGTCTGCGACATCCGTGGCGTCGGCCCCGGTGTCTGGAACGGCTGGAAAGGCCAGCTGCTGCGAACGCTCTATTACGAAACGGAGCTGCTTTTGACCGGCGGTTTCTCCGAGGTGTCGCGCGCCGAGCGCGCGGCGGCGGCTCGCGAACAGCTGGAAGAGGCGCTATCCGACTGGCCGCAGGATGAGCGCAAGCGCCTGGTGGGCCTCCACTACGAGAATTATCTGCTCACCGTCGATCTGAAAGACCAGCTGCGCCACGCCGCCTTCGTGCGCGAGGCCGATGCCGCGGGCAGAAAACTCGCCACCATGGTCAAGACGCACGAATTCGAGGCGGTGACCGAAGTGACGGTGCTGGCGCAGGATCATCCGCGCCTGCTCTCCGTCATAGCGGGAGCCTGTGCGGCGGCCGGCGGCAATATCGTCGACGCGCAGATCTTCACCACCGCTGATGGCCGGGCGCTCGACACGATCCTGATCAACCGGGAATTCGACCGCGATGAGGATGAACGCCGGCGCGGCGAACGGGTGGGCAAGCTGATCGAAGACGTCCTGTCCGGCCGCGCCTGGCTGCCGGAAATGATCGAGAAACGTACCAGACCGAAACGCGGCGCGAAAACCTTTCGCATCCAACCGCGTGCCGAAATCCGCAACACGCTATCCAACCGCTTTTCGGTGATCGAGGTCGAAGGTCTGGATCGGCCCGGTCTGCTCTCCGAGATCACCGGCACACTATCGGATCTGTCGCTCGACATCGCTTCGGCACACATCACCACCTTCGGCGAGAAGGTGATCGACACTTTCTATGTCACCGACCTGACCAACCAGAAGCTTGAAAGTCAGAGCAGGCTGAAGACCATCCGCGAACGGTTGATCGCGACGCTCGAGGGAAACCAGGGCGCGCGCGGCAAGACGAAAGCAGCAGCTGAATGAGACAAGTGCAGAAGGTCTCCCCCATCGAGGGGGAGATGTCGCCGAAGGCGACAGAGAGGGTTGTCTCAGAAGGCACCATCGTAACGTCGAACACGGCCGCACCGACCCCACCCGGCCGCTACGCGGCCACCCTCCCCTCGAGGGGGAGGGAAGGCGCATGAGTCTCGTCAAGAAATTCGCCACGGTTGCCTCAGGCACGCTGATGAGCCGCATCCTCGGCTTCACGCGCGAGATGTTCATGGCTGCGGCACTCGGTACGGGACCTGTGGCCGATGCCTTCAACGCCGCCTTCCAACTGCCGAACACCTTCCGGCGCCTGTTTGCCGAAGGTGCCTTCAACGCAGCCTTCGTGCCGCTGTTTTCCAAGGAGATCGAGGCGAACGGCATCGACGGCGCCAAGCGCTTTTCCGAGGAAGTCTTCGGCGTGCTGTTTTCGGTGCTGCTCGCACTGACGATCGCGATGGAACTGGCGATGCCGCTGATCGTGCGCTACCTGGTGGCACCCGGCTTCGCCGACATTCCCGGCAAGTTCGACGTGACGGTGCGGCTTGCCACCATCATGTTCCCTTATCTCATCTGCATGTCGCTCGGCGCCATGATGGCCGGCATGCTGAATTCGCTGCGCCGCTATTTCGCCGCCGCCGTGGCGCCGGTGTTCCTCAACATCATCCTCATCGCCGTGCTCGCCTATGCCTGGTACGAAGGCAAGGACGCGCATTATGTCGGCTACGGGCTGGCCTGGGGTGTGCTGGCGGCGGGCATCGTTCAGCTCGCGATCGTGTGGATTGCCGTCCGCAACGCCGGCATGCGCATCGGCTTCCGCTGGCCGCACATCACACCCAACGTCAAGCGGCTGCTGTGGCTGGCGCTGCCGGCGGCGATCACCGGCGGCATCACCCAGATCAACCAGCTGATCGGTACGGCGATCGCGTCCGGCCAGAACAGCGCGGTCTCCTCGCTCGCTTATGCCGACCGCGTCTACCAGCTGCCGCTCGGCGTCGTCGGCATCGCGGTGGCGATCGTGCTTCTGCCGGAACTGTCGCGCGCGCTGAAGTCCGGCAACATGATCGAAGCCGGTAACCTCCAGAACCGCTCGGTCGAGTTCACGCTGTTCATGACGCTACCCGCAGCGGCGGCATTGCTGGTGATGTCCGAGCCGATCGTGCGGCTTCTTTACGAACGTGGCGCATTCGCCGCCAACAACTCGACCCCGACGGTGGCCGCGATTCTTGCCATCTTCGGCCTCGGCCTGCCGGCCTTCGTGCTGATCAAGGCCTTCACGCCAGGCTATTTCGCGCGCGAGGATACCCGCACGCCGATGATCTTCGCGGCAATCTCGGTGGTGGTGAATGTCGCCATCGCGCTCACATTGTTCCCATCGATGGGCGCGCCCGGCATTGCTGTGGCATCCGCCGTCGCCGGCTGGCTCAATGCCGTCATGTTGCTTGCGGTGTTGATCAGGCGCGGCCATTGGGGCCGCGACATCCCTCTGCTGAAACGTATCCCCCGGCTGGTGCTGGCGGCTGCGCTGATGGGCGTCGCGCTCTATTTCGGCGAACGCTGGTTTGCCACGGAACTGTCGTCGGCCTCGCATCTGGCAACCAAGGCGATCACATTGACCGCACTGTGTGGCGCCGGCGCCGTGATCTATTTCGTGGTCGCGTTTGCCATAGGCGGCGCCGATCTCGGCATGATCCGACGCAATATCAAGCGTGGCAAGACACCATCGACGCCTGCCGACATGGAGTGAGAGGGCCTGTTGCCGAAGCCGGTCCCGCCGGCTTCGGCTCTCCAATCCCAATCTCTGCAATCAATGGGCAGACACGGTAATCCTGCCCTTCATGTTGGGATGGAACCGGCAGATATAGTCGAGCGTACCTGCCTTACCCAAAACGACGCTTCCCGATTTCGCGACGGGCAGCATCACTTCCCATCCTCCCTTCATTGTCGCGGTATGAGCAAACGTGTCCTTGTTCACCCATTGGACGGTGTCCCCCACGCTGGCGCTGATTTCAGCCGGAGAGAATGCCATCCTTTCGATCGTGACCGTTATTGTCTCGGCGTGAGCCGATAGTGGACCCGTGCCGAGAGCCAGCACCACAACCGGCAGAAGGCGACGATGTGTGGACATGGCCGATCCCTACTTCAGGCCGGCCGCGACCATATCGGCATGCTGTTCGTGGCCCTGGAATAGCTTCAGGCCCGTTTCGAGCAGGCTCTTGAGTTCGGCATTCTTCGCCGACGGGATCAGCACCGTCTCCAGCGCGCCGTTGACCTGCTTGTGATAGGCAACCTCGTTGGCAACATAGGCCTTGTCGAAGGCGGCCCCGTCGAGCTTTTCAAGCTTGGCCTTCTCGGCGGCACTCGCTTCGGTCAACGCCTTGCTGGTTGCGTTGTCTTCCGGCGTCACCTTGAGTTTCTTGACGAGGTCGAGCGCCTGTACGTTGACGGCTTCGTGGTCACGCACCATGCCGTTGGCAAAGTCCACGACATCCTTGTTCTTGGATTTGGAAATGGCCAGCTTGGCCATGTCGACGTCGAGTGCACCGGCGGTGTAGGCGATGTGAGCGATCTGGGGGTCGGTCGGCTTGTCTGCCGCTGCCGCGGCTCCGGCCGTGCCAAGTATCAGGGCGGCGGCAAGTGCCATATGCAATCTCGTGGTCATCGGATGAACTCCTGTTTTCATGCCCGCAACAACGAGCATTTCGGTTCGACATCCATTGGATGACCCGTTTGGCAAAACGTTCCCGCGATTGTGAAAATCGTCAGTCGGGGAAACCCAGCCGCTTCATCACCACCTCGGTCATGCGCTCGCAGCGGCGGCCCGCAAAGGGAAATGCCTCGAGCAGCACCGGCCCGATCTGCGCGTCGAGCTGCGCGCGCAGCAGCTTGCGGGCACGGTGCAGGCGGGTTTTGACGGTTTCGGGCCTGATGCCCAGCAAATCGGCGGTCTCTTCCACGCTCAGGCCTTCAATGACGCGTGCGACGAAAACCGTACGGAAAGCTTCGGGAAGGCCGTCGGTGGCCTGTTCGACAAACCGCAGGATCTCGCGCTGAGCCATGTTTCGTTCCGGGTCGACTACACTCGCGTTGAGGGGGAAGGGGATGATCCGGGTCGCCCCGGGCTCTTCAGGCAAGGGCACCATTTCGGCGCGTCGGGTCTTGCGCAGGCGGCCGTATGCCTCGTTGATCACGATACGCGACAGCCAGGTGGCCAGGGTGGAGTCGCCGCGGAAACCGGCGAGGTTGGCGAAGGCGCGCAGATAGGCTTCCTGAACGACATCTTCTGCTTCGGTGTCGTTGTGCAGGATCGAGCGCGCGAGCCGATAGAGCCGCTGATTGTATCGCGTCATGATGGCGCGAAAGGCGGCGGCCTCGCGCGCCAGCGCACCCCGCACGAGGTCGATATCGCTGGCGGCGTCGGCGGGCATCGGCGCGGATCTGACGGGCTGCATCGAAACCTCCTCATTTGGAAGTCAGATGTCGAAACTGCGATAAGGTTCCCGCCGCATGAACAAAATTGCAATCCCGTCAGGTTGGGGCAAATCCACTCGGTTTGACGGAGGGCATCGAATTGCTCCCATGCGAGGAATGTGAGTCCCAATTTGCTGTTTTCTTAACGAAGCAAAGGTAAAATCGCGCGCGAAAACTGCCCTTCGGCAGGCGGCGTTCGCGCTGGAGCCTTCGCTATGCAGCCAACCGGCCACCGCCTCTACTATGTGGACGCCCTGCGCGTCCTGGCCTTCGGCCTGCTCATCCTCTACCATTCGTCGGCGGCGTTCCTCTACGATCTCGACTGGCTGCTCAACAGCCCCGAGAAGAGCCAGACCCTCTCGCTGATCACATTGTTTCCGCGTGCGTGGCGGCTGGCGCTGCTGTTTTTTGTCTCCGGCATGGGCACCTGGTTCGCCTTCCGCTCGCAAACCGTTTTCGGCTTCCTGAAGGGCCGTTTGGTGCGGCTGTTCCTGCCGCTGATCTTTGCCATGTGCGTGATCATCGTGCCGCAGGTCTGGTACGAGCGCCTGCTTGACGGCCGCTTTCAGGGTTCGCTGCTGGAATTCTGGGTGCTGCGCTATTTCACCGAGGGCCGCTATCCGACCGGCAACTTCTCCTGGGCGCATATGTGGTTCGTCGCCTATCTCCTGGTGATGACGGTGATCTGCACGCCGATCTTCTGGCTGCTCACCCATTCCTCGGGCCGCGGGCTGGCCGACTGGTTCGAACGGACGGCCCGCACGCACGCCATCTATCTGTTCGTGCTCCTGCCGTTGGTGCTGCACCTGATTTTTCTGCCGTTCTTCCCGCGCGAAACCAATGTCCTCTACAATGACGGCGCCTGGTTTGCGGTGTGGGCGAGCTGGTTCGGCCTGGGTTTTCTTGTCGCCAAGCATCATCAGGCGGTGGTCCCGACCATTGTCGCCAAACGGTGGTGGAGCCTCGCGCTCGCCGCAATCCTGACCGTTGGTCTCTGGCGTTACTCGTGGGTGAGCAAAGCCGCCGGCGTCGGAGGCGAAACCGGCGGCATGCAGATGGCGCTTTACAAGGCGCTGACCTTCTCGCTGGCCTGGACGGTGATCCTCGCTGCCATCGGCTTCGCGGCGATTCATTTGAATCGAAAGAGCGTTGCACTCACCTGGCTGAACGCCAAGATCTTTCCGCTCTACATCGTTCACCAGACCTTCGTGGTGATGGCGCTGTATTATGTACTGCCGCTTGATCTGTCGCTGTGGAGCAAACTTGCCCTGGTGGTCGCCATCACCGCGTTCTGGTCGCTGCTTGCCGCCATGCTCGCCGATCTCTGGCCGGCGCCTTATCGCATTCTGGTCGGCCTGCCGGATCGACGCAAAGCTGGTGCCGAAAGCCGAAAGATGGCGACGGCAAACGGCGCTACATCCACCTGACAGCACCTTTTCCGGGTCGCGTGAAACAAAGTCGGCACGCGCCCTCTTGATCGGTATCGCGGCGTCGGCCATAACGCGCCGTCCGAAATTTCGCCGCGCGCGAAACGGCCCTCCACAAGCCAAGGAAACCACCATGACCGCCTTCAAACCGCTTATCTTTTCCGGCGTCCAGCCGACCGGCAATCTCCATCTCGGCAATTATCTCGGCGCGATCAGGAAGTTCGTCGCGCTGCAGGACACGATGGATTGCATCTATTGCGTCGTCGACCTGCATTCGCTGACCGCCCAGCTCGTGCACGGGGACCTCAGGGACCAGACCCGGCAGATTACCGCCGCTTTCCTTGCCGCCGGCATCGACCCGAACAAACACATCGTCTTCAACCAGAGCCGCGTGATGCAGCACGCCGAGCTTGCCTGGATTTTCAACTGCGTGGCGCGCATCGGCTGGATGAACCGCATGACGCAGTTCAAGGACAAGGCCGGCAAGGACCGCGAGAATGCCTCGCTCGGCCTGCTTGCCTATCCGAGCCTGATGGCCGCGGACATCCTGGTCTACCGTGCCACTCACGTGCCGGTGGGCGACGACCAGAAGCAGCATCTGGAACTTACCCGCGACATCGCCCAGAAGTTCAACAACGACTTCTCCGATCGCATCGCCGAGCTCGGTGTCGGGGTGGAAATCCAGATGGGCAATGAGACGGTGAACGGCTTCTTCCCGCTGACTGAACCGGTCATTGGCGGACCGGCCGCCCGCATCATGAGCCTGCGCGACGGTTCCAAGAAGATGTCGAAATCGGACCCGTCGGACCTGTCGCGCATCAACCTCACCGACGACGCCGACACGATCTCCAAGAAGATCAAGAAGGCCAAGACGGATCCCGAGGCGCTGCCTTCCGAAATCGCCGGCCTGGCCGGCCGCCCGGAAGCGGAGAATCTGGTCGGCATCTATGCCGGGTTGGCCGACACCAGCAAGGAAGCCGTGCTGAAAGAGTATGGCGGTCAGCAGTTCTCGGTGTTCAAGCCCGCACTCGCCGACCTTGCTGTCGAGAAGATGGCGCCCATTGCCGGTGAGATGCGCCGCCTGATGGCCGATCCCGCGCATATCGATGGCGTTTTGCGCAACGGCGGCGAGCGCGCCGGCGTATTGGCCGAAGCCAACATGAAGACGGTGCGCGACATCATCGGCCTGTTGCAGGGCTGAACAGATCGCCAGCCTAATCTTCAAAGGGCGGTCGCCACGCGGCCGCCCTTTTTCGCAAGACATCGCCAAGGGTTGCGCTCGGCGTCGTTCGATCGCACGATACCTTGGCTGCTCCGTCAGGAATTGGACCGCCGATGAAATTCTCCATCGCCATTGCGTTTGCCGTCCTTGCCGGTTTCGTCACAGAACCTGCGAACGCAGCCGGCTTCCAACCGGTTGATATCACGATTGTCCTTTCGCCCAGGGCGGCGGCTACTCTCAGCAAGCGCAAGGAGGCAATAATTGTTTCCGCCTCTTATTCCGGCGATCCCGAGAAGTCGGCTGAAAAACATGCGGACGAGATCGGCCGAATCGATCTCGGCACCGAGGAGCATTCCATGCCAGGCACGGGCGGAACGGTGCGGCTCACCGGCCCAAAAACCGACGAGCAGAAATTCGGCTGGATCAAGGGCCCGGTCCTGATCAACGTCAACGTCTATTCGGCTCGCAAGAGTTCGCAGGACAATCTGCTCAACTGCGATTTCATCGATGGGCCGCTGCCTCAGGTCGCCAAAGCGCCGGTCACGCTCAACTGCAGCTTGATTGCAGAAAACAAGTCGACACGGGCGTTGCCCTGACGGTATTGCGGAGCCGCTTGCAAGGCCCCCCGCCCGAGTGGCAGATTGCGGCCAAACTCATGAAACAGGTCCCGCATGGTATCCAAACGTCTCAGCCGTGAAGCCGGGCATCGCCGCAAGTTCCTGTCGGTCATCGACGATACGCCGGAATGCGAGCGCGCCGTGGCCTATGCCTCGAAGCGAGCGCAAAGCACAGGGGGTGTTCTTGTGCTGCTTTATGTCATCGAGCCGGACGATTTCCAGCACTGGCTGGGCGTAGAGAAGATCATGCGGGAGGAAGCCAACACCACGGCCCGTTCCGCCCTCGACGCTTATGCCGGCAAGGTGCGCCAGAAGGCCGGCATCGAGCCGGAGCTGGTGGTGCGCGAAGGCAAGCGCGCCGAAGAGATCCACAAGCTGATCGAAGAAGACCAGGATATCGCCATCCTGGTGCTGGCCGCTGGCGCTGGCAAGGAGGGACCAGGCCCGCTGGTCGCCTCCATTGCAGGCAAGGGTGCTGCCTTCCCCATACCGGTCACCGTCGTGCCGCAAAATCTCTCCGACGACGAGATCGAAAGCCTGGCCTGAGCTTCCTATATAAAAGCAGTTCCAGGAAAAGTGTGTCACGGTTTTCCGTCCGGAATTGCGTAAAACAAGGAGTGAGAGCGTCTCCGTAAAAACGGAAACGCTCTGGATTCGACAGCCTTGCCGGCTTTTGCTTGAATGCCGGACGGATTGGGCTTATTTAGAACCATTCCAAACTATCGCCCGCACGATACGGGCCGGAGACAGCCATGTTCATCCAGACCGAGTCGACCCCCAACCCGGCGACGTTGAAGTTCCTGCCCGGCAAGGAAGTCTTGCGCGAAGGCACAGCCGATTTCCGCGATGCCGGCGCCGCACGGGAGGTTTCGCCGCTGGCTGGCCGCCTGTTCGACATTCCCGGCGTGACCGGCGTGTTCTTTGGCTATGACTTCATCACCGTGACCAAGGACGGTCCCGACTGGCAACATCTGAAGCCGGCGATCCTTGGCGCCATCATGGAACACTTCATGTCGGGTCAGCCCGTGATGGCCAGCACCGCTCCATCCACGACCTCCGATCATGAAGGCGAGTTCTACGACAAGGAAGACGAGGAGATCGTCGTCACCATCAAGGAACTTCTCGATACGCGCGTACGCCCGGCTGTGGCGCAGGATGGCGGCGACATCACCTTCCGTGGTTATGAGAAGGGCACTGTCTTCCTGCACATGAAGGGCGCCTGCGCCGGTTGCCCGTCTTCGACCGCGACGCTGAAGCATGGCATCCAGAACCTGCTCCGCCACTTCGTGCCCGAAGTGGAACATGTCGAGCAGGTGTCGTAAGCGCCGACATTCTTTCCGCGACCCCCCCCCCCGGGACCTCGTCTCGGGGTTTTTCATTTCCGGAACACCCCTCCAACAAAAAACCGGGCGTCATGCCCGGTTTTCTGTTTGGGGACGTCTGTGTTGCCTAGACGGTCCGCGTACGAAACTCATGCTTGCCCGGACGGGCGAAATCACATCACGATCACCTTGGCGCCGACCTCAGCACGATTGTAGAGGTCGATGATGTCCTGGTTCATCAGCCGGATGCAGCCCGACGACATCGCCTTGCCGATCGACCACCATTCCGGGGTGCCGTGCAGCCGATAGCCCGTGTCCCCCTTGTTGAACAGATAGAGGGCACGCGCACCGAGCGGGTTCTTCAGTCCCGGATCCATGCCGTTGCGGAACTGAGCAAGCTCCGGCTGGCGCTTGATCATCTGTGACGGCGGTGTCCAGGTCGGCCATTCGCGCTTGATCGCGACACGCGCCGTACCGTTCCACTCGAAGCCTTCGCGACCGACACCAATGCCGTAGCGGACGGCTTCGCCTTCAGGCAGCACGAAATAGAGGAACTTGTTGCCGGTATCGACGACAATCGTGCCCGGCTTTTCAGCTGTATCGTAGGCGACGATCTGACGATGGTACTTGCGCGGAACTTTTTCGATCGGGATGCGCGGCAGTTGGTAGCCAGCATCGCTGACGCCACCGTAGTCGTTGGAGAAGAGCCGCATCTGGCCCACAGTGCTGCAGCCAGCAAGCGAAGCGGCCAACGCCGCGACTACAATGGCAGATTTCAAACGCATGAACCGTTTCTACGCTCCGTCCCGTTGACCCGCGGCGATTCGGTAAAAATCGTTAACGCATTCATGCTGGCATTTCTTTTGCTTGCCAAGCAGCCGATGCTTATATGGAGGGGTGTGCTTGCCGGTAAGGCGCCAGCTATGGCATTTCGGCAACATCTGCCACGGGATTATCGAGCAAAAACAAAGAAAGCGGCCTGAAAAACAATCCCGATTGAGGCCGCCAGAGGACGAGATCATGAACATCGGCGATGCCGCCCGCCGCTCCGGACTGCCAGCCAAGACCATCCGTTACTACGAAGAGATCGGGCTGATCTCGCCCGAGCGCAGCGACAACAGCTATCGCGACTATTCGGGTGACGACGTACACCGCCTGGCTTTCCTGAAGCGAGCCCGCAATCTTGGCTTTTCCATCGAAGACTGCCGCCAGCTGATGGCACTTTACCAGGACCGCGAGCGGGCCAGCCAGGACGTCCGTGCGATCGCGGCGGCGCATGTTGCGGCGATCGAGGAAAAGGTGCGCGAACTGCAGTCCATGCGCGCGACCCTGAACAAGCTGATCCACGCCTGTCATGGCGACAACCGCCCGGATTGCCCGATCCTGGAAGAGATGGCAGGAGAGGTCGAGACGGTCGGCTGAGCAAAGCGGCGACTGCGCCTGCGGGCCATCTCAGGGGGGACATCAATGATCGCCACGGTCGAACTGCGCAATATCGAAGGTACCGAGGCAGCAATCGGCTGGGTTGGGGGCCACACCATCGTCGTCGACAGACCCGAGGGCAGGGCCGGCGGAAAAGGACTTGGTTTCAACGGCGCGCAGCTGCTCGCACTCTCGATTGGCGGCTGTTTCTGCAACGATCTGCGCTATGTCGCGCACCAGCTCGGCACGAAGCTCGGCAAGATCGAAGTCAGCGTCGTGCTCGAACTGGACGGCGAGCCGCTGCTGGCGACGGCGGCGACAATGAAGGTGACCTGCGAAACGCTCGATGGATCCGACCCGCAGGCCGTCATTGACCGGGCGGCGGCAGATTCGACGGTCAGCAATTCGCTTCGCCGCGGCTTTCCCGTGGGGATCGAAACCGTGGCCTAGCCGACCGGTGTGCAACCGGGTGGCTGTTGTCGTCATCTTTGACTCGTGAAGACGGGTTCAAACCGTGAACGGAATCGGGCATGATGGGTCATGCCCATCGTCTCACCGGTATCGCAGAATCCCCTGATCGACGGCCGCCAGTCGGAGCGCGCCATGCTGGTGCGCCGCGGCGTACAGCGGCTGCTTACCGAAATGGGAGCGCATGTGCTGCCGGAATTGTCGCTGGCGACCGGGCGGCGCGCCGATCTCGTCGCGCTCACCCGCCAGGGCGACATCTGGATCATCGAGGTCAAATCCTCCATCGAGGATTTCCGTGTCGACCGCAAATGGCCGGATTACCGGCTGCATTGCGACCGCTTCTTCTTCGCCACACACCCAGGCGTGCCGGCCGGGATCTTTCCCGAGGAATGCGGCTTCATCCTGTCCGACGGCTACGGCGCCGAAGTGTTGCGCGACGCACCGGAACACCGCATTGCCGCAGCCACCCGCAAGGCACTCATGCTGAGGATCGCACGCGCCGGGGCTGCCCGACTGCTGGCTGCCGAGCTGGCCGGCGTTTCAGTGCCGGCGCTGGATGGCGAAAGCGAATAGCACCTGCCGGCCGTCTCCTGAAACACAACTGACTTCCCGCCATTTCGCGCAACCTTGACTCTTGCACTTTCTCGTAACATATAAAGTTGCATGAAACGAGACAGTCGACTTTCCGGCGTCCTGCACGTCCTGCTCCACATGGCCGAGGAAGGCCGACCGATGACCTCGGAACAGCTTTCCAAGACGCTGAGCACCAATCCCGTGGTGATCCGGCGCATCATGGCCGGCTTGCGCGACATGGGCATAGTGCATTCCGAGCGCGGCCACGGCGGCGGCTGGACGATCAGCCGTGACCTTGGCACCGTCTCGCTTCGCGACGTCTACACGGCGCTCGGCGAGCCGATGGTCTTTGCGCTCGGCAACCGGCAGGAGACGCCGGACTGTCTGGTCGAGCAGGCTGTCAATGCAGCGCTGGACGACGCGTTCCGCCAAGCGGAAGCGCTGCTGATCCAACGGCTCGGCGAAGTGACGCTGGCCGATCTGGCGGCCGATTTCCACGAGCGCTGGCAGCAAAATAAGACAAAGAAGGCCAATCCCCATGCAGCCTGATGTGCAGATGTTTGCAAAATCATTCGACGCCGCCGTGATCGGCGGCTCCTATGCCGGCCTGTCCGCCGCCATGCAGCTCGCGCGGGGACGGCGCAATGTGGCCGTCATCGATGCCGGCAAGCCACGCAACCGCTTTGCCGCCGCCTCGCACGGCTTCTTCGGCCAGGACGGCGCCGAACCGGCGCGCATGATCGCTGCCGCCCGCGAAAAACTCACCGCTTACCCGAACGTCTATTTCATCGCGGACGAAGCTGTCGACGCCTCCGGGCAGGAAGGTGCCTTTGCAGTTACCCTTGCTTCGGGGCAGACGCTGAGGGCCTCCCGCCTGGTGCTGGCAACCGGCATCACCGACATTCTGCCCGATTTGCCAGGACTGGCCGAACGCTGGGGCGTCAGCGTGCTGCATTGTCCCTATTGCCATGGCTACGAGTTCGGCGGAGCTCCGCTCGGCGTGCTGGCAACCACACCGCATTGTGCGGAAAAAGCACTGATGATCACAGAGTGGGGACCGACGACACTGTTCCTCAACGGCCAGCCTATGCCGGATGCCGGTGTGCTGGCAAAGCTCGCACGGCGTGACGTAACCGTCGAGCCAACCCCGATCACGAGCCTCGATGGCGAGGGGCAAGCCCTTGAGGCTGTCGTGCTTTCAAACGGCCGTCGGCTTGCCACGACGGCCATCTACCTGACCCCGCGCACAGTGATGGCCAGCCCGCTGGCCGAACGGCTGGGCTGCGCCTTCGAAGACGGGTTCTTCGGTCCGATCATCGTCACCGACGGCAAGAAGGCGACCAGCGTACCTGGCGTCTTTGCCGCCGGCGATGCGGCGCGCGGCATGCACAACGCCACCTGGGCTTCCGCCGACGGTGTCACCGCCGGTGCGGCCGTCCATCACAGCCTGATCTTCGAAGGCTTGGACGCGGCTTGAGGAGGCCGTCCAGACCGATCAGGCGCGGCCAACATCCAGCCGTGCGCGGATGTTCGTCATGGCACGTGAAAACACCGCAGGATCATCGAAGGCGCGCGCCAACGTGAGCGCGCCCTGGATGCCCGCGACACTTTCCTCCGCCAGTCGCCCGGCATCCGCTGCTTCCCGGCCAGCTCGCCGCAACGCGCCGGCAAGGTCCGCCACCCAGCGCCCGAAATAGGACCTGATCTCGGCGGCGAAACGGTCGCGCGCATCGTCCAGCGCAAAGGCCCCGACCAGGCAAACGCGACGGCCGGAATGGAAGTAAGCATCCGTTGCCGCGAGCATGCGGGCGATGCCTTCCTGCGGGCTCTCCACTTCCCGCAGCGGCGAAAACACTTCGTCCTCGAACCAGCGGTCGATATGCGCCAGCACGGCCGCCGCCATCTCATCCTTGCCGCTGGGAAAGAAGTTGTAGAGGCTGCCCTTGCCGAGCCCGGTCGTCTCGGTGATCAGCGACAGGCTGGCGCCGGCATAGCCGTGCGCGCGAAACACCTCGGCAATCGCCGCTATCAACTCATCCCGACCCGGAGCGATCCTGCGCATCGCATTCCGCTCTAGAGACCGAGTTCCGTGAGGCCCGGATGATCGTCGGGCCGGCGGCCGAGCGGCCAGTGAAATTTGCGCTCCGTCTCAGCGATCGGCAGGTCGTTGATCGAAGCAACGCGCCTGCGCATCAGCCCGGCCTCGTCGAATTCCCAGTTCTCGTTGCCGTAGGAACGGAACCAGTGGCCGCTGTCGTCGCGCCACTCGTAAGCGAAGCGCACAGCGATGCGGTTTTCGTTCCAGGTCCACACTTCCTTGATCAGACGATAGTCCAACTCGCGCGCCCATTTGCGCGTGAGGAAGGAAACAATCTGCGGCCTGCCTTTGACAAACTCGGCGCGGTTTCGCCATTCACTCTCCTCGGTATAGGCGAGCGACACCTTTTCGGGATCGCGGCTGTTCCAGGCGTCCTCCGCCTTGCGCGCCTTCTCGGCGGCGGTCTCGGCATTGAATGGTGGCAGCGGCGGACGGCTCATCGTGATCTCTCCATCGGCTCATTTCAGGAACAGGTGTATTTGTACCAATCGGTACAATGGAGTCAAGGGAGAGTCGTCTTCCTGTGTCGACCACGACCGGCGCTGGCCGTGCCCTCATGGCAATGCTACGGATAAGCCATGCAGCTCAGGCATTTGAAGACGTTCGTCGCCGTCGCTTCCGATCTCAACATCACGCGGGCCGCGGAGCGCATCCACCTTGCCCAGTCGAGCGTGAGCGAACAGATCCAGGCGCTGGAAGCCGATCTGAACGCAGTGCTTTTCGACCGCAGCGGACGCAAGCTGAAACTGACCGAAGCAGGGCAGCGGCTGCTCGATCATGCCGACGACCTTCTGGCCCGCGCCGACGAAGCGCGGGCGGCGGTGGCGACAGCTGCAAACATAACGGCAGGCACGCTGGCGATTGGCGGTCTCGAAACGCTGTGCGCCAGCTACCTGCCACCGCTCCTGGCGCATTTCGGCGCCCAGCATCCGGCGGTGCGGCTGCAATTGAAGAGCGCCGGCAGCGGTGACCTGCGCGGTGGCGTGAAGAGCGGCGCCCTCGATGTTTCTTTCGCTTTCGGCGAGACGGCCGAGACGCCAGAGCTCAAACACGAAGTGGTGGCCGAAGAGGAACTGGTCGTCGCGCTACCGCCCGGCCACAGGCTCGCTGGACAAGTCGCCGCAGGCCCCGATGACCTGCACAACGAGCCCTTCCTGGTGACCGAGCAGGGATGTGTCTACCGCCAGATGTTCGAAACCGCTTTCGCAAAAAAGGACACGCGACCGCGCATTGCCGTTGAGCTCGGCTCGATCGCGGCGATCCAGAAACTCGTGGCGGAAGGTGCCGGCTGCGCCCTTATTCCACGGGTTGCCGCCAGGGCCGGTGACGGGCGGATCGTGACGCTGCCGTGGACCGGCGGCAGTTCGTCGGTCCCCGTTTCCATGATCTGGCACGGCCGGCGTGGCAAGCGGCCGGCGGTGCGTCTTTTCCTGGAGGCCGCGCGCCAAAAATTCAAATCAGGCGATGCCCTCCCTCAGCGTGCAGCACCGTCCCCGTGACGAAGCCGTTTCGCATCAGGAAGCGGATCGCATCGGCGATGTCCTCCGGCCGGCCGATGCGACCCACCGGCAGGCGAGCGGCCATGGCATCCAGCGTCGCCGCCTTGGCATCGCCGGCGACGTGCAGCCAGATCGGCGTGTCGACCCAGCCCGGCGATACGGCGTTGACCCGGATCGGGCCAAGCTCGACGGCAAGCGCGCGCACCAGCGAGGCAAGCGCGCCGTTCATCGCCGCGGTCACCGAACCGCGCGCCGCCGGGCGATAGGCATTGATGCCTGACGTGAAGGTGATCGAGCCCTTTTTGGACAACATCGGCACGCCATGCTTGGCCAGCAGTAGCGGCCCGAAGAACTTCGAATCGACCACCTTGCGCGCTTCCGCGATATCGAGTTCCGGCAGCAGGCGGTAGGAAGCACCGATGTCGGCGGCAGTTGAAACGATGTGATCCAGTCGACCGGTATGGGCAAAGAGCCGGCTGACCTCATCTTCCCGGGCGATATCAGCGACTGCGGTGCGCAAGGCGGGTGGATTGCCGAGGCTGCTCTTTGCCTCGTCCAATTTCGCTCTTGATCGCCCTGCAATCGTTACCTCGGCTCCCTCCGACAGAAGCTGCGTTGTGAGCGCCAATCCCATGCCGGAGCTGCCGCCCACGACAAGGACGTGCTCGGCGATGCTTACAGTTGGTGTGTTCATGAAATCTCCATTGCGGCCACCGACCAATGGAGTGGCTCTGGCGCGGAGTTGTCTGCGCCAGAGCGCGCAAAGGGAAACGGGAAGATACGAATGTCTCCATCGGAAACTCCGATGATAACATTAGGCGAAAGCGTTCAGCCGACGCTGCGCGCCACCATGGCCCGGATCGTCTGATACAGTTCGTCGCTGGCTTCGCGCGCGGTGATTTCGCCGGAGGCTGCAGCAGCGGACAGACCGGCGGCCGCTCCCAGCATGCCGCACAGGCGCGCAGTGGTAATCCCACGCGAAAAAGGTGTCAGCGCTTCCCGGCATTTTTCCAGGAACACCGCCTCGTGTTCGCGCTTCATGGTCGCCAGCTCCGGCGAGCCGACAAGGGCTGCAACCACGCCGGGGATCTCGCGACCCTGCTCCAGCACGCAGTCGACATAGGAGGAAGCGATCACCGAGGCGCGTCCGTCGAGCGTGGGTTCGCTCGCTGCCAGAGCGGCATCGATCACCTGGTTCTGGCGCGCGTCGAACTCCTGATAGAGCGCCGCCAGCAGAGCCGAGCGCGTAGCGAAGTGATCGTAGACCACTGGCTTGGTCACCGCCGCCTGCTCCGCAAGCCAACCAAGCGTCAGCGCCTCTGTGCCTTCCTCGCGCGCAATGCGCCAGGCCACATCGAGAAGCTGCCGATGCCGCTCTTCCCGCAACAGACGCTGGCGGCGTGGAGGCGCAGATGGATTTTTCACGCGATCGCTTGACATCACTATATACCAAAAGTAACTTACTAAAAGTATATAAGCCTAAATCCTTCGCTGCAACATCCCAGGAGCCTTGTCATGCACGCGCTCATCGTCGTCGCGCATCCCGATCCCAATTCGCTCACCCACGTGATTGCCAACAGTGTCGGCGAGGGCGTCGCCGCTTCCGGGCCCGGCAACAGTTTTGAAATCGCCGATCTGGCTGCCGAGGGTTTCGATCCGAACTTCAACAAATCCGACATCGCCACCTTTCAAGGCCAAGCGCCGGCTGCCAACGATGTCGCGGCTGAGCAGGCGCGTATCGATCGCGCGGACACACTGGTGCTGGTCTATCCGGTCTATTGGTGGTCGATGCCCGGGCTGCTCAAGGGCTGGATCGATCGCGTGTTCATGAATGGCTGGGCTTACGACGAGCCGCCGGGTGGCAAGCTGACGAAGAAGCTGCAACGGCTGAACGTACATCTGGTGGCGATCGGCGGCGCCAGTCAGCGCACCTATGCCAGGCACGGTTATTTCGGTGCCATGAAGACCCAGATCGACCACGGCATATTCGACTACTGCGGCGCCAGAGTGGTCACCTCCGAACTGCTGCTCTTTCCGGAAGCGCAGGATCCCGCGCAACTTCCTGCCCAGGCTCGCGCCATCGGCTGCAGGCTGTTCCTGAAACAGCAGCGCGCCGCGGCGTAGAATTCTTCGCCGCATGGGATCTTCAGGAGGAAGCTCCCATGCGGCAGCCAACATCGACAACCCTGCTGAACGGAACCGTTGCTCTCCTCGAACACATGCTGCTTGCCTTCCGGCTATGTTATGTTACAACGTAACAATTCAGCAGTGACCTTCCACGAATTTGGTCACTCCTCCTCAAGACGAACCACGCCCGGGTTCGTCCCCACCAAAGCCTCTGGAAAACAGTCATGCCCACGCACAATCGAAGGCGTCTTCCCGTAACCGTCCTTTCCGGCTTTCTCGGCGCCGGCAAGACCACGCTTCTCAACCACATCCTGCACAATCGCGACGGCCGCCGGGTCGCTGTCATCGTCAACGATATGAGTGAGGTCAACATCGACGCCGCGCTGGTGCGCGACGGCGGCGCCAACCTGTCGCGCACCGATGAACAGCTGGTCGAGATGACCAATGGCTGCATCTGCTGCACACTGCGCGACGATCTGTTGGCTGAAGTGCGTCGTCTCGCCGTACAGGACAGGTTCGACTACCTGCTGATCGAATCGACAGGCATTTCGGAGCCGCTGCCCGTCGCCTCGACTTTCGAATTCCGTGACGAGGCCGGCGCCAGCCTCTCCGATGTCTCCCGCCTCGACACCATGGTGACGGTTGTCGATGCCGCGAACCTGCTGCGGAACTATTCCTCATCGGATTTCCTGCGCGACCGCGGTGAAGCGCTGGGCACGTCCGACGAGCGCGTGCTCGTCGATCTTCTGGTCGAGCAGATCGAGTTTGCCGATGTCATCGTGCTCAACAAGGTTTCGGACACGCCCGCAGAAGATCTCGATCTGGCACGCAGGATCATACGCTCGCTCAACCCGCAGGTTGAGCTCATCGAAACGGATTTCGGCCGCGTGCCGCTCGACAAGGTGCTCGACACTGGACGATTCGATTTCGAGAAGGCCGAACAACATCCGCTCTGGTTCAAGGAACTGAATGGCTTCAAGGATCACGTTCCCGAAACCGAGGAATACGGCATCCGTTCCTTCGTCTATCGCGAACGTCGCCCTTTCGATCCGGCAAGGTTGAAGAGGTTCATCGGCCAGCCTTGGCCAGGAGTGGTGCGCGCCAAGGGTTTCTTCTGGCTGGCCACGCGTCCAAACCACGTCGGCGAATTGAGCCAGGCCGGCGCGCTGGTGCGGACCGGCAGGCGCGGGCTCTGGTGGGCAGCGGTTCCCCGCAACCGTTGGCCCGACAACCCGTCATGGCAAGAGGCGATGGAACCCTATCTCGATCCGATGTGGGGCGACCGCCGGCAGGAACTGGTCTTCATCGGCTGCGATCCGATGAACGAAAACCGCATTCGCGCCGAACTGGATGCCTGCCTGGTGGATGAGCCCGTCTTCGCACCGGAACTGTGGCGTGACCTGCACGACCCGTTTCCGAGCTGGAGCGGGCAAGCGGCATGATCGTCAAATCCTTGCTCGCCCTGTTCAAGGGGCGCCATCATGCCTGCGACTGCCATCCGCGGCTTGCCCGCTACGTCCCGCCGGCCGAGCGGCACACCGCGACGAGCCAGGTCCTCGGCAAAGAATCGCCATTGCCAGGCGATGGCGGTCACAATAGGGTTCGCGGCGATGGTGCTCCGAATCGAAAGGTTCGGGGTGAAAAGGGAATACGGTGAAGTTCGCAAGAACCAAGACCGTGGCTGCCCCCGCAACTGTAAGCGGTAGCAAAGTCCGAAGACGCCACTGGCCAAGCGCCGGGAAGGCAGGACAGCGCAACGATCCGCGAGCCAGGAGACCTGCCATCGCAGCGAGTTGACCGGACGGGGTGTGCCGGGAGGACGCTACAAGGGCGGCCCTGCCGTCATTTTGGCCATCCTTCCGCACCTGATCGAATGAGGGATCGGTTGGAAGGTTTTGCCGTTTTTCGCCGCTATGATGCGTCGCACCTAGACTGCCTGCCGCGCCCGCGGAGGGTTCTTTCGTGAGCGGCGTTGTCCTGCAAGCGCGCGGCCTTTGCTGTCGGCCCGAAACAGGCGTCACGCTCGTCGAAGACGTCAGCCTTGATGTCCGCGCCGGCGAAAGGCTTGCCATCATCGGTCCGAACGGCGCCGGCAAGTCGACGCTGCTGCGCATGCTGTGCGGCATGCTCAAGCCAAGCAGCGGCCTGGTCAGCCTCGACGGCGAATCGCTCGACCGGCTGCCGACAGCAGAGCGGGCACGCCGTATCGCCGTGGTCGGCCAATCCGACCAGCCTGATGTACAGCTTGCCGTCAGCGACTATGTCGGACTTGGCCGCATCCCGCACAGAGGGCTTCGTCGCCGCAGCGACGACCGCGATGTGGTGCTCGACGCGCTGGAGCGAACCGGCCTGCTCGCCATGCGGGAGCGTCGCATGGGTTCGCTTTCTGGCGGTGAGCGCCAGCGTGCGCAGCTGGCACGCGCGATCGCGCAGCAGCCGCATGTGCTATTTCTCGATGAGCCGACAAACCATCTCGACCCCCGCGCTCGCGGCGAATTGCTCGAATTCGTCGCCAGGCTGGGCATCGCTGTCGTCACGGTGCTGCACGATCTGCCGCTGGTTGCGCCCTTCGCCACTCATGTCGCGGTGATGAGCAAGGCGCGCCTCGTCGCGCTCGGCACCCCGCGTGAGACGCTGACGGCGGCGCTGGTGCGCGAGGTCTTTGCCATCGATGTGCTGAGACTTCCTCACCCGGACGAGCAGGACCGCGAACTGACGGTCTTCGACGTTCCGATCCGCCTCTCCCGCTGAATCAATTTCCCCAACGGAGCCGCCATGAAACGCCTCGCCCTTTGCCCAAGCAGACTTGCGTGGCTTCGCCAACGCTTCGTCAGCTTGACTTTTTATTTTGTCGCAGGTTCCTATCGTAAAAGCGTGAGACGCTTTTGCGGAACCTGCTTGGCCGCCACGCTTCTTTCATCAACTGCCTTTGCCTTCCCGGTCACTGTCGAGAGCTGCGGCATTCCGCTGACCTTCGACGCCGCACCGAAACGTGCGGTGATCAACGATCTCAACATGTCGGAAATGGCCTTCGCGCTGGGCTTACAACCCGAGATCGTCGGCCTGACCGGCATCACCGGCTGGTACAAGGTGGATGACGCGTTCAAGAAAGCGCAGGGCTCGATCCCGGAACTTGCACCGAAATATCCGACACTGGAGAACCTGCTGGCGGTCGAGCCCGACTTCTTCTTTGCCGGTTGGTATTACGGCATGAAACCCGGTGGCGACGTGACGCCCGACATTCTGGCTCCGCACGGCATCAAGACGCTGGTGCTCAGCGAGAGCTGCGTCCATCTCGACAAGAACCGGCCAGCAGCTTCGATGGATCTCCTGTTCGGCGACGTCGAGAAACTCGGCAAGATCTTCGGCAAGGAGACCGAGGCCAACACCCTTGTCGCCGGATGGAAGGAAAGGCTCGCCGCCATCACCGCCAAGGTCGGCGCCCGCAGCGGCACACGCGTGTTCCTCTATGATTCCGGCGAGGACAAACCCTTCACGGCGGGCAAATTCGCGATCCCGAGTGCGATGATCGAAGCGGCGGGCGGCAAGAACATCATGGACGACCTGGAAACCAATTGGGGCAATACCGATTGGGAAACGGTTGCGACCAGAAACCCGGAATTCCTGATCCTGCTCGACTACCAGGACGAGGCGGGCTACCGGAAACTGCTGAACTTCCTCAAGCAGCACCCGGCGATGAAAGAAACGGATGCGGTGAAGAACGAGCGTTTCGTTGCTCTTCGCTACGCGGAATTGACGCCTGGCCCGGCCAACATAGAAGCCATCGACAAGATCGCGAAGGCAATGCACCCAGAGGCTTTCTGAACGTGCCCAGCGGGTCGTACGGTCTGGCCATCGGCACGGGTCTGGCGCTCGTCGTGTTGCTGGCGCTGCTGTCCATCGCCTATGGCTCGACCGTCATTGCGCTCGGCGACGTGATCGCAGCGCTTGCGCATGCCGTCGGCTTGGACGCCGGGAGCGTTACAGCGCCGGTGGAGAAGATCATCGTCGACCTCAGGCTACCCCGCGCCATTCTCGCCATCTGCGTCGGCGCCGGCCTTGCCGTCGTCGGCGCGCTTCTGCAGACAGTGACGCGCAACGATCTCGCCGATCCATTTCTGTTCGGCCTTTCCTCGGGCGCTGCCGCCGGCGCGGTTTCAGTCATCACGGTTTTCGGCGACCGTCTTGGCGTATGGACGCTTCCGATCGCAGCGTTTGTCGGCGGCATCCTCTCCGCCGTCGTGGTGCTTCTGCTCGTCGCCCGCATTCGCGGCCAGGGACCCGAGCGGCTGATCCTTGCCGGCCTTGCCGTATCTTTCCTGTTCACGGCGCTGACCAACTATCTGGTTTTTGCCGGAGATCAGCGAGCAGCCCATTCGGTGCTGTTCTGGACCATGGGCGGGCTGGGTCTCGCCCGCTGGGGCAATATCGGCCTGGCCCTCGCCGGCGCCGCCGTCATCCTTGCCTTCACGCTGCGCTATCATCGCTGGCTCGACGCGTTCCTGGCTGGCGAAACCACCGCCGAAAGCCTCGGCGTTCCGGTGGCGCGCTTCCGGACACTGACATTCCTTGCCGCGGCGCTCGCGACAGCAATCCTGGTTTCCGTCGCCGGCGTCATCGGTTTCGTGGGACTGATGATCCCGCATGTCGCGCGCCGCTTCGCCGGCCCGCTGCATCTGCGGCTGGCCATCGTCTGCGCTGTCTTTGGCGCTGTGCTGCTGCTTGCCAGCGATCTTCTGGCGCGCACGCTGCTGCCGCCACAGGAACTGCCGATCGGCATCATCACCAGCTCGATCGGCGCCTTGTTCGTGGTGGCCACCCTGCTGCGCAAACGGTTCTGAGCCGGGGCCTATTCCGTCGATCCGGAATAGCGCCACACTTGTTACTCACACTGTTCGGCTTCCGAAGCCACACTGTCCGACGACAGTAAGCGATGAACCGCGAAGGTCATCGCGCTTCGACCTCGAGGCGCGAGACTTCGCCCGGAAGAGGAGAACAGAACTCATGACCGATAAACGCGACGATATCCTGGCCGCCATGCACAAGCCGCCGGTGGTTACGCCCGAGGCGTGGGAACAGGCGCGCCAGCAACTGCTCGTGAAGGAAAAGGCCCATACGCATGCCCGCGATGCGCTGGCTGCCGAGCGCCGCCGTATGCCTTGGGTAGAAGTGACCAAGGATTATGTGTTCGAGACCCCGAACGGCCGGGCGAGCCTTCTTGACCTGTTCGACGGTCGCCGCCAGCTGATCATCTACCGTGCCTTCTTCGAGCCCGGCGTATATGGCTGGCCAGAGCACGCCTGTCGGGGCTGCTCCATGGTGGCCGACCAGGTCGCCCATGTATCCCATCTCAATGCGCGCGATACGACACTGGTCTTCGCGTCACGCGCGCCACAGCCGGACATCGAGCGCGTGAAGACGCGGATGGGATGGGATCGCATCCCCTGGGTCACAATCGTCGACAGTTTCGACGCCGATTTCGGCGTGGACGAGTGGCACGGCCACAACGTGTTCCTGCGTGATGGCGATCGCATCTTCCGCACCTATTTCATCGCCGACCGCGCCGACGAACAGATGGGCGGCACCTGGAATTACCTCGACATCACGCCGCTCGGCCGCCAGGAGGCCTGGGAGGATTCGCCTGAAGGCTATCCGCAGACGCCGACCTACAAATGGTGGAACTGGAACGACAGCTACGTTTCCGAAGCCGAACCCGATAAAGGGTGGGTCGAGATTTCCGACGCCGGCGAAGAGGCGATGCGTGCCAAACCAACGAGTGCGAAGCCATGAGCCGCTCCTGCTGCTCCATCTGGTCCGACGAGGAGGCACCTCGCCGGACCAGCGCCCGCTCAGCTATCGACGGAGCGAATGCCGCCAGCGATGCAGCCGTGCCTGCGGCCAACGACGCACCCGCGCTGATGGCGTCAGACTGGCTGGCGTTGGCGGCGTCGCCGACATTTGCGGCCATGGCATTGCTGACCGGCGTCATGGGCGGGCCAGCGGAGATGTGCTCGTCCACGATGGGCATGCCGCTCGGCGGTATGATGGTGATGTATCTCCTGATGAGCGCCTTTCATCTGACCCCGTGGCTGAGGCTGGTGCGGACCGCTATTTGACGAAATGGCCACGGCGGAGGTTGCATCCGGCGTGGCCATGAGTGCCTAATTCGTGCATGGATGAAGGCTGTGGCGTCATAAGCCACTTCAATCCTTCCCATCAGTCGATGCGGTCAGAGCTGTCGCGCGATTGCCGCCTTGTCGATGATCGACCAGACCCTTTCGATCCGCGTTCCGGCGAACTCGTAAAACACGTTCTCTTCGAACTGGACACGCTTGCCGTTGACGGGCAGGTCAAACAGGATGCCGACCGGGGTGCAGTCGAAGCGCAGGCGGCTGGCGATGCGGGGAGGGTCGCCGATCAGCAACTCGATCCGGAAATGAAGGTCTGGAATCGCACGAAAATCGCCTTCCAGCATCGAACGGTAACCGGCAAGACCCACCAGGGCTCCGTTGTAACGGACATCGTCATGAACGAACTCTCCGAGAGCGTTCCAATCCTGCCTGTTCAGGCAATCGATGTAGAGGCGATAAATGGTGATAAGTTCATCGCGGGTCATTTCATATCCATGATGGTTCGGCGCCCGAGATGGACAACGCAGTGATCGGCGTCCCGGTTGCCGACGTCAGAGCGGATTGGTCGTTCCAGCCCCGATCAAGCCTTCCGCAACACCTTGATCAGCGCGCTGGGCTCTTCGCCGCCAAATCCCGCATCCTTCGCACGCAGAAAGATGCTCGCGGCGAACTTCGGAAACTCAACTCCGATCTTAAGGTCGCGTGATGACTCGACAAGCCAACCGATATCGGAAGTGATGGTTTTGATCGTGGCTTCCGGATCGCCGAAGCGGTCTTCGGCAATGACGCGCCCCATGTGGCGCATATCCTCGCCGAAAAACGGTGCCATGCCCGCCATAACCTCACCGAACGTGCCGGCGTCGATACCCTCTGCTTCGCAGATTGCGGCGCCGTGGCTGAAACCGATCCAATGTGCTGCGAAATAGGCCAGCCCGGCGTTGGAGAAAGCTTTGGCATGACCGATGTTGGAACCCACGTAGCTGAGGCCGCCGGCCAGCAGCTTCAGAAGCGGCTCCGCCGACGCAAACACATCTTCGTTGCCGACGATGAGAAGCCCGGCCTCCGGCCCGCCGATCTGCCTCGGCCAGGCGCCGATGGCACCATCGAGATAGTTCGCACCGCTCGAAACCGCTTGGGCTTTGAGTTCACGCGCCTGATCCGGCGTTCCCGAACTCAGCTGTACAATCAGCTGTCCATCGAGCGTTTCAGCCACCCCGTCCTCGCCAAGCACGCCGGAGGCCGCTGCGTAATCGGACAGGCAGATCACCACCACCGGGCTGGCAGCGATTGCCCCGGCAACCGTGGACGCCCGTACGGCTCCCAGCCGTTCCAGCGCTGCGGCTTTGGCCGGTGTGCGGTTCCAGACGGTGACCGATTTTCCGCCTGCCAGGAAAGCGCGACCAAGCGCGCTGCCCATTTCGCCAAGGCCGATCATGGTTACGTCGCTCATAGTGCACCTACTTGAATTTTGTTACTACGAAATGTAACTTACAAAATGTAGAAATCAAGCGAGGGAAGAATCCTGGTCAAGCTGCCGAAAGACAAGCGCCGTGAACAACTGCTCGATGCGGCGATGGCGATCGTTCGAGAGGAGGGTGCGGATGCACTGTCCCTCGTCACGCTTGCAGCGAAAGCGGGGGTGAGCAGGCCGGTAGCCTATGATCATTTTTCGACGCGGGCCGGGCTGCTTCTCGCGCTTTTCCAGCGACTCGAAGACCAGTATGTGCAGGTGCTTCGGAATGCGCTGGGCACCAGCCCGCATGAACTTGGTGCAACAGCGGACCTCATGAGCAAGGCTTACTTCAACTGCCTCGCCAATCTGGGGCCAGAAGCGCCAGCCATTTCGGCTGCTCTCAAGGGCAGCGAAGAAATGGCGGCACGGCAGCGCGCCATGCTCGACGAGTACATCGAGATCATGTGCCTGGCCTTGCAGCCCTTTTCCAGTCTGGCTGAAGGAGACCTACGGCTTACCTGTGTCGGGTTGCTCGGCGCCGCGGAAGCGATTGCACGCGAACAGCAAGATGGCCGCATCGCGGAGACGAACGCGATCGACGTGTTTTCTTCGCTCGTCGCCAAAAGCGTCGGCGTATGAATTCAGTGTCCCGGCAAAGGACCTGTCACGTTAACTATCGCCGCTATCAGAATATTAGCGTTTGCTTGGCAACGTCTTCGAGACGACAGTTGCGGTTTGGATGCGGCAACAACCAAACGACGATTGTCCTGACATAATGGCGCCGGGGGGGCGTTGTTCATGCGTGTCGTCTCATGCCTCGTCACAGAACATAATCCGTGGCTCGTACTGCTCGCCGTCTTCGTCTGCATAGCCGGCAGTTGGGTTACGTTCCGGCTTTTCCGACAAGCCGAGGTGCGTGGCGGCTGGCCGCGAGCCGGGTGGATATTCTTGGCCGCCCAGGCCGCGGGGTCCTCGATCTGGTGTACGCATTTCATCGCCGTCATTGCTTATGAGCATGACGCCCCCGTCACCTTCGATCCGACATTCACGATGCTGTCGCTGCTGATAGCGGTTGCCGGTTGTGCCTACGGCTTCTGGCTGTCCCTCAGTTTCCGCTTCCCCCTGGCCGCAGAGATCGGCGGGGGCGTGGTGGGTATAGCAATCTCGGCGATGCATTACAGCGGCATGCTGGCCTATCGCGTCGACGGCCTGATCGAGTGGAGTGCCGACTATGTAGCGGCATCGGTGGCGCTGTCGGTTCTGTTCGGCGGAATTGCCATGAGACAAGCGGCAAAACCGCTCTGGGGCGAGACCACATATGTACCGGTCGCCTTCTTCGTGCTTGCCGTGGCCTCGCTGCATTTCACCGGTATGACCGCCATCTCGGTCACGCCGTTCTCGACAGCCGTCGACAACACCGCCTCATCGACGCTGGCGGCCTTCGCGGTTGTCGGCGTCGGCATGCTGGTCCTAGGCGCCGGCGTCATCAGTTACCTGATCGACGAGCAGAGTTCGCAGGAAGCATTCGATCGGCTGCAAAAGCTGGCGCTGACCGATTCGTTGACCGGCCTGCCCAATCGCGCCAGTGCCATCGAGCGTCTGGACCGTGAACTCGAACAAGCGCATCACACGGCTGCAAAGGTCGCTATCATCGGCATCGACCTTGACCGGTTCAAGGAAATCAACGACTTGCGCGGCCACCAGGCTGGCGATGAAACACTCGCGACGATCGGCCTTCGTCTCGGCGATCTTCTCGAAGACGACGAATTTGCCGCGCGCATCGGCGGCGACGAGTTCATGTGCGTCAAGCGCTTTGTCGACCGCCATCAGCTCGACGACTTCCTGACGCGCCTCGAAAACGCCTTTTCGCAGCCGCTTCGCATCGGAAATGTCGATCTTGCTGCGGGCGCAAGCCTGGGGGTCGCGCTCTACCCCGATGATGGCCATGACCGGCAAGTCCTCATCAGCAATGCCGACCTGGCCATGTACCGTGCAAAGGCCGACATCACCCGCGCGCTCTGCTTCTACGAACCCCAAATGGACACGGCGGCACGCGAGCATCACGCTTTGGCATCGGATCTCAGCCATGCCATCGAACTCGAACAGCTCGAACTCCACTATCAGGTGCAAAAATCCGTCCAGTCCGGCGATGTGCTTGGATATGAAGCGCTGCTGCGCTGGAGCCACCCAAGCCGTGGTGCGATCTCGCCTGCCGTTTTCATCCCCATCGCGGAAGAGACCGGTCTGATCCTCACCATCGGCGAATGGGTTTTGCGAACGGCCTGCAGGGATGCGGGCAGGCTAGGCAGGCCCTCCAAGATCGCGGTCAATCTTTCGCCGGTCCAGTTCGTCCATAACGATCTGGCCGGACTGATCCGCGACATCCTTGTCGAGACCGGATTGTCGCCGAACCGGCTCGAACTCGAAATCACCGAATCCACTTTCATTGCCGACAAGAGCCGTGCCTTGCATGTTCTGCGGCAAATCAAAGCGCTGGGCGTGAAGATCTCGATCGATGATTTCGGAGTCGGCTATTCGTCATTCGATACGTTGCGCAGCTTCCCCTTCGACAAGATCAAGCTGGACGGCTCCTTCACGCGGGAGATGGAACGCAACGCTCAGGCCATGGCCATTGTCCGCTCCGTGCTCGCGCTGGGACAAAGCCTTGGAGTTCCCGTTCTGGCCGAGGGTGTGGAAACCGCCGCTCAACTGCAAATCCTTCGCATCGAAGGCTGTCATGAGGCACAGGGTTATTACCTGGGACGCCCAGGCCGCAGAGAAAACATTTTGCCGGCTTCGATAGAACGAAAAGTCATCGCGGATCACGGGGACGATCTCGCCCTTTCTTCTGCTTGATAAAGAGGGGCATCGATCAAGCATGGTTTAAGCCGCATTCGCGCACAAAACAAAACCCCGGCCGAAGCCGGGGTTTTCGCTGTTACCGCCAACCGCCCCGGACGCGCTCGCGCCAGCAACGAACCTGCCAGCGACCGCGACGGTAAACGCGGCGGCACACACGCCGCCACCGGGGGCGCCCACCCCAATGTCCGCGGTAAGGCCGACGGCCGGGCCGATGCCCCGGGCGGTGATAAACGAGCTCGACATCGGCCTCAGCCTCATCGTCGAGCACAGCCGCCTCTGCATCGGACTTTTCGAGTTCGTCCAATATGCCGCCGCGCCCCACAGGCACGCCCGCGACTGCCTGGCCTGGACGTATTGCCGTCGCGACCACCGCGGCACCCGCGAGGCCAAGTATTCCCGTCAGAAATAGCCGTCGATCCATTGCTTCCTCCAACACGCGCTCCCCGCCACCGCAATTAACATAGCCGCATCTGAATTGTTCCCGGAATGCTTTTTTTGGGTTTTGGTCCAGGCACCTCGCGGCTTTCATTGCACTCTGGCAAGCACCTTCGCGAAGGCATTCGCATGATCGATGCGCTCGAGGAACCGGCGGGCACGCGGAATGGCATCATGCAGATATTGATCCGGCCCCCTCATTTTCCGTGCGTTCAGCGCTGCCGTATCGAGCAAGCTGAAATCGACCTTTTCGATCTCACAGCACCAGCCGGGGTGCTGTGTCGACCAGCTACGCCCGTGGTGTTCCAGAAGCCGGTTTCGATGAGAGTAGCCATGATAATCGAAGACGATGACGCCGTCCGTCGTATAGACGTGATTGCCGGCTAAGTTCCCGATCGGAACAATCCGCTCGGCATGAAACCCGGGAAGTGGCGGCTGCTCCAGATAGACCCCAGCCAGGATATGGCACGCCCCATGACCGAAGAAGATGCGGTCCGGCAGTGCCCATTGTCTCGGAAGGTCCTTCTTTATCCCCGGTTTGAGAACGTACATCCGGCTTCCACCTTCCAGGACTTCGTCTCAACCCTGCTTCATCAGCCCCTTCAGCCGATAGATCGCCTCCAGCGCCTCGCGCGGCGTCATCTCGTCTGGGCTGAGGGTGTCCAGTGCCTCGCCGAGCGCATCGGTCTTGATGGGTTTGGGCGTGTCACGCTTCACCGCCACCGAGAACAGCGGCAGGTCGTCCACCAGCCGGTCGGCCTTGCCGGAGGTCTCTCCTTCCTCCAACTGGTGAAGCACCTGCTTGGCGCGCGCCACCACCGCCTCGGGCAAGCCGGCAAGCCGTGCCACCTGCACGCCATAGCTGCGGTCGGCCGCCCCCTTGCCGACCTCGTGCAGGAAGACGACATCGCCTTCCCATTCCTTGACCCGCATGGTGACGTTGTGAAGCCGGTTAAGCTTGTTGCTGAGCGCCGTCATCTCATGGAAATGCGTGGCGAAGATCGAGCGGCAGCGGTTCTTCTCGTGCAGATATTCGACGGCCGCCCAGGCGATCGAAAGCCCGTCGAAGGTGGCGGTGCCGCGACCGATTTCGTCCAGGATGACCAGCGCGCGCTCGCCCGCCTGATTGAGGATGGCGGCAGTCTCGACCATTTCGACCATGAAGGTCGAGCGGCCGCGCGCGAGATCGTCGGAGGCGCCGACGCGCGAGAACAGCCGATCGACCACACCGATGTGCGCGCTTGCCGCCGGCACGAAGGAGCCGGTCTGGGCCAGGATGGCGATCAGCGCGTTCTGGCGCAGGAAGGTCGACTTACCGCCCATGTTCGGACCGGTGAGCAGCCAGATGGCGCCGTTCTTCGCGTCCCCCTCCGGCGAGAGATCGCAGTCATTGGCGACGAACGGTCCTTCTCCGGTGCGGCGCAGCGCCTGTTCCACCACCGGATGACGCCCGCCGACCACTTCGAAGGCGAGCGAGGCGTCGACCTGCGGCCGGCACCAGTTCTCGCTCACCGACAAAGCGGCGAGCGCGGCCGACACATCGAGCACGGCCAATGCGTCGGCGCCGGCACGGATCGCATCCGCTTCGCCGACCACTTCGGCAAGCAGCCGGTCGAAGGCGGCAAGCTCGATGGCGAGCGCACGGTCAGCAGCGTTGGCGATCTTGGTCTCCAGCCCCGCCAGCTCAGTCGTGGTGAAGCGCATCGCGTTGGCCATGGTCTGGCGGTGGATGAAGCGCGCCTTGGCCTCATCGGTACCGGTCATGATCGCTTGATGGTTGACCGTAACCTCGATGTAGTAGCCCAGCACATTGTTGTGCCGGATCTTGAGCGAGCGGATGCCGGTCTCTTCGATCAGGTCGCGTTCCATGCCGGCGATGACCTTGCGCGTCTCGTCGCGCAGCGCCCGCATCTCGTCGAGTTCGGCGTCGTAGCCGCTACGCAGGAAGCCGCCGTCACGTTTCAGCAAAGGCAGCTCGTCGGCCAAGGCTCCGGCGAGATGTTCGGCAAGCGGCTTTGGCAGGGCGCCGATCGCGGCAAGCGCCGCAGCCAGTTCGGCCGGTGGCGCGACGCGCGCAAAGACCTGCGCAATGTCGCCGGCGGCGAGGAAGCCGGCGCGCAATGCGCCGAGGTCGCGCGGGCCGCCACGGTTCAGCGCCAGTCGCGACAACGCGCGCGGCATGTCGGCAACGCCTTTGAGCGCCAATCGCAACGCCTCGGCCAGACGCGTCTCGTCGCGGAAGAAGGAAACCGAATCGAGCCGCGCCCCGATTGCGGCCGCATCGGTCAACGGCGCCATCAGCCGATCAGCCAGCAGTCGCGCGCCGCCGCCGGTGACGGTGCGGTCGATGGCCTTGAACAGCGAGCCGTCGCGGCTGCCGGAAAGCGTGCGCAGCAGTTCCAGGTTGGCGCGCGTTGCCGGGTCGATGAACAGCGTCGCGCCGTTTTCCTCACGCTCCGGCCTCGACAGCGGCGGGCGCTCTGCCTTCTGCGTCTTCTCGACATAGGCAATCGCGCCGGAGATCGCGGAAAGCTCGGCCCGGCTGAACGAGCCGAAGGCGTCCGGCGTCGCCACGTTGAAGAAGCGGGCGATGCGTGCCGTTGCCGAGGCAGAATCGAACAGGCTGGCCGGCTGCGGGCTGGCGACACGGCCGAGCACGTCGAAAACGGGCTTCAGCTCGGGATCGTAGAAGACCGGTTCGGCGACGATCAGCTCGCGCGGATCGACGCGGAAGATGTCGGCCAGCAGGCGCTCGGCATTGGTCTCCGCTACCCGGAAGACGCCGGTGGAGATTTCGATCCAGGCCAGTGCGAAGCTCTGTTCGGTGCCACCCTTGATCCTGCCCAGTGTCATCAGGAAGCTCGATTCCGACGGGGCCAGCAATTTGTCTTCGGTGATGGTGCCCGGCGTGACAAGACGGACGACGTCGCGCTTGACCACCGATTTCGAGCCGCGCTTCTTGGCTTCTGCCGGATCTTCGATCTGCTCGCAGACGGCAACCCGGAAACCGAGCCCGATCAGTTTCTGCAGATAGTCGTCCGCCGCATGCACCGGCACGCCGCACATCGGGATCTCGGCGCCCTGGTGCTTGCCGCGCTTGGTGAGCACGATGCCCAGCGCCTGGCTTGCCTTCTCCGCATCCTCGAAGAACAGCTCATAGAAATCGCCCATGCGGTAGAACAGAAGCGAATCCGCATTCGCCGCCTTGATCTCGAGATACTGTTCCATCATCGGCGTGGCGCCGGCCGTGGACGGCACGGGTGCAGCACCGCTCGCCAGCGGCGCGCTGTCTTCCGTTGCGATGGGGGTTTCGTCGTTCAAGAAACTGTTTCCAAAAAATCCGAAGGCAATTGCTTGGCGCTTTACTCACCCGAAGTGTAGCCTTAATCCCGAACGCTCCACAAAGAAATTGAGTGCGCCTCAGGCACGCCGAAGGGGAAGAAACAAAGCATGGCCCGCAGGAATGGACAGGACGGACAAGGCCCTTCGGTGAGTTCCGAGGAGGCGCTGGAATTCCACGCCATGGGGCGGCCGGGCAAGCTGGAGATCGTGCCGACCAAGCCGATGGCGACGCAGCGCGACCTGAGCCTTGCCTATTCGCCAGGCGTCGCCGTGCCGGTGAAGGCGATCGCGGAAGACCCGTCGCGCGCCTTCGACTACACCACACGCGGCAACATGGTCGCCGTCATTTCCAACGGCACCGCCATCCTCGGCCTCGGCAATCTCGGCGCGCTGGCCTCCAAACCGGTGATGGAAGGCAAGTCGGTGCTGTTCAAGCGTTTCGCCGATGTCGATTCGATCGATCTCGAAGTGGCGACCGAAGACGCGGACGAGTTCATCAACTGCGTCAAGTTCCTCGGCCCGTCTTTCGGCGGCATCAACCTGGAGGACATCAAGGCTCCGGAATGCTTCATCATCGAGCAGCGCCTGCGCGAGCTGATGGACATTCCGGTGTTCCATGACGACCAGCACGGCACCGCCATCATCGCAGCCGCCGGCCTGATCAACGCCCTGGCGATCACCGGCCGCGACATGAAGACCACCAAGCTTGTCTGCAACGGCGCCGGTGCCGCCGGCATCGCCTGTATCGAGCTGGTGAAGTCGATGGGCTTTTCGCCGGAAAACGTCATCCTGTGCGACACCAAGGGCGTCGTCTACCAGGGTCGCACCGAAGGCATGAACCAGTGGAAGTCGGCGCATGCGGTGAAAACCGAAGCGCGCTCGCTGGCGGACGCGCTGGACGGAGCCGACGTGTTCTTCGGCCTTTCCGCCAAGGGCGCGCTGACGACGGCGATGGTGCAGTCGATGGCCAAGAACCCGATCATCTTCGCCATGGCCAACCCGGATCCCGAGATCACGCCGGAGGAAGTGGCCGAGATCCGCACGGACGCCATCATGGCAACCGGGCGTTCGGACTATCCGAACCAGGTCAACAATGTGCTGGGTTTCCCCTACATCTTCCGCGGCGCGCTGGATGTGCGGGCAACCACCATCAACGACGCCATGAAGGTTGCCGCTGCCCAGGCACTGGCCGAACTTGCCCGCAAGGATGTGCCGGACGATGTCGCCGCAGCCTATCAGGGCAACCGGCCGAAGTTCGGCCCCAACTACATCATCCCGGTGCCATTCGATCCACGCTTGATCTCGGCTATCCCGATCGCGGTGGCGAAGGCGGCGATGGAAACCGGCGTGGCGAGGAAGCCGATCCTCGACCTCGACCGCTACGCACAGGAACTGTCGGCCCGCCGCGACCCCATCGCCTCGACGCTGCAGCGCATCTACGACCGCGTGCGGCGCCAGCCCAAGCGCATCGTCTTCGCCGAGGGCGAGGAGGAACAGGTGATGCGCGCGGCGGTCGCCTATGTGAACCAGAAGCTGGGCACCGCCATTCTTCTCGGCCGCGACGACGTCATCAAGGAAAACGCCCGCCATGCCGGCATCGAGCTGGACAAGCCGGGGCTGGAGATCATCAATGCGCGGCTGTCGCGCAAGAACGCCATCTATGCCGACTTCCTCTATGAGCGCATGCAGCGCAAGGGTTATCTGTTCCGTGATTGCCAGCGCCTGATCAACAACGACCGCAACCATTTTGCCGCTTGCATGGTGGCGTTGGGCGATGCCGACGGCATCGTCACTGGCGTGACGCGCAACTATTCGACAGCGCTCGACGACGTGCGCCGTGTCATCGACGCCAAACCCGGCCACCGCGTCATCGGCGTGTCGATCGTGCTGGCGAGGGGGCGCACCGTGCTGGTTGCCGACACCGCCGTGCACGACATGCCGAATGCCGAGCAGATTGCCGACATCGCCGAGGAGGCAGCCAATTTCGCCCGCCGCATGGGTTACGAGCCGCGCGTGGCGATGCTTGCTTATTCCACCTTCGGTCACCCGCAGGGCGAACGCTCGGAGCGTGTGCAGGAGGCGGTGCGCATCCTCGACAAGCGTCGCGTCGACTTCGAATATGACGGCGAAATGGCCGCGGACGTGGCGCTGAACCCGCGCGTGATGGCGCAATACCCATTCTGCCGGCTGACCGGGCCGGCCAATGTGCTGGTGATGCCGGCGTTCCACTCGGCTTCGATCTCGACCAAGATGCTGCAGGAACTGGGCGGCTCGACCGTAATCGGCCCGCTGCTGGTCGGCCTCAACAAGCCGGTGCAGATCGTCGGGCTCAACGCCAAGGACAGCGATATCGTCAATATGGCGGCCATCGCGGCGTATTCGGCGGGGACTTGAGTAAGAGCAGAGTGGCTATGGATTTGCATCCTAGCTTCTATTTTTCAGATATTATGAATTCACTACCGAGAAATATCTCCACTTGATATCGCTCGAATAACCACATCGGCAAGATTTGACGCGCTGAGTCCCGAGATTTCCCTACTTAAATCTTCTATGTCAATTTCAAAGCTAACCCCTCTCTTGGGGTTAACTATACCAACAGAGTCTATGTCACTATTTCCCTCCGAAACAGAGAGGCTGTAGTATGTAAATAGCTGGTATATATCGACGCTTCGAAACGTCCGCTCGACTGATTTCACCTCGAAAAGTGTCGATCCCCATCTAATGTCCCCCTCAGAGTTGTCTACAAAGCCGCAACCTGAAAACAACGGGCGCAATACAATTGGTTTCGTTGGGTGCCGAAAAAAAATCGCCAAACGATCTGATATTGCGATGGCATCTGACTTGTCAGAAGCTGTCAAAGTCGGTGGGTTGGCGTCTGCATCCTGATATCCACGCAGCCGCTTCTCTGCTTGCCGTAGAGCGAGTTCGTATAGTCTATCAGAGTCGCTCGCTAACTCCGGCTGACTAGCCATCAATGCGAATCTTGAAAAACCGGTTTCCGCTATAAACGGTGCAACTAGAGGCGAATGCTTGCCCGCTAACGGTATATCAAATCGACTAATTTTACCGATATTAACATCTCTAACAAAGAGTTCGCATGTTGGGGCAGCAGACCTCCAGAATGCGTTAAATAAGCTGGCGAACGTTGCCGCATCTATCAAACAGGTATTCTCCAGTTGGGAGTTTGAGTCCTAGAATCCGCCCATTCTGCTATCAATTTCTCAAACGGATCGAATTCCCTCTTTGTACTTTGTCGCCAATGGCGCCCCTCGTCTTTCAAAGCATGTGATGCGACTATAAAGGCACGCCGCTCCGCTCCGCTTAGGGAACGAAATTTATTTCTCAAATCAGATATCCAATACCATTCGTTCCATCTTGCAAGGATCAGTATTATATCTCTTCTCACAATTGGAGAAAGACGCGTTTCATACAACTGCTGGAGTGCGCCAATGGTTTCGGGCATATTCTCATGCGCAAGAACTCTTATGGCATAGCACATGTGCGTATCAGCTCTTAGCAAATACGATTCCTTATTAATCAGTTCCAGTATCGCATCTATTATTTTTCTTCTACCCTCGACCGTCATCGAATCGATCACCGAATCCATGAGGACGAGAACTGATGCAAAGGTTGGATATAATATTTCCTGATTCTTCCAGATGGAAAGCACAGCTTCTTCGCGCTGCCTAACATCCAAGTGCTTTACTGCAGATATCAATTTCTTCGTTAAAGCAGTGTGGACACGGCTCTTTGACAACTCACTCTTGAGAAGACCTATGATATCAAATTTCTGAATCTCCTTCCGAAGTTCCTGATAGTCCTCCTCGGCAGTAGGTGAATAAGGATCAAAATTGAGGGAGAAACGTAGGATAGCCGTACGAGAGTGTTTCTCTGCAGCATCTGCACCAGCTTGCTCTGGATCAACCTGGGCTCTTTCAATTGCCAATGGGTTAGTTGCACGGAATTCCGCCGAACTCATAATACGCGTCTTGGCCTTTTGCATTGAGAGACCTTGATTGTCGAAAAGCTTTTCCGACAAAAACATGAGCTTGCTGTACGCATCCTCTCTTGACGAAGCGAATATATGATAGTCGTCCGCAAACCTTTTAAATTTAATATTTTTATAATAAAGTAATCTGTCTACCTGATTTATTGTGATTTCGGAAAGTAATCTTGCAGCTGAACCGCCTATCGGCAATCCGAAGGACCTTGTGTTGGAGAAATTTGACAGAAATTTCATTATTTTTTTCGAGACGTGTCCCGACTTATCGATCTGAAGCAAAGCATTTTCTAATCGATGGTGCCCCAGCCGAGGATAAAATTCGGAAATGTCGCAAGTAACAACGAATTCGTGCTGGGCAGCTTCTTCCACCGAGGCTTCGATGAAGTTGGCCCAACTGACTGTTTTGTCGAACAGGTCGCCCGTTTCGTAATTTGGATTAAAGCGATATGAAAATACTACCTCCTCTTTGAGAGGTATCCGAGCAACTTCTATGTCCGGCGCTATAGCAATAACGCAAGCTAGGAAGTGTAAATTCCAAATTGGATCGATTTGACTTGCCCATCGGAAGCCAAAATATCCTGCCGGTGTCAGAGAGTTCACATGCTGAGGTGGATAATCATTTATAAATTTTTCGAAGTTCGTGTTGTATTCTAAAACAAGCTCGACAAATTTGTTTCTAAGGTCTGAAAATGCATAATTTTCGAAAGGAAACGGAAATATGTCCGTGTCGCCGTGGCGCGCCACATTGTCGACCGACAATTCTGCGGCCTTCCTAAAATCGGCAGCAATGCTCATGAAAAAATGTCTCCACCCGGCCGCGTCCAGAGATTGAATATCGTAATTCGGATTCCGAGCAAACTCTGAAGTATAGAGACAAATCCTGTTGCTCTTGAGAGATCGAAGGCAAGATCCAGCTCTCCGAACCTTTAATGCTGGATGTAGACGATTCAGGTCATCGACTGACGGTTCAATTTGCTCCACTCTCCCGTGACGACGCTAACCACCAGTTTCAACGCAAGGCGAATTGACAGAGGCAGAACATCTGTTTCTCATTTTCTAGGGCCATGAACGACGAACCCATCGTCTTCGAAATGAACCGCACCGATCAGCTCGCCGTCTTCATTGCGACGGTGATCGGCGGCGGGGCGTTCGTGGCCTTTCTACCCGACCTTGCCGGCTGGCTGCTGGAACTGCCCTGGGTGCCGTGGGAAGAACCGCTCAATCTCGCGCTGACGATCGGCCAGAAACTGTCGCCCTGGGCGCTCGCCATCATAGGCGGCCTGCTTGGCCTGGGCGGCGGCTTCCTGATCGTGCATGACGAACCAACGGTGAGTGTTTCGGCCGACGAACTGATCGTTCAGAGAGGCGACAAGCGCTACCGCTTCGCGCGCTCGCAGGTGCGCACGGCGATGATCTCGAACAAGCGTCTCCTCGTGCGCGACCATGACGATGTAGAGCTGCTCTACATCAAGCTCGCCCAGCGCAGGGAAGTGGCCGGTGCGCTGCGCGAGAAGGGTTGGGCGGTCGGGTAGTCCCGACTCTTTTCTTCACGCGACAACTTCGGCCACCACTTCCCTTCCCGCTCTCCGCCCCATGAACAGGAACACCACGACCGCCGTGACGATCGTGATGATGGTGAGCACGACCAGCAGACTGGAGAAGGCGAGGCCATACTGAGCCACCAGTTGGTGTTGGCCGGTACCCGGCAACAGCGTTTGCGCTGCCGGGAGATCGCCGGTGACGAGACGCTGCGCGACGGCTACCAGTTTCTCGGGCTGGCCAAGCCCGGCTGCGGCGAGGTGGCCTGCCGTCAGCGCCGACAGCACCGCGCTGACCACGGCCAGCGCCAGGCCTTCGCCGGCGACGCGCGTGGTGTTGAAGATGCCGGTGGCCATGCCGGCGCGCTCGGTCGGCACCACCGAAACGGCGAGCCCGTCCATCAGCCCCCAGGGCAGGCTGATGCCGACGCCGATGGTGAGCATGGGCAGGAGCAACGCCGCGGCAGTCGCACCGGCCGGCACACCGGACAGCCAGAACAGGCCGGCGGCTGAGACGAGGAGGCCGGTGGCGCACAGCACCGAGGCCGGCAGCCAGCGCGTGAGCCAGCCGGCGACAAGCGGCAGAATCAGCAGCGGCGCCGACAGCGCGATCATCAGGCGGCCGGCGGCGATCTCGCCCATGCCTTCGACGCCAACGAAGCGGACCGGAAGCAGCACCAGCAGCACCACGAAGGCATAGGCCGGCGCCGCCGCCAGCAATTGCACGCCGACGAAGCGCGGATAGCGGAACAGGGAAAGGTCCAGAATCGGCCGCGCCACCTTGCGCTCGATGATGCCGAAGGCAGCGAAGAACAGCATGGCGCCGGTCAGCAGGCCGATGACTGCCAGATCGTTCCAGCCGGCCTCCGGTGCCTTGAGGAAGCCGTAGGTCAGCAAAGCGAGCGCGGCGGTGAAGCTTGCCGCACCCGGCCAGTCGAGACCGGTTGCGGCGGGATCGCGGCTTTCACGCATGAAGCGAGCAGCGATGAGGAAGGAAAATGTGGCGGCGGCAACCACGGGCAGGAAGATCGAGGTCCAGCCAAAGGCATCGATGAGCAAGCCAGAGGTGATCGGGCCGAAAGAGAGGCCAATGCCGAAGGACGTGCCGAGCATGGAAAAGGCGCGCATGCGCCCTGCCCCTTCGAACTCCTGCGCCAGCGCTGCCGCCCCGCCGGCAAAGGCAAGGGCTGCCGCCAGACCTTGCGCGGCACGGGCAAGGTCGAGCCAGAGGATCGAGGGCGAGACCGAAGCAAGCGCTGAAAACAGCCCGAAGGCGGCCACGCCCGTCAGGAACATGCGCTTGCGGCCATAGGCATCGGCCAGCGCGCCGGCCGCCATCAGCGAGGAGCCGAAGGTCAGCATGAAGGCGTTGGTCACCCAGTTGAGCGCGATCGGGCTGCCGCCGAGTGCTTGGCCGATTGCCGGAAGCGCCACGGCTGGGCCGGTGAAGGTCAGCGGCATGGAGAGTGCCGCCAGGCATACCGCGACGAGAACAAGCGCTTTTTCGGCCGCGCCTGGGGCCTTTTTCGAAATTGACATGATGTCCACGGGGTTTCTGCCCCGGCAGCCTCGCTTTGCGCGACTGGCCGGTGGGCTTGTTGAATGACCCGTTCATGATAGATTTGCGCTAATTGGAGCTAAATACGGCTCTTATTCCGGTCATAATGGAGAAAAACGCTCGAATGGATCGTTCGCTGGATCGATTGAGCGGACTTGCCGCTTTTGTGCGCACGGCCGATCTCGGCAGCTTCGTCGCCGCCGGACGGGTGCTGCGGCTGTCACCGTCGGCGGTCGGCAAGGCAGTGACCAAGCTGGAAGAGCAGTTGGGGGTTCGCCTGTTGCAACGCTCGACGCGCAGCCTGAGACTGACCGAAGAAGGCCGGCTTTTCCATGAGCGCTGCAGGCGCGTGCTGGACGATCTCGACGACGCCCAGGCGATGCTGGCCGAGGCAATCGAGACGCCGCGCGGGCGCCTGAGGGTGAGCGCACCGGTGGTGAGCTACCACCTTTTCCTGCCGGTGCTGCCGGAATTCACCCGGCGCTATCCGGAGGTCGAGCTCGATCTCGATTTCAACGACCGCATCGTCGACCTGATCGACGAGGGCGTCGATGTGGCCTTGCGCAGCGGCGACCTGCCGGATTCCCGGCTGATGACGCGGGCGCTACGGCCCTTCCAGCAATTGTTGTGCGCTTCACCTTCCTATCTCGAGCGCTACGGCACGCCAGCCTGTCCGCGCGATCTCGACGGCCATCACTCGGTCCGCTTCCGCTTTCCCAACAGCGGCAAGCTCTACGACTGGCCGCTTGTCCTGCCGGCCGGCGAGGCGGAACCGCGCCCCAGGATCGTGCTGACCTGCAACAACATGGAAGCGCTGCGCGGTGCCACACTGGCTGGGCTCGGCATCGGCTGCATGCCGGACTTTCTGGCGCGCGGGCCGATTGCTAGAGGCGAACTGGTGACACTGCTCGACCGCTATCTCGATGCGCCCGGTCAGTTCCGTTTGCTCTGGCCGTCCAACCGGCAATTGTCGCCCAAGGTCAGGGTGTTCGTGGATTTCCTGTCGGAACAGCTGTTCACCGACCGCTGCGAGGTGCTTGCCCGGCCGGAGCCAGCAGCTTCATAGTCGGCAGCGGCAGATCAGGTCTGGTTCCAGCGACGCACCACCGGTTCGCCCATGTCATGTTCGTAACCGAGAATGGAGATGCTTGCCGTGTCGAGCACGAGCAGCGCGCCCTGCGATGCCGGCAGGCCGAGCCAGCGAGCGGTGAGCGTGCGCAGGAAATGCGAGGAGGAAAACAGCAGCACATTGCCGCTCGCCTCGCGCAGTGCAGTCACAACGCGGTCAGCACGGGCACCAGCCTGCATCACGCTCTCCCCATCCGGGCAGCCATCACGAAACAGGCTCCAGCCGGGGCGCTCAACCAGGATTTCCTTGGTCGTCAGGCCCTCGTAAGCGCCATAATCCCATTCGGCGAGGTCGGGCTTGATTTCGGCAGCACCGAAACCGGCCAATTCCGCCGTTCGCCGGGCGCGCGAGGAGGGACTTGTCCAGATAGCGCTGAAGGTCCCGTCCCGCAGCCGCTCAGCAAGTTTGCGGGCAGCGTCCTCGCCTTTGGCAGTCAGTGGAATGTCGCTGCGGCCGGTATGTTTGCCGGTGGCGCTCCATTCGGTCTCGCCATGCCGCACCAGGGTGATTTCGGGGTAGGGGCTAGCCATGACCGGATCCTCGCTGGTCAAGCAATTCCAGGAAAAGTGCGTAGCGGTTTTTCGCCCGGAATTGCGCAAGACAAAGAGTTAGAGCGTTTCCGAAAAACCGGACCCGCTCTGGATTTAACCCAATCCTGCCTGTTCGGCCTCGTGCTTGAGGTTCTGGCGCGGGCGCGGGCCGATCTGCTGGATGACCAGGCCTGCGGCCAGCGAGCCGAGGTCGCCGCAGGTCTTGAGATCGCGACCTTTGGTGTAGCCGTGCAGGAAACCGGCAGCATAGAGATCGCCGGCGCCGGTCGTGTCGACGAGCTCGTTGATCCTGGTGGCTTCGATGACGAAAGTGTCATCGCCATTGACGATGACGGAACCCTTTTCCGACCGGGTCACGGCAGCGATGCGGCAATCCTTGCGGATCTGTGCCAACGCCTCGTCGAAAGACGAAGTCTGATAGAGTGACTTGATCTCGTGGCTGTTGGCAAAAATGATGTCGACCGTGCGCGAGCGCATCAGATCCAGGAATTCGGCACGATAGCGGTCGACACAGAAACTGTCCGACAAGGTCATCGAAACCTCGCGGCCAGCGGCGTGCGCATGCTGGGCAGTAAGCCGGATGGCTTCCTTGGCGCGCGGCGGATCCCACAGGTAACCCTCGAAATAGGTCACTGCCGCACCGGCCGCCTTGTCGGCTTCGACATCCTCCGGGCCAAGCTCGACACAGGCCCCGAGATAGGTGTTCATCGAGCGCTCGCCGTCCGGGGTGACGAAGATCATCGAACGTGCCGTCGGCGGCGTGCCTGTCAGCGGCCTGGTATCGAAGGCAACGCCCTGGGCATGGATGTCATGGGTGAAGATCTCGCCGAGATGGTCCCTGGAGACCTTGCCGAAATAGGCCGCACGACCGCCGAAACTGGCAATGCCGGCCGCCGTGTTGCCGGCGCTGCCGCCGGAGGCTTCCACGGCCGGCCCCATGCGGCGGTAGAGAAGTTCCGCACGATCGGCGTCGATCAGATTCATCGCGCCCTTGATGATGCCGTTGTCGGCGAGGAAGGCTTCATCGCACTGGGCGATGATGTCGACAATGGCATTGCCAATGCACAGAACGTCATAATCCGGCATTCAGGTCTCCGCGCGAGGCTCCAAATCAAAGTTTTAGAGCATCCTTTTTGCGCGTCCGAGGGACGCGCGGCGCTCTGACGGCCCAAACCCCGGCTTTCTGCCACGCCGGCCGGGCGCGGGTCTAGCGGAATGCCGATTTTTTGCAAGTTATTGCTGTGAAGTGGGAGGTATTGCCGAAGGGGCGAAGGTAACAATGATTTCGCCCAAATTCTCAAGGTAATCGGCGCTGAACATATTAAATGGAGCGCATTTCCGAATAGCTCGTATCGCGCTATTCGCAAAATCCCGAAATTCCTTACCCGGTTTCGGACTTTGAATTCTTGGGGCTTTCGCAAGCGAGCCGTCTGGCTTCAACTCGATGACCACTTTCACCGTCAACGAGTCCAAATTCGGTGAATCTGGGATAGACCAACAGCTGGAGAGCTTGTCTCTCATCGCATCCAAAGCTGCGTTGCTGATTTTTCCCTTTGCGAGAGGCGGTTTTTCCTCAGCGTGGGCCGTCGGCGTCAAAACGCATATCGCCGAGATTGCCACAACATACCAGATGCAGGTTCGCATGCTTCACCCCCCAATGCTCATCTATCGCAGATGGAACCGGTAACGATGCACAGTGGCAATCAGAAAGTGAAAAAGATGCCTCAGAACATCGGCGCGAAATTCAGCTTCAGTTCACGCCATCGCTCGTAAGGGACGCGGGTGCGCTTCATGCTGCGGAAGGGCGCGCAACGCTCGACAGCGCGCACGGCGCTGGCTGCGAGCAATTTGGCTTCCTTGGCCTTGGGTGGATTTTCGACCGTCGGCTTTGCAGCCAGCGACCCATCGCGCTTCAGGCGCACCTTGATGATCACGGGCCCGGGTTTAGCACCCCTCATATCCGGCGGCATCCAGCAGCCGGCGATCTCGTTGTGCAATGCCTCGACCAGCACGGCAAACTCGCCCTTGGTGTCGGCGAGCGCCACCGAGCCGGAACCGACCGACAGCGCGGCGGCGAAAAACACGGCACGTATCGCAACGTTCATCTGAGCAGGACCCTTGGCACGCCATCCGCCTTGACGATGAAGTCGGCGCGGTCGCCATAGTAGGCGCGAGCGCCGACCTCTGCAACGATGGCCGTGTGCAGGCCTGTTCTAGTTTTGCGCCACGCCGCCCGACGACAACAGCTCGGTCATCTTCTTGTAGGTCATGGTGTTGGACCGATTGAAGGTGAAAGACCCGATATCGAGCAGCTCGCGACCTGCCCGTTCGAGCGCACTGAAGGCGACGCAAGCGAGCTGCGAGCCGACGGAAATCCGCTTGGCGCCAGCCTGTGCCAGCGCCGGGACAGTGAAATCCGCCGTCGACAGCACGTTGACCGGCTTTTCAAGGGCCTGACAGACCGCGCGCACCGACGCGATGTCGGAAAGACCCGGCGCATAAAGCACGTCGGCGCCCGCCTTCTCATAAGCCTGCAGGCGGCGGATGGTGTCGTCGAGATCGGGACGACCATGCAGGAAGTTCTCGGCGCGAGCGGTGAAGACGAAATCCCGCTTCAAGGCTCGAGCGGCTTCCGATGCAGCGGCGACCCGCTCTACGGCCTGTGTGAAATCATAGATCGGCCTTTCGGCATCGCCTGTGTGGTCCTCGATCGAGCAGCCGGCCAGCCCGGCCGCCTCGGCAGCGAAAATGGTCTCGCCGGCGCTTTCGGCACTGTCGCCCTTGCCCTTTTCCAGATCGGCCGAAACCGGCAGGTCGGTGGCACCAACGATCTCGCGGCAATGCTGGATCATCTCCTCGAAACCGATCGCGCCATCTGGAAGGCCGCGCGAGAAGGCATAGCCAGCGCTGGTGGTGGCCAACGCCTTGAAGCCCATCGAGGACAGCAGTTTGGCCGACCCGAGATCCCACGGGTTGGGAATGACAAAGGTTTCGGCGTGCAGTTTCCGGAAAATCTTGCCCTTATCCATCGAAGTCTCTCCACAAAAGACGTGCCGGCCACAGTTCAGATCTGATGATTTTCGACGTTCGTAACCCGCTCGACCCAGAGCGCCGAGCGAACTGCAAAAATCCAAACAACAAGCTGTGGCAAATTTCAGGATCGCAACCCTAGCGAGCCCGCCCGGGCCCAGCAAACAAATGCAATTGGTTCAGGCGGCCAATGCGGAACACTCCTGCCAATGCGCTGGCAGCAGGTGAGAACGATAAAGGGCGCTCAGCGCAGTGGGACCAGCCCAGGCAGATCACGCATGTCCGAGAACAGCACGCCGCCCGCCTTTTCCAAACCTTCGGGATCGGAATGCGGATCGCCATGGTAGGAGAAGACCCGCATGCCGGCGGCAATGCCGGCCTTGGTACCAGCCACCGAATCCTCGATGACGATACAATCGGCTGGGTCCACGCCCATTTCCCTGGCGGCGTGCAGGAACAGGTCCGGGAACGGTTTCGAGCGCCCGACCATGGTAGAGCTGAACATGGCATGCTGGAAGAAAGGAAGCAGCCCGGTGACACCCAACGTTATGTGCATCTTGGACACGCGTGCCGAAGAGGCGACACAATAGGGAACGTTGGCCGCACGCACGGCATCGATCACGTCGCGCACATATGGAATCTCGTCGACGCCGTTCGCAAAAAGATCCGGCAGGCCGACGTTCCAGCGGTCGGCGAAATCCTCGCCGAGATCGATGCCCGCCACTTCCAGGATCTCGTTGCGCACGGAGATCATCGAGCGACCGGAAAACTGCTTGCGGCAATAGTTGAAGTCGACGGGATAGCCGGCTTCGGTGAGCCACAGCGCGAGGCGCTCATTGGCCATATTCTCGGTATCGACCAGGATACCGTCGCAGTCGAAGATGACCAGTCCGGGCAGCAGCATCACGCGGTTCCGGTGGATCCGAAACCACCGCCGCCACGCTCAGTGCCGCCGGCGAGGCTGCGCTCTTCGGAGCGTACCTGCACCACGGGTGCGAAGACGATCTGGGCGATGCGCATGCCGCGCTCGACATAGAATTCTTCATCACCGTGGTTGATCAGCAGCACCTTCACCTCACCGCGATAGTCGCTGTCGACCGTACCGGGCGTGTTGAGGCAGGTAATGCCGTGTTTCAATGCGAGGCCGGAGCGGGGACGAACCTGACCTTCCAGCCCTTCGGGAATTTCCAAGACCAGGCCGGTCGGTACCAGCGCGCGCCGGCCGGGAAGGATGAGCAGCGGCCGATCCTCGGGAACGGCAGCCCTGAGGTCCATGCCGGCGGCGCCGGCACTTTCATAGGCCGGCAGCGCCAGCCCCTCGCCATGCGGCAGGCGGACGAAACCGACCGTCTGGCCGAAGACGGATTGATTTTGAGGTGTCGGTTGCATGGCGCGATCCTATCGGGCGAGCAGTGCATCAAGTCAACCGGTTACCGGTATTTCAACGCGAATCTTTCATTGACCATTGGGCATCGACAGCCGGGCCCGCACGGGCAGTAGGCCGACAAGCGTCACAAGAGCAAAGGCGGCGCCAGCCAGGAAAGTGGCCTGCGGGCCGATCTGATCCCACAGGAAGCCCGCCAGGACGCTGGCAACAAGCAGAGCGATGCCGGTGATCAGGTTGAACATGCCGAAGGCCGTGCCGCGCAGTTCCGCCGGCGCCGCGTCTGCAACCAGAGTTGCCAGCAGCCCCTGCGTAAAGCCCATATGCAGCCCCCACAGAACGACGCCGATGAGAAGACCGGTGGTATCGGGTACCAGGGCAAGCACAACGTCGGCCGCCACCAGAAGCACGAGACCGACGGCCAGGAGCATCGGACGGCTTACCTTGTCGGCGAGTACGCCGACCGGATAGGCCGACAGCGAATAGGCCAGGTTCATCACCACCAGCACGATCGGCACCAGCGTTAGCGACAGGCCGATCGACTGCGCGCGCAGGATGAGGAAAGCTTCACTGAAACGAGCGAGCGTGAAAATCGCCGCAACGGTCACCACCAGCCAGAAGGTCGCGTCCAGGCGACGCAGCTCCGAACGCCGCAGCGGCATACGCACACGGCGCAGGCTCGCCGGCCGCTCGGGCTCCTTCACGGCAAAGACGATCAAGGCAACGGCGACAAAGGCCGGGATGACGGCGATCCAGAAAACGGCCTGGAAATGATCGGCGGTCGCCCACATCAAGGCGATTGCCAGCAGCGGGCCGGCGAAGGCGCCGATGGTGTCGAGCGACTGCCGCAGGCCGAAGCCGGCACCGCGCTGTTCAGGCGGCGTGATATCGGCGATCAGCGCATCGCGCGGGGCGCCGCGAACGCCCTTGCCGATGCGGTCGATGAAACGCGCGGCAACCAGCCAGCCGATCGACGGCGCCAGCGGAAAGATCGGCTTGGTGATCGCGGCCAGCCCATAGCCGAGTGCGGCGAGCAGCTTGCGCTTGCCCAGCCAGTCGCTCAGCGCTCCGGAGAATATCTTGGTGATCGAGGCCGTTGCCTCGGCGATGCCTTCGATGATGCCCACGGTTAGGCTCGACGTGCCGAGCACCGTTACCATATAGACCGGCAGCAGCGCGTGGATCATCTCCGAGGAGATATCCATGAACATCGACACGAAACCGAGCGCCCAGACGCCGGCTGGAAGACCCCCGCGGGGTGCGACGGCGTTGTCTGCTGTATTCATTGCCTAGCGAACCTCCACCGGCACGACGGTCGTTTCCTTGATTTCCTCCATGACGAAGGACGCGGACACGTCGGACAACGGCACCTTGGCGATCATGCGCTGATAGAGACGGTCATAGGCCTTCACGTCGGCGACGCGGGCGCGGAGCACGTAGTCGAGATCGCCGGACATGCGGTAGACGCCTGTGATCTCTGGAAAGGACGTCACAGCCGCCCGGAACTTCGCCAGCCAGTCCGGATCATGGCTGGAGGTCCGCACGATGATGAACACCGAAAGACCGAGGCCAAGCTTGTCGGCATCGACCAGCGCAACCCTGCCGGTGATGACGCGCTCATCCTCCAGCCTTTTGACCCGACGCCAGCAGGCATTGCGCGACAGGCCGACCCGGTCCGAAATCTGATCGACCGACAAGGTGCCGTCGCGCTGCAGTACCGCGAGGATTCTTCGGTCGATCGTATCGAGTTCGTATTCCATATTGGGATAATTGTCCCAACAAATGGTGCTCTACAAGGATAATTTGGGATCAAAGCTCCGATATGGCGTGAGAGGATGGCGCAACGAATGGGAGAATCACCATGACGACGCGCATCGCCCGCCTGTTCACCGACCATCCGCATTCGGTCGACGAAAGCTATTTCGAGCACATGCGCTTTGCCGGCTGGTTCGCCGGCAAGCTCTTCCTGGCGGCTTCGGCCGCGCTCATTCATGCTTTGTTACCCTTCCTGTTCGAGACTACGGCAAGCGGGATCATCCGCCAGCTCTACGAGCGTACGCACAACCGGCGTCCGCAGGCGTGATCCCAGGGCCGGGTTGGCCGGCCATTCTTCAGACATATCTGAGGATGTTGACGCATGTGCCGATGGGCGGCCTATCTCGGCGAAGAAGTCTTCCTCGAAGACATCGTCAGCGCTCCGTGTCACTCGCTGATCGCGCAGAGCCATTGCGCGCAGGAGGCGAAATCGCCCACCAACGGTGATGGTTTCGGCCTTGCCTGGTATGGCGGCCGCACTGAGCCCGGCCTCTATCGCGACATCCTGCCGGCCTGGTCGGATCCCAATCTCAAAAGCCTGTGCAGGCAGATACGTGCCGGACTGTTTCTGGCGCATGTGCGTGCTTCGACCGGCAGCGCCACCAGCCGCGCCAATTGCCATCCGTTTGTTTCCGGCCGCTGGTCGTTCATGCACAATGGCCAGATCGGCGGTTTCGACCGCGTTCGTCGTGCGCTGGAAGCAGCTTTACCGGATCTGCTCTACGACCAGATCGAAGGCACGACCGATTCCGAACTGTTCTTCTTCCTGATGATCGATGAGGGACTGGACACCGATCCGCAAGGCGCGCTCGAACGGGCTACCAGACGTGTGCTCGAAGCCGCACACCGCGCCGGCGTCGATCCGGCGCTGAAACTGACCGCAGCCTTCTCCAACGGCGAAACCGTTCATGCCGTGCGCTATTCGACCGACGGCCATGCGCCGACACTCTACACCGCCGCTTTTCACGGGGGGCGCTGTATCGTCTCCGAGCCGTTCGATCGCGAAGGCGCCGCATGGCAGGCTATACCGTCGGCGAGCTTCGTGACCATGACGAAGGCAGGCATCGTCATCCGCCCCTTCATGCAAACAGCGGAAGAACTCGCGGCGGCGGAATAGGAAGCAGGTTCGGTCGAAAGATAGGCTGCGGTTCAGGATTTCATCCTTCCAACAGCACGCGGCATGTTATAGCCGAAGGCTAACAAGCCTGCGGAGGTACAATGCCCGTAAAACTCATCCTGGCGTCAGGCAGCCCGTTTCGGCTGGCCATGCTGAAGAATGCCGGCATCGATGTCGAAGCCGTGCCGGCCAAGGTCGACGAGCGCGCGCTGGAAGCGCCGCTCAAGGACAGCGGCACTTCGCCGGAGGACGTCGCGGCGATCCTGGCCGAGGCCAAGGCTATCGAAGTGAGCGAGCGCCTTCCCGGGGCTTTGGTTCTGGGCTGCGACCAGACGCTATCGCTGGGTGACGAGGTCTTCCACAAGCCAGCCGACATGGAAGGCGCGCGCCGCCATCTGCTGGCGCTGTCGGGCAAAACGCATCAGCTGAACAGCGCCGCCGTGCTGGTGCGCGACGGCACGGTGCTGTGGCGCCATGTCGGCATCGCCAATCTCACCATGCGCAAGCTCGATCCTGCCTTCATCGGCCGTCATCTGGCGCGCGTCGGCAAGAAAGCACTCTCCAGCGTCGGCGCCTACCAGATCGAAGGCGAAGGCATCCAGTTGTTCGAGAAAGTCGAAGGCGACCACTTCACCATCGTCGGCCTGCCGCTCCTGCCGCTGCTTGCCGAGCTCAGGTCGCTCGGTGCCATCGATGGCTGAGATGAACAAGGCATTCGTGATCGGCCATCCGATCGCTCATTCGCGCTCGCCGAAGATCCACGGACATTGGCTGAAAGCCTACGGAATTGCCGGCAGCTACGAAGCCATCGATGTCGCGCCCGCCGATCTGCCAGCGTTCCTGTCGGCGCTTGCCGAGAGGGGTTTCAGCGGCGGCAACGTCACCATCCCGCACAAGGAAGACGTGTTCGCGGCCGTCAAACGCCGGGACGCCGCGGCCGAGCAGATCGGCGCCATCAACACGCTCTGGCTCGAAGACGGCGAAGTTTGTGGCGGCAACACCGATGCGCATGGTTTCGCGGCCAATCTCGATGAATATGTACCTGGCTGGGCCGGCAATGGCCCCGCTCTGGTTCTGGGTGCCGGTGGAGCAGCGCGTGCCATTGTCCATGCGCTGAAGGAGCGCGATGTCGGCGACATCCGCATCGTCAACCGCACGAAAGCGCGCGCCGAAGAGCTGCGTGACCAGTTCGGCGCGGGCGTTTCGGCACATGGCAGCGAAGCGATCGCGGAACTCACCGCCGATTCCGGCCTGCTCATCAACACCACAGCGCTCGGCATGCATGGCAACGAGGGCCTGCCTGCCGATCCCGCAAGCCTGCCGGCGCATGCGATCGTCACCGACATCGTCTATGTGCCGCTGGAAACGCCGCTGCTGGCCGCCGCGCGGCTGCGCGGGCTGAAAACGGTCGATGGGCTGGGCATGCTGCTGCATCAGGCGGTGCCCGGTTTCGAACGCTGGTTCGGCAAGCGGCCGGAAGTGACACCGGAATTGCGCGCCATCATCGTCGCCGATCTGGGAGCCAGGCCTTGATCGTTCTCGGCCTCACCGGCTCCATCGGCATGGGCAAGTCGACCGCCGCGAAGATGTTCCGCGAAGCTGGCGTGCCGGTGCATGATTCCGACGAAGCGGTGCATCGGCTCTATGCCGGCAAGGCGGCACCGTTGATCGAGGCGGCCTTTCCAGGCGTGACCCGAGACGGCACGGTCGACCGCGCGCTGCTTGGCCAGCGTGTTCTGGGCGATGCCACCGCGCTGAAAACGCTGGAAGGCATCATCCATCCGCTGGTGCGTGCCGACGCCGATGCCTTCCTCGCTCGTCACCGGGACGCTGGAGCTCCGCTTTCCGTGCTCGACATTCCCCTGCTGTTCGAAACGGGCGGCCGTGGCCGCGTCGACAAGGTGGTGGTGGTGAGCGCGCCTGCCGAACAGCAGCGCGTGCGCGTGCTGGCACGACCCGGCATGACTGAGGAGAAATTCGAATCGATTCTCGCCAAACAGGTCTCGGACACCGAAAAACGGCGTCTAGCCGACTATGTGGTCGACACCGGCAGCGGCTTTGAAGTCACCCGCAAGGCCATCGGGGCGATCATTGCCGAGCTATCAGGGGAAAATGGCAGCAATCACGCCGGGTGATCTTGCGGGAAGGCCGGCCGGACTCCATTTTCGATCCGAACGAACAAGCGCCGACGTCTCTTTGGATGGGATGGTCCAGGCCGCGGAGTGTCGCCGATGCGCGAAATCATCTTCGATACAGAAACCACCGGGCTCGATGCGCGCGAGGACCGCATCATCGAGCTAGGCTGTATCGAGCTGGTCAATCGGTTCCCAACCGGCAATACCTTCCACCACTACATCAATCCGGAAGGCCGCATGATCAACGCCGAGGCGGAGGCCGTACACGGCATCAGCGCGGCGCAACTGGTCGGCAAGCCGACTTTTTCCGAAATTGCCGATCTTTTCCTGACCTTTATCGACGGCGCCAAGTTGATCGCGCACAATGCCGGCTTCGATATGGGCTTCATCAATGCCGAATTTGCCCGGCTTGGGCATTCGGCTGTCGGATCCGAGCGGGTGATCGATACGCTGGCGCTGGCGCGCCGCAAGCACCCGATGGGCCCCAATTCGCTGGACGCGCTCTGCCGTCGCTACGGCATCGACAACAGCCACCGCACCAAACACGGCGCCTTGCTCGACTCCGAACTTCTGGCGGAAGTCTATGTCGAGTTGATCGGCGGCAAGCAGGCAGCACTTGGGCTGGATGGTGGCCTGTCCCAGGCCGGTCGCCGCGGCGGCACCGAGGTGGAGCTCACGATTGCAATGCGGCCGATCCCGTTAGCCTCGCGGCTGACGGAGGCCGAACGTGACGCCCACAAGCGATTGGTCGAATCGCTTGGCGAAAAAGCGCTGTGGGCGAAACTTGCTGGCGGTAATTCGGAAGCGGCCGAATAGCTCAAACATCCGACAGATCAAACAAAAAACCCGGCGCGAGGCCGGGTTTTTCATCGAATATCGGGAGGTCAGCTTAGCTGACCATCACCTTGGAAGCGGCCTGGTCCTCGGCCAGCTTCTGCTGGAACATCTGCGCGAAATCGATCGGATCGAGCATCAGCGGCGGGAAACCGCCGTTGCGGGTCGCGTCCGAGATGATCTGGCGCGCGAACGGGAACAGCAGGCGCGGGCATTCGATGAACAGGAGCGGCAGCATGTGCTCCTGCGGGAAGCCAGAGATGTTGAAGACGCCGCCATAGACCAGCTCGACGTTGAACAGCACTTCCTTGTCGAAGGAAGCCTTGGCGTTCAGCGTCAGGTTGACGTCGAACTGTTCGTCGGACAACGGATTGGCGTTGACATTGACGCTGATGGCGATGCCGGGCGCCTTGTCGCGGCCGCGCAGCGAATTCGGTGCGCCGGGGCTTTCGAACGAAAGGTCCTTCACATACTGGGCCAGAACGTTCAGCGTCGGCTGCGCTCCGTTGCCGTTGCTAGCCTGCGCTTCATTGTTGTCGGCCATGAGCCAAAATCCCCTTGCTGGGCCAGCAGGCCCCTATTGAAATCGGGCGTTGGCTATCACGGCAGGCGCTTCAAGACAAGATTTGGCGCCTGTTCATTCATCCTTCAGCCGCCGCCAGGGCGAATCCGGGTTGGGATCGCGCGAAAAATCCTCAGTGTCGAGATCGATGGTCTTTTCACGCTGGCGCGGCCTGAAACCGCTCTCGCCGAAGGAAGACACCACCGAAACGCGGCTCTTCAGGAAGCGCCAGGCGTAATCACGCACTGCGGGAATCAGGAAGACCAGGCCGATGATGGAGGTGATGAAACCCGGCACCATCAGAAGAAGCGCCGAAAAGATCGTCATCGCACCGTGCGCCAGCGGACGGCTGGGGTCACGGCCAGCTTCGATCTCGGCGCGGGCATTGACCATGGTGCTGAAGCCCTGGCGCCTGAGCAGCATGGCGCCGGCAATGGTCGAGGCGAGCACAAGGGCGACCGTTGCCAGCGCGCCGATCTGTTTGCCGACCACGACAAAGCCGGCGATCTCCAGCAAAGGAAGCGCCAGTATGAAGAAAGGGAGAAAAGAAGTACGCAAAACCCGCCCAATCGCTGTATGTTAGCCAAGCGACCAATCGCCGCTGGCGTTCACTATATCAAATAGGTATGCGCTGCTTGCGTTTGAATGATGGCGCGGCACGTTCTATATGCTTTTATAGTTATGATCAGTCGCGAACCGGAGGCGCGACCGGTTGAGTTGGTTGGCCGCTTCGAGGGTGATTGGCACAGGACATGGCATTTTTCGACTTCGGCACGATATTCTTCCTGGTCGCGGCGGTGGTGATCTTCTTCCAGCTGCGCAATGTGCTCGGTCGCCGTACCGGCAACGAGCGTCCGCCGTTCGACCCCTACACAGCTGGCCGTACTCGCGACAAGGATGCCGCCAAGGCTTCGGAGAATGTCGTTTCGCTGCCGCGCAAGCGCGCGCCGGGCGATGCGCCGGCACCCGACGCCTATGCCGATATCGACGCCTTCGCCAAGCCGGACACCGATCTCAACAAGGGCCTGCGCGCCATCAAGGACGCCGATGGAAGCTTTGAGCCGAAGGGTTTTGTCGACGGCGCCAAGATGGCCTACGAAATGATCGTGATGGCCTATGCCGACGGCGATCGCAAAACATTGAAGAACCTCCTGTCGCGCGAGGTCTACGACGGTTTCGTTGCCGCCATCGGCGAACGCGAGGCCAAATCGGAGAAGATCCAGTCCTCTTTCGTCGGCATAGACAAGGCCGATATCGTTTCGGCCGAGATGAAGGGTTCTGAAGCCCACGTGACGCTGCGTATTGTTTCCGAATTGATTTCGGCCACTCGTGACAAGGCCGGCACCGTCATCGATGGCGATCCGGAAACAGTCGCTGAGGTCAAGGACGTATGGACCTTCGCGCGCGACACCCGTTCGCGCGATCCGAACTGGAAGCTTGTCGCCACCGAGGAAGAAGATTGAGCCGCGCAGGTGCCGCTGTCGCCACTCCTTTCGGCGCGATCCTATGATGATCTGCCCGGTTGGGCCGACGACGACCACCTTGCCGCCTTCGAGGCTTTCCGCCGCTCTGCCTTCCACGCTCCGGTAAAACCATATCGCACCGGCTCGCTCGGCATCGATTTCACGGCCTTCCAGCCGGCCTATGAGGCTGCAAGAACGGCAGCGCCGGCGAATGGGGTCGAGGCGCGGAAGTTCTTCGAGCGCCATTTCGCTCCGGCCCATGTTTCCCCCGACAAGGATGCCGGTCTGGTCACAGGCTTTTACGAGCCCGTGGTCGAGGCTTCGCCTGTGCGCAGCGAACGCTATCGCTGGCCGTTGCTGTCGCGCCCGGCAGATCTGATCGACATCGACGATGCCAACCGGCCAGCCGGCATGGACGCTTACCTTGCATTCGCCCGTCAGACGATGGAGGGCCCCGTGGAATATCACGACCGCGCCGCCATCGAACGCGGCGCACTTGCCGGGCAGGGGCTGGAAATCGCCTGGTTCGCCGACAAGGTCGACGTCTTCTTCATTCACGTGCAAGGTGCCGCCAGGCTCGACATGACCGACGGCCGGCAGTTGCGCGTCACCTATGCCGCAAAATCCGGACAGCGGTTCACCGGACCGGGCCGTATTCTGGTCGATACAGGTGAGATTCCGCTGGAAAAGGTGACGATGCAGTCGATCCGCGCCTGGTTCAAAGCGAACCCGGATCGCGTCGACGAGATCCTCTGGCAGAACCGCTCCTTCATCTTTTTCCGGCTGGCGGCAGTGGAAGATCCGGAACTGGGGCCGATCGCGGCGGCGAAAGTGCCGCTCTCGGCTGGTCGTTCCATGGCGGTGGATCGGTTGCTGCACACATTCGGCACGCCTTTCTACATCGACTCGCCGACGCTGACGGCTTTCGACGACAAACCGTTCCGACGATTGATGATCGCGCAGGATACCGGCTCCGCCATCACCGGTTCGGCACGAGGAGATCTGTTTGCTGGTTCCGGCGATGCCGCGGGGGAAATCGCCGGCGTGGTCCGCAACGTGGCCGATTTCTACGCCCTGGTGCCGCGCTCGCTGTTCGATGAGGCGCCAAGATGAGCCGGCGCCGCGACCAAGACCTGTCCGAAGAAGATCGCGTGCTGTGGAACCTCGTTGCGCGATCGGCCAAGCCGCTCAAGGGCAAGCCAGCGCCGGAACTGCCGGATCTGATCGAGCCAAAGCCACCGCAGAAGGAACCGGCGCCTGCCAGCATCGTCACCGTATCGTCCGCCAAGCCGAAGGCGCAGCCGGTGCGCCATACGCTCGACGAACCGACGCTGGACAAGCTGTCCAAGGGACGGCTGCAGATCGAAGGCCGCGTCGATCTGCACGGCATGACGCAGGACGAAGCCTATTCGCTGCTGTTTTCCTTCCTGCATCGCGCCCACGCCAATGGCGTGCGCTATGTGCTGGTCATCACCGGCAAGGGTTCGTCCTCCGGCGGTGACGGTATCCTGAAACGCTCCGTGCCGGCCTGGCTTTCCACACCCGCTTTCCGGATGCTGGTTTCCAGCCACGATCATGCCGCCCGCCATCATGGCGGCGGCGGCGCGCTTTACGTGCGCCTGCGGCGGACACGGCCGTGACCCCGCTCGGTGAACGCATCCGCGTGCTGCGCGAAGAACGCGGGGTGAGCCAGAAGCAGATGGCCGCAGCGATCGGGGTGAGCGCCGCCTACCTGTCAGCACTCGAGCACGGCAAGCGCGGCGTGCCGAGCTGGCCGCTGATCCAGAAGATCATCGGCTATTTCAACATCATCTGGGATGATGCGGAAGACCTGCAGCGGCTGGCCGAGAATTCGCATCCCAAGGTGAAGATCGACACGGCCGGCCTGTCGCCGGCCGCGACCGAGCTTGCCAACCTTCTTGCCGAAAAGATCGGCAGGATAAGCGAGACGGATATCCAGCGCGTGACCGCGCTGCTGCGCGAGATCCCATCCGCGAAATGACGGCGCTCTAGGCCGCCTTGTCGCGCACCTGATAATCCTTGATGGCGGCGAAGCGGATGGCTTTCCAGCGCTCGGCCTCGTAGTTCAACGAAAATTCGTGCTGCGCAAGGAAGACCGGATCGTTGTCGAGGTCGCGGGCGATATCGCCACGATGTGCCTCGACGAAACGCTGCAGGTCGAGCTTGTCGTCGGCGTCGATCCAGCGGCAGATCGAAAACCGCGACATCTCGAAATCGACGGGCAGCGAATATTCGATGTTGAGGCGTTCCTTCAGCACGTCGATCTGCAGCGCGCCGACGACACCGACGATGGCCGGCGAGCCGTCTTCCGGTTGGAACAATTGAACCACACCTTCCTCAGCCATCTGCTGCAGGGCTTCCTTCAGCTTCTTGGCTTTCATGGCATCGCCGAGGCGAACGCGGCGCAGGATTTCCGGCGCGAAATTGGGCACGCCGCGAAACAGGATGTCCTCGCCTTCGGTCAGCGTGTCGCCGATGCGCAGCGTACCGTGGTTGGGGATGCCGACAACGTCGCCGGCATAGGCTTCGTCGGCGGTGATGCGCGAGCGTGCGAAGAAGAACTGCGGCGCGCTCAGCGACATCGGCTTGCCGGTGCGCACGAGTTTCGCCTTCATGCCACGCTGCAACGTGCCGGAGCAGACGCGGACGAAAGCGATGCGGTCGCGATGGTTGGGATCCATATTGGCCTGGATCTTGAAGACGAACGACGTCATCTTCTGCTCCGTCGCCTCCACCTTGCGGGTATCGGCTTCCTGGGCCCGCGGCGCCGGGCCGAAGGCGCCGAGCGCCTCGATCAGGTCGCGCACGCCGAAATTGCGCAGCGCTGAGCCAAAATAGACCGGGGTGAGATGGCCCTGGCGGAAGGCATCAAGATCGAATGGCCGGCATGCCTCTCGCGCGAGTTCCAGTTCCTCGATGAAGGCGGGACGATCATTGTCGGGCAGCAGGCCTGCAGCGCGGTTGGAATCCGGCCCGTGCACGGGTGTGCGCTCGACCTCCTCGTCGTGACGGCGCACGGCGTTTTCAGCCAGGTGATAGGTGCCGGCAAAGGTCTTGCCCTGGCCGATCGGCCAGGTGATCGGTGCGGTGTCGAGCGCCAGCTTCTGTTCGATCTCGTCGAGGATTTCGAACGTGTCGCGCGCCTCGCGGTCCATCTTGTTGACGAAGGTGATGATCGGGATATCGCGCAGGCGGCACACCTCGAACAGCTTCAGCGTGCGCGGCTCGATACCCTTGGCGGCGTCGATGACCATGACGGCCGAGTCCACAGCCGAGAGCGTGCGATAGGTATCGTCGGCGAAGTCTTCGTGACCAGGCGTGTCGAGCAGGTTGAAGACGTTGTCGCCATATTCGAAAGTCATTACCGAGGTGACGACGGAAATGCCGCGTTCGCGCTCGATCTTCATCCAGTCCGAGCGGGTCTGGATGCGGTCCTTCTTGGCCTTGACCTCTCCGGCAAGTTGGATCGCGCCGCCGAACAGCAGCAGCTTTTCGGTCAACGTGGTCTTGCCGGCGTCCGGGTGCGCGATGATCGCGAAAGTGCGGCGGCGGGCAACCGCCTTCTCGATGGTTTCGGTCATTTTCCAGGAATTCCGTTCGTTGCGCCGGCTTCTAGCAGCGACAAACCCGCCTGTCGAACGGAAACGCGGCCTTAAAGCACCGCCAGCAGCTCGCCATAGGTCGGCCCTAGCGTCCTCAGTGCGGCAGCAGCGCGCTCATCATCTCCAACCACCAGCGAATGCTGCAACGAGCCAATCAGGCGGGCTTGACTGGCCATGATGCGCGCTGCCTCCTCATGCCCGATGCGCGCAAGGCATGCCGCGGCATCGTTGGCGCGACGCGCGCCGACCCGGACTGCGAAATGGATGAGATGGGCGCGCAGGCTTTCGTCGCAGCCACGGCCAACCAATCCAGCCAATGCTTCAGCCGCGGCGCCATTTCCAAGGCTGCCCTCGGGCATGCCCGACACACCTGCCATGGAGAGCCAGCGGTGCGCCGCTGGAATGGAGGCGCTTATGGCGTCACGTTCGGAAACCTCCCGCTGTCTGACAAAGCCTGTGCGCATCGTGTAGGGCGTTCCGTAGCTCAATGTCTTGGCAGACCAGGCGGCCATGAAATCCGCCAGCGGCAACGTGGCATAGGGATAGCCTTGCGGGTCGTGCATCAGTACCCTTTCGCCGTCCAGTTCCAGCACCACGACATAGTGGTCGGCCTCGATCGGACCGGACATGCCCGGCTGATGTCTGAGATGCCCCATCTCGACCGGACCGACCCAGACCGGACCGTCGACAAGCGCAGCCTTGAGCCGGAGCAGGGCCTCTTCCGCCGTGCCGCCTTTGACCGCCTCGGATGTCCAGCCAAGCGCGGCAAGCGTGTCTTCGAAGCTGAGCTCGGGGTCCCAGCCATAGGGGTCGAAAAAGGGCAGCTTGCCGCCGATCAATTGCATGCCGAAAGGGCTCGACGTGGCGAACTCTATCACCGCTGTCGAGGGCGCCGCCGCGCCGAACATCATGGTGAAGGCGTTGGCATAGCAATAGGGGCCGGAGCCGGTATAGGAAATGTGCATGGCTGAGAGCTTCCTTCAGAAATTGACCGGATAGGCGATGTCGAAATCGGCGCCGCCGCTGCCGGCATAGATTTCATACGGGCTGTCAATGGCGATCAGGCCTTGCCTATCGATCCAGGCTTCGAGTGCGTCGTAGATGGAAAGCACCAGCGGGAAGTTCTGATGGTCCGCAGGCACCGGAACGAACGCTTCGCGGCGGGCCGGCAACAGGCGGATCACCAGGTCGCCCACCGGTTCGACCGGACCCGCACAGGCAATCGCGACCTCGACCGGACCTTCATTGTCGCGCGTGGTGAGATCGTGGTGGTGGACACTCATCGGCCCATCATGGGCAAGGCCCGAAGCGGCAAGATGCGCGCGGATGTCTGCTTCCGCCTCCGCCATGTAAGCGTCGAGATCGACTACGGTCACCATTCGTCGCCGGCTGACGATCTTGGTGGCGGCAACATCGCGCAGCGCGATCGAGAGCGGTGGGGTTGGGGCATCAGTCTGGCACGCCATCGCCTCGACCAGTTCCACATGACCGGCAAGGCGTTCGCTTTGCGCTTCCAGCCATGTACGCAATTCGATTGCACGCGCCGGGGGTGACAGTTCCAGCAAGGCCGCGATACGTGCCACCGGCAGACCGAGCTGGCGTAGCCTCGCAATCAGCCGCGCGCGCGGCGCCTGCTCCGCCGCATAATAGCGGTAGCCGGTCTGCGGATCGACATGGGCCGGCACAAGCAGACCCTGCTCGGCGTAGAGCCGCAGCGCTTTGGGTGAAAGCCGGGTGGCCGCGCTGAAGCGACCGGCGAGCAGATGAAACCGTGTCATGGCGCCTGTCTAAGGCCTGCCCCAAGGGCGAGGTCAAGCGACCGAATGGCGCTGTCCTGTCGGTCGCTTTTTTCGGGCCTTAGAGTGCGAGATCGAATCCGCTCGTGGCCAGAATCTCGCCATTGACGATCAGTTCGACGCGGTGATGGCCGGCATGGTGCTTGCGAGTGGTGAAGTCGCGCACGACCTGGCTGATGGAAAGCTCTGCCCTTGCCGATGGCGCCAGTTCGATTTCCTTGAGCTTGAACACCTTCTTCGAAGCCGATCCCGCCTTCTTCACATAGTGGACAGCATAATCGATCACGAGCTTCTGGCTGCTGCTTGCCGTGGAGGCAATCCGCGCATCGAGCGTGATGCGCTCGCCGAGGTGAATCCTTGCCGGCTTCACCGCGAAATGTTCGACGCTTACCTGCGGCGTGCCTGTGCTGCCGATAAGGTGGAGGGCCCGCGCATCACCTTTCTTGACCAGTGTGCGCAGCGCATGTTTGACGATCCAGGCGGTGTGGGCGTTTTGCATGTCCCAGTCGCCAACGCGCTCAATGACCTTGTCCGGATTGTCCTTGGTGATGTCGTTGAGATGGTTGGCCACTGACTTGCGAACATAGAGGCTGGTGTCGCTCTTAAGCGTTTCAAGGATCGGTGCCGTTGGCGAGGGATCGGCGATCAGGGTTTTCAGGTTGAACGACCACGGCAGACGTGGCCGCGAGCCTTCGCTGGCCAGCCGCCTCACATGTTCGTTGTCATCTTCCGCCCAGTTCACCATCACGGCCAGCGTGCGTTCGAAGTCGCGCAGCAGAAAATGACGGATGGCGAACTCGGCCGAGCCGTAGCGGGTGAAACTGTGCAACGCCCGCATGGAAAGGTCGAAGTGCTCCTGCCCGTAAAGCGCGACGAATTCCGGCAGGACGATCGAAGCGAAGCCATGATTGATGCGTGGAGCGAGTGCATGAAGGACTTCCAGCGCCTCGCCGTAGTTGGTCGGCAGGGTTGCCTGGAAACTGACAGCGGTCTGGCGCAGCCGCTGCATGATGCCGAGGGCGTCGAGATTGTCGGTCGCAAGCAGCAGGAAGCGCTCGGCATCGAAGCCCGGTGCGATCGCCGCGGTCTCACTTGCGAATCGGCCAAGCCGTGCGCGATCGAAGATTTCCTTCAGCGCCGGCGCTGCCTGTGCTTCTGTCATGCCTGTTTGCCTCGGCTTCCGAACCATCCGCTCCTAATCTGAATTGCGGTGGTACGCCATTAAGCCTGCTGACACGTAATGGCAGGAGAACCTCTGGCGATCCGGAAACTTACCGCGTCTTTTCGCGCAGCAGCGCAACGATGGCGGCCGCCGTTTCCTCGATCGAGCGGCGGCTGACATCGATGGTCGGCCAGCCATGACGCCCGCAGAGCTGGCGGGCATAGGTCAGCTCCTCATTGATCGCGGCGCGATCGACATAGGCGGTGGAATCGAAGCCGGTGGTCGAACCCAGCAGGCGGTTCTGCCTGACATGCGAAATGCGCTCGGCTGTCGCCACAAGGCCAATCACCAGAGGGGTTTTGGCTTCGATCAACGCCTGGGGCACCGGGACGCCAAGCACGATCGGTATGTTGGCTGTCTTGATGCCGCGATTGGCCAGATAGATCGAGGTCGGCGTTTTCGATGTGCGGGAAATGCCGATCAGCACGACATCGGCCTGTTCCATGTCGAGCGGCAACTGCCCGTCGTCATGCTCCATTGTGAAGTTCAACGCGTCAATGCGGCGGAAATATTCAGCGTCCAGCACATGCTGGGCACCGACGCGCCGGCCCGCCGGTGTACCGAGGTAGGATTGGAACACCGAAAGCACCGGCTCCAGCACCGACACGCAAGGCAGACCCATGGTCGCACAACGCTCATCGATACGGTGGGCAAGCGCCTGATCCACGACCGTATAGAGCACGATGCCCGGTTCCTCCTCGATATCGTCGAACACCTTCATCAGCTGCTTGTCGGTGCGGATGAGCGGATAGATGTGCTCGATGGCGCGCGCATCCTTGTATTGCGCCGAAGCCGCGCGGCCGGCAGCCAGCAAGGTCTCTCCAGTGGCGTCGGAAATCAGGTGCAGGTGAAAGAAGCTTTGCGGTTTGTTCACAAGGGCTCGCGCGATGCTGTGGGTGAGTGTGGAAAAGTTGGGACCAATCCGGCGGGTGTGCAAAAGCGACTGTATCAGATGGCCGCTTGTCCACAATTGATGTCGCTGTCAGCTTTTTTCGCCGGCTGGGGACAAATCTGGGGAGGACGGAATCTGACCGGATGCCGCTCACAGCCGAGACAAAAGATCGCGACAGTCAGCGCTTTGATTCCAAATATGGATTCTGGTTTTCCCCACTGTTCCCAAAGCCGCGATGAAAAGCGCGCGACATTATGGAGACTGGCGTTCCGGCGCCCGATGATGGACAGCTCGGCATCCCCGATTCAAACAGACTCGTAGAATCAGAAGATTCTTTAAGAATCCTTTTTAGTTATAAATAGGCTTTCGAAAGCGGGCTCATGACTGCCAAACGGACTGTGCTGGAAGTGCTGAAAGGGGAGACGGTTTCACCGCCTCCACTATGGATGATGCGCCAGGCTGGCCGTTATCTGCCTGAGTATCGAGAAACCAGGAAACGAGCGGGCAGCTTTCTCGATCTCTGCTACAATCCGGACCTCGCGGTCGAAGTGACATTGCAACCGATTGAGCGCTTTGGTTTCGATGCCTCGATCCTGTTCTCCGATATCCTGGTGGTGCCGCATGCACTTGGCCGCGATCTGCGCTTCGAGGAAGGCTGCGGGCCGCTTCTGACGCCGATCCAGGCCAATGAGATCGATGCGTTGAACACAGAGATGTTTCACGTGAATCTGGCGCCGGTTTACGAGACAGTGCGCCAACTGCGCCGAAAACTGCCGGATGAAACCACGCTGATTGGCTTCTGCGGGGCGCCCTGGACCGTGGCGACCTATATGATCGCTGGCCACGGCACACCGGATCAGGCGCCAGCAAGGCTGTTTGCCTATCGCGAGCCGGAAGCCTTCAGGAGGCTCTTGAAGACGCTGGCCGATCAGTCGGCAACCTACCTCATCCGCCAGATCGAGGCCGGGGCGGATGTCGTGCAGATATTCGATTCCTGGTCGGGAGTTCTGGATGAGACATCGTTCCAGGCCTTCTGCGTGGAGCCGGTGGCCGAAATCGTGCGGCAGGTGCATGCCGCGCACCCCGGGGTCCCGGTCATCGGCTTTCCCAAGGGCGCAGGCGCCAACTACGCCTCCTATCGCTCCAGGACCGGTATATCAGGCCTCGGGCTTGATTGGACCGTGCCGTTGACCGCTGCCAAGGCGCTGCAGAAGGGCGGTGCCGTGCAAGGCAATCTGGACCCTTTGCGCCTCGTTGCCGGCGGACGGGCTCTCGAGGAAGGTGTCGATGTCATTCTCGATGCGCTGAGCGACGGGCCGCTGATCTTCAATCTTGGCCACGGCATCACGCCGGAGACGCCGATCGCGCATGTCGAGGCGATGGTGAAGCAGGTGAGGAGCCGCCGATGACCGATACCAACAATGCAGCCAGCGGTGGGCAAGCCTTGCGGCGGGCGGCGATCGCGATCGCCGTCTTCCTGTTTCTGACGGCGCTGCTTTACCTGGTGGCTCCGGAGGACTTCTATCCCTGGGCCAAGGCTGTCCACGTGATTGCAGTGATTTCCTGGATGGCCGGCATGCTCTATCTGCCAAGGCTGTTCGTCTATCACGCCGAAACCGAGCGCGGCTCCCAGCAGTCGGAGACCTTCAAGGTGATGGAGCGGCGCCTGCTGCGCGGCATTATCAATCCGGCGATGGTAATCAGCTGGGCTTTCGGTCTGTGGCTGGCTTGGAAGGGCTTCGGCTTCCAGGGTGGCTGGCTGCACGCCAAGCTTGCCGCCGTTGTCGCGCTGTCGGCCGTGCATGGCTATCTATCGGCTGCCGTGCGTAAATTCGCCGAAGATCGCAATGAAAAACCGGCCAGGCACTGGCGGATGGTCAACGAGATCCCCACATTGCTGATGATCATCATTGTTGTGCTGGTGATCGTAAAGCCGTTCTAAGCGGCGAAAGCGAGGCGGAACCTGTGATTTCGCGCCTTGCTCTTTGTTTGGTGTGACGGTAAAAGACGGGTCTCTCCTCGTCACGCGCCCCATTCAGTTTCCTACCTTTCGGTCGCGTTCGGCTTTTTCTCTCGCCGGCCCATTTTCCCATTTTTACACTTAGGCTCCTCTCATGCAGGAAATGAAACTCCAAGAATTCAAGAACAAGAAACCGACCGATCTGATCGCGTTTGCCGAATCGCTCGAGGTCGAGAACGCCAGCGTGATGCGCAAGCAGGAGCTGATGTTCGCGATCCTCAAGAAGCTGGCTGCGCAGGATATCGAGATCATCGGTGACGGCGTCGTCGAGGTTCTGCAGGACGGCTTCGGCTTTCTGCGTTCGGCCAACGCCAACTATCTTCCGGGTCCGGACGATATCTACATCTCGCCCTCTCAGATCCGCCGCTTCTCGCTGAAGACCGGCGATACGGTCGAGGGACCGATCCGCAGTCCGAAGGAAGGCGAGCGCTATTTCGCGCTGCTCAAGGTCAACACCATCAATTTCGACGACCCGGAGAAGATCCGGCACAAGATCCATTTCGACAATCTGACCCCGCTCTATCCCAATGAGCGGCTGAAGATGGAGATCGAAGTGCCGTCCAAGGATCTGTCGGCGCGTGTCATCGATCTGGTGGCGCCGATCGGCAAAGGCCAACGCGCGCTGATCGTGGCGCCGCCGCGCACCGGTAAGACGGTGCTGCTGCAGAACATCGCGCATTCGATCACCGCCAACCACCCGGAATGCTATCTGATCGTGCTTCTGATTGACGAACGTCCGGAAGAAGTGACGGATATGCAGCGCTCGGTGAAGGGCGAGGTGGTGTCGTCGACATTCGACGAGCCGGCCGCCCGCCACGTGCAGGTCGCTGAAATGGTCATCGAGAAGGCCAAGCGCCTGGTCGAGCATGGCCGTGACGTCGTTATCCTGCTCGATTCGATCACGCGCCTCGGCCGCGCCTACAACACCGTTGTGCCGTCATCCGGCAAGGTGTTGACCGGTGGTGTTGATGCCAATGCCCTGCAGCGCCCGAAGCGCTTCTTCGGTGCCGCCCGCAACATCGAAGAAGGCGGTTCGCTGACCATCATTGCGACCGCGCTGATCGATACCGGCAGCCGCATGGACGAAGTCATCTTCGAAGAGTTCAAGGGTACCGGCAATTCGGAAATGCACCTCGACCGCAAAGTGGCCGACAAGCGCATCTATCCGGCCATGGATATCCTCAAGTCCGGCACGCGTAAGGAAGACCTGCTGGTCGCACGGCAGGACCTGCAGAAGATCTTCGTGTTGCGCCGTATCCTCGCGCCGATGGGCACGACCGACGCGATCGAGTTCCTCATCGACAAGCTGAAGCAGACGAAGACCAACGGCGACTTCTTCGATTCGATGAACACCTGACCGGTCTGTCTCCAAGGAGATCGATACAGCTAAAAAGGCGTGCCCGAACAAGGCGCGCCTTTTCGTTTCTGGTGACTAGGCACCACTTCGGGACCGCCCATTAAGACGAAATCTACTAACATATTGTATTTATTATACTTCTATAGGCCTTACCGGAGAAACGAGACATCAATCCGTTTTCGGGCGTAGAAGGCGCTGCAGTTCGTCTGGTTCCGTGACGGCGGGCAGACAGGTCTGAGCCGTGCAGAGATAGGCACCGGCCTTGTCCGTCGGAGGAACCACGTCGCCGGGCAAGGATGGTGCCGAGCCGCCGAGTGGAACGACGATATCGATCCGACGGATGTCGGGATTTCGATTCGCCACCGCAACGAGGTTTGCCTGGTCTGGATTTTCCACAATAACCAGCTTCAACGGTTCCAGCACCAGCGCGCAGGAATTGACGGTGCCGACCTGGCCGTAGGTCTGCTGACTCGTTCGGCCCATGGCGTGTTCAGCTACCGAGAGCGCTTTTTCATGGAGCGCGAGATCGCCAGTTGCGGTTGCGAGCCGCGCCAAGGCTTCGATGATCTGTCCGGTCGCGGACGGTATGGCTTCGTCGACATCACCCCGGATGCGGACCGGAACGTCATTGCTGTCCGCGGCGGAAAGGAAGTAGCCGGCATGGTCCGCATCGCCATGCCAGCGGCCGAGTTGCTCGGTCAGTTCCTTGGCGGTGCCGATATAGTTGGTGTCGCCTGTTGCTTCGAACAGCGCCACGGCGGCGGTGATCATGGCGCCATAGTCGCTGGACAAGGCAGGGAACAGCTTCTTGTCGCCAAGGATGGAGTGCGGCAGGCGGCCGCCTTCAGCGGCGGCAAGGATGCCGGCAAAGGCCTTGGCAGCCTGATCGATCCAGTCGTCTCGCCCAAAGCTTCGACCGCATTCGGCCAGCGCTGTGATGAGCAGCCCGTTCCAGTCGGCCAATACCTTGTCGTCCCGTCCCGGGCGGATACGCCGGGCCCGCTCGGCGAGGAGCTTTGCCTTCAAGTCGGCTACGGTTGAATGGTTGGCGACTTCTCGTTCACGCTGTTCGTCGTTCTGCCGCAGTATCGGCTTGCCTTCCCAGTTGGCTGGAGCGGCCAAACCGTAATGATCGGCAAAGGCAGGGAGGTCGGTCTCAAGAGCCTTGGCAAGCTCCTGGTCGTTCCAGGTGTAGAAAAGACCCTCTTCGCCGTCGCTGTCTGCGTCCAAGGAGGAAGCGAACGCTCCGTGTTCGGTGCGCATCTCACGGGAAAGCCACGCGATCGTTTCTTCGATTCGTATCCGGAACAGTTCGTCGCCGGTTGCTGAATAGGCCCAGTTAGCCATCCGCAGAAGCTGGGCGTTGTCGTAAAGCATCTTCTCGAAATGTGGCACGGTCCATTCGGCATCCGTGGAGTAGCGGCAGAGGCCGCCACCGACATGATCGTAGATGCCCCCGGCAAGCATCTTTCGCAGAGATAACAAAACGGCGTCGCGATGGGTCGTATTGCCGGTTTGCAGCCAGGAAAGCCAAAGTGTCGTCATGAAGGGCGCGTTCGGGAATTTTGGAGCGCCTTTCAAACCGCCGTCATTCCAGTCAATCATACCCTCGATGCCGTCTGCGAGACGCTGGAGGGTCTGCCGGCTGAGGACACCTTTGGGCTGTGTGGCCGACAGCCGGGCGGCAACATGCGTGAGGAGCCCGCCGGCGCTCTGGGTCAGGCTGTCCCGCTTTTCCCGCCACGCCTTGTCGACGGCCTCCAGTACCTGCATGAAACCCGGCCGGCCATAACGCGAGTGTGGTGGAAAGTAGGTCCCGCCCCAGAAGGGCTGACCATCAGGCGTCAGAAACATGGTCAGCGGCCAGCCTCCCTGTTCTCCCATGGCCGAAAGGGAGGCCATGTAGATCTGGTCGATATCCGGACGCTCTTCCCGATCCACCTTGATGTTGACGAAGAACCGGTTCATGACGCCGGCGATTTCGTCGTTTTCGAAGCTTTCATGCGCCATGACATGGCACCAATGGCAGGCGGCATAACCGACGGAAAGCAGGATCGGACGATCCAGCGTGCGCGCTTCGTCCAGGGCAGCCTGGGACCAGGCGCGCCAGTACACAGGGTTCTGCGCATGTTGGCGCAGATAGGGGCTTGTTTCGTCGGCGAGCAGGTTTTTCTGCGGTAAGGTCACGGTTCCAGCCTGTTATCGTCCCTAGAAGGTTAGGGCGTTTCGAAGAGCGAACAATGAGATTCTCGGATTCGATCGTTGCGTTGTCGAGCGGAAAGCTGCCGGCCGGAGTTGCTGTTGTCCGGCTTTCCGGTTCAAAGACTCGATTCGCTATCGAAACGATATCGGAAACGTCGGTGCCTGAGCGTGAGGTGGCGTTGCGCCGGTTGAAGCAGGCCGATGGATCGTTGATCGATACTGGTCTGGTGATCTTTTTTGCAGGACCGGCGAGTTTTACCGGTGAGGATGTCGCCGAGTTTCAGGTGCACGGCGGCAGAGCCGTGGTGTCGGCCCTACTGCAGACACTGACGTCCATCGACGGAATCCGCCATGCCGAGCCTGGTGAATTCACACGGCGAGCTTTCCTGAATGGCAAGCTCGATCTGGTCGAAACCGAAGCCCTTGCCGACCTCATCAACGCCGAAACGGAATCGCAGCGCCGTTTTGCGTTGCTCAACGCCGGGGGTGCGCAGAGTGAACTCTATGACGCCTGGCGCCGACGGCTTGTTCACGCCCGCGCGATGATCGAGGCCGAGATCGATTTCGCGGACGAAGACGATATTCCCGGCTCGGTCTCGGACACGGTCTGGTCTGATATGCGCAGGCTTTCCAACGAGATCGCTGAGCATATTGCCGGATTTCATGCGGGTGAGATCATTCGCGAGGGCTTCGACGTGGTGATCCTCGGTGCGCCCAATGCCGGAAAGTCAAGCTTGTTCAACGCTTTGGCCAGACGGGAAGCCGCCATCGTCAGCGACGAGCCCGGTACGACACGAGATTTGCTTGAGGTCGCGCTGGACTTGCACGGCCTTAAGGTCCGGCTGACCGATACGGCGGGGTTGAGGGAACATGCCGGAACCGTTGAAGGCATCGGCATCGAGCGAGCCAGGAAGCGCGCCGAGAATGCGGACCTGGTGGCGGTGCTGCACGACATGACCGCTACGGTACCGGACATCGAGTTGCCGACGAGGTCGCGTGTGCTCCGCATTGGAACGAAGGCCGACTTGGTTTCTGGAAGAAAGAAGAATCGTCCGGAATTCGATGTCGTTCTCTCTGCGAAGACGGGTGAAGGGGTTACCCAGCTTCTCGAGAAGCTGGGCGAGTTGGCGGAAGAGGCTGCGGGCGCAGCAGGGAGTCTGCTGCCGTCGCGACTTCGGCACGTGGAATTGCTGAATGAGGGTAACGCGTTTATCGAGCAAGCACTTGGACAGGACGATCTTGAGCTTCAGGCGGAAGATCTGCGATTGGCTGGAGAACGTCTTGGCCGAATCGTTGGCGTTGTCGATGTCGAAGATCTGCTGGACGTCATCTTCTCGCAATTCTGCATCGGGAAGTGATTCACGTGAAACAGTTGCCGTCGTAGACGAAAGCGCGACTCACGTGAAACGCACGTGGGCGATGACTCACGTGAAACAATGGGCGGGTGGTATCCTGCAACCGAAACGTGTTTCACGTGAAACGTTCGGTTTTTCTTGACAGGAATCGTTCGGAAGAACATGACAGCGCAAGCGAAACTCCAGGAGCATAAGCAATGATCAGCAGCTACGACGTTGTCGTGGTTGGAGGCGGCCATGCCGGTTGCGAGGCGGCCAGTGCGGCGGCACGCGCCGGTGCGCGCTGCGCCTTGGTCACGCTGCGCTTCGACACCATTGGCGTAATGTCATGCAATCCGGCGATTGGCGGCTTGGGCAAAGGTCATCTCGTTCGGGAGATTGATGCGATGGATGGCCTGATGGGCCGCGTCGCAGACGCCGGGGGCATACAGTTTCGCTTGCTCAACCGCCGCAAAGGTCCCGCAGTGCGCGGACCACGAACGCAGGCCGACCGAAAACTGTATCGGCTGGCCATGCAGGATGCCATTCAGGCTCAGTCCAATCTGGATGTCATCGAAGGTGAGGTTTTCGACCTGGAAGTCGAGGACAACGTCGTTTCAGCGGTAGTACTGGCGGACGGTCGTCGGCTGTCTTGCGGTGCCGCGGTGTTGACCACCGGCACGTTCCTGCGTGGATTAATCCATATCGGCGACCGCAAGATCGTTGCTGGGAGGATGAACGAGCAGGCTTCCGTTGGCCTCTCCGCAACCATGGAACGCATTGGGTTCAAGCTTGGGCGTTTGAAAACAGGCACGCCGCCCAGGCTGGATGGACGAACGATTGACTGGAAAATCCTGGAAAGCCAGGCCGCGGACGAGAACCCGGTGCCTTTTTCTCTGATGACGGATCGTATCCGCAATCCACAGATCGATTGCGGCATTACACGCACGACCCCAGAATCACATGCCGTCATTCGCGCCAATCTCAATCGCTCTGCCATGTATTCCGGGGAGATCGAAGGTGTCGGGCCGCGCTATTGCCCCTCCATCGAGGACAAGATCGTCAAATTCGGCGATCGCGAAGGACACCAGATTTTTCTGGAGCCGGAAGGTCTCGACGATCCTACGGTTTATCCGAATGGGATTTCGACATCCCTGCCGGAAGATGCACAACTCGAATTGCTCAAGACAATTCCGGGTCTGGAGCGCGCGACAATGCTGCAGCCGGGTTACGCCATCGAATATGATCACGTTGATCCGCGTGAGTTGCACCAGTCGCTCGAGACCCGAAAGGTCCAGGGGTTGTTTCTTGCCGGTCAGATCAATGGCACGACGGGTTATGAAGAGGCAGGGGCGCAGGGGCTTGTCGCAGGTTTGAACGCTGCGCGTCGCGCCGGGGGCCGCAGCCAGGTCGTGCTCAGCCGGACCGAAGCCTATATCGGCGTTATGATCGATGATCTGACGAGCCGAGGCATCGCGGAACCTTATCGGATGTTCACATCGCGCGCGGAGTTCCGGCTGTCATTGCGTGCCGACAATGCCGATGAACGTCTGACGGGCAAAGCGATCGAGCTTGGTATTGTGTCGGCGGACCGCTCTCGTCGCTTCGAGGAGATCAGGACGCGAATCGATCGCGCACGTGAATTGGCCAAACAGATCCGGTTCACACCGAACGAAGCCGCCAGCCATGGCCTGGAGATCAACAAGGACGGTGTCCGGCGTTCAGCCTACGACCTGCTGGCGTATCCGGATGTGGACGTTGCCTGGCTGGCGAAGATCGATTCGCAATTCGCCGGCATCGACGCCAAGACGGCGGAAGCTCTCGAAATCGAAGCGAAGTATTCCGTCTATTTGGATCGCCAGAAGACGGACGCCGAACAACTGCGTCGCGAGGAAAACCGGCTGATCCCGGCCCAACTGGATTTTGGCGGTGTCTCCGGGCTCTCCAATGAGCTCAAGCAGAAGATGCGGGATCGCAAGCCGCGGTCGATCGCCGAGGCGCAGCGTATGGAGGGCATGACGCCCGCGGCTCTGGCTGTGATTGTCGCCCATATCCGAAATGCGGAAATTGCCGAGAAAGGTGCCGCGTGAGCGCTGCATCTTATGAAAGCTTGCGGGAGGCCGCGGGGGACGTTTCACGTGAAACGTTTGCGGCGCTCGAAGCTTTTGAAGCACATTTCCTGAAGTGGAACAGAAGCATCAATCTCGTTGCGGCATCCACCGAAAACGATGTCTGGCAACGCCATATCCTGGACAGCGCGCAGCTCGCCAAGATCGAACCGATCGCCAAACATTGGGTCGACATAGGCTCCGGAGGCGGATTTCCGGGATTGGTTATGGCGTTTTTGCTTGGCGAGCGCGGCGGTTCGATCTCTCTCGTCGAAAGCAATCGCAAGAAAACCGGCTTTCTGCAGGCCACGGTCGGACAGTTTCGATTGCCCGCGCGAATCATCGCCAAGCGTATCGAGGACTCATACTCATTTGTGGGCGCGCCGGAGATCGTCACCGCCCGCGCCTTGGCTTCATTGACCGATCTCCTGGCCCTTACGGAGCCCTGGTTGGCGGCTGGTGCCCGGGCTTTGTTCCACAAAGGCAGGGATTATCAGCGGGAAATAAAAGAAAGCTCTCTCCGCTGGCGCTTCGATCTGCTAGAACATCCAAGCACCGTCGACCCACAAGGGGTTGTGCTTGAGCTGCGCAATGTTCGCAGAATTTGATTCAACGCGTGATGCTAGCGAAATGAATTTGTGGCGGAAAACCATGACCACCACCGGACCAAGGATCATTACCGTTGCCAACCAGAAGGGTGGCGTCGGCAAGACGACCACCGCCATAAATTTGGCGACGGCGCTCGCGGCGATCGGCGAGCGCGTACTCATCGTTGACCTTGACCCACAGGGCAATGCCAGCACGGGGCTCGGCATCGACCGCCGGGATCGCACCGTTTCTTCCTACGACGTCCTCACCGGTCAGCTCGATCTGGAAGCCGCGGCAATGCCTACGGCTGTGCCGGGTCTGTCGATCGTGCCTTCGACGCTCGACCTGCTTGGCATCGAGATGGAGATCGCCTCGGCACCAGATCGCGTGCTGCGCCTGCGCAACGCGATCCACGCTTCCGATCAGTACAGCTATGTGCTGATCGATTGCCCACCTTCGCTCAATCTGCTGACGCTGAACTCGATGGCGGCCGCCGATTCCGTGCTGGTTCCACTGCAATGCGAATTCTTCGCGCTGGAAGGCCTCAGCCAGTTGCTCGAGACGGTCGAGCAAGTACGCGGCTCGATCAACCCGAATTTAAGCATCCAGGGCATCGTGCTCACCATGTTCGACGGCCGCAACAACCTCGCCAACCAGGTCGTGCAGGATGTGCGCGCCTATATGGGCGACAAGGTCTATGAGACGGTCATCCCGCGCAATGTGCGGGTTTCCGAAGCGCCATCCTACGGCAAGCCGGCGATTCTCTACGATCTCAAATGCTCCGGCAGCCAGGCCTATCTGCAACTGGCTTCGGAAGTGATTCGCCGCGAGCGCCAGTTGCGGGCCGCGTAAGATTCGATACGTTACCGAAACGACGATCTGGAAGACCTGAGATGAACGACGATCCTTCGAGAAAGCGGCTGGGGCGAGGGCTTGCGGCACTGATCGGTGAAATCGACCGACCGGCGGCGGCCACCGAACAGCAGCGTCCGGCGGCGGACGGCAAAGTGCCGATCGAGTTCATTTCTCCGAACCCGCGCAATCCGCGACGCCATTTCGGCGATGCCGAGCTGACGGACCTGTCTCAGTCGATTCGCGAACATGGGGTGGTCCAGCCTGTGGTGGTGCGGTCGTCGCCAACACAGCAGGGGCGCTATGAAATCATCGCCGGCGAGCGGCGCTGGCGGGCCGCGCAACGCGCTGGCCTGATCGAGATTCCGGTGATCGTGCGGGAGGTCAATGATCGAACGGCGCTGGAGCTGGCGATCATTGAAAACGTTCAGCGTGCTGACCTCAACGCGGTTGAAGAAGCACTCGGCTATCAGCAGCTGATCGATGATCACGGCTACAGTCAGGCCGATCTCGGCCAAGTCATCGGCAAGAGCCGCAGCCATGTTGCAAACACGCTGCGTCTTTTGAAGCTGCCGGACGTCATTCGCGACATGCTGGTGGATGGTTCATTGTCGGCGGGCCATGCGCGCACATTGGTCACCGCACAGGATCCGGCGGGGCTTGCCAAGCGCATCGTGGAAGAGGGGCTTTCCGTTCGTCAGGCTGAAGCGCTCGCGCAGATGCCGGTCCATGCGCAGCGTGAGGCCAAGCTTTCGACACCCGCTGAGAAGGATCCGGATACGCTGGCGCTGGAAAAGCTCCTGTCCGATGTCACCGGCATGAAAGTGGCGATCGCGCACAAGAGCGGTGGCGGCGAATTGCGAGTGTCGTATCGCTCGCTCGATCAGCTCGATGATCTCTGCCGGCGGCTGAAACAGACCTGAGCCTTCGAGCGGCATATATCAGTTAATTCGTTCTAAGCCATTGTAAAACAAAAGTTTTAACGCAAGGCAGGTTTTGTTTAGCGTCGTTGCGCCAGTCTCGCGCTTTCCACGGCGATGCCGAGCAAAGCCTGCCGAGCGATCGGCTCGGCGAGATCGGACCGCCGCCGTGTCTGCAGGACAGCGGCTTGAAGTCGTGCAAGTGCCCGGCTCAAGGCTTCGGAATTCCAGCGTTCCAGCGCAGTCTCGATCAAGCGTCGGCGGGTAAAGAAAACCGGCGGCTTGTGCGCGGCAACGACTGCGGCCGCGTTGCGACCGCCGCCGGCATCCACGGCACCGCGCATCGCATGCAGAGCCTGGAATTGGCGCATTGCGGCAGCCAGCGCCAGGAAAGGCTGGCCGCCGGCCTGGCATTGCAGGGTAAAGGCCGTATCGAAGTCGTCCAGCCTGCCGGCCAGCACCGCGTCGACCGCATCGTCAAAGGATTGACCGGAGACATCTCCGGTAAGAACACGCACGTCCTCCAGCGTGATTTCACCGCGACCATGGGCATAAAGCGCCAGCTTCTCGACCTCGCCGCGCGAGGCGAGGCGGTCGCCGCCGAGGTTGCGGCGCAAGGCCTGGCGCGCCTCCAGCGTCATCGTCATGCCGGCCTTGCCGAGTTCGTCGTCGATGACGGTTTCGATGTCGCGCGCATCGTCTGCATAACAGGGCAGCGCCATCGCGCCGCTTGCGGCCTCGACGGTTGCGCGCAACCCGACACCCTTCTTCAGATCCCCGGCCTCGATCAGAACAACGGCATCGCGCGGGGGCTCGGCCAGCAAGGCCTTGACGTCATCCGCGAGGTTCTTCTGGGCACCGGCGTTGCGCAGCCACAGCAGACGACGATCGGAAAACATCGGCACGGTGCGCGCTTCATCGAGCAGACGGCCCTGGTCGCGGTCGGCATCGCCGGCATCCAGCTTCACCACGGAAAAGGGATCGTCGAGCGGCAGTCCGGTGCGCGCCGCATAAGCACGCGCTCGTTCTGCCACCAGTCCGCGGTCCGGGCCATAGATCAGCACCAGCCACGTGCCGGTGTCCGGCCGGGCCAGCCACGAATCGACTTCTGAGGCTTTTTTCTGTGCCATGCTGGTCCTCTAGCACGATGCGGTACTCAAAGCATGTCGCGCAAAAATACGCAGTGGGTTTGTGATCCCGGCATGCGCGAAATCACGGAAGCAATGTGCGGCATCGAATCTGACAGATCGTGACGCGCATTCGGGATCGCTCAAGGCACTTGCGGCAGCATTCGGAATGGAAATTACGACAAGCAATCCCATTTGTTGCCGCAAGGGGCATGGATGAGACGGGATATTACGCGCGTTTCCTGCAACATTGCGCCGCCGCCGGAGCCTCGTGCGCCGCGCAGGGAGAGGCAAACGCGGTGGAGGTACTTTGACGCTGCTTCGGCGTCGAAGATATGCGAACATCGCAGATTGAAAGTGATGGAGCGTCCCTCGCGCGTCCGCATGGACCGTCCGGCGTTCCAATGCAGTGGAGGACGAGAGCCCATGGCCGAAGCCGGGAAGTTGCGCTTTCATGTTCCGGAACCGGAGGTAAGGCCGGGTGGAACACCGGATTTCTCCAACGTTCCCATTCCCAAGGCCGGCTCCGTGCCCAAACCGCCGATCGATGTCGATCCGCGCGAAATTCGCGACCTGGCTTTTTCGATCATCCGCGTCCTGGATCGCGCCGGCGAGGCGGTCGGTCCCTGGGCCGGCATGCTCGGCGATGAAGAGCTCCTGGAAGGCTTGCGTCACATGATGACGTTGAGGGCATTCGATGCCCGTATGCAGATGGCGCAGCGCCAAGGCAAGACCTCTTTCTATATGCAGCATCTGGGTGAGGAAGCAGTGAGCTGTGCCTTCCGCCGGGCGCTCGACAAGGGCGACATGAATTTCCCGACCTATCGGCAAGCCGGGCTTTTGATCGCCGACGACTACCCGATGGTCACGATGATGAATCAGATCTATTCGAACGAAGCCGACCCGCTGAAGGGACGGCAGCTGCCGATCATGTATTCGTCGAAAGAGCATGGCTTCTTCTCGATCTCCGGCAATCTGGCTACGCAGTACATCCAGGCCGTGGGTTGGGCGATGGCCTCCGCGATCAGCGGCGACACGCGCATTGCCGCCGCTTGGATCGGCGATGGTTCGACGGCGGAATCGGATTTCCATTCGGCCTTGGTGTTTGCCTCGACCTACAAGGCCCCGGTCATTCTCAACATCGTCAACAACCAGTGGGCAATTTCGACCTTCCAGGGCATCGCACGCGGTGGTGCTGGTACGTTCGCGGCGCGTGGCCTTGGCTTCGGCATTCCGGCCTTGCGGGTCGACGGCAACGACTACCTTGCCGTGCATGCCGTGGCCAAATGGGCGGCCGAACGTGCGCGCGCCAATCTCGGGCCGACGCTGATCGAATATGTGACCTATCGCGCCGGCGCGCATTCGACCTCGGATGATCCGTCGGCCTATCGGCCGAAAGCGGAATCGGAGGCCTGGCCGCTTGGTGATCCGGTGGTGCGGTTGAAGAACCATCTTGTCCATCGCGGCGTCTGGTCAGACGAACGCCACACGCAGGCCGAAACCGAAATCCTCGAGACCGTCATCGCGGCGCAGAAGGAAGCCGAATCGCACGGCACGCTGCATGCAGGCGGCAAACCGTCGATCCGCGACATGTTCGAAGGGCTCTATGCCGAGATGCCGCCGCATCTCAGGCGCCAGCGCCAGCAGGCGGGGATCTGAACCATGGCACGCAAGACCATGATCGAGGCTATTCGCGATGCCATGGATGTCGCGATGGGGCTGGACGAACGCGTCGTCGTTTTTGGCGAGGATGTCGGTTTTTTCGGTGGCGTGTTTCGCTGCACGCAAGGCCTTCAGGCAAAATACGGCAAGAGTCGCTGTTTCGATGCACCGATCAACGAATCCGGTATCGTCGGCGCGGCGATCGGTATGGCCGCCTACGGCTTGAAGCCTTGCGTCGAGATACAGTTTGCCGACTATATGTACCCGGCATACGACCAGTTGACCCAGGAAGCCTCGCGTCTGCGCTATCGCTCCAATGGCGATTTCACCTGCCCGATCGTCGTGCGCATGCCGACGGGTGGCGGCATCTTCGGCGGCCAGACCCACAGCCAGAGCCCCGAGGCCCTGTTCACCCACGTCTCGGGCCTGAAGACCGTGGTGCCGTCCAATCCGTCAGACGCCAAGGGCCTGCTGATCGCGGCCATCGAAGATCCGGATCCGGTCATCTTCCTGGAGCCCAAACGGCTCTACAACGGTCCGTTCGACGGCCATCACGACAAGCCCGTCACGCCGTGGTCCAAGCATGAACTGGGCGAAGTCGCCGACGGTCATTACACAGTGCCGCTCGGCAAGGCGGTTATACGCCGCCCGGGAAATGCCGTGACGGTGCTTGCCTATGGAACCATGGTCTACGTCGCCCAGGCTGCGGCCGAGGAGACCGGCATCGACGCCGAGATCATCGATCTGCGCACGCTGCTGCCGCTCGACCTCGATACCATCGTGGAGTCGGTGAAGAAGACCGGGCGCTGTGTGGTGGTGCACGAGGCGACTTTGACCTCCGGCTTCGGTGCAGAACTGATGTCGCTGGTGCAGGAGAACTGCTTCTATCACCTCGAGGCACCGGTCGTGCGTGTTGCCGGCTGGGACACGCCCTATCCGCATGCGCAGGAGTGGGATTATTTCCCTGGACCGGCCCGCGTTGGCCGCGCGCTCATCGCCACGATGGAGGCCTGACATGGGTGAGTATGTCATCAAGCTGCCCGATGTCGGCGAAGGCGTGGCCGAGGCAGAACTCGTCGAATGGAGCGTGAAGGTCGGCGACCTCGTGCGCGAAGACACTGTGCTGGCGGCCGTCATGACCGACAAGGCGACGGTGGAGGTCCCTTCACCTGTGGACGGAGAGATTCTCTGGCTCGGTGCCGAGATTGGCGACACGGTGGCGATCGGTTCGCCGATCGTGCGGCTCAAGGTCGCCGGTGAAGGCAATGTGACAACAGCCACCGACGCCAAGCCTGTGGCCGCCGGCAAGATCGAGGAACCCGCAAAGGCTCAGGTCGTGAAAGAGGATCCGGCCGACGTGGGACGCAAGGAGCCGACGGAAGCCAAGCCGGCGCCGTCTCCTGCTCCGGTCGCGGCAAAGAGCGCGTCGCGCCCATCCGCCTCGATCGGTGGAACGCCGCGTCCGGAAGGCGAAAAGCCATTGGCGTCGCCGGCAGTGCGGCTTCGGGCCAAGGAAGCGGGCATCGACCTGAGGCAGGTCGCCGGCACAGGGCCGGCCGGCCTTATCCGGCACGAGGACATCGACGAATTCCTCACACGGGGGCCGCAGACGACCCGGCCGGCGACCGGCTTTTCGCGCAACGAGAGCGTCGAGGAGATCAAGGTCATCGGACTTCGGCGCAAGATCGCCGAAAAGATGAAACTCGCCAAATCGCGAATCCCGCACATCACCTATGTCGAGGAGATCGATGTGACGGCGCTCGAAGATCTGCGCGCCGCGCTCAACAAGGAAAAGCGCGCCGATCGTCCGAAACTGACGCTGCTGCCTTTCCTGATGCGGGCGATGGTCAAGGCAATCAGCGAGCAGCCATTGCTGAATTCGCTGTTCGACGATGAGGCGGGCATCATCCATCAGCATGGCGGCATCCATATCGGCATCGCCGCCCAGACCGCGAACGGACTGGTGGTGCCGGTGGTGAAACATGCCGAGGCACGCGACCTGTGGGATTGCGGCGTCGAGGTCAATCGTTTGGCGGAAGCCGCCAAGACGGGCACGGCGACCCGCGACGAGCTATCCGGTTCGACCATCACCATCACCTCGCTGGGCGCGATGGGCGGTATCGTGACCACGCCGGTGATCAACCATCCTGAAGTCGCGATCATCGGCGTCAACAAGATGATGGTGCGACCGATGTGGGACGGCACTCAGTTCGTCCCGCGCAAGATGATGAACCTGTCATCCAGTTTCGATCATCGCATCGTCGATGGTTGGGATGCGGCGGTATTTGTCCAGCGCATCAAGGCGCTTCTGGAAACCCCGGCTCTGATCTTCGTGGACAACTGAAGATGCATTGCTTTCACGATCATCAGCCAGCGAACCTTCCTCAAGGGGGACTTGGGCAATGAAGGACATTTCCTGCAAACTGCTCGTCATCGGCGCCGGCCCCGGCGGTTATGTATGCGCCATCCGCGCCGGCCAGCTTGGCATCGACACCGTGATCGTCGAGGCGGCGAAACCGGGAGGAACCTGCCTCACCATCGGCTGCATTCCATCCAAGGCGCTGATCCATGCCGCCGAGGAGTTCGAGAAAGTCGCGCATATGGCTGAAGGCATCAGTCCGCTCGGCATAACGACGGCGGACCCCTCTATTGATTTCGCCAAGACTGTCGCATGGAAAGACGGTATCGTAAGCCGGCTTACAAATGGCGTTTCCGGACTGCTCAAGAAGGCCAAGGTCAAGCATGTTTCCGGCTGGGCGACATTCCGGGACGGCAAGACCGTGGAAGTCGAGACCGAGACCGGCCTGCAGGTGATCCGTGCCGAAACCGTCGTCATCGCCACCGGTTCGGCGCCGGTCGAGCTGCCGTTCCTGCCTTTCGGCGGTCCGGTGATTTCGTCCACAGACGCGCTGTCACTGGACAAGGTGCCCGAGAGGCTCGCCATCGTCGGTGGCGGTTACATCGGGCTGGAACTCGGCATGGCCTTTGCCAAGCTCGGCTCCAAGGTGACGGTGGTGGAGGCGTTGCCGCGCCTGCTCGCACAATATGATGCCGAACTGACCAAGCCGGTGATCAAACGACTGGCCGAGCTTGGGGTGGACGTGCTGACGGAGGCCAGGGCCAAGGGTCTCTCGAGCAAAGGCGACGCGCTGCTGGTGGAAACCGCTGCCGGCAAGGACGTGAAGATCGAGGCCGACAAGATTCTCGTCACGGTTGGGCGCAAGCCGGTGACGGAAGGGTGGGGTCTCGACCAGATCGATCTGGATATGAATGGCCGCTTCATCCGCATCGATGAGCAGTGCCGCAGCTCGATGCGTGGTGTCTTTGCAATCGGCGACGTGACCGGCGAGCCTATGCTGGCACACCGTGCCATGGCGCAGGGCGAGATGGTGGCCGAGATCGTGGCTGGACACAAACGCAGCTGGGACAAGCGCGCCATTCCGGCGGTCTGCTTCACCGATCCGGAAGTGGTGAGCGTAGGATTGTCGCCGGATGAAGCGAAGGCCTTGGGCGGCGAGGTCAAGACCGGGCTGTTTCCGTTCACCGCCAATGGCCGCGCCATGACGAAGCTCGGCGAAAGCGGCTTTGTCCGTGTTGTCGCGCGCGCAGACAATCATCTGGTTCTGGGCATCCAGGCGGTCGGCAGCGGTGTTTCCGAACTGGCGGCGGCCTTCGGGCTTGCACTGGAAATGGGCGCGCGCCTGGAAGACATCGCCGGCACGATCCATGCGCATCCGACGCAGGGCGAAGCGTTTCCAGAAGCGGCGCTCAAGGCGCTGGGACACGCACTGCATATATGAGGAAGCATCTCGGCGAGAGCGTCGATAACGAGATCCAAAAAAAACCCGCCGGGTGGCGGGTTTTTATTTTGGTCAGCCTAGCCGGCAAGGTTAGCCGGTCATGCGGTCGGCGCGTTCATGTTGCGCATAGGCGCGGCCGAAGCGGTTGGCGAGGAAGCTGTCCAGTGCGATGTCTTCCTGCTTGACGAAGCCGGTTGCCGGCAGGGTGCCGTCAGCCAGCATGTCGAGCACCGCGCAGATACCGGAAGCGGTGGTAATCTGGATGGCGCTGCGCACGGTCTGGCCGGAACGCTGGCTGTAGACCTTGTTGGCATAGGTCTCCTGCAGCAGGCGGCCGTTCTTGCGGCCCGAGACGGTCACGAAGACGATGACCACATCCTGCATCGTGGCCGGCAGCGCATTCTCCAGAATGTCCTTCAGCACTTCGCGGCGATGGCGTAGGCCAAGATCGTTGAGCAATGCCTTCATGATCGCGGCGTGGCCCGGGTAGCGGATGGTGCGGTAGTTGAGCGTGCGCACCTTGCCTTTCAGGGTCTCGGCCAGCGTGCCCAGGCCGCCCGAGGTGTTGAAGGCCTCGTAGGTGACGCCGTCGAGCGAGAATTCCTCGCGCTCTTCCATCGGCGGCACTTCGATCAGCTCGCCCTCGACGATGGCTTCGCAAGGCTCGCAATATTCGTTGATGACGCCGTCGGTGCTCCAGGTCAGGTTGTAGTTCAGAGCATTCGACGGATATTGCGGCAGCGCGCCGACACGCATGCGGACGCTTTCAAGGCTGTCGAAACGGCTGGCAAGATCGTTGGCAACGATCGAGATGAAGCCGGGAGCCAGGCCGCACTGCGGAATGAAGGCGGTCTTGGCGGTTTTCGCCAGTTCCTTGACGCGGCGGGTCGAGGCGACATCCTCGGTCAGGTCGAGATAATGAACGCCCGCGGATGCGGCCGCTTCGGCGATTCGCGTGGTGAGATGGAAGGGCGCGGCGCTCAGCACGGCGAACTTGCCGGCAAGCGCGGCTTCCAGGGCGCCGGCGGCCTCGATGTCGGTTTCAACTGTGGCGACACCCGCCGCAACGTCCAGCGCCGCGAGCTGTGCGGCAGAGCGATCGACGATGGTGACGCGATAGTCACCGGTCGCGGCCAACATGTCTGCAATGGTCGAGCCGATCTTGCCCGCGCCGACGACAACGATTTCCTTCATGGCCAAGCCCTTTCTTATTGATGTGTCAGGGGCAGGAATCGCAGTTTGCCTGACGAATGGAAGTGTGCGATTGAACAAAACGCCGATGCTTTTCGAGTAAATCGCCGAGCTCATTCGTCACAATGCAAAGTCACGGGCAAAAATGCTGAGCCAAGCCGACAGAGATCTCATCACATTGCTGCGGGAAAATGCGCGCGCCTCGACGGCCGAGCTCGCCCGGCGGCTGGGCGTTTCGCGCACGACGGTACAAAGCCGCATCGAACGGCTGGAGGCGCGCGGCATCATCACCGGCTATGGCGTAAGGTTGGCTCCCGACTACGAGCAGGGTCTGGTAAGGGCGCATGTTTTGCTGACGGTGGCGCCGAAAGCGGCGGAACGCGTGGTGAAGGATCTGCGTGCGCTTGGCCAGGTGCGCGCGCTGCACTCGGTGAGCGGTAGCTTCGATATGATCGTGACGGTCGAATCGGCATCCATCAGCGATCTCGATGCTTTGCTCGACAGGATCGGTGCGATGGACGGCGTGGAACGCACGCTGTCTTCCATCATCCTCTCGACGCGGATCGATCGCTAGCAACCGCCGGCTTTACCGTGGCGGCGCATGCCGCCTGATACCGTATCCCGCCTTTTCCAAGCCGTTGCCATGCCGGTAGCACTGTTGGCGGTCGGGATACGGTCCCTGCCAGGGGCTTTCGTGCCCCGTTGCATTTTGCGGCTGGCGCACCGGCCGGCCAGAAAAAAATCGAGAAGATCGCAAAAATCTTCAAACGGCTGTTGACACCGGAAGAGGCCATCCCCTATATGCCGCTCACCAACGACAGCGGCGACGCTGCTGGCGACGAAGAAGTTCGCTTCTGGGTTTCGCGGAGTTGGACGAATTCAAGAGAGCCGCGTGAGCGACACTCTACTGGTCTGGAGCTGAGAAGCGGAACGGGCCATGACGTTGCGTCTGCGATGTCTGTTCTTTGACA